>CATZZP010000013.1 GCA_958426775.1 uncultured Bacillota bacterium
GCACAAACACTATGTATGAAAATGCGGACGTAGGGCAGGTTAAAGCGGGAGATGAAAAAACTGTCACCTTTACCCAGAAAATGGATATACAGGGTGGTAATTACCTTTTAAGCCTTGGCTGCACAGGCTATGCTGACGGAGATTTTACTGTGTACCACAGGCTGTATCAGGTGTGCAATATAACTGTTATTTCGGATAAAAATACTGTGGGGTTCTATGATATGAACTCTCTTGTGGAAATTGACTAGGTGGTGAAAACTTTGGAAAAAATCGGCGGTGTAACTATCAACCTTGACTATTACGGCGGTAAGGATTTATACTGTGACGGACCTGTTGAGGAGGAAATACTGGAGATTGTCAAGACAAAAGAGCCTTGTGAGTATGACGGCATAATTAAGGAAAGCGGCAAGTGGGAGTATCTGTATCACTTATCTGAGCTTAGGAAAAACTGCGTTGAGTGGCTGCCCTTAGACAATACTATGACAGTACTTGAAATAGGCTCAGGCTGCGGTGCGGTAACGGGAGCTTTCGCTAAAAAGGCAAAAAGCGTAAAATGTGTGGAGCTTTCTAAAAAGCGTACGGAGATAAATGCCTATAGGAATACGGAGTACAATAATATTGAGGTTATGGTAGGCAACTTTCAGGATATAGCAGAGCATATTCAGGAGAAGTTTGACCTTGTAACCTTAATAGGCGTTCTTGAATACAGTGAAAGCTATATAAATGCTAAAAAGCCATATGTGGATATGCTGAAAAAATGCGGCAGCTTTCTTAACGAAAATGGCATTCTTGCAGTTGCTATTGAAAATAAGCTGGGTATGAAGTATTGGGCAGGCTGCAAGGAGGACCATGTACGCAGATACTATGAGTCCATAGAGGGCTATACCAACACAAGCGGTGTAAAGACCTTTGGTAAAAAGGAGCTTACTGACCTTTGCACAGAGGCAGGCTTTAAGGACATAACCTTTTATTATCCATATCCTGACTATAAATTTACCGAATGTGTGTACAGTGACTCTTATCTGCCTAAGGTAGGAGATTTAGGAAATAATATGAGAAATTTTGACGCCGGCAGACTTATAACCTTAGATGAAGGCAAGGCATTTGACTCGGTTATAAGAAACGGTCTTTTTGCGGAATATTCTAATTCCTTTTTAGTACTGCTAAAAAAGTAGAGGTTTGATTATGAAGAACATAGTTTATGTAAAGTACTCCAATGAGAGAAGCGACAAATTTAAAATAAGAACCTGTATTGTTAAGGACGGGGATAGGCTTGTTGTGGAAAAGGCACCCTTAACCGAAGGCAGTAGGGAGCATATTGCCAATATATACAATGCGTACCTCTCCCTTAGTGAAAATAATTTAAGCGGGGCTGTTGCAATTAATAAGTGTACCATTAACGGGGAAATTGCACAGCTTGAATATATTAAGGGTAATACCTTAGAGGAAAGGCTTGATGCCCTCCTTGACAGCAAGGATACAGAGGGGCTTTTAAATGAGGTTTCCTCTTATTTTAATGAGGTTTTTAATGTAAAGGGTAAAACACAATTTGTACAAACTAAGGAATTTGTACAGGTTTTCGGTGACTTAAGGGGTGAGTGTGAGTATGAGGCTGTTTCCTTAAGTAATATTGATGTAGTATTTAATAATGTAATTGTAACCGATGTTTATAATATTATTGACTATGAGTGGACCTTTAACTTTCCCGTGCCTATAAAGTATATAATGTACAGAGTAATCTTTACCTATATTATAGGTCACTCTAAAAGACGCATTCTTCTTGAAAAAGGCATATACGAAAGATTTAACATAACAGATGAGGAAATTACAGCCTTTGATAATATGGAAATTAATTTCCAGCGTTATGTTTTGAAGGACAGCTTTTCAACAAAGTCATTTTATCATGACATTAAGCCTGAAAAATACTATGTGGTTGACCAGGCTTATGTAGCTGAAAGAGATAGGGGATATTATGCCGTTGATGTTTTCTTTAACAAGGGAGAGGGCATACTGCCTGAAAGTATTGTAAAGCATTACGATATTAATAAGACTGATGGTACAAGCCTGGAAATTCAGGTACCTGAGGACGTGGTTGAGGTAAGGATTGACCCTGCCTCACTAAGCTGTATTGTTGAGGACCTGGTTGTCAAGGATAAAAATGATAATTTACTCAGTCCTTTTTCAAATGGCTTTGACTTGGGAGAAGGCACTATTGTGTTTAAGGATAATGACCCTAATATGTACGTAACTACAAAGGGTATTGACTTTATTAAGGTAAGCTACAGGCTAAGGGCAATCAGTGTTGAAACAGCGGAGGCTATGATAAACAGCATAACCGAACTTAGAAACAGGGGTGCAAGCCTTGAAAATGCCTTAAATGAAAGCAGGAACGCTGTGGAAAATTTAAACAGTACCATCAGAGAGCGTGACGCTCAGCTTGAAAATACAAGGGAATGTCTTGAGGAGGCTAAGGCAAGCCTTGATAATACTCAAAGAGAGTTACAGAATAAAAATGAACATATAAATCAGATTAATAATCAGCTTATAATTAAGGATAATATAATAAGACAAAAAGAGGGACAGATTAACGAAATATTAAACTCTACCTGCTGGAAAATAACAGCACCTTTCAGAAAGGTGATAGGCGGTACTAAGTCATTTTTACATTATAACCCGGTAACAGGCTCAACTTATGAGTTTTTGTTTTACGTTAAACGGGACGGACTTAAAAATGCCCTTGAAATGCGTAAAATAAATGCCAAGGCACAGCGTGAAATTGTGACAAATGAGGCTGAAAATGCAAGCAGTGCAGAAAGGATTTACATTAAGGATATTGCTCCTTTAGAGAGCTTTAATAAAAAAATTGCCGTACACCTTCACCTTTATTATGTAGATTTATTGGACGAGTTTATTAATTATTTTAACAATATCCCCTACAGCTTTGACTTATATGTATCCTGTAAGAGCGGCAGTGATATTAGGGCTATAACTAAAAAATTAAAAAAATTGAAGCATGTAAATAAGGTTGATGTAAGGGAAACCATAAACAGAGGCAGAGATATTGCTCCCCTTTATGTACAGTTTGGCAAAGAAATAGAAAAGTATGACTACTTTATGCACGTACACAGCAAAAAGTCCTTATATTCAGGTGCAGAGCAGTATGGTTGGCGACAGTTTAACCTTGACTGTCTTGTAGGCAATGAAGGAACCGTAAAAAAGATTTTTGCCCTTTTTGAGTCGGATAAAAGGGTAGGTCTTTTCTATCCCGAAGCCTTCGGAGAAATGCCTTTTGTAGCTCAGGACTGGCTTGCTAATGCTCATAACGGACGTATGCTTTTAAACAGTCTTGGTATTGAGTTTGAAGAGGGCTTTTTCAACTATCCTGTAGGCAGCTTTTTTTGGGCAAAGATGGATGCGGTAAAACCCCTTTTTGACAGAAAATTCAAGTATGAGGACTTTCCCGAGGAGGCAGGTCAGACAGACGGTACTATTGCCCATGCTCTGGAAAGAGGCATATCCTTTGTAGTAAAGAGCCGTAATTATACAGATGCTATTTATGACCTTAAGGGAGGGTATATTTCTTTAGGCAAAAGCTACAAGGTATACAGGGATTACTTTAAAACTGACTATGAGGCGGCTCAGTATCATTTAAGTCTTTTTGATGTGGTGAGTTTTGATATATTTGATACCCTTATTACAAGGGCAGTATATAATCCGGATGACCTTTTTGTGCTTATGGGAGAAATTATCAAGGATAAGTACTCTATTAAGGCTGACTTTTTTAAGGCACGTAAGGAGGCGGAGGCCGAGGCGTGGAATAAGCATAAGGAGGGTACCAATATCCACCATATATATGAGGAATTACCTAAGGTATTAAATATATCTGCGGAAATTGCCGAGGAAATTAAACAGCTTGAAATTGACCTTGAAATTAACCTTTGTCTGCCAAGACGGGATATGCTTAAGGTATTTGACCATGTTAAGGCAAATGGTAAGAGAATTATCCTTGTAAGCGATATGTACCTTACAAGTGATATTGTAGGTAAAATGCTTGAAAAGTGTGGCTTTACAGGCTATGAGGACCTATGGATTTCCTGCGAAAAGGGTGTACGAAAGGATAATGACACTATATGGAAGCCGTTTTTTGATATTTACGGACAGTATAATACTATCCATGTAGGGGATAATCCTCGCTCTGATATACAGACCCTGATGGATAAGCTGAAGCCTACCTTCTTTGTTATGAACCCTCGTACAGGCTTTAAGATGAGCAAATATTACAACAGCTTTAAGAAGTATATTAACGGCAGTATTGCAGACTCTCTTATGCTGGGGCTTATGGTAAACGGGGGACTCTTTAATTCGCCCTTTGCACAGAATTTAAACGGTGAGCCTGTTATAAAAAATCCGGAGGAGTTTGGCTTTGCCTGCTTTGGACCTTTGCTCACAGCCTTTTGTAAGTGGCTTAGGGGTGTAGCAGGAGATGAGGGACAGATTATGTTCCTTGCAAGAGAGGGCTACCTTTTTGAAAAAATCTACAAGGCACTTTACGGCGAGGGTACAGAGGATAAGGTTCAGTATTTCCTTACTTCTCGCAGGGCGGCCACGGTGGCGGCAATCAGAGATGAAAATGATATAAAAGAAATTTTATGCCAGTACTACAGAGGCTCCTTATCCAATATGTTTAAGGCAAGGCTTGGTATTGACCTTTATGATGATATGACAGATTGCAGCATTAATATGCCTGAAGATAATGAAGAGGTAATGGCTATGCTTTCAGTCCATAAGGCGGATATTTTACAAAGGGCTGAAAGGGAGCGTAATGCCTATAAGGCATACATTAATAAGGTAGGTATGACTGATAAAGCTATACTTGCCGATGTAGGCTATTCAGGTACAATACAGTACTATTTATCTAAAATGACAGAACGTAAAATAAAGGGTGCTTATCTTTGTACAGGCGTTGACAGAAAGCCTGAAAGAATAGGTTGTGAGTGCCTTTCCATGTATGGTGTACTGCGTACAGAGGATGAAAAGCACCACAAAATATTCAGAAATCAGCTGTTTTTAGAGGCTGTGTTAAAGGCACCTTACGGTCAGCTTATATGCTTCAGCCCTGAGGGTGAGCCACTTTACAAGTCCGATAATGTAATAAGTGAGGATTTAAGCAGGCTGCAGCAGGGAGTTGTGGATTTTGCCCGTAAATTCGGTGAAATAAGTGAGGGTATAGGCATACTTGATAAATCTCAGTTAAGCTCAGACCTTGTAATGGACTGGTTTGACACTTTCCTTACTTCGGATTGGACCGACAGGGATATATTCCGACTTATGTTTGTACAGGATGACTACTGCTCAAACGGTAATCTGCAGTTTGATACTGAGTCAAAAAGCTGGGTAATAACCCAATAGTTAGGAGCGAAAGTTTTGAATAAAAAGTTAAAATATGTTTTTGCCTTGTTATGTGCTGTGGTATTAATGGCAGGGATAGGCTTATTTAGCCTTGAAAGTCGGTTTACTGAGGAAAAGGTGGATTTTCAGAGCTTAATTTCAGACAGTAATAATGTAAAAGAGTTTGCCGTGGAGGACGGATATTTAACCGCTCTTTCCGATGACCCTTGGATAGTATATAATACTGATAAGGAAAAGGATTATCTGGGCATAACTCTGAATGTTAATTATCTTTCCGAGGATTATAAATACACGGATATATTTATTTGTATAAATGGCGATTTTTTTCGTGAGGGAATAAATCTTGAAGAGGGAGAAAACCGTATTGAGTTTAATAATGCTTACAGAGGAGTTGATTATATAAGGCTTGACCTGCTTAATGAGGTGGGTCAGCAGGCGGGCATTGAAAGTATGGTTGTAAATGACAGAGAGTTTGTAGTTGACTTTGCCCTTTACGATTTATGGCTAAGTCTTTCATTTTTGGCTGATAAACTTTCTATTATAGCTATACCTGTTATAATTGGTGCTTTTATACATTTTTATATAAAAAGCTCAGATAAAAAAAGGCTTATGCTTATTTTATCGGGAGTGACTGTCGGTATTATCCTTTTAAGCCTTGTTATTACCTATGCGAGTATTGGCTTTAAATACAAGGAAAGAAAAATTGAGCCGGAGGATTTTGTAAGTCTTTTCAGCCAGGTAAAGGACTATGAAGTGGAGGAAAAGACTCTGACTGCCCTATCCGGTGACCCTTGGCTGACTTATAGGGGTGACAGGCTTAACAATGTACGTCTGGTGACTGTAGATGTAGCAGATATGTCTATGGACTCTACATCAAGCGAAATATTTGTTTTCTATAGTGACAATGATCGTGTAATTATACCGGGTCGTATAAAGCAGGGGGAAAATACTTTTACTTTACCCGAAAGCAATAAAAAAGTTGATAACATCAGGGTGGATTTAACCTATGTTGTAGGGTCGGAAATGACCCTTAATGATATAACATTTAATAAATATGAGAAAATTGTACCCGTTATTATGGGTCAATGGCTCAGTGAGCTTTGTAGTGTTCTTCTCTGGCTTGCTATAAGTATAAGCCCTGTTTTGTTAGTGCCTGTGTTGAAAAGAATAAGGGCACACAAGGGTAAGGCGGCGGCTTTTTTGAGTAAGCTCTTTATGCCTTTAGTAGCAGCAGGATTACTTTTGACCTATTTATTAAGCTTTAATACGGGTATAGCCGCTTTTATACCTGCTCTTTTGTCAGGGTGCCTGATAGGGACTTTTATGAAGGGCAATATTAAGCTATATAAGCTTGCTATTGGGCTTTATGCGCTTATATCGGTGTTTATTTATATCCTTATATCAGGCATTAGCACTGATAATCTTTTATTCAGTAATGATGGCGGAAGCGGAATAAGAATCTTTATTGCCGGTGTATATTATATACTTCTGTTTTGCTGTGCTGTTGCTCTTATAAGGACTAATGACTATGATAAATATAAGGAACACAGCGTTAATTTTAATTTGCTTTTCGGTATAGGCTTTGATAGTCTTGTTATATTTTTAATGACTGTAGCCTTGGAAATGACTGCTAAGGTTTTCTTTGAACAGATGGATGTTTACATGGCATTTGAGGCTGTAATGGAAAGCTCTGCTATTTTCCTTAACCTTATGCTGGTGGCTGTAATATATATGTTTATAAGGTGGCTGTTTGGCGGTGTAGTAGGCAGAGGTCTTGCACTATTCCTATATGCAATTATATATATAGGTAATTTTGTTAAGCTTAAATATCACGACAGTACCTTTAAGCCTATGGATATATTACAGATAAATGACTTTTTTAATATAGTTACAATGTATGTGCCTGCTGTTGTTTTGGTTATTCTGCTTGTTGTTATAGTAATTGGGCTTGGGGTGCTTGCCTATAAATACCGCAGTGTGATTTTAAGGCACAAGCCAAGCTTTAGTATTGCTGCCGTCTGTCTTTTTATAACTGTATCTATGGCAAATATGCTGGAGGCTAACAGATTTGTTGACTTGGGCTGTAATATGAACAGGCTGTGGCTTGGTACAAAGTCTTGTGTTAAGGAGCAGGGTGTTGTAGCCTACAGTTACCTTAAGTTTAAGGAAATAAGTGATATTTATCCAAAGGCTGATAAGAACTATAGTAAGGATTATATGCTACAGCTGAAAAGTGATTTTGATAAGCTTAATAATGAGGCGGAAAGTGATATTAAGCCCGATGTTATACTTGTAATGGAGGAGTCTATGTCAGATATACAAAGGATACCTGATGTGGAGTTTTCAATGGCTGTAAACGAAAATATGAATAAGTATGCAAAGGCAACTACCATTTCACCTAAGTACGGTGGTGCTACAGGCTCTGTTGAGTTTGAGGCACTTACGGGGATGAGCAATTATTTCTTCCTTGATAATGTAGTGCCTTATGTAACCTATTGGAATAACGATGAGGAGGAAATACCCTCTCTTGCAAGGGAGTTTAATAATAACGGCTATAATACAGTTGCAATACACCCAAATAACGGCACCACCTATAACAGGAATAATGTTTATCAGTGTATGGGCTTTGACAGCTTTATTGAAAAAAAGGATTTGCCTTTTACAAATGAAAATATCACAAGTGACGGGTATTTTACCGATGCCGCTTTGGCAGAGGTGATTAAGGGACAGCTGGATAAAAACAAGGAGCCTAGCTTTGTTTTTGCCGTTACTATTGAAAACCATACCTTATATGAAAACAAGTATAAGGAAACTGAGGTTAAGGTATCCTCAGATAAGCTTAGTGAAAAAGAGCTATATAATTTAGAGCAGTATAGCCAGGGCGTCCTTAATGCTGACAGGTTTATTGCAGAAATGGTTGAGTATGTGGACAATGCCCAAAGACCTACAATTTTATATATCTGGGGCGACCATCTGCCTGCTCTTGACGCCTTTGGCACACTTGGCTATATTGAGGATAAGTACAATAAGTACGGCACACCTCTTGTTGCCTATTCCAACTTTAAGGAAATTAATGTTGATTGTGAATATATTACACCTAATCAGCTTGCACCTCAGATTTTAAGAGATGCGGAAATTAATTACAGCTCTTATTTTGATTTTATCTATTCCTTAAGAGAAAAATATCCCGTTATCCATAAGGAGTTCGGTATAAATTCAGAGGATGAGGATATTAAAAAATATGAGATTATACAGTACGATTTATTGTTTGGCAAAAAGTATTTGTTAGGATATGATTAATATGAATTACATTAAACAATACGGCATAAGAGGCTTTTGCTTTCTTGTTAAAAACAAGCTTAAAAATTACCTTTTAAAGGAGGGGGAGTATGACCTTGGCTATCCCCTCCTTAAAGGAGAGCCTGAAATTAATGTAATTATATACGGAAAGGGGCATAAGGTTTTAAGCCTTACGGCCCTTAAAAAGCAAAAATACAAAAACTTCAACTTGGAGGGTAAGGGTGAGTATACTGCTTTTCTGCCTGCCGGAGATGTTTTAAAGGAGGAGGCTCTTTACCTTATGGTTGAAAAGCTTATAAGGGAGGGGGCAGATGCTGTTTATTGTGATGAGGAAAAGTTTTTTAAGCCTGATTTTTCTCCGGACACCTTAAACAGCTGTGACTACATAGGCTTTTTTATAATTAAATCCGAATTGGCGGGAAATTATAAGCACCCCTACGACCTTTTAAAGGGTAATATTAAGGTTGCACACTGTGCAAGACCTTTAGTTAAGTCCGAAAGAGAGCTTGAATTTTACGGAGAAGAAATTAAGGGTGCCTCGGGTGGTGTAAGCATAATCATACCCTCTAAGGATAATATTGACACCCTTAAAAATTGTATAGACAGTATCAGAAATAAATTAACCTATAAGAATTATGAAATTATAGTAACCGACAACGGAAGCAATAAGGAAAATGCCGAAAAAGCAAAAGCTCTGGCAGATAAATATATATATGAGGAATGTGAGTTTAACTTCTCATATATGTGCAATATAGGGGCAAGGGCAGCTGAAAAACGGTTTTTACTTTTTTTAAATGATGATACACAGGTTATATCCCCTGATCTTTTAGAGCGTATGACCTACTATGCCGCAAAGCCTGAAAGCGGTGCCGTAGGTGCTAAGCTTTACTATCCTGAGGGTGAAATTATACAGCATTGCGGAGTTATTAATATTCAGCCTGGACCTGCCCATGCCTTTTTAGGGGAAAGGGACAGTGCCTGCCTTTATAATGGCAGAAACAGAGGGGTATGGAATTATACGGCGGTAACGGGAGCCTGCCTTATGGTCGAAAAGACTAAGTTTCCGGGCTTTGATGAGGATTTTAAGGTAAGCTACAATGATGTTGCCCTTTGCTTTTCTCTTTTGGAAAAGGGCTACTACAATATGGTAGTAAATGAGGCAAAGCTATATCATTTTGAGTCCCTCTCAAGAGGCGATGACCGCTTAAGCAAAGAAAAGCTTAAAAGACTTGCCCTGGAAAGAGAGAGGCTTTTTGATAAGCACCCTTATTTCAGCGGAAGAGATGATTTTTATAATATTAATTTAAGCCCCTACAGAGTGGATTTTTCCAAAAGAAATTTCAGTCTGTACAAAAGGGACTTTAAGGAAATAAAAGAACCCAAATCAGGGGATTTTACCTACAAGCTTGAGTATGTCCTAAGCTCAGATTGGGTTATGATAAGCGGATACGGCTTTAAGGGACTTAACAGCAGGGTTTATGTGCTGTTGAAAAATAATGAGGGCAGAATATATCGCTTTAAGCCTCTCAGGGAAATGCGTGTTGATGCTCAGGCAATCCATGGAAGAAAAGCACTTTTAGGGGGCTTTTGTCTTATGCTGGGGGCTACCTGTCTGCCTGAGGGTCGCTATACCGTAGGACTTATGGTTGGCGGAAAGGCAATATTCACATCAAAACAGGCAGAGTTTTTAGCAGGTAGGGGTTGAAATTACCATAGGTTTGTGGCAAAATATATAGCAAGTAAAAGGGTTGTTAAATTTTTGTTTATTTCGGAGGCATCTCATGATTAAAACAGATGTACTTATAATAGGCTCCGGTATTGCTGCACTTAGTACGGCGGCAGAGCTGGCTAAATATAATATAAAGGTTACTATTGTAACAAAGGGAGGAAAAACCGACAGCAATTCCGCCCTGGCACAGGGGGGTATTTCGGTGGCTCTTGCACAGGAGGACCACTGGCATCTCCATTACAAGGACACCATGCGTGCAGGCTGTTATCTTAATGATGAAAAGGCAGTTGAAAGGCTTGTAAGGCTTGCACCTAAAATGCTTATTGACTTTATGGCAGCAGGTATGAGGTTTGACCGTAATAATAAGGGTGAGCTTCTTTTCGGCAGAGAGGCGGCACACAGCTTAAACAGGGTTATTCACGCAGGCGGTGACAGTACGGGCTTTAAGGTGATTGAACAGCTTATAAAAAACACATTAGAGGACAGTAATATTACCTTCAGAGAAAATGAGCCTGTTCTGGATTTAATTATTAATAACGGCAAATGCTTCGGTGCTGTTACACGTGATAAAGAGGGTAATATAAGAGAGTATTTTGCAGGCAGTACGGTTATTGCTTCGGGAGGTATAGGTCAGCTTTATCCTGCTACCACAAATGACAAGACCATTACGGGAGATAGTATTGCTCTTGCCTACAGAGCAGGGGCTAAGCTTAAAAATTTAGAGTTTGTACAGTTTCACCCTACAATGTTGACTATAGACGGTCACGCCTACGGCTTGGTTTCAGAGGCGGTAAGAGGTGCAGGTGCTATGCTTATAAATGACAGGGGAGTAAGTATTATGAAGGGGGTTCACCCCATGGCAGAGCTTGCTCCCCGTGATGTGGTTGCAAGAGAGGTTTATGCACACTACCTTAAAGGGGAAAAAATTTATCTGGATATTTCACCTATTGATAATTTTGAGGAAAAGTTCCCTACTGTCAGCAGTATCTGTATTGAAAACGGTGTTGACTTATCTAAAAAGCTTATTCCCGTTGCACCGGGTGCTCATTTTCATATGGGCGGTATTAAGGCAGAAAGCAACGGTATAACCAATATACAAAATTTATTTGCCGTAGGTGAGGCAGCCTGTACAGGTGTGCATGGTGCCAATCGTCTTGCCAGCAATTCCCTTTTAGAGGGGCTTGTGTTTGGCAGACTTACGGCAGACTATATAATTGATAATCCTCAAAGTCCTACGGAAATCAGGCTGCAATATCCTGACACAAGGCTTAATACCCAATTGCCTGCCAAGGCTGAAATTCAACGTAAAATGATGGAGTTTGTGGGCATAGTAAGGCATAGAAGTGATGAGGATAAAATTATAAGCTGGTTTCAGGGCTTTGCTCCCAAGGAGGGCTTTGTCAGCCTTGACTATAATGCCTATACCAATGAGGAGCTTGAAGTTTACAATATGCTTACCTGCGGTATGCTTATTGCCAAGGCGGCGGCTGAACGTAAGGAGAGCATAGGGGCTCATTACATAGCGGATTGAAAAGAGGTTTTTTATGAACAGACTTGAGGCTAAGAAAAAGATTGAGGAATTTTTAATTGAGGACGTAGGCAGCGGAGATTTGTCTACGGATTTGGTTTTTGATAAGGATACCTATGGTAAAGGCAAGTTTACCGTTAAGGAGGACGGCATAATCTGCGGTCTTGATATGATAGCACTTACTTATGAGGCATACGGTGATAATGAGGTTAAGGTAAAGCTCCTGAAAAAAGAGGGAGAAAGGGTAAAAAAAGGCGATATAATTGCAGAGGTTTACGGCAGAGTGTCAACTCTTCTGCCCTGTGAGCGTATTGCCCTTAACCTTATGCAGTTAATGAGCGGTATTGCCACCAAGACAGACCAATATGTGAAAGCACTTGATGACCGTAGCATCAGGCTGTGTGATACAAGAAAGACCTATCCGGGACTGAGAATGTTTGAAAAATATGCAGTTACGGTAGGCGGAGGATACAATCATCGCTACGCTCTTTATGACGGCGTTATGCTTAAGGACAACCATATTGCTTTTGCAGGCGGTATTGAAAAGGCTGTAAGCCTTGTGAGGTCAAGGCTGGGGCATATGGTTAAAATTGAGGTTGAAACGGAAACTAAGGAGCAGGTTATAGAGGCAGTAAAAGCAGGTGCTGACGTTATTATGTTTGATAACCGTACACCTGAGCAAATCAAGGAGTTACAAGGCTTAGTGCCTTCTCATATAATTACGGAGGCTTCGGGAGGCATTAGGCTTGATACAATAGCAAGCTTCAGGGGCTGCGGTGTGAATTATATCTCCGTAGGTGCATTGACAAACGGTGTAAAGCCCCTTGATATAAGCTTTAACAGTACAGAGGGCATTAAGCCTGAGTAAAGGGAGGAACATATATGAAATTAGGCTTTATAGGTGCAGGTAATATGGGTTCTGCTATTTTTAAGGGATTTATTGCCAAGGGAAAGGCAGACGGTAGGGATATTTACATAACAAGGAAAAATAAAGAGGCTCTGGCTGTTCAGGCTAAGGAGCTGGGAGTAAACCCCTGTGAGAGCAATTGTGATGTGGTTAAAGCAAGCGATATAGTTTTTCTTGCAGTTAAGCCTATTATGTTTAAAGAGGTTTTAGGCGAGATAAGGTCGGAGCTTAAGTCCAAAATGCCTCTTGTTGTATCCATGGCGGCGGGTATATCCACAGAGGATATTGAGGAGAGTCTTGATATTAAGGGGCTTAAGGTTGTCAGAATTATGCCTAACGTAAACGCACAGGTGGCTATGTCGGTTACGGGTATTTGCGGCGGCAAAAGCACTTCAGGTGAGGATATAAGTCTTGTAGAGGAGCTCTTTCAGGCAATAGGCACAACTGCCCTTGTGCCTGAAAAGCAGTTTGCAATATTTTCCGCTATAGCCGGTTGCTCACCTGCTTACGTATATATGTTTATTAATGCCCTTGCAGAGGGGGCTTTAAAGGCGGGCATGAACAAAAATGCCGCTGTTGAAATTGCGGCAGGTGCCGTTATGGGCAGTGCCAAAATGGTTTTGGAAAGCGGAAAGCACCCTGAGGTGCTTTGCGATATGGTTTGCTCACCGGGAGGCACAACCATTGAGGGTGTATGTACTCTGAAGGAAAGAGCCTTTGAGTCGGCTGTGATTGAGGCGGTAAGCAAGTCTGTATGGAAGGACGCACAGCTTAATAAGTGATATAATATAATAATATAAGTTAATGTATTACATCGAAAAAAGAAGGTGTTTTTATGCAAAGGGAAATGAAAAGCTTTGAACATATAATCGGCAGTGCCGTAATGGACGCAAACTATCATTTTAAGGTGGTTGATGAAAAGATATATCGTTTTTTAGGGGATAAGGTTATATATCTTTTTACACCATACATTCATCCCGATGACAGGGAAATCTTTATAAATGCCGTTAAGGACTGCGATAGGGTAAGCGAAAATTATGCTATTGTAAGGGTTAAAAATTTTGCGGGGCAATATTGTCATATTATTATCTTTATTAAGCCCAGCCCTGTTGACCCGGATAATTTTTATGAGCTTAATATGTATGATGTTGTCTACCTTGTTAAGGAGTATGAGGTTCTCAGCGATGCCTATAAAAAGGTTAGCTACGGTATGCAACTTTTACACCCTGCAATTACTTTTGATTATACTCCAGCTACAGGTAAAATTATGGTGTTCTGTGATAGGGATAAAATAGGCTTCGAGGGGAGCATTGATGACTTTTACAGCTTTATGGTGGAAAAGGATATGGTTGACCCTATGCATATTTCAGGCTTCTGCAATCTTATTGAGGATATAAAAAAATGCTCTGCCAATATAAGCTGTACACTTAATATGTGTCCCTTTACCGAAAGCAAAAGAAAAAGTCCCATGTCTGTAAGGACTACAATTATATATGATAGGGAAAGTGCGGCTGCAAGCTGTGTAGTGGGGGTTATTGTACCTGAGGAAGGTACTTACTCCGCTTTGGAGAAAATGTATGATAATAGGTCTAACCTTGACCCCCTGACAGGGCTTTACAACAAGGCGGCAATAAGAGAAATGGCTACAGACGCTATTAATAATACAAATGAAATTATAAACTATATTATGATTGACCTTGACCATTTTAAGGATGTAAACGATACCTACGGGCATATGTTCGGTGATGAGGTTATACTTAATGTAGCACGTATTATTAAGGATATAGTGGGGAAAAACGGTTATGTGGGGCGTGTAGGCGGCGACGAGTTTTTTATTGTACTTAAGGGTATTGGCAGTGAACTGGACGATTTAAGACCTACACTGCGAGCTATACGTGCTCAGATAGAGTGGGCATACAAGGGCAAGCTGGGTAATATAAAGCTGACGGCTTCTCTCGGCTGTGCAAGCTTCCCTAAGGATGCAGATAATTATGATGATTTGTTTAAGTTAGCTGACAGATGCCTGTATATAGCAAAGACAAAGGGACGTGACAGATTTGTTATATACACTGAGGCAATACACGGTAAGCTGGAGGATATTAAGGCATCTGGCAGTACCATTAAGATAGATCGTACTGTGTCCGATTTGCAAAGGCTGGAGTTCGTAACCGATGCTGTTACAAGGCTTAGTGATTGGGGAGAGAGTACTATAAACTCCGTCTTTAATGAGATATTTAATTACTTTAGGGTAGACCAGGTTGTTATGTATGATTTGGCACAGCGTAAGGTAATCCATTACGGTGCACCTCTTGATGAGGACGACGCCGAGGATAATATTTGCCTTTATGCCGACAGCCTTAAAGCTGCCTTCAGAGAAAGCAATGTTATGTTTAACGGTGACAGGGAAAACATAAGAATTCCTTATCCTGATTTTTATGAATATACTGTCAGAAAAAACTATTTGTCTGTTCTTATATATGCAATTAAGGTTAAGGGTGAAATTACTCACTTTGTGGTTGCATATACAAAAAACAGATATGAAAAGTGGTCCGATATAGTAATTAATTATTTAAGCATTATATTTAAAACCGCAGGCGATAAGGTACTAAATAAAAATTAAATATAAAAGAGTGTTACTTATACAAAAGCAACACTCTTTTTCCTTAATTTGTTTTTAAACCCGTGCTTCTTGCATAGTAAAATAAATATTGCTGGGCATAGCCTGCTAAATTATCCCATTTTTCCGTTGCAAAGTTTGATATGGTTTTAAGGCTTTGCTCCCGGCCGTTAAAGTAAAGCTGACACATAACACGCTTTACCCATACATCTATAGGGAATACATTTCTGTGTCCCAGAGAAAATAAAAGCACACAATCGGCTACCTTGGGTCCTACACCCTTAATTTGCATAAGGGAGGCTCTTGCACTATCTGTATCTACTGTATAAAGCTTATGAAGCTCAACCTTTTTTTGGGACAGACATTGTACTGCATCGTAAATATATTTATTTCTGAAGCCCATTTTTAAATCAAAAAGCTCCTGAGCTGTTACGGGCAAAAGCTGTTCAAGGGTTGGGAAGGCACCTTCTGTACCGTATTTCTCGCTCATGGCGGAAATTATGCCTTTAATTCTGGGTATATTGTTGTTCTGAGATATAATAAAGGAGAGCAGGCTTTCGTAGGGGTCTTGGTTTAGCAGTCGTATTCCGCCTGCATAAGCTATGGCGGCTGTCATAACTTCATCATTTTGGGAAAGAGTGTTTTTAATTTCTCCGTAGTCTGTTTCAAGGTCAAAGTAATGATACCATTTTTCCTTAAACTCCTTTTCCGTACAGCCGTAAAGGGTAAGGGTATCTGCCTGCTGACAAGCTGTTATGGTTCTGCCTAAGGCAGTTACGGTGTACCTTAAATCCCCCAGCCTTTCAAAGCGAAAGCACTGACCGCATTCTAAAATTTCCCGTAAATTAAAGTCCTTTAGTTCTGTTATAATCAAGTCATTATTCTTAATAAATATTTTCATATTATCACCTTAACATTTTTTTGGTTATGTGTTATAATTAACATAGGAAAGTAGCTATTTATTTTAAGGAGTTGATGCTTATGGCTGAAAAAATATATACTATCCCTGTAAATGAAGCCTTTGACCAAGGGGGCGAATGCCCTTTTTGCAATATGTATCACCGTCTTGAGCAGGAAAGCCTTGACTATATGCTGGGTGCCGCTTATATGGCTGATGATGTGCGTATGGAAACCAATAAAAAAGGCTTTTGTCAACGTCACTACAGCCTTATGTTCAAGCAGAAAAACCGTCTGGGTCTTGCCCTTATGCTCCATACCCATATGCAAACCGTGGGAAGAGAGCTTAATGTGCTTATGTCTAAGCGTGAAAAGGGTAAAAAAACATTATTTTCAAAAAAAGCTAAAGACATCAATCCAATATCTGCGTATATAGACAGTGTAACGCAAACATGCTATATCTGCGACAGAATTACCCACACCTTTGAAAGGTATGTGGATACTTTCTTTTATATGTGGGCAAAGATGCCTGAAATCCGTGACAAGGTTAAGGCATCAAAGGGCTTTTGCCTTAAGCACTTTGCTATGCTTGTGCAAATGGGTGAAAGCAAGCTGTCCCAAGCTGAATATGATAACCTTATGGATATTATTTTACCTCTTGAGCAGGAAAATTTCAAGCGTATAGTTGACGAGGTAGAGCATTTTACCGATAAGTTTGATTATCGCTTTAAGGACGAGCCTTGGGGCAACTCAAAGGACAGTGTTGAAAGAGGTATTTTAAAAACCTCTTCGGAGTTTATGGAGTAGGAAGGATAATTTTATGACCTTTAAGGATTTAACCTTTAAGAAAAAAGTTGAACACATTTGGGAATACTATAAGTGGCTGATTTTAGGCGTGATATTTGTAACCTTTGTGGGCGGCTCTATGGTGTATGCCATGGCTATTAAGCCGAAAACCGTTAATTACGCGGGCATTGCCGTATACGGCACTCATTTGCCCATGGAGAATATTGATAAGCTGACAAATGAAATTAATCAAAGTTTAGGTCTTAGTGAGCCTAATTCGGTAACGGTTACAAACTACTTCTTTCAGGAGGGTGACGACCTTTTTAATGTTGATGTTGAGAGAAAGTTTATAACCTATCTTTATTCCCTTGAAACCCATGTAATTACAGCTATGGAAAGCGATATGAAAACCTTTATTGAAAGTGAGTATGTTGCACCCCTTTCAGATTACCTTACACAAGAGGAGCTTGACACCCTTAATAAGGAGGGCAGGGTTATATATATGACAGACCCTCTTGACGGTAAAGAAAAGCCATTTGCAATAAACATTGATAATTCACGTATCTTTGATGAATTTCAGGTTTTTGAGGGTGAGGAGCAAAGCTCATATATCGGTATTGTACCCGTAAAGGACTATGATGAAAATATTAAGGCGGTAGTAAGAGAAATTATTGAGGAAAGCTAACAAAAAGTTAATTAAATTTCTTTATCTTAAAGTTGTTTTACAATAAGTTTGATACTAAAATTAATTTTATCAGTTAGTTAATATTTTTGCCGTTGAAATATCTTTTGAATGTATCCCTACAAATATTAATTTTTTGTGAATGTTATAAAAATTGTATTGATAGGTGTTGATTTTATTTGGCAATATATGTATAATGTTAATTGGAGCAATGATTAGCTCCCAACCCCAAACCCCATGTATGCGGTTTTTGACAGTTACCCTCCCCTCAAAACTGTCATCCCCCTTTATTTTTCCGCATACATATCCACATCTTTGGCTCGTCCTGTTGGGCGAGCCTTTGTGTATTTAAAAACAGAAAGGCGGAAGGATAATGAGAAGAAAAGACAGAGAGCTTAATCTTCAACAAGCTGAAAGTATTTTAAATGAGGGGCTTTACGGTACCCTCGCAACAGCAGGCAACAATATACCTTATGCTATACCTCTGTTTTATGTTTATTTAGACGGTGCAATTTATTTCCACTGTGCTGAGGAGGGACATAAGCTTGATAATATTAAGGAAAACAACAGGGTATGCTTTAATGTTGTGTCAAAGGTAGAGGTTATACCTGAGGAATTTGCCGCCTTTTACAGCTCTGCAACAGTTTTCGGTATTGCAGAGGAGGCTTTAGGTGAGGAAAAGAAAAAGGCACTTGTTTTCCTTATAGAAAAATACAGTGCTGAATTTTACAATGAGGGTATGGAATATATTGATAAATTAATAGAGGTAACTTATGTATGTAAAATTTCACCTGAGGTGATTACGGGTAAGGGTAGGCTTAAGGAGTAAATGGTTGGTATATACTTGACCTTTTTTATAGTTGAAAGTTGTTTTGTGGTTTGCTATAATAACTATGCTTAAATCGTAAGAAGAATATTGATGGAGGTGTAAAAAATGGCTAAGCAGAACATATATGACCATAAGGTTTTCTTTGAGGGATATAAGAAAATAAGGGAAAACAAGGCTAATGCAAATATTTTATTTGAGATACCCGCTTTGTTTTCTATGATAACGGAGCTTAAGGGCAAAAGGGTGCTGGATTTAGGGTGCGGTTTCGGAGAACACTGTGTGGAGTTTATTAACAGAGGTGCAGACAGGGTAGCGGGAATTGATATTTCAACAAAAATGCTGGAGATTGCAAGAAAGGAAAACAGTCACCCCAATATATCCTATATAAATATGCCCATGGAGGATATATCTAAGTTAAATGAAAGCTTTGATGTGGTTGTAAGCTCCCTTGCCTTTCACTATGTTGAGGATTATTCAGGTGTTGTGGAAAATATTTATAAAATGCTTTCTAAGGGCGGAATACTTGTATTTTCCCAGGAACATCCCTTATGCACCTGTCATTCGGGAGGCAACAGGTGGACAAGAGATGAAAACGGCAATAAGCTTTACGTAAATATGGCTAATTACGGTGTAGAGGCTGAAAGAGAAACTGTATGGTTTGTAGATAATGTGAAAAAGTATCACAGAACCTTTTCAACCATTGTAAATACACTGATTGAGGCGGGCTTTACTGTTGAAAAGCTTATTGAGCCTCTGCCTGACGATGAATTGCTTGAAAAATATCCGGGATATGCAGACCTTATTCATAAGCCTGATTTCTTATTGGTAAAGGCAAGGAAAAATTAAGTTTGTTTTTAAATTATAAAACCCCACCTTCAATGAAGGTGGGGTTTTGCAGTTATTTAATTTTCCTCTGTGTCCTGACCGTTTATCCATTTAAGATAAGCGTTTATGAAGCCTTCAAGGTTACCGTCCATAACAGGCTGAACATTTGCTGTTTCATAATTGGTGCGGTGGTCCTTTATCATATTATAGGGGTGGAATACATAGGAGCGAATTTGACTGCCCCATGCAATATCCTTTACATCGCCTCTGATACCCTCTAAAAGCTCGCCCTGTTCCTTAAGTTTCTGCTCATAGAGCTTAGCCTTAAGCATTTTCATACAGGTTTCTCTGTTCTGAAGCTGACTTCTCTCTGTCTGACAGGATACAACGATACCTGAGGGGTGGTGGATAAGTCTTACGGCTGAGGAGGTTTTGTTTATATGCTGACCGCCTGCACCGCTGGAACGGAACACCTGCATTTCAATATCATCAGGGTTAATTTCAACCTCAATAGTATCATCAAGCTCGGGCATTACATCACAGCTTGCAAAGGAGGTGTGACGTCTGCCGCTGGAGTCAAAGGGTGATATACGCACAAGGCGATGTATACCCTTTTCAGCCTTTAAGTAGCCAAAGGCATTTTCGCCCTTTACCATAAAGGTTACGGACTTTATACCTGCCTCGTCACCGTCAAGATAGTCTAAAAGCTCAAATTGGAAACCCTCACGGTCTGTCCACTTGCTGTACATACGGTAAAGCATGGACACCCAGTCGCAAGCCTCTGTACCGCCTGCACCTGCGTGCAGGGTAACAATGGCATTGTTTTTGTCATAAGGTCCTGTTAAAAGGGTAGAGATACGTAAATGCTCAAAGCTCTCTAAAAAGCTTTCCTTCATTTCCTTTACCTCAGGTACAACGGAGTCGTCGTCCATTTCATTACCCATTTCGATAAGAGTCATTATGTCGTCATAGGCTGTGCAAAGGCTTTCATAGCCTTCAATCTTACTTTTTAACTGCTTTGTTTGCTGGAGTACACCTTGTGCTTGCTCCATATCGTTCCAGAAATCAGGGTCGCCTGCAATTTCTTCAAGCTCCCTCACTTTTTCGCGTGCTTCTGCTACGTTAAAGTGAGTCCCCCATTTCCTCTAAATTTTTGTGATAACCGGAAAGCTCGGTTTTAATCTGATCAAGCTCAAATACCACTTTTATCTCACATCCTTTTAAATATTTTTAATATATTATTATGCGTTTCTTCCGCAACAATCCTTGTATTTTTTGCCGCTTCCGCATGGACAAGGTGCATTTCTGCCTATCTTAGGTTCCTTGCGTACCTTTGGACCTGATGATGCGGAATCGTCCCTATTTGTTGCTGTAGGCTTAGCTACCTGCTCTCTTTCGGGAGGTGCTACCTGCATACGTACGTTAAACAGAGACCTTACTGTTTCAAGCTGAATGTTTAAGTTAAGCTCGTCCCACATTTCGCCTGCAATAAACTTAAACTCTACGATTGGGTCACGCTGACCGTAGGCACGAAGCCTGATACCCTGACGGAGCTGGTCCATATCGTCTATATGGTCCATCCACTTTGCATCAACTACTCTCAAGAGGATAACTCTTTCAAGCTCACGCATATTCTCCTCGCCGAAGTCTGCCTCCTTTGAGTTATAGCGTGCAGTAGCCTCTTGTATAATTCTTTCAACAATCTGGTCCTTATCAAGGCTGTTCTTTTCCTCATCGGAAAGGAGAAGACAGTCAAGTCTGCCGCCGAACTGCATTGCAGTTGCCTCGGTAAGACCGATTAAATCCCATTCTGAAGGGTCGTTTTCATCAATAATATATTTATCTACATAGTATGAAGCAGATGCCTTTGCCATATTAAGGATTTTGTCCTTAAGGTCTGCACCGCGAAGCACCTCAAGACGCTCAGCGTAGATAATTTCTCTCTGCTCGTTATTTACATCGTCATAGTCAAGGAGGCTCTTACGTGCGGAGAAGTTGTTGCCCTCAACTCTCTTTTGAGCGTTTTCGATTGCCTTTGTAAGCATACTGTGTTCAATAGGTTCATCTTCAGGTAAGCCTAAGCTTGCTATCATTGTTTTAACCTTTTCTGAGCCGAAAAGCTTCATAAGGTTATCCTCAAGGGAAATATAGAAGCGTGATTCACCCGGGTCACCCTGACGACCTGCACGACCTCTTAACTGGTTATCAATACGGCGGGATTCGTGACGCTCTGTACCTATAATTTTAAGACCGCCTAATTCCTTAACACCCTCGCCAAGCTTAATATCGGTACCACGACCTGCCATATTGGTTGCAATGGTGATTGCACCTTTCTGACCTGCAAGTGCTACAATTTCAGCCTCTTTTTCATGGTACTTAGCATTAAGCACCTGGTGCTTTATGCCCTCTCTTTTAAGCATTGCACTTAAAAGCTCGGATTTTTCTATGGATACTGTACCTACAAGTACAGGCTGACCTGTTTCTACAGACTCCTTAATGCTTTCTACCACTGCACGGAATTTAGCTGCCTCTGTCTGATATACAACATCGGGTAAGTCCTTTCTCTGTACGGGAAGGTTTGTAGGAATACATACTACGTCCATACCGTAAATATGACGGAATTCACTTTCCTCTGTTTGTGCTGTACCTGTCATACCTGACTTTTTGGCATATTTATTAAAGAAGTTCTGGAAGGTAATTGTTGCAAGGGTCTTGCTTTCGCTGTTTACCTCAACACCCTCCTTAGCCTCAATTGCCTGGTGTAAGCCGTCTGAATAGCGACGACCCGGCATCATACGACCTGTAAACTCATCTACAATAATTACCTCGCCGTCCTTAACAACATAGTCCTTGTCAAGGTGCATATTGTAGTTTGCTTTAAGAGCGTTATTAATATGGTGCTGGATTTCAAGGTTTTCAGGGTCTGCCAAGTTTTCAAGGTTGAAGTAACGCTCAGCCTTCTTTACACCGTCCTGTGTAAGGGAAACGGTTTTAGCCTTTTCGTCTACTACGTAGTCGCCCTCTTCCTGAATATCCTCTCTTGTGAGGGGGTTAAGTGCCTCCTCCTCGTTTAAAATACGGCCTGCCTTAAGGGTGTGTACAAAGGCATTTGCAAGCTGATAAAGCTTTGAGGACTGGTTGCCCATACCTGAAATAATAAGAGGAGTACGTGCCTCGTCAATAAGCACGGAGTCAACCTCATCAATAATACAGAAAGGCAAGCCACGCTGTACCATATCCTTTTCGTAAACAACCATGTTGTCACGTAAGTAGTCAAAGCCTAACTCATTATTTGTACCGTAGGTAATATCAGCGGCATATGCCTCCTGACGCTCTGCCTTTTGTAAGTCATGAAGGATAACACCTACCTTAAGACCTAAAAATTCATGCACCTGACCCATCCACTCAGCATCACGCTTTGCAAGATAGTCGTTTACGGTTACAATATGCACACCGTTGCCTGTAAGGGCATTAAGATATGCAGGACAGGTTGATACAAGGGTTTTACCTTCACCTGTTTTCATCTCGGCAATACGTCCTTGGTGGAGAACTATACCGCCTATAATCTGTACATCAAAGTGACGCATACCCAAAACTCTCTTTGCCGCCTCTCTTACTGTGGCAAATGCCTCGGGAAGAAGGTCATCAAGAGTTTCACCCTTAGAGAGCCTTTCCTTATACTCGTCGGTTTTAGCTCTCAACTGTTCATCGGTAAGCTTTTCAAAATCAGGCTCAAGGCTGTTTATCTTTTCCACTGTAGGGCGGATACGCTTAACCTCTTTTTCGCTGTAGTTACCGAATATTTTTTCAAAAATACCCATTAGTTTTTACACCTCAAATCAATTAAATAATTGGATTTATCCTAACGAAAAATTCCCTTTTATTTATTTTTTTGCAAATTACATCAACATATAGTTTATCAGAAAACACTATGTATATGCAAGGGTTATTTACAAAAAATACTTACAAAAATATTAAGGTTTTATCTTATAAATAGGTGTATTTATATAAGTTTGTGCAAGTTGCATAATTAATTGCCTTAAACTCATTGGCAGTTTATGTCAGTAAGGTTAGTATACATTAACCTTGCCTGAAAGATACAGGGCAATAAAAAATAAGGAGGGGTAGTATGGAAGATATTACAAAAGACCATGCTCTTGAACAGCAGAGAGCAGAGTATGAGGAAAAAATCAACAGCTTAAGGCTTAACTTTGCTGTTGAGATTGCCTTATTAAAGGCAGGTGCCAAAAATGTAACGGCAGCTAAGGCACTTATTAATATGAATGAGCTTACCTATGATGAAAATAAGGGGGCTGTAGGTATTAATGAGCAGATTGAAGCACTTAAGGCCGATGAGGCAACTGCATTTTTATTTGAGGACAAGGGCAAGGACAGTGGCTTTGTTCCCCGTGACGGCAAAATTGTGCCGGAGGATATGGGCAAGATGACCTATTCCCGCTTTTGTGAAATTTACGGTAACTAAGGTGTAAAGGAGGAATAATTATATGGCAAAATTCGATAGCAAAAGCTTTAATCCCCAGGCCTTCGGTGCTTATGTAAGCACTATTCCCCAGCTTAAGAAAAATGAGCTTATTAACAGCAAGGCGTTAAGGGGTAACAGCGAAATCAGAGGGGCTTTTTCCTCTCAGACAGGTACAGGCTATGCAATTATACCGATGTATGGCTTACTTGGCGGTGATGTGCTTAACTATGACGGCACAACGGATATTAATGCCGTTGAAACAAATACCTATGAGCGTGGCGTTGTAGTTGTGGGCAGAGCCCAGGCATGGGTAGAAAGTGACTTTGCAGAGGATATTACAGGCGGTGCAGGCTTTATGGATAATGTGGCGGCACAGGTAAGCGAGTACTTTGACGGTGTTGACCAAAGTACGGTTTTAGCTATCCTTGAGGGTATCTTTGCTATGACGGGTAAGGGAAACGAGGACTTTGTAAATAACCATACCTATGATATTACTGCCGAGGGTGAGGGCTTGATTGAGCCTGCCTCTCTTAACAAGGCAGTACAGAAGGCTTGCGGTGACAATAAAAATAAGTTTACCCTTGCAATTATGCACTCGGCAGTTGCAACTAATCTGGAAAACCTTAATCTACTTGAGTATCTTAAGTACACTGACCAAAATGGTATCAGCAGGGATTTGACCTTAGCAACCTGGAACGGCAGAGCCGTCCTTATTGACGACAGTATGCCTGTTACGGAGATTGAGGCAAGCGGTGATGATACAGCCTACACCAAATACACTACATATATCTTAGGTACAGGTGCCTTTGACTATGAGGATATTGGTGCGGAAAAGCCTTACGAGATGTACAGAAATCCTGTTGCAGGCGGCGGTCAGGATGTGCTTTTTGTAAGACAGAGAAAGTGCTTTGCTCCTTACGGTATCAGTTATACAAAGAAAAGTCAGGCTACCTTATCTCCTACTAATGAGGAGCTTAAAATGGGTGTAAACTGGGAGCTTGTAAATGACGGTGCTGCCTCAAAGAGCTATATTGACCACAAGTCAATCCCTATTGCAAGGATTATTTCAAGAGGCTGATTATGGATATTAAGGAAAGGCTTTTACAGCTTGGAATAAGCGTTGCCCCCGAACAGGAGGAAGCGGTGCTTTTTGCTCAGAATAAGACCGAGGAGCATATTAAAAATGTATGCAATATTGACTGCATACCTGATGAGCTTATGTACTTAGCTATTGATATGGCTTGTGGGGAGTACTTAAAGGACAGGTTGCTTTCGGGTATGGAGGAAAATTTTGATGTAAACGGTGCTTTGAAGGCTATTACTGAGGGTGATGTAAGACTGGAATACAGCTCTGAGCAAAGCGGAGTTGACACTCTTTTAAATATTCTTAACAGAGGTGAGGAGGACTTATATCGCTTCAGAAGGCTTAGCTGGTAGCTTTAAGGAGGTGATGCTGTGGGGATTAAGGGTAATATTGTAAGGCTGTTTTTCGGTAAGTGTAATATTTATCAGACACAGCTTGTCAGAGATGACAGAGGAGTAACGGCAGAGCAGTTGAGGCTTGTAAACGAGGGTGTGGAGTGCAGGCTTGTCTTTGGCAGCAGAGATAGCTTTGCCAGTCTTAAATCGGCAAGCAGTCAATTGCATAAAAACGACAGCTTTCTTAATATACGTGTGTTTCTGCCTGAGCATATTGAGGTTAAGGCAGGCAGTATTCTTAAGGTTGAGCAAAACGGTCGTACCTATAGTTTGAGAAGTAGCGGGGAGGCAGCTGTATATCGGCATCATCAGGAGGTAATGGCTGTGCCTTGCCTTAGTGAGGTGTAAAAAATGATTAATCAGGTTATTGACGGAGTATGCAGGGCAATTAATAACGAATTTGGTGAGGAATATCACATCTATACGGAGAAAATTGAACAGCGTTTTACAAGGCCCTGCTTTTTTGTGAAAACAGAGCAGAGCAGTACAGAGCTTTTCAGAGGTGACAGGTATTTTATGAAAAATAAGGTGCTTGTTACCTATTATCCCTGCTACAAGGGTAAAAATCAGGATATGGGAGAGATACTTCAAAGGCTCTCCCTATCCCTTGAAGTAATTAATGTTGAAGCTGAGCCTTTAAGGTGTACTGCCTTAAGCACAAGCCTGTCAGGCGACAAGGCGGAGGCTCAGGCGGAGTATAACTTTTTTGTAAGGCTGAAAAAAGAAGAGGAAAAGCCTGAATTAATGGAGGAGCATACCTTGAATTTTACTGAAGGGGAGGAATAACTTTGACAGAGGAAACTAAAACAGAAAAGCTTTTTACAAGAGAAAGGCTTATGAGCGACGAGCAGTTTGCTGACTACAGGGATATTGTTGAGGCGGTTATGCCCAAGGATGCAAGGTGGTCGGTTAAGGCTTTGAATAAAAAGATTACTGCTTTTTTAAGCAGAAAAACTAATTAATGAGGTGATATAAATGGCTTTAGGCGGAGGAACATTTTTAAGTCAGAACAAGGTTTTGCCGGGGGCATATATTAATTTTGTATCGGCGGCAAAGGCAAGTGCTGCACTGGGTGAAAGAGGCTACTGTGCTATGGGCTTTAGCCTTGACTGGGGTGTTGAGGACAGTATTTTTGAGGTTAGTAATGAGGATTTTCAGACAGGCTCATTAAAGGTGTTTGGCTATGATTATACAAGCGAAAAGCTTAAATATTTAAGAGAGCTTTTTTTAAACGCCAAAACTCTTTACTGCTATCGCTTGAACGGCGGAGGCAATAAGGCTGAAAACAAGTATGCACAGGCTCTTTACGGCGGTACAAGAGGTAATGACCTTACTATATGTATTGAAGAAAATGTAAGCGGTGGCTTTGATGTAATTACAAAGCTTGAGGGTAATGAGGTGGACAGACAGTCCGTTACCACGGCAGTTGAGCTTAAGGATAACGACTATGTAAAGTTTATTACAACAGCAGAGCTTACGGCAGAGGCAGGTGTGCCGTTAACAGGCGGCACTAACGGTGAGGTGACGGGGCTTAAGCATCAGGAGTTTTTAGAAAAGGCTGAAAGCTACAGCTACAATGTGCTTGGCTGTTGCACAACAGATGAGGAGGTTAAGTCCCTTTATATTGCCTATACCAAGCGTATGAGAGAGGAAGTGGGGGCAAAAATTCAGTGTGTGGTTTACAACAGTGCAGCCGATTATGAGGGAGTTATCAATGTTAAAAACAGCGTTGAGGACGATAATGAGGCGGCTCTTGTTTACTGGGTTACAGGTCTTACGGCAGGCTGTGAAATAAATAAATCAGCCCTTAATACCCTGTACAACGGTGAGCTTACGGTAAATGCAGACTATACCCAGAGCCAGCTTAAAAAGGCTATTACAGATGGTGAGTTTTGTTTACATAACGTAAGCGGTAAGCTCAGGGTATTGGCGGATATTAACAGCCTTGTAACCTACAGTGACACTAAGAGCGATATTTTTGCAGACAATCAAACCATAAGGGTCTGTGACCGTATTGCAAACGATATTGCCCTTATTTTTAACACAAGATATTTAGGTGTAGTACCTAATGACAATGCAGGCAGAACCAGCCTTTGGAATGATGTTGTAAAGCACCATCAGCAGTTAAGTGACATCAGGGCTATTGAGGACTTTGACGAGGCTGATATTCAGGTTTTACCGGGAGATACAAAAAGGGCTGTTGTTATTAATGACGCCGTAAGCATTGTAAATGCCATGGGTAAGCTGTATATGACAGTGACTATTGAGTAAAAGGAGGCTGAAAATATGTCAAATGCTGTAATGAGGGCAAGAGATACCCTTTGTGCAAAGCTTGCAGAGTGCTTTGTAACCATTGACGGTACACGCTATAACTTTATGCAGGCTATTAATCTTGAGGCTAAGTTTGAAAAGAATAAAACAAAGGTGCCTATTCTCGGTAAGACAGGTATGGGCAACAAGGCGTCGGGCTGGAGCGGTAGCGGAAAGGCTACCTTCCATTACAATACCTCTGTATTCAGAGAGCTTATGGTTAAGTACAAGAAAACAGGGGAGGATATTTACTTTGATATTCAGATTAGTAACGAGGACCCTACCTCTGCCGCAGGCAGACAGACTGTGGTGCTTACCGATTGTAATATGAACGGGGGTATTCTTGCTAAGTTTGATGCCAAGGGTGAATACCTTGACGAGGAAATGGAGTTTACCTTTGAGGACTTTAAGATACCCGAAAGCTTTGATGTGCTTGAAGGTATGCTGTAAGGGGGCAGGGCTGTGAGTGAGTTTGAAAGATTTTTAAAGACCAATAAAAGGGAGAGAGAAAATATATTCTATACCCCTACAGCCTCCTTTACAGATGATAAGGGAGAGCCTGTAAAATGGGAACTCAGGTATCTTACTACAGCTAAGTGTGAGGCTATTAAAAGGGATTGTATTCGTCAGGTAGAGGATAAAAACGGTATTCTCAGGGAAAGACTTGACACAGCCTGCTATATGGATAAGCTCCTTACGGCAAGTGTAGTCAGTCCCGACTTATCCTCTGCTACACTTCAGGACAGCTACGGGGTGTATACCGCAGAGGAGCTTTTAAAGGCTATGCTTGACAACCCGGGTGAGTATGCCGCCTTTGCTGATTTTGTGTACGGTATGCTGGGCTTTACTCCATTTAAGGAAAAGGTGGCACAAGCAAAAAACTAATTGACGGAGGGGACGGTGACAGCCTTTATGCTGTTTACTGTATGAAGCACTTTCACTGGACACCCTCCGTCTTTGCAGAGCTTGATGAATATGAGAAGGCGTTTGTTGTGGCGGCTGTTGATAAAATTACAGAGCTTGAGAAAAATCGTTAGGATATGGGCTGTCGGCGTATCGGCAGCCTGTTTTAAAGGAGGGATTATATGTATTTATTCTATATTGGCGGCACTCTTTTACCTGTTACTCCCTCTGCCTTTACCGTAAAGGATAAAAATCAAAACCGTACCCTAAGCCTTGTGTCGGGCAAGGAGATTTCCTTTCCCCAAACAAGGGGATTGTGCGAAATAAGCTTTTCGGCACTTTTACCTATGGTGCAATATCCCTTTTCCGTTTATGAGGGCGGTTTTAAGGACGGAATGTACTTTGCAAAGGTTTTACGCAGTATGAAGGCAGAGGCTGACCCCTTGTGGTTCAGGGTGCTGAGGTACGGTAAAAAAGCGACTACCGATATTGCTTGTGTTATTGAGGAGCTGTCCTTTAAAGAGGACGCATTAAACGGCGGTGATATTACCTGCGATATTGTTTTAAAGGAATATCAGAGCTATGCAACAAGGGTAATCAATACCCAAAACGGTACTATGACTGCTTTAGCGACTGAAAGAACCGTGCCTGAAAAGGCTGTTGTGTCAAAGGGTGATACGCTCTGGACCATAGCTAAAAAATATTACGGTGACGGCAGCAGATATACCGAAATTTATTTAAATAACAAGGACAAAATAGAGAGTATTGCAAAGGCACACAATTTGCCCTGCTCTGAATACGGCAGATACATTTTTGAGGGTACGGAGCTTGTATTGTAGAGGGGAGGCTTTTTAAATGAGTCAGCTTGATAAAATTCTGGAAAAGGCATATTCCCTTAAAGGCTCTCATGAGTTTGATAACTACTGTCAACGCTTTGTAAGGGTTTGTTATGAGGCGGCAGGCATATACGGCGAGGCGGCAAGTGCTAACGAGGCATATAACAAATGGGCAGTGTCCAATAATATGGACAATATCCCTACAGGTGCGGCAGTGTATTTTAAGGGCATAGGTCCTTATGGTCATGTAGGCATTTGTACAGGTAACGGCAATATTATTCATGCGGCATACGGTGTAAAGATTTATTCCATTGAGATGTGCGATAAAAAGTATCAGTTTAAGGGCTGGGGCTGGCAGGGAGGTATTAAGCCTGAGGGTGCAACAGGCTCAGTAAAGACCTTAAAGTCTAAGGCTGAAGCAAAGAGCAGTGCCTCTGAAAGCACATTGAAAACTATTGAACAGCTTACTGAAAAAAATCTCGGCGGCAGCTACAGTAACAGTATCTTTGGTGCTGTTGACAGTGTGGGAGCTGTTGAAAAGGGCTACGAGCTGTTAATTGAAAATGACAGAATATATCTGCCAACTGTAGAGGGTCAGCTTGTTTTAGAGTACAGGCGGCAGCTAAGCCCCGGCTGTCTTAGGTTTAATGTTGTTAAGGATAACAATATTGATTTTCAGGAAGGCAGTCCTGTCAGGCTGAGAATAAAGGGTAAGGATATATTCAGGGGTTATGTGTTTGAAAAGGAAAGACAGGAAAGGGATATTATTCATGTTACTGCCTATGACAGCCTGAGATACTTTAAAAACAGGGATACTGTTTTATATCGGGGCAAAAAATACAGCGACCTTCTGAAAATGCTGATAGCTGATTACAGGCTTAAAGAGGGGGATATATGCGACACAGGCTATGTTATTGAAAAACAGTTAGAGGAGAGTACTGTTTTTGATATTCTTGCTAATGCGGCGGATATTACCTACAGTCAGACGGGAAAGACCTTTGTACTTTTGGACGATTTCGGAAAAATCTGTTTAAGAAACAGTGACGGCATGAAAACGGATATTGTACTTAACAAGGATAACATAGGCACCTTTGACTATACATCCACCATTGACAGAGAGGTTTACGATTATGTACAGCTTATGACAGACGATCTTGAACAGGGCGTAAGAAATGTGTATGTTTTATCGGACAGCAATACTGCTCTTTGGGGCAGGCTACAGTACAATATAAAACCTAAGGAGGAGTTAACCGAGGGTCAGCTAAAGGAGCTTGCTGAAAAGTCCCTTAAACGGTACTCAAGAAAAAGACGGTATCTTACTCTTTATGATGTTAAGGGGGATATTGCTCTGAGGGGAGGCTCTATAGTAAGGGTTAGCCTTGATTTGGGGGATATTATTATAAACGAGGAAATGGTTTGCGAAAGGGTAAGGCACAGCTTTTGGGGAGCTGCCCATTTAATGGATATTGATTTGTACGGCAGAGAGGGGGAGTTTGATGTATGATTTTGTGCAGCTTATAAAGCAATGTGCAGTTGAGGCTGTAAGGGCTGAAAAGCCTGTGGAGCTGTTACCGGGGGTGGTAACTCAACAGGAGGACCTTGAAAAGGATATACCTCTGCAAATTACCTTACAGCAAAAGGCTGTAATTGAAAGAGATTTTTTGTTTGATACCCCATCTGCCTACGGTCTTAAGGAGGGGGAGCGGCTTTTGCTTTTACGTCAGGGAGGCGGTCAGAGGTATTTAATTTTAGATAAGCTCAGGGAGGTGGATAAAAATGACACCTGAAAACACAGGCAGACAAACTGCCTTATACAGCACCTATCCTACAAAAACCTACGGTATGGACCTTGGCAAAAAGCGTATCTACGGCTATTATCAGGGTACAGAGGCTATGTGCCAGGCTGTATATAAAATGCTTGCTACAGTCAGGTTTGAGGAAATTATTTATTCCGACAGCTACGGTACCGAGCTTATGGACTGTATGGGCAGGCTTACTCCATATGTATGGTCTGAAATAGAGCATACCGTAACGGAAGCCTTACTTACGGACGACAGAATTATATCCGTTGAGGATTTTAATTTTACAGAGGATAGAAAATCGGCTGTGTTAAGGGTCAGCTTTGTGGTAAAAACTACTGTTGGGGACTTTGCCTACACAAAGGAGGTTTTAAATTATGTTTGAGGAATACACCTTTGAAACAATACTAAATCGTATGCTGGACAGAGTATCAACTGATGTTGATAAAAGAGAGGGTTCTGTAATATATGACGCTCTGGCTCCTGCGGCAGTAGAGCTTCAGCTTATGTATATTGAGCTTGAGGCTATGCTTAAGGAGTGCTTTGCAGATACGGCAGACAGGACATGGCTTATGCTAAGGGCAAGGGAGAGAGGTCTTGAACCATATGGTGCAACAGCGGCGGTTTTAAGAGGCGATTTTGTGCCTGAGGATGCTGATGTAGAGGGCAAAAGGTTTAACCTTGACAGCCTTAATTATATAGTAGGTGAAAGCCTGGAGGAGGGTGGCAGGCTTGTGTACTGTGAAAGCACGGGAACAGAGGGCAACCTGCACTTTGGCTCAATGACCCCTCTTGAATATATAGAGGGCTTAAAAAGTGCCTATCTTACAAAGCTTATTACCCCGGGTACCGAGGAGGAGGACACAGAGGACTTCAGAACGCGTTACCTTGACAGCTTAAGTACACAGGCATTCGGGGGTAATGTGGCTGACTATCGCCAAAAAATAAAGGCACTTAACGAAAATGAGGAAATACTTAATCTCGGAGGCATAGGTCAGGTGCGTGTTTACAGTGCCGACGAATGGAACGGCGGTGGCACTGTTAAAACGGTAATTACCACAAGGGCAGACACCTCGCCCTCAGCACAACTTATTGAGCTTGTACAGGAACAGCTTGACCCTGTTTTATCAAAGGGAAAGGGTATGGGTATAGCACCTGTAGGGCATATTGTAACCGTTGCGGGAGTAAATGAGGAGAAGGTTTCCGTAAGCCTTAAAATAAGGGTAAGTGAGGACTACGGTGCAGAGGTCCTTAAGCCTTATATTGAGGAAAAAACAGAGGAGTATTTTGACCTTTTAAACAGCACCTGGGAGGAAGGCTATACAGGTCGGGAGGATGACGGACTTTCCGTATCTGTTTCTTACCTTGCAGGTATAGTGCAAATGCTTACAGGCATTAAAAGTATAGCCGATATTAATGTTGGGGGAGCTTTATTCGGCGAAGAAAAAAAGCTTGAAAGAAACAGCCTTGCTAAGTTGGGAGAGCTTAGTGTGGAGGTGGTAGAGTGAGCAGAGATAAGAAGGCTCTTGAATATATGCCTGATTATATGGCAGAGTTCAGAGAAATGCAGGAGCTTTATAAGGGCTTACAGGACGAGTTTGATTTAATGTACGAAATAAAGGATAGCTGTATGCTGGAATGCTTTGTACTTACCTGTTGCAGCTTTGGTTTGGAAAGATATGAAAAAATGCTTGGCATTAAGTCCCTTTATACGGACACAATAGAGGACAGACGTTTGAGGGTGCTGGCAGCTCTTAACGGTGACACACCCTATACCTTTGAGAGGGTTTTTAACAAGCTTAAGCTCCTTTGCGGTGAGGGCAATGTATATATGGAATATGCCAAGGAAATTTATACCCTGCGTGTTTTAATTCAGCTCAGGGCAAAAAGTCAGTACAGCACAGTTATAAAAATGCTTAGGGAAATGATACCCTGTAATATCTCTCTTATATGTGCTATTGCCTATAATAAGCACAAAACCCTTAAGCCTTTTCCGCATAAGACTTTATCAGGCTATACCCACAGAGCTTTAAGAGAAGAGGTTGTAGAGGAATAGGGGTGATTTAATGGACAGTGAAAGATATAAGGAGCTTGTAGGCGGAGGCTATGAGGACTACTGGGATTTTAAAGGCAGATACAGAGTGTGCAAAGGCAGCAGAGCAAGCAAAAAAAGTAAAACCACTGCCCTTAACCTGATTGACAGGCTTATTGAGTACCCTGATGCAAATATACTTGTAGTAAGAAAGGTCTACTCTACCTTAAAGGACAGTTGTTATGCCGAGCTTTGCTGGGCAGTAAACAGGCTTGGACTGAAAAAGGAGTTTGATTTTAAGGTAAGTCCTCTTGAAATTACATACAAGCCTACCGGGCAAAAAATATATTTCAGAGGTCTTGACGACCCTATAAAGATTACCTCAATTACGGTGCAAAAAGGCTCTCTTTGCTGGCTATGGATTGAGGAGGCTTATGAAATAAGCAACGAGGCGGACTTTGATATGCTTGACGAAAGCATAAGAGGTGAGGTTGAAGAGGGGCTTTTCAAGCAGATTACAATTACCTTGAACCCTTGGAATGAAAGGCATTGGATTAAAAAGAGGTTTTTTGATAAGCCTGAAAAAAATGTTCTTGCCAAAACCACCACCTACCTTTGCAACGAATGGCTTGATGAGGCGGATATTGCTGTGTTTGAACGTATGCGTGAGCATAACCCCAGACGTTATGCAGTAGCAGGCTTAGGCAACTGGGGCATAGCCGAGGGTCTGGTTTATGAAAACTGGGAGGAGGCAGACTTTGAGGTTGAACCTCTTAAAAGGAACAGCAGGCTTGTTCCTGTTTTCGGTCTTGATTTCGGCTATGCAAATGACCCTACTGCAATTTTTTACGGCATTTGTAATGTTGAGGAGAAAATCCTTTATGTAATAGACGAGGTTTATAAAAAGGGTCTTTCCAATGAGGCTATTTACGGCATTATGTGTAAAAAAGGCTGGACAAAGGCTAAAATTTTGGCAGATTGTGCAGAGCCTAAATCCATTGACAGGCTAAGAGAGCTTGGCTTAAGCGGAATAAAGTCGGCACGAAAGGGTGCAGACAGCATACGCTGCGGTATTGACCTTATAAGCGACTATAAAATAATAATTAAGCCAAGGTGTGTTAATTTTCTTACAGAAATAAGCAATTATACCTGGGAAAAGGACAGGTTCGGCAATATGATAAACCGACCCTGCGACAGTTTTAACCACCTGATGGACGCTATGCGTTACGGTATGGAAAGAGTGCAGGGAAATGATACGTTTTCCTTTGAATAGGGAGGGATTAAATGAGGCTACGGGACTTTTTAAGCAGTTACAGCTATTTGTTACAGCTGATAGAACTGCTTGACTTTATGCCCTTTGTAAATATATTTGTTTATGGGGAGGAGGAGCTGACTGACAGTGAGGTGTTAAGCTCGGACCAAATTACAAATATTGCTGTTTTGCAAGGGGATACATTTAATTTTACTCACGAGGACCTGAGCTTGTTTGAAAAGCATTTTATTAATAACAGTCGGGTTTATGACACAGCTGAAATAAGGGCTGATAGCCTGAGTCTTAACGGAGATAGCTGTGAAAATATAAATAAGACCTATTTAAGGGACAGAAATGTATTATCCTATAGTGATTTTACGTCTTTAAGGGAGAACGCTGTACTTTTAAATTATGGCTTAAGGGATTTTGAGGTAAGTGCTGTTAATTTTGGAAATGCTTTTAAAAACCTTATGGCTACAGAGGATAGACTGCAGAATAATTTTGAGAATTACTTGCTTTCAGAGGATAGTTTACAGGAGAATTTTATGCTTGTTAGGGATAGCCTGCAAGCTAATTACGGCACAGCCTATGACAGCGTTATATATAGCCGTACTCAGGGAGATAGTTTACTGAACGGCTCCCTGCAACCGGAGGAGTATGATAACAGGGAGCTTTTAAATAAAATTGTTAATTTTCCTTCTTTTTTTAATTTTGCTGATACATATAACGAAAGCTCTCTTTTTTCATCTCCCCTTACCGTCCTAAGCACCTACTACAGCTATGGATTTAACGAGGAAGCTGACAGCCTTGAATTTAATATGGCTTTTGAAAAGGCAACACAGCTTTTAAACCCATCATCGGTATACGAAAAACAGGACTCTGAATATAAGCTTGGTGACATACAGACCTATAATCGGGACTTAATCTTAACTCAAAGTAAAAGTCATGAGCTTATGAACAGCAGTATTACAAATTATGGGGATAAAATTCAAAATATAAATATAAATGTGGAATATAAGGCGGTAAGCGGTGAAAAAGCCGAGAACAATGGGGAAAGGCTTGCACAGATACTTGTAAAGCACCTTAAAAAGGAGCTTGTAAGCTATGCAGAGGGTATACACTACTAAGGGAGGTATAATATGTACAATTATTTTTTAAGCGAAACGGACAGAATAAATGCTCACCTTGCAAAAAACGCACCCCTTACCTTAAAGGAGCTTGCGGAAAAGGAAATATCCAGGTTTGTTCTCTCACGCAGACGTAAGGATATGGTTACAGGTGAGAGATATTACATAGGCAATCACGATATTCTAAGGCGAAAGCGTACTGCTATCGGTGAGGGCGGAAAAACGGTGGAAATTGATAATCTGCCTAATAACAAAGTTGTTAATAATATGTATAAAATGCTTGTTGACCAAAAGGTAAACTATCTTTTAGGCAAGCCATTTACTATACGGTGTAAAAATGAAAAAACGGAAAGTATGCTTAAAACCTGTTTTAACAGGGAGTTTGCAAGGCTTTTGAGAAATATAGGGGAGGATGCCTTAAACTGCGGTGTTGGCTGGCTTTACCTGTATTTTGATAAGGATAATATGCCAAGGTTTAAGAGGATACGTCCCTTTGAGCTTATTCCCGTATGGTCTGACAATGACCATACGGAGCTGGATTTTGCAATAAGGCTCTATGACAGCCTTGTGTATGAGGGTAAAAGGGAGAGAACCGTTACCTGTGCAGAGCTTTATACAAGAGAGGGGGTCCAAAGCTTTTATCTTGAGGGCAGCAGTTTAAAGGAGGAGGGGGCTTTTACAGCCTACGGACCCTATGCCTTTGATAAAATCCCTCTTATACCCTTTAAGTATAACTCAAAGGAACTGCCTCTTATTAAAAATGTAAAGGCTTTGCAGGACGGCTTAAACAGCCTTATGTCGGACTTTCATAACTGTATGGAGGAGGATGTCCGCAATACTATTTTAGTAATTAAAAACTATGACGGAGAGGATTTAGGTCAATTCCGTAAAAATTTATCTGCCTATGGGGCGGTAAAGGTTAAAACCGTCGACGGCTCACAGGGTGGTGTGGAAACCCTTAATATTCAGGTTAATGCAGATAATTATAAAACCATAATTGATATATTCAAAAGTGCCGTTATATCAAACGGCAGGGGCTATGATGCTAAGGATGACCGCCTTTCATCTAACCCTAACCAGCTTAACCTTATGAGTATGTATAACGATATTGATATTGACGCTAATGGTATGGAAACAGAGTTTGCCGCTTCTCTTGAACAGCTTTTGGGCTTTATTGATAAGGATATTGCAAGGGAAACGGAGTTTGTTTTTAACCGCAGTATGATTATGAATGAGTCGGAGGTTATTGACAATATTATTAAAAGTAAGGGTATTGTTGAGGATGCAGTTTTAAGGGCAAAGCACCCTTGGATAAATTGAATTAATATAAAAAGCCTGTAAGTGCTTGGAGTTTTCAAGTGCTTACAGGCTTTTTTTGTTTGGAATAATTAAATGCCCCAATAGGTTTTGGAACTATATCAAATGTAAGGGGGCTAAAACCCCCATACATAAGCGAGATTATCCGAAAGGGTTTTAGAACTATATCAAACGTAAGGGGTCTAAAACCTCAAATTTGACACAGCTATAGTAAAGATTAAGTGTAACCGCCATAGGGTGGTTTATTTTTTGGAGTTTTAGACCCCAATTTAATACAGCTATAGTAAGCTTAATATAATAAATAACAGTTTATCTACCTATATTATACAATTTATTTTATTAAAAGTCAATTAAGGGGCTGAAATGATTAAGTCAACCTCTTTAAATCATATTAAGCTTGAGACTTCTGCTTTTTTGCGATAATCATTTTTATCAAAAAGCTTATCTATGGACAGGTTGTTATACCTTGCCAAATTATAGGCAAAGGGTACGTTAAGTGCCTTTACCATATCCTTGCAATAGGTTTTGTGTGTCTTTGCTAAGGTAACATATTCTTTATAGTTTGGGCAAAGCTTATCGTCCTCATTAGCAATATTATCAATTTTGCGGGATAGGGAAATTTGCATTACATAATGATAAAGCTGAAAGTAGCTGTCAAATTTACCTATATCTTCTACAAAAAAATTCATATTTCTGATTGCGTTAAGGTGAGCAATTATGTTACGATAGCCTATAAAGTTAGTTTTATTTGCCTTATTAAGGTTATTATTAATATTATTACAGGCTTTGTTATTGAGATACTTATTCCTATTGTCAATAAAGTACTTTGTAAGTTCAAAGCAGTTTTCATTATTTAAGAAGTAACCCTTGTTATCTAAGGACAGGTTAAGCTCATCTTTGTAAAGGTACATATCCCTTTCAAGACAGTGTAGGGCAATAACATAGCGAGAGTTTACATATACCATATTTTTAAATACAAGATAAAGCACGGTAAGATACAAACTTATAATTGCCTTTAGCCTTTCTTTTTCTGCAATCTCCTCTTTGCTTGCGTGTTTTGTGTTTTGTTTAACGTCTTTAAATTGACTGAAATCCATTTTGGTTATTATATCCCTAAGAAATTTAATTTTATCGTCTGATGTTCCGGCACTTTTGCCTGCACAGCTTGTATAGTACTATCAATTTGAGCTTCGGGCAGATGCTGTAAAACAAAGTTGACAATATTTTCGTTTTTGGCAAGGACTCTGACCTTTTTGGGGTTACAATACCTTACAAGATAAATAAATCGGGTGTTTTCTATAACATTGTTTATTATAAAGTTTCTAAGACCGTTTGATTTATTATTGTTTTTGCTTTGATTGTCGCTTTTGTTTAAAAGGGCGTCAAGCAAATTGTCAATATTTTTATTGTCTTTATCAGGTGCGTTTAATATAAGAACGGCATCTTTATACATATTTTTTTTTGCGGAAATCGAGGACTTTTGCATACGGGCAAAGCTGTTGATAATCTTTAATTGACTGCAAATTTCTCCGCTGTTTGCAAAAAACTTGTAGGTATCAATAAAGTCTGACTTAAGCCCCTGTTGATTAAGTATATCAATAAAGCTTGCAATATTGTCAAACTTATTAATAAGGGTGGTAAGTAAAGTGTTAATTTCTTTACCGTCTAAAAGCTTTGTTGCAAGATAAATAAGCTTGCAAAAATAATCTGCCTTATTAGAAAGCATATCCTCATCAGAAAGTACAATGTGATCAGGTACGGCAGCTTTCTGCAAATCCTTGATTGTTTCGCCCTTAAGCATATGCTTTGCAAAATCAAGAGCAGGACTAATTACCTTTTCCCAAAGGTTTTCAGCCTCTTTGGCATAAAACTTGTCCTTATCCTCTGTCCTTAAATAGGAGCGGAGAGTTGCAATGTTCTCCTCAATTGCTTTATTATCGTTATGAATGTAGTAGCTGTAAATCATAAAATCCACAATTTTATAAAGCTTATTACGAACGGAATTATATTTGTCAGCCTTAATGTAAAGTGCGTCCGGGAGGTTGAATGCTTCCTCACGAAGTCGTTTAATTGAAAAGCCGATATTCTTATGCTCCTTGGCAATTATAAAGGTATAGTAATCCTTTGTAAGGTTAGCTTTGTTTGTTTCCCAATTATGCTCTTCTAAAAACTTATCTAAAATAATAAGGTTTACCTTGTTTTGATTAACAAAGTCTTTGCCTGCAGGTGCAATTCCTTTTTCGTAGATGCTGTCAAGTGTTTGCTTGTGGCTGTCTTTTAAATTTTCTTCGAGATTGTAAAGCAAGCCCGAAGAATTATGACTTGTAATATCTGTATGAAAGCATACCTGCCTTAAACCGCTCATAAGTGAAATTATATTGTAAATTTCCTTGGGGGGTCTTAATTGTATCATTCTTTTTATTTTTGCTTAAGTTATAAAAGGTGTCGCCGAAATAAGCAAGCCTTGTATTTTCTGCATATTTGGAAAAAAACTTTGTTTTCGATTTTGCTGCGTTTTTTGTAAATTCTTCATAGGTTCTTCTGACACCTATTGAACCTACAAAATCTGTGTTTTCGGTAGCCTCTATGCCTGCAATATTATTTAAGCAAAAAACAATATTGTTGCTGTATTCAGCTAAAATTTTTTCAATATCAAGGATATTATAAATTAGCTGAATATGTATATTGTCATTGAAGGTTTGCCCGAAATACTTTTCTTCAAGCTTGTCCTTACGGCGTATAGCGTCCATACCCTTTGGAGGAATTGCAGCCTTTGGTAAGGTGTCAAAGGTTACACGATACCCTTTAACCTCAATTTCTTTATTTTTAGGAGGGCTAATTTCAAAGTGGGGTACTTCAACCAAGTTTTCAATTTCGTTCTGAGCGGTAATTCTTTTTTCAATAATTGCTTTATTGCCTTTGCCGTAAGAGGTCATAATAATTTCATCTCCTACGGAAAAGGTGGACTTTACACCTGATGCCTTTACTAAGGACTTTTCCTTACCTTTAGTTTTTACAGGTGTTGCTCTTTTCTTTTCAAGTTCATCCTTTTTGCGTTCAGCCTCCTGCTTTTCAAGCTCAGCTTTTTGCCTGTCAAGTGCTGCTTGTTGGTGCTGTTGCAAACGATTGATTTTGTTTTCCTCACGTAATTGTCGTATATTTTTTTCTTGCTCTTTCCCATAAAAATCCTCCCCTTTATATTACTTTAAGTTAAGCTCTTCCTTAATTCCTCTTACCAAGGCCGCTGAAAAATTAACATTGTTGTTTTGGGCAAGAATGTTAAGCCATTGAGGTATAGTAAGGGTTTTTTTTACGTAAGTTTCTTTTACCTTGTTTTTAAAATAAGGTAACCAAATGTGGATATAGGTTGCATTTGCTAAAGCAGGTGTAGGCTTCGGCGGCTCCTCACCGGCTTGGATCAGATCTAAAATAGTTATAGCTAAGTAATCCTGAGCAGTTGCTATAATAGCATCTTCCTCAACGGTACAGGTGGCGGCATTTTTAAAGTCGGGAAAGGTGATGTTGTAAACCCCTTTCTCTTTATTAACTAAAATAGGGTATACATAATTTTCTTCCATAAAGCACCTCCGTAATACGTATCGAATACGTTCTATGGTTTTATTATATATCCTATAGTTTGCTTTGTCAAGTGTAAAATATATAATTATTTTGTTGAATTTTAGAATAATATATGTTACTATAATTATAGCTAAATGGTAATGCCTTATTTATGGTTAGATTATTCGTGTTCATTTTGTAACCGATGTATATAGCCTTAAAAGGAGGAATTACTATGAAAGCAAAAGAGCTTGAAAGGAAAATTACGAAGGCTGGTTGGGTGTGTGTACGTATAAGCGGCTCACATCGTCAATACAAAAATCCTGAGTGTCAGGGAGTTGTAACAATTCCTTTTCATTCGGGTGATGTCAGTCTTAATACAGTAATTAGTCTGGAAAAGCAGACAGGGTTATCTCTTAGGAGATAGCCCTCTGGCTGTCGATAAAGCGACAGCCTTGCAAGAAATGCTTGCATTTCTTGCAGTTAGGGGTACTATCGTACCCACCAAGGAAGTAACAACCCGTGCCTCAAGAGGGTAAAACCCTCTTTTGACACTCTTGTTATACCCTCGGCGGAAATGAATTCCGCCTGCGGATTTAAGTCTGCGACGCTTTTTGAAGTCTGGTGTATTTGAAATTGCAAAAAAAACAATTCAACACGAGTTTATTGACAGTCTGAGGGTTATCTCTTAGGAGATAGCCCTTTTTTGAATTTTGGAATATATATTTTAGGTATGAAAAAGGTGCGTAAATTTACTGCTGAATTTACGCACCTTAATTTAGGAAACCGAGCTATTGTATGCCGGATAATGCCGTAATTTTTTTCGAGGGTTTAAGCACAGAGGCTTTCATTATAAATACAGAAAATCAAGAGGTGTGAAGGATTTGCCCTTTTAGATATAGTAAAAGTTCTCTCTTAAAGACCGGTCTGTTTTTACTAAAAAAAGCCTCACACATTTGTGGTTTCTTTGGATACATTCTTTAATTATATCCATTTTTTATTAAAATCAGTCAAAACATTTATTTGCTTTTAGGCAGTTCAATTACGGGCTTTTTAGCGGCACGATAAAAAACAATTTTTCTGCCGATTACCTGCACTACATCAGAGCGTGTACGCTCTGCAATTACATTGCTTATTTCTCTTACGTCCTCAAGACAGTTATCAAGAACGTTTGCCTTTATAAGCTCTCTTGCGGCAAGTGCTTCGTCTACAGAGGCAACAACCTCAGGTGTGACGCCACCCTTACCAATCTGTACAACAGGGGTAAGCTTTGACGCAAGGGAACGTAAGTATGCACGTTGTTTACTTGTCAGCATTCTGAAACCTCCCCTTAATGATAAAATTCAAATTCTAAGTCATATATTTTAACAGTATCTCCGTCAGAAATACCCTTTTCCTCTAAAGCGGTAATGATACCCTTATCACGCATATACTTCTGTAAAAAGGCAAAGCCCTTTTCGGTATCTACGTTGGTGTAGCCTATCATTTTTTCAACACCTACACCCTCAACAACAAAATAATGCTCGCTGTATCTGGTAATGGTGAAAGGCTCGTGGTCTGTTTCAATCTCGTCAAACTCCTCATAATCCTCTTCAAATACTATATCCTGAGGATAGTCCTTGAGGATTTCCGCAACCTTGCCCAAAAGATCTTCAAGACCTGTGTTTGTGGCTGCTGATATAGCGTAAACAGGTATTCCCTTAGGCTCATATTCTGCCTTAATACGCTTGTAGTTTTCCTCTGCCTCGGGAATGTCCATTTTGTTTACCGCAATAACCATAGGACGTGAGGAAAGGCCTTCCTTGTACATATCCAGCTCGTTATTGATTTTTTCAATATTTTCAAGAGGGTCAATGCCTTCAAGACCTGCACCGTCTACTACGTGAATAAAAACCTTTGTACGCTCTACATGCCTTAAAAACTCATGACCTAAGCCAACTCCTTCGCTGGCACCCTCAATAAGACCGGGTATATCTGCCATTACAAAGTCCTCACCCCAGCGACTGCGTACTACACCGAGGTTAGGTGTAAGCGTTGTGAAGTGATAGTTTGCAATTTTAGGGTTTGCATTTGTTACCATTGATAACAGGGTGGACTTACCTACGTTAGGGAAGCCTATTAAGCCCACATCGGCAATCAGCTTAAGCTCTAAGATTACATCGTATTCCTTTGAGGTACGTCCCCTTTCGGCATATCTGGGTGCCTGTCTTGTAGGGGTAGCAAAATGCTGATTGCCCTTACCGCCCTTACCGCCTTTGATAAGCACCTTTTTTTCGCCGTCATAGGTCATATCTGCCATAACCTTACCGCTTACAGCCTCACGGACTACCGTACCTACAGGCACACGTACAAGTATATCGTCGCCGTCAGCACCCGTACAGTTACGCTTACCGCCGTCCTGACCTACACCTGCCTTGAACATACGCTTGTAGCGAAAGTCCATAAGGGTATTCAGTCCGCCGTCAGCAACAAACACAACATCTCCGCCCTTACCGCCGTCGCCGCCGTCAGGTCCGCCGTTGGTTACATACTTGGCACGGTAAAAGCTTACGGCACCGTTGCCGCCGTTACCGCCCTTTATATGAATTTGTACTCTGTCAACAAACATCTTGGGTTCTCCTTTCTGTAGTATAGTTGAAAAAAGGGAAGCAACCGTGCTTCCCTTAGATTTTAATTATTCTGCAACAGGATAAACAGAAACCTGCTTCTTATCTCTGCCCTTTCTCTCGTACTTAACTCTACCGTCAACAAGAGCGAAGAGTGTATCGTTGCCACCCTTACCTACATTGTTACCGGGATGAATTTTTGTACCTCTCTGAGTGTAAAGGATGTTACCTGCCTTAACAATCTGACCGTCAGCACGCTTAGCACCTAAACGCTTAGACTCAGAGTCACGGCCGTTCTTAGTAGAACCAACACCTTTTTTATGAGCAAAAAACTGAAGGTTTATTCTTAACATTTATTGCACCTCCTAATCAAATACCTTTAAATCATTACTGTAATCAAGCTCGATTTGTTTTAATCCTAAGACCAAGGAATTCAGCAGCAGTGAGGCATTATTATCCTTACCGCCTTTTTCCAGAAAAGGAACGGTAAAGGTCATATCTCCTCCGTCGGGTGATGCGTCTAAGGTAAAGTCAAGCTCGGTAAAAGCCTCAATACTGTTTACCGTATTAAAGCAGAGAGCCGATACCGCAGAGCAGACAACAGGTTCACCGTGATTTACTACCTTAAAGCCGAAAACCTGACCTGCCTTATTTCGGCAGATATGTGCCTTAATCATAATTAACCGTTAATCTTTTCAATCTTAAGCTTTGTGAATGGCTGTCTGTGACCGTTCTTCTTGTGGAAGCCCTTTTTAGGCTTGTACTTGTAGATGATAACCTTCTTAGCCTTACCGTCACCGATAACGGATGCCTTTACGGAAGCACCGCTTACGGTAGGAGCACCAAAGCTCATCTTATCGCCGTCGCATACAGCTAAAACATTCTCAAAGGTATATTCAGAGCCTGCCTCAACGCTAAGCTTCTCAACGGTGATAATATCACCCTCAGATACCTTATACTGCTTTCCACCAGTTTCGATAATTGCGTACATTCCACGTACACCTCCTTAAACCAGAACTCGCCGAATACGGTGCAGTTTTACAACTGACTTAAACCTTTTCGTGCGGCTAACAGACAGTATTATATCACGTAAAACAGCCTCTGTCAATAGTATTTTAGCCATTTTTTTGTTTTATTTAAGCAATTCCGAAAAGCTTATTATACTGTTTTTTGCCGCAACTTTTATTTTATCCCAATCCTTACGTGACTTAGGCTCAAATACTGCTGTTGTGTGCATGCCTGCTTTGTTTGCACTTAAAATTGCAGGTAAAATATCCTCGTACACATGACAGTCCTCCGGCTTTACGTTAATGAGCCTTGCACAGTGGAGAAAAATATCGGGCTGATTTTTGCCGGGCATACCGCTGTTGCCGTCTGCAAAGCCGTCAAATAAATGGTAAATATGATTTTTCTTTAAAACAGGTGTGTAAAACTCGGGGGCAGAGGCAGTGGCAAGACCTATCTTAATGCCCTGTGTCTTAAGATACCTTATGTACTCTGAGGCAAAGGGCTTTAAGGTAACGTTTTTTTCATACTCGTACAAGGCACCCTCCTGCCATTCCTTAACGATAGCCTCAACAGAGTCAGGCAGATTATATTCATTTTTTGTAAATACCGCACCGTCATATAAGTTTAAGGTGCTTATTTTATCTACATAGTCATAGGGTATTTCCATATTTCGCTTTTTAAAAAAGCTTCTGTCTACAGCCTCCCATACATAAGAGGAGTCTGCTATTGTACCGTCAAAATCAAATATCGCAGCTTTCATGAGCTTTGCCTCCGTCTGTAGGTTTTAAAAAAGTCCTTCATTATTGCACTGCATTCCTCCTGCATAACGCCTGTGGTGATTTCGCATTTGTGGTTAAAGCGTGAATCATCAAGGAGGTTATAAATTGAGCCGCAACAGCCTGCCTTTACATTAGGTGTGCCGTATACAAGCCTTGTTATCCTTGCTTGTAATATAGCACCGCTGCACATAGGACACGGCTCTACGGTAACATAAAGGGTACAGCCCTCAAGCCGCCAATCCCCCATAAATGCACATGCCTCATTAATTGCAATAATTTCAGCATGAGCAAGCACATTTTTATCTGTCATACGTCGGTTTAAGCCTTTGCCTATAACCTTACCCTTGTACTCAATTACACAGCCTATGGGTACCTCTTCTAAGCTGTACGCTTCTCTTGCCTTAGCAAGTGCAATAGACATATAATAATCATCAATCATAGCAAATTCTTCCTTATAAAATTGTTGCAATAAATGTATTAAAATGATATACTGTTTTTATAAACGTCATTATATTATAAAAAAGGGGTGTATTAAATGCCAACATTTACCATTAACAAAAAGGGTGGCTATGAAACATTTGAGGTAGACGCTTACATAAACAGCTTAGAGCAGCAGATTAAAGAGTACGAAAACAAGGCTTCTGCAATTAATAAGGCTATTATCAGTGCCCAGATGGCATCTGATAAGATGATAAAACAGGCTAATGAGGATGTTGCAGCAACTGTAAAAAAAGCTAAGGACGATGCAGTTCTCTTAGTTAAAAAGGCTAAGGAAGAGGCTGATGCAATCCTTAAAAAGGCTAATGAGGAAAAGGAAAAGGTAGAAGCACAAACCAAAAATCTTCAGGTCTCACTTGCACAAAATACTGCTACTCAGATTAAAGATATTAAGGCTAATATAGCACAATATAAAGAGATAATCAACAGTTTTAGCAAAGATTATAATGCTATGGTTGAAAAGTATTTCAAGAACTTTGATGCAGAAGGTATCCTTAATATGACTAAGGACTTTGATAAAATTGATGAAGTGCTTACGGAATGGCAGAAAAGCGGTGTGCCTAAGCCTACACCTGCACCTGCTCCTCAGAAGCAGGTTGCTCAGACTATACCAACCCATAAGGTTCCAAGCTTCGGCGGGCTTCAAAAGATGGCATCTCAGGAGGTTAAGGCTGTAGAGCAGCCAAAGACAGACCCTAAGCCATCACCTTTAGCAACAAGCAGTATACCTAATAAGGTTGAAGAGCAGCCAAAGGCGGAACCCCCTAAGACAGCATCACCAAATCCGGAGGCACCAAAGGCTGAACAACCAAAGCCTTTTGTTAAAACAGGTCTTGCAGGCGGCGTCGGTATGGGCGGTATTCCGGCAAACCCAAGCTATGGCTTAGGCGGTGAAAGAACACTCAGAAGCAGTGTAAATCACAGTGAAGCACCTAAAACAACAGAGCCTGCTCCCGAACCTGTAAGTGCGGCAAATGTTAATGTACCTAAATTTGACAGCGAACCTGCACCAAAGGTTGAAAATACAGCACCAAAGCCCGGTATTTATAAGGTAACGGCAGACAATCATCTTTATAACGAAAATAAAACATCCGAAGCAGCACCAAGCCAGCCACAGGCAACAGCTAATCCTGCATCAAGTCAGCCACAGGCTGCTCCACAGGCAACAGCTAATCCTGCATCAAGCCAGCCACAGGCTGCCCCACAGGCAACAGCTAATCCTGCATCAAATCAGCCACAGGCTGCCCCACAGGCAACAGCTAATCCTGCATCAAGCCAGCCACAGGCTGCTCCACAGGCAACAGCTAATTCTGCACCAAGCCAGCCACAGGCAACTACTGAGCCTGCCCAGGGTACCCCACAGACACCCCAATCAACAGCTTCGACTTCGGAAAAAACACCCGATACAGAGCCGGCTCCCATTACAAAGCCGGGTGTATATAAGGTGAGTGATATGTCACCAAAACCCGGTATCTACAAGGTAACAGCTGACAATAAGCTTATAAATGACAATGCAAAATAAATTGCCTTAACCCAAAGGGCTGTAAAAAGTCAATAAAAAACACTGTAAGATCTAAGCTTACAGCGTTCAAAATGCCGACCTCATTTGAGGTCGGCATTACTTTTTAAGACTTTTATTACAGCCCTTTCAGCTTTTACTTTGGATAAACCAAATTTTCTTCCTTAATATTATTAAGGGTTTCAAGGAAAATCTTACTTTCATACTTAGCTAAGGTTAAGTTGTGGTCAAGATAGTTACCGCACTCCTTAGAGGTAGCAGCAGGTACGGTGCCTTGAAAATCCGCCGCATATTCAAAGGCACATCTTATAGGCTCAACTACATCCTTACTTTCCAAATCTCCCTTAAAGATAATGTACATACCGGTTCTGCACCCCATAGGACCTACGTAAATGATGCTGTCCTGCCATTTACTGCCCCTTAAATATACTGCAATAAGATGCTCTAAGGTGTGAAGAGCAGGAACATCAACAGGAGGCTCTATATTAGGTCTTTTTATCCTTACGTCAAAGGTTGTAACTGTTTCCTGTCCGATTTTATCCTTTCTTGAAACATATATGCCCTTCAACAGTCTGTCGTGGTCAATAGTAAAGCTTGCAACCTCCATTATTCCTTATCCTCCTTATTTTCCTCAGATTCAGATGCAGGCTTTGGATTGTCGCACTCCTTTAAAATTTCCATAAATTCCTCACCTGTTATAGTTTCCTTTGAAATAAGATATTCGCTGATTTTTGTAAGAGCAGTTCTGTTTTCCTCAATAATTGCCTTTGCCTTACTGTGACAGTCCTTAATTACCTGAAGCACCTCTTCATCAAGCTTAGCCATGGTTATATCACCGCAGTTGCTTACGGCACGTCCGTCCAAGTAACGGTTCTGCACACTTTCAAGTGCCATCATATCAAAGGTATCACTCATACCGTACTGGCTTATCATACTTCTTGCAAGAGCTGATGCTCTTTCAATATCGTTGCTTGCACCTGTGGTTATTGAGCCGAATTCAACCTCCTCGGCACTTCTGCCTGCAAGAAGCACAACTATCTCTGAAAGAATTTCCTCCTTTGACATAAGATAACGCTCCTCCTCGGGCATCTGCATGGTATAGCCCAAAGCACCCATGGTACGTGGTACAATTGTAATTTTTTGAACAGGCTGGGTATTTTTTTGCTTTGCCGCCGCAAGAGCATGACCTACCTCATGGAAGGCAACAATTCGCCTTTCATTTTCAGACATAATTCTGTCCTTCTTTTCCTTACCTGCAATTACTACCTCAACAGCCTCCATAAGGTCCTCCTGAAGAACCTCCTCACGACCCATACGCACAGCACGTAATGCCGCCTCATTTACCATATTGGCAAGGTCTGCACCTACCGCTCCGCTTGTTGCAAGGGCAATCTTGTTAAAGTCAACATCAGGACCTAACTTAACCTTTGCGGCATGTACCTCAAGTATCTTTTCTCTTCCTGCTAAATCAGGTTTTTCAACTATAATTCGCCTGTCAAAGCGACCCGGTCTTAAAAGTGCCTTATCAAGCACCTCAGGACGGTTTGTTGCTGCTAAAATAACTACGGCTGTTGAGCTGTCAAAGCCGTCCATTTCCGAAAGGAGCTGATTTAGGGTCTGTTCCCTTTCATCATTTCCGCCGCCCACAGTATTATCACGACTTTTACCTATTGCATCAATCTCGTCAATAAACACTATACAAGGTGCATTTTCCTGAGCCTGCTTAAATAAGTCCCTTACTCTGGAAGCACCTACACCGACAAACATTTCCACAAAATCAGAGCCTGTAATGCTCATAAAGGTTACATCAGCTTCTCCTGCAACTGCTCTTGCAAGAAGGGTTTTGCCTGTACCCGGAGGTCCTACAAGCAAGGCACCTTTAGGCTGTTTAGCACCAATCTTTGCATATTTTTCGGGGTGATGTAAAAAGTCCACAATTTCCTCTAAGGACTCCTTAGCCTCATCCTGACCTGCTACATCCTTAAAAGTAACGCCTGTTTCCTTCTGCATATAGACCTTGGCATTTGACTTGCCTACACCCATAATGCCGCCTCCGCCGCCCATTCTTTTCATAATAAAGCGTGAGAGGAACATAAACATAAAGCCAATAAAAAGCATAGGCAAAATCCACTCAATCATAAAAAGCATAAAAAAGGAATTTTCCTGAACGGGTGAGGAGTATTTAACTCCGTTATCATCTAGGAGCGTAAGCAAATTGTCATTAGGAATATAACCCGTATAATAAGTAGTAAGTACCTGCTGCATATTTTCTTCAGACTTGGTATCTGCCTTAAGCCTGAAGGAAATTTTATCGGTATTAATTACTACCTCGGAAACCTTATCGTCCTTAACCATTTGGACAAACTCACTGTAGCTGACCTCCTGCTGCATCTTAGTTACAACCCCTGCACTTAAAAGATGCATTACAAAGGTAAGCAATAAAGAAATTGTAATAATCTTAAAAAACAAGCTTAAATCCCCGTTTGGTGGCTTATTTTCCTGACCGCCGTTATTGTTTTTATCATTCATATTTTCACCTTCCAAATCTGTAATAACTTTTTCTATTATATTTTACCTCTTATATAAAAAATTTTCAAGGCAAAAGGCGAAACTTTTATTAAATCGTAAGAGATTTTGTTACAATTTTTAATATTTTTAAAAAGTGTATTGACTTTTGCCCGATTTTATCGTAAAATGAGCTTGTAACATTTCGTAACATTTTCCATTTTTAAGTTTATTTTGCTTTTTTTTCATAGAACTTTATCAAAATGTTTCGTTATCTGATGTATAAGGTCTTTATCTGACTTTAGCAAAAATTACAAAGAGGGTAGTTTAAAATGTCTTTTTTATTTAATAAGAGAACGGCAGCCGCTTTACTCAGCCTTACCATGTTAGGTACATCTCCTGTGTCGGCGGCAACAACAGGTACTATAACAGGTAATGATGTTAATATCCGTTCCTCTAATTCAACCGAGGCTTATGTTCTTTCAACTGCTGACAGCGGTGAGCAGGTTACTATACTTGCAGACCTTGACGGTTGGTTTCGCATATCTGCACCTGATGTAGGCACAGCATATGTTACAAGCCAGTTTGTTAAAATTCAGCAGGCAGAGGGTACAGTAAGCGGTAATAAGGTTAATATCCGTACAGCCCCTTCTACCTCAGCACAGGTATTAGGTCAGGCTAACAGCGGCGACTTACTTAATGTAACAGGTGTTTCAGGCGACTGGTATACAATCGACTATAACGGCACCAAGGCATATGTTCATAAGGACTATGTAAACGGTACAATGCTTAAGTACCTTAACGGTACAAGTGCAGCACTTACAACACCTGCTTCTTCAGCAAGCTCTAATGTATATGCAGTTGTAAGCTGTGAAGGCAGCCTTAATATGCGTGCATCAGCTTCAACATCAGCAAGCATTGTTGCTTCCCTTACACCCGGCTATAACTTAAGCGTTTATGATTATGCTGACGGTTGGGTTAAGGTATCTGACGACAGCAACCGTGTAGGCTATGTTAAAAGCGAGTATGTAAGCCTTAAAAACGGTGCTAAGCCTGCCAATAAACCTGTTCAGGTTGCTACACAAAGTGTAGGTGCATCAGATAAGGCAAGCCAGATTGTTGCTTATGCTAAGCAGTATTTAGGTACACCTTACGTATACGGCGGTACAAGCCTTACCTCAGGTGTTGATTGCTCAGGCTTTACCTACAGTATATTTAAAAACAACGGTATTTCACTTAACCGCAGTTCAAGGGAACAGTATAAAAACGGCGTATCAGTTTCAAAAAGTGAACTTATGCCGGGTGACCTTGTATTCTTTAACACAGGCGGCGATACCCCAATATCACACGTTGGTATGTACATAGGTAACGGTCAGTATATTCATTCAACTGACGGCGGCGGCAAGGGTGTTTGTATCTCTAACCTTAACGAGGGCTATTCAGCAAATACTTACTATGGTGCAAGACGAGTTTTAAACTAATCGAATAATTTTCAGAGAGGTCTTTTTTGACCTCTCTTTTTTGTGGACAAAATGCCCTTATTTGGTTATAATTAGAATAGATTAGTTTTACGGAGGTGCTTTATGGAAAGCATTAAACTGCCTGAAAATGTGGAGTTTATAATAAACATCCTTAATAACAAGGGCTTTGAGGCATATATAGTAGGTGGCTGTGTAAGAGATTATCTTCTGGGCAAAACACCTAAGGACTGGGATATTACCACCTCCGCACTTCCACAGCAGGTAAAGTCAGCCTTCAGCCATACCTATGACACAGGCATTGAGCATGGTACCGTTACAGTGCTTATAGGCAAGATTGGCTACGAGGTTACAACCTACCGTATAGACGGAGAGTATAAGGATAATCGTCATCCCGAAAAGGTAATTTTCACAGATAAGCTCACAGGAGATTTGTCACGACGGGATTTTACCGTAAATGCTATAGCATATAGTCCCAAAACAGGTATTGTAGACCGTTTTGACGGTATGGGGGACTTAAAAAGAGGCTTAATTAAAGCTGTGGGTAATGCTGACCAACGGTTTAATGAGGATGCCCTGAGAATGATGAGGGCTTTAAGATTTTCTGCCCAGCTTAACTTTGAAATTGAGGAGGAAACTTATAGCTCTATTAAGAAAAATGCTCATCTTATTAAGAACATCAGTATAGAAAGAATAAGAGATGAGCTGTTAAAGCTTATTTTATCGGATAATCCTCTCAAAGTATATGAGCTTAAGGCTACAGGAATATTAAGCTATGTTTTATCACCCTTAGCTCAGATATTGGAGGACAATGAGGCAGAAATAAAAGCTTGCCTTGCTAAAGTCCCAAAGGACACGGTAAACCGACTTACCCTTATTTTATATCACCTTGATAAAAAGGCTCTTGAGAAGTTTTTACGTAACCTGCGACTTGACAATAAAACCGTAAAGGATACAGTTACCTTAGCTTCCTTTATAAAAGAGCCTGTAGAATACAACGGCTACAATATAAGAAAAATGATTTCAAAATCTGATTATGAGCTTACGGAGGCAGCTGTAAAGCTAAGGTGTATTATACGGGATATATCCCCGGAAAAGCCTATTGCTGTACTGGCAAGCATAAAAACAAACAACCATTGTTGCTCACTTGCCGACCTTGACTTAAAGGGTGAGGACTTAATTGCCTTAGGGGTGCCTAAGGGTAAACAGATAGGTGAATTACTTAACAAATGTTTAGATGAAGTGCTTAAAAATCCCCAAATTAACAATAAGGACTATTTAATTAAGGAGGTGTGTAACCTATGTACGCATTAATTACGGGAGCAAGCAGCGGTATAGGAAAAGAAATGGCAAAAATTCTTGCAAAAAAGGGCTATGGACTTATTTTAACAGCACGCAATAAATCCGCTTTAGAAAAATTAAGCAAGGAACTTGACACAAAAACCATAATTATACCTATGGATTTAAGCAAGAGAAAAAACTGTATCAGGCTTTTTCATATGCTGAAAGACAAGCCTGTTGATGTTGTTATAAACAATGCAGGCTTCGGAGCCTTTGGGGAATTTTACAAAACAGACCTTGTAACTGAGCTGAATATGATAAACCTGGATATATGTGCCGTTCACATACTTACAAAGCTGTTCTTACGGAAAATGCTTAAGGAAAACAGAGGCTATATACTAAATGTGGCAAGCCTTGCAGCCTTTCCTCCGGGACCTCTTATGAGTACTTATTACAGTGCAAAAAGCTATGTTTATAAGCTGACCGTATCTATTAACGAGGAAATAAGACGAAGCAGACGCAAGGTTCACGTATCTGTATTTTGTCCCGGTCCCGTTGATACTAACTTCAACAACAGGGCAGGCGTAACCTTCAGTATAAAGCCTATTGACAGCACCCTTGCGGCTCAAAAGGCAATTGAGGGTATGTTCAAAGGTCAGCTTGTAATTTATCCAAGGCGGATTGACAGACTGACGCTTTTAGTCACCCTTATACCGCCTGCTCTTTCAGCAAGGTTATGCTGGCATATACAAAGCAAAAAGCTTAAGTAAATTTTGACAGATATACTATTGTATGTTAAAATAAAATATGTAAGTAAATACAAAGGAGGACTTTTTATATGAAGAAATTTGTTTCTATCGTTCTTTCAGGGGTAATGCTTTTATCAGCTATACAGGCAGTAGGGGCTGCCGAGGAATGGCTTACCTACGGTAACGGCACTGCAAGCATAAAGTACAGCACCTACACAGGCAGTATTAAAAGAGCCGCCAATATCAGCAGTACACAGGACCACGCAGTACCTGTAAATGTAGAAACCGTATCTATCTCCGTGCCTACAAAAATTAACGGTACAGAAATTACAGCAGTTGAGAAAAACGGCTTTTTTGACTTTGACCAGCTTGCTTCAATAGAATTGCCGGCTACACTTCAGACCCTTGGAGAAATGGCATTTATGGGAGCTGACAGCCTCAAAAAAATTGATATTCCCGATAAGGTTGCTGCTATACCTAAGGCTTGCTTTAAAAGCTGTGACTCTCTTTCAGCAGTTACCTTCGGCAAGAGCGTAATTGATATTGCCGACCAGGCATTCTACAGCTGTAAATCCCTTACAAGCCTTAGCCTTAACAGCAATTGCCAAACTATCGGTACATCAGCCTTTGAGCTTTGTACCTCACTTAACAAAATCACCTTACCTTCAAGTATACAAACAATAGGCGGTTCTGCATTCAAGGGCTGTAAGTCCTTAAAGAGCATTACCATTCCTTCAAATGTTACTACTATTGAGGCAAATACCTTTGCTGACTGTACCTCACTTAAAACCGTACAGATTAACGGCAGTAAGCTTCAGGTTATAGATAAAAATGCTTTCAAGGGCTGTAGTGAACTTACCGATATTTATATTCCCGACAGCTGTAAGAAAATAGCCGACAATGCCTTTGACGATTGTAAAAAGGTTACAATCCACTGCAGTAAGGGCAGTGCTGCTGAGGAATTTGCCTCCTCAAAGAAAATAAGCACTTCCACAAGCAAAACAGGCACTGTTGAAAATATTGAAGTTCCCGACAAGATAACCGTTATCCTTGACGGCAAAGAACTGGACTTTGACGGTGTTGAGCCACAGATGATTAACGGACGTACAATGGTACCTATGCGTGCTATCTTTGAAGAGCTTGAATGTGTTGTAAACTGGGATGCTGATACAAAAACAGTAAAAGCCAGCCGTGGTGTAACCAACATTGAGCTTACCATAGGTATGCGAAAGGCATACTTAAACAACAAGTCAACTACTCTTGACTCTCCTGCTTGTATCGTAAATGGTACTACCCTTGTACCGCTCAGATTTGTAGGTGAGGCATTAGGGCTTGAAGTAAGATGGGACGCACCTACAAGAACAGTAAATCTTATAAGTGAAGACTAAAAATAACAAGAAAAAATCGCTGCGGGCTAAGAGCTTACAGCGATTTTTTGTTTTTTATTCATCCTCTACTATATGGATATGGGGGTGATTATGACTGTGTCCGCAATTACAGCCGTGTCCGTGGTCATGATGGTGATTATGGTCATGTCCGCAATTACAGCTGTGGTGGTGGTCATGACCGTGGTGACCGCAATCACACTCATGTTCTGTTTCAAAGTCAGGTATAGCCCCTGCCTCCGTAAGCAGATCATAAATTTCGGTTAAGGCTACAATACCAGCATTTTTCCCTGCTAACGGCTCAAAAGCATAGCTGAGATAATCATTAAACTCTTTTTCATTCATTATAACAGGTAGCTTTGATAACAGTTCCTTACGCATAAATTTGTTTTTATTGGAAGATATGCTCTCAGGGGCAGACAGTATAAATTCAATAAGCCCATCTATGCCCTTTGTTATATATCCCTCATCTGCTTTTTCAGTATTGCTGAAGGCTCCCGTAACAGCTATATCGGAAAGCTCACGCATATAAAGCTCCTGAATATAAAAATACATATTTACTATTGAAAAAGTTTCCTCTGTAAAAACATCTTTGTCACCGTATTTTTTACCGTATTCGCTGAACTCATTTTCCTTATCCTTTATAATACGGAAGTTTTCCTCTATTTTATCTGTTGCTTTCTCTGCCAGAGCTTCTTCGTAAAGGTCATAATCCCCCGTTTTAACCATTTCTATACAGGAATGGTATATATCTCCCACTACAATATCCCCATTTATTATATAGTCCTCATCAACTGCAAAGGTTAAAATTGCAATAAGGTAGTTAATATCATTATAGGCAATGTTAAGATAGTCCGTAACCTCATCAATCTGAATGATAGCATGGTCTATCTCCTCCATATAACCCTCAAGGTCAATTTCGCTAAGTTGGTCAATATGTCTTGAGCTTACCTCCTCTGCAAGGGTCTTAAGCTCAGGTATAATACTGCCGTAGCCCTCTGCAAGCATAGGTGCATATTCAAGTTTAAAAAGCTTAAGGGTTGCGTCAACCTCTGCTACCGTGCCGTCCTCTAAAACCTTCTTTAAGCCCTCCCTTATCAGGTCTGTAAGACGCTCCCTGGTCATACGCAAAGGTATGCAATTAAGTATTCTCGACATATTGTAGTGCTTTTCCGGCATACTTTCCGCACCTGATATAAAATCATCGGCAAGCTCCCTTATGCTTGCCTCAATCTCCCTGTAGTTATCTGTAGGCATTTTCTCGGCAGTCTTACACTTGTACTGCCATAAACCGTAATTGCCTGATGAATTAACCAAGGTCTTATAGTAAAATATAGGTTCACAAGCTGCGGCATATTCCTTAGCAAGAGCATTTAACTCGTTTATATATTCCTTGCGTTCCGACATATCCTTGCTTAACATATCGGGCAAAAGCTTTACATAGTCCCTTACCTTATCTGCAAGGCTTGAAATACTTTCGGGTATATTTACTCCCTCAGGCTCTGACGTATGAAAATCACACATATCAAGAGCAAGATTAAGCATAATATCAGTAAGCTTGCTCTGTATAAGCTCTGCCGTCAGAGCCTGAACATTATCATTAATTTTTGACGACATATTTTTATCTCCTTTTATAAATATTTCTACTTTTAAATATACCATAAATATAGTAAAATATAAACAGTATTTTTAAGAAAGGATATATTATATGGATAAAAAACGAATTGCTTTTACAACCTTGGGCTGTAAGGTCAATATGTACGATACAGAGGCTATGAGAGAGCTGTTTTTAAACAGAGGCTATACCGAGGTAAGCTTTGATGAGACAGCCGACTACTACCTTATTAATACCTGCTCTGTAACTAACCTTGGTGATAAAAAATCACGTCAGCTTATAAGGCGTGCCAAAAAGCTTAACCCCGATGCAGTTGTTATAGCGGCAGGCTGTTATGCACAGGTTGCACCCCAAGCAATAGCTAAGGTAGAGGGCATAAACATTATTACAGGCATAAAGGACAGAGCAAATATAGTTGATATTGCAGAAAGCTATACGGGCGGTATTTTAAACCTAGTAAGCGATATAAAAACAGCAGTTGAATTTGAGCCGTTAAGCGTTACAAGGCTTGAGGGGCATACAAGAGCTTACCTTAAAATACAGGAGGGCTGTAACCGCTACTGTACCTATTGCATAATACCCTATGCAAGAGGACCTATACGCAGCCGTAAAAGTGCAGAGGTAATAGAAGAGGTTAAAAAACTTGCACAAAACGGCTTTAAGGAGGTAGTTTTAACAGGTATCCATGTAGCCAGCTACGGGCTTGATTTAAAAGAGGGCGTATATCTTGCAGATATAATAGAAAGGGTACATCAGGTAGATGGCATTGAACGTATACGCTTCAGCTCCATGGAGCCTCTTGCCGTAACAGATGAGTTTATAGAAAGAATGAAGGCATTACCTAAGGTTTGTCCTCATTTCCATTTATCTCTGCAAAGCGGAGCGGACAACACTTTGCACAATATGGGCAGACGCTACACTGCACAGGAGTATTTTGAGGCGGCAGAGCGTATTTACAGAGCATATCCTAAGGGTGCAATAACTACCGATATAATAGTGGGCTTCCCCGGAGAAAGCGAAGAGGACTTTGCAGAGTCCATGGCATTTGCCGAAAAATGCGGACTTGCCAAGATACACGTATTCCCATATTCGCCTAAGGACGGTACTCCCGCCGCTAAGCGAAAGGACCAGATACCCCCTGAGGTCAAGGCGGACAGGGCGGCAAGAATGGGCAGCCTTGGTGAAAGACTGCAAAGAGAGTTTATAACAAAAATGAAAGGTGAAAGGGTAAGGGTGCTTTTTGAGCGTGAGGTTGAAAAGGATATATATGAGGGCTACACCGACAATTATATTAAGGTGCTGACAAGGTCCTGCGAAAATCTGCACAATCAGATACTAACCGTAAAACTAACAGATGTTTCAAAGGCTGAGCCTGCTCTCATAGGCGAGCTTTAATGAATAAAATTCATTGTTTTATGTAAAAATAAAACAAAAAGGATATTTTATAATGAGCTTAATAAAAAAATACGGATATTTAATAGTAGGTATTATACTTATGTCCCTTGCGGTAGATTGCTTTTTTGAGCCGTTTTCCATAATCTTAGGGGGAGCAACGGGTATTGCAATTATTGCAGAGAGCCTTTGGGGCATTCCCCTCTGGCTTACTAACCTTGCAGTCAATATTCCGCTTTTTTTACTTGCATACTTTGTTTTTGACAAAGCCTTTGTACTAAGGTCAGGAATGTGTACACTGCTTTTATCTTTTTTTCTGCTTATATTTGAAAAAATACCGCCTATAGAAAATGACTATGTAACAGCTGTTATTTTCGGAGGTATTATTTACGGTATAGGCATAGGACTTGTGCTGAAAACAGCCTCTACTACAGGAGGCAGTGACCTTGCGGCAGGCATAATAAACAAATTAAAGCCCGACTTAAATCTTTCCTATATTATGATGTGTATAGATGTAGCCATTATTGCCTTAGGCTTTACGGTATTCGGTGCTGTACGTGCCATGTACGGCATAATTGCGGTAGTTATTATGACTAAGGCGGTTGACTTTGTGTTGGAGGGTCTTAATTTTGCCAAGGCGGCCTTTATTGTATGTGACGACGGCAAAAGGCTGGGTACTGCCATTATGTACGGTATTAACAGAGGCGTTACGGTATTGCCTGCGGGAGGTATGTACTCAGGCAAGGACAAGCAGGTGCTTATGGTAGCCGCCTCACGTAAGGAGATAGTAGCTCTTAAGCAGATTACGGCACAGACAGAGCCTACTGCCTTTATGTTTGTGACAGATATAAGAGAAGTGTTAGGAAAGTTTTAACAAAGGGCAAAGCGTTATATCTCCTTGCTTATAAGCCCTATAGGCAAAATCGCTGTATAATGTAAAATATACCCCAAAAGTCTTACCTTAAATTTACATTTATAGTATTTTTAAATATTTCTATCCGTATTTTAAACAAAAAAATAAGGAATAGCTTTAGTATTGTTGTGAAAGTTGACACAAATAAAATATGATTGTACGATTTAGCTTGAAATTATCTATTTTGCAAGCACTATTTTGCATAATTCCACGTGTTTTTGTTAATTCTAACCCACCAATTTAAGAATTTGGGCAATTTGTACAAATTATTCGGCTTTTATTTGTAAAATAAAGATATGGAGAGTTTTTGCAAAATACGGTATTATAATTATAAATCAAGGGCATTGCGGCCCGCTAATTGCAAGGAGGAATTTAAATGGCAGAATTGAAATTAAAAAATATCGTTAAGAAATATCCTAACGGCTTTATAGCAGTTAAGAACTTTAGTCTTGATATTGATGATAAGGAATTTATCATCTTCGTAGGTCCTTCAGGTTGCGGTAAGTCTACCACACTTAGAATGATTGCAGGTCTTGAGGATATTTCTTCAGGTGAGCTTTACATCGGCGATAAGCTTATGAACAACGTATCACCTAAGGATAGAGATATTGCAATGGTATTCCAGAACTACGCTCTTTACCCACATATGACATTATATGATAACATGGCATTCGGTCTTAAGCTCCGTAAGGTTCCTAAGGACGAAATTAACAGAAGAGTACATGAAGCAGCTAAAATTCTTGAAATCGAGCAGTTACTTGACAGAAAGCCAAGTGCTATCTCAGGTGGTCAGCGTCAGCGTGTTGCCATGGGTCGTGCTATTGTTCGTAACCCTAAGGTATTCCTTATGGACGAGCCTCTTTCAAACCTTGATGCTAAGCTGAGAGTACAGATGAGAAGCGAGATTTCTAAGCTTCACCACAAATTACAGACAACTTTCATTTACGTTACACATGACCAGACAGAGGCTATGACACTCGGTACACGTATCGTAGTTCTTAAGGACGGTATTATCCAGCAGGTAGATACACCTCAGAACCTTTACAACAAGCCATGCAACCTTTTCGTAGCAGGCTTCATCGGTTCACCTCAGATGAACTTTATCGAAGCTAAGGTTGTTCAGGTTGGTGCTGACGTACTTGTAAGCTTTGGTGAATACAGAGTTAAGCTTCCTGAGTATAAAACAAGAGCTCTTATTGACGGTGGTTATGTTGATAAGGACGTTATCCTCGGTATCAGACCTGAGGATATTCATGAGGAAGAGCTTTTCCTCAGCACATCTCCTGAGAGCATCGTAGATGCACAGGTTGAGGTTACAGAGCTTCTCGGTGCTGAAACTAACCTTTACCTTCAGATTGCAGGTCAGAACATTACAGCCAGAGTTGATTCTCGTTTCACAGCTAAGATTGGTGACATCGTTAAGGTTGCATTTGACGTTAACAAAATGCACATCTTCGATAAGGAATCAGAGCTTGTTATCTGTAACTAATATTAGCTACATAAATGGCTTATTCATACCGCTTCCTTCGGGAAGCGGTGTTTTTTTGTCAGCTCTTATAACAAATGCTGAGTTTTTTATATAAATATGCCCTCTGTCAATCAGACAAAGGGCATATTTATTGTTTGTGCTTTTATTTACGAGCAGGCTTAACATTTACCGCAGGGTTTATATCCCCCTCAATAGCTCCGTTTGTTTCCTCAAAGGACTTAATGCTTTCTCTGATTAAAACCAGTATATGACTGTTGACACTTCTGCCCTCATAATCAGCAACATAGCCGATTTTCTTTAACATTTCCTCTTCAATTCGAATTGAAACACTTTTAATAGCCATACAATCACTCCATAATAAATATATTATATGTTTATTTTATTAGAAATATGTGGTACAATGTTTCATATGAACATATAGTATATCCAAAATATTTAAGGTGAGCTTATGTATGAGAAAAATTTAAAAGCAAATACTTGTTGTTTTTTGGTCACAGAAAAACTAATACTACCCCTGAATTAAAAAACAAAATACGGCAAAGTGTTGAAAATTTGATTATTAACCGAGATGTAAGTATTTTTCTTTTTGGAAGTAAAAGCGAATTTGATGAATTATGTTATGAAGTAATAACAGAAACAAAAGAGAAATATCCTTATATTGTCAGAGTATGTGTCAGGGCAGAATATCCTTATATTGACATTGATTATAAAAATTACATTTTGCAAAGATATGAATATACATATTTTCCACCCCAAATTTTAAATGCAGGTAAAGCTGCTTATATTAAACGAAATTACGAAATGATTGATAAAAGTAGTTATAGTGTAATTTACTACAATAAAAGCTATGTACCTAAAACACACAATAACCATTTAATAAACTATAAGCCAAAAAGCGGAACAGGTCTTGCATACGAATATGCTAAAAGAAAAGGTCTACACATAATAAATCTATTTTGATATTTATAAAAAACGAATGGCTTACCAAAAAAGTTATTTATAAACACAAAGTGTAGCAAAAAACTTTTAACCGTCAGCCGTAATTAAATACATAATAATCTTTCCCCAAAACAAAAAGCCCTGAGATAATCTCAGAGCCTTTTGTTTATTCCTCATCTTCCTTTTTCTTTTTATCCTCTATTACAGGCATTTTATTATAATATGCCTCTAACCTGTAAATAGGCATACCCTTGCCGGAGAACTTTTCCTCATACTCTGTCATTACATTACCCTCAAAATCGGAGTTATGTAAATCAAGTGATATATTGTGTAATCTCCAGCCCTTATCGGCAATTTCATTTAAGCTGAACTCAAACAAAATCTGATTATCGGTTTTCATAAAAATCTCTCCGCCCTTATCGGCAAAAAGTCTTTCATATAAATTAAGGAAGTTTTTATGGGTTAAACGACGCTTTGCCCACTTTTTCTTTCTGTGCCAGGGGTCACAAAAGTTAATATACAGCCTGTCGATTTCCTTAGGCTCAAAAAGCTCCTCAAGATTTGCCACATCACCGCAGATAAAGGCAATATTATCCTCTACCTCTGCTAAACGGCTCTTTTTAAGGGCAGACACAATAATCTGCTCCTCTCTTTCAACACCTATATAGTTAATATCAGGGTTAAGCTTGCTCATCTGTGACAAAAACTGTCCCTTTCCGCAGCCTATTTCAATATGGATAGGGTTTTCGTTTCCGAAGTACTCTCTCCACTTACCCTTGTTTTCAGCAGGCTTTGATATTATAGCCTTGTTTGAGCCAAGCTCACTTTCTGCCCAAGCCTTTTTTCTTATACGCATTTTTATTTCCTTTCATAATTTACTCCATAGTAGTAATTAAATAGCACATATCGCCCTTTTCGGGTTTAGTCCCCTTAACGCTTTTAAGCTGATTAAAGCCCTGTATCTCTGCCTCAAGTCTGTAGCTGTTATCATACTCCCAGGGTACGCCAAGCAATAATTCACCCTTATTGTTGCCTAAAATAAGGTGGTGATAATGTCGGCAGGCATAAAGCACCAGGGGATTGTTTATATATCTCCACAACGAGCCCATACCTGCCAAATCTTTTAAATTAATTTTTATCCACTTCCCCTCACATTCAGGAAAGGGCTTTATTTCTTCCTTTTGCTTAAACATCTCCTCACAGCTCTTATCAGCCATGGAAGCGTATTCTTTAAGCTCCCTTATATCCTCGTTAAGCTTCCAGACAATGGACTTAAAAGCCTCCTTGGTTTCCGCCTTATCCTCTTTGGTAACCTCATTATCCGAAGCTTCTCTGCTCTCGTTTTGATTATCAGCCTCTGTTTTTTCAGGCTCCTTCATCATAAAGCAATTTTGCCAAGGGTACTCTCCCTTAATATAGCCTATTGCACCTACCTCTAAAGCCTCTGATATTACGGCAACTGCCCTTATTTCCTCAGGCTTTTCCGCCTTAACATCACATCTAAGGCTGCAGCTGCCGCTTTTATCAACCTCAAGGGGCTTAGGCAACAGCAAAAAGCTGTCCTCCCAAAGCAAATAGGGCTTGTATAGCTTGTCTGTATCTATCCCCTGTAATTTCAGGGTAAGTCGGCAAAGGTCCTTGCCGTACTCCAGTATTGCCCTGCCCTTGCTCATTAAAATAGGTATTCTGTTATATGTAGTCATAAGTCTACTCCTTTTTTTAGTAATATCTTATGACATAACAGTGCCTTTAATTACTTGTTTATTGCATCTGAGAGCATTGCAAAGTCCTTTAAGGTAAGGGTTTCACCCCTGACACGCTCATCAAAGCCGTTTGAGGTAAGCAGTTGTGCAATTTCCTCCTTGGTTAATGACCACTCCCCGCTGTTATAAATACAGTTTAAAAGAGTTTTTCGTCTTTGGGAAAAGGCTGTTTTAATCAGCTTAAACATAAGCTCATCGTCCTTAGCCTTTACGGGAGCTTCCTTATAAGGAGTAAGCCTGATTACCGCCGAATCTACATTAGGACGGGGCATAAAGCAATTTTGCGGTACATTTGCCACCAGATAAGGCTCACAATAATATTGTGTTGCAAGGGATAATGCACCATAGTCCTTTGTAGAGGGAGTCGCCTGCATACGCAGAGCAACCTCTTTTTGTATCATCACGGTTATGCTTTCAACAGGCATTCTTTTTTCCAGAATACCCATAATTATAGGTGTTGTAATATAGTAGGGCAGGTTAGCCACAAGCTTTAGGGGCTTACCGCCGTTAGCCTCTGCAATTTCCCCTATATCAACCTTTAAAATATCGTTATTGATAATTTCTATATTGTTAAAGTCCGACAAAACCTCCTGCAGCACAGGAATAAGCGTTTTATCAATCTCAACAGCAATAACCTTTTTGGCTTTTCTTGCAAGTGCCTGTGTCAGTGTACCTATACCGGGACCAACCTCCAAAACAGTATCCTCGCTTGTAATTTCCGCCGCCTCAATAATCTTATTAAGGACTCTTTCGTCAATTAAAAAGTTCTGTCCGAAATTCTTTTTAAAAGCAAAGTCATAGCGATTTATAATTTCCTTTGTTTTAGCCGCAAGACTAATATTATTCTCTATAGCAATCAACCTCCGAGTGTGCTTAAAACAAGAGCCTTTGCAGTGCTTAATGCCTCACCTATTTTAGAAGCGTCCTTACCGCCTGCCTGTGCCATATTAGGACGACCGCCGCCGCCGCCGCCGCAAACTGTAGCCGCAGCCTTAACAATATCTCCTGCCTTAGCACCCTTCTTAACAGCATCGTCACTGCACATTGTTACAAGACTTACCTTGTCGCCCTCACCGCTTGCAAGAAGAATGATACAGCTGTTAAACTTGTCCTTAATTCTGTCGCCCAAGCTTCTTAAGCCGTTCATATCAAGACCCTTAACCTCAGCAAATACAAGCTTAATGCCCTCAATTTCTTCAGCAGAGTTAATTATATCATCTACAACGCCGCCGCTGAGCTTAGCCTTAAGGCTCTCAATCTCTCTTGCCATAGCCTTGTTTTCCTCAAGTAAGCTCTCAATACGCTTGCGGATATTATTAGGTGTTGTTTTAAGCATATTCATAGCCTCATTAAAAATGTAGCCCTTTTCCTCATAGTAGTTTAACACACCAAAGCCTGTTAAAGCCTCAATACGCCTTACACCTGCGGAAACGCCGCTTTCGCTTACTATCTTAAAGGATCCTGCCTGTGCAGTATTCTTAAGGTGAGTACCACCGCAGAATTCCTTAGAATATCCGTCAATATCTACAACACGTACAGTATCGCCGTACTTTTCACCAAAGAGTGCAGTTGCACCTGTATTCTTAGCCTCCTCAAGGCTCATTATTTTAACGCATACAGGGTGAGCCGCTAAAATATGCTCATTTACCATACGCTCTATAGTGTTTAAATCCTCACTGCTTACGGCCTCAAAGTGAGTAAAGTCAAAGCGAAGATGATTTCTGTCTACAAGTGAGCCTGCCTGCTCAATATGAGCACCTAATACCTCACGAAGAACAGCCTGTAAAATATGGGTTGCCGTATGGTTTCTTGCAATAGCAAGTCTTTTTCTCTCGTCAACAGCCATATTCACCTTGTCGCCAAGCTTAATAGTACCGCTTTCAACTACACCTGTGTGGAGATACTTGTTACCGCCGAACTTAGTACAGTCATCAATTTCAATCCTTAAGCCCTCTGCTGTGGTAATTACACCGCCGTCGCCGCACTGACCGCCCATTTCCGCATAGAACGGAGTTTTGTCTACAACAATAACAACCTTGTCGCCCTCGTGAGCCTCATCAACAATCTCATCACCTGATACAATAGCAAGAACCTCTGCACCCTCTAAAGTAAGGCTGTCATAGCCTGTAAACTCTGTTGACATAGCAGGGTCAAGCTGATGGAATACTGTTTCATCGGCACCCATATATGTGCTTTCGCCTCTTGCCTCTCTTGCACGCTTTCTCTGCTTGTCCATTTCAGCCTTAAAAGCTGCTTCATCAACGGTAATATCCGCCTCGCCTAAAATCTCCTGCATTAAATCAAGAGGGAAGCCGTAGGTATCGTACATCTTAAAGGAGTCCTCGCCTCCCATTACCTTTTCGCCGCCGCTTGCATTAATCTCGTCAATCTTTTGTCTTAAAATACGTAAGCCGGAATCGATTGTAAGGTAGAAACGCTCCTCCTCGGCAGTAATTGTCTTTATAATATTTTCTTTTTTATCTACAAGCTCAGGATAAGCCTCACCTGAATTAGAGATAACCACCTTACACATATCCGCAAGGAACTTACGCTCAATGCCAAGGAGCTTACCATGTCTTGCGGCACGTCTTAAAAGACGGCGAAGCACATATCCCCTGCCCTCGTTTGAAGGACGTACACCGTCAGCAAGCATAAAAGTTACGGAACGGATATGGTCGGTTATAACTCTTATTGACACGTCTGCATTATGGTCAGCACCGTATTCCTTACCTGAAATACGGCAAACCTCATCTCTAATCATCTTAACGGTATCTACATCAAAGATAGAGTTTACGCCCTGTAAAACCGTTGCAATACGCTCAAGACCCATACCTGTATCAATGTTAGGGTGGTCAAGGTTAGAGTAGGAGCCGTCCTCCTCCTTACAGAACTGAGTAAATACCAAATTCCATATTTCCATATAACGGTCGCAGTCACAGCCTACAGTACAATCAGGACTGCCGCAGCCGTATTCCTCGCCCTTGTCATAGTAAATTTCAGAACAGGGACCGCAAGGACCTAAGCCATGCTCCCAGAAATTATCCTCCTTGCCCATACGGAAAATACGCTCAGGTGCAAGACCGATTTCCTTATTCCAGATGTCAAAAGCCTCATCATCCTCCTGATAAACAGATACGTAAAGTCTGTCCTCAGGTAATTCAATTACCTTTGTAAAAAACTCCCATGCCCAGTTAATAGCTTCTCTCTTGAAATAGTCCCCAAAGGAGAAGTTACCCAGCATTTCAAAAAAAGTACCGTGACGTGCCGTCTTACCTACGTTCTCAATATCGCCCGTACGGATACACTTCTGGCAGGTTGTAACCCTCTTGCGTGGAGGTACCTGCTGACCTGTAAAGAAAGGCTTTAAAGGTGCCATACCTGAATTAATAAGCAGTAAGCTCTTATCATTTTGAGGGATAAGAGAAGAGCTTGCCATTCTTAAATGCTCCTTACTTTCAAAAAAGGAGAGAAATGCCTCTCGTAATTCGTTTACGCCCATATAACGCATAATTAAAAAACCTCCGTTTAAAATAGTAATAAAAAAAGCCCCGCTGTAAAAACAGCAGGGACGTATTAACGCGGTACCACCCTGATTATATGCCTAAGCATACATCTCTTGTGTCCGTATCGCTGACCAGCGGAAATACTGTAGCAAAGGTAGCTTCGCACATACTCTGACCGATTGCTTGCACCTGCCGCAACCTCTCTTAAGGCTCATTGTAAGGCTACTTATCCTTAAGCATTTCATACGAGAGTAATTATACGGCATAAGACTGAATTTGTCAACAAAAAAACCTATTATATAAGGAAATTTTTTTAGATTACATACCTGATAGAGCCGTTGCGTGCATCATTTCATCACTCATAATTTCAAAAATCATATTTCTTTCAGATACCATGCCCATGGGCAGGGCAAAATATAAGGTACGATACATGGTTGCACCCTCAAGCTCCTCATTTATCTGAGCCTTTATTGCTTCATTACAATCGGTAAACTCCTTTTCATTTATTTTCACCTTGCCCGGTTCTCTGCCCTTTAATTCTGTATACATTTCCGTTAGCATTTTAAAATGCTTTTTTTCATCAAGGGCAATAGCTCTGAAGGTATCGGCATTTTCGGTACACTCCTCTGACATACGGGTATATAGCCTGTAGTCAGCTTCCTCATCTGCAAGGGCTTGCTCAATAAGCTTTAAAATATATGGGTTTATATAGCCTTTCAATTTAAATCACCTGATTTAATCTTTTTATCAGCCTATGCTGATTAAGCTAAATAGGTTACTGTACAAAAGCCCTCTCCTTGAAAAAAGTAACAAAGACCCTCTCATATATCAGACCTGCTGTAAACCAGAGGGGTGCATAGTCAAGCCTTATAACCCCTTCTATGTTGTATATACCCGTATACTCCCATGGGCAAAGGTCAAAAAGGGATAATGCCTTGCCCGAAAAATATTCACAGGCAAAAATCAGAGTAGCATAGTACGCTCCCCTTATAACAACAGGTACACCGTTATTTATCAGGCTTAAAAATATAGGCTCCAAAAACACGGCTGAGCCGTAAACAGGCAGCATAATAAGGGCTGTATGACTGTAAAAGGTATAATCACCGCTTAAAAATGAGCATATACCTGTCCAAAGCACTTCAAAAAATAAACCAATAAGTCCGTAAATAAATCCTCTTTTAATCATAAATATATAGTGTGCATAAATTAAAAATTTCATACCCGCAATTTACGGATAAAACACAAAAACTTAAAAAAGTGTTGACAAATTTAAAGCCTTACTGTATAATATCAGTTGTCGCTGTAGATGATAATATGCCCAGATAGCTCAGTTGGTAGAGCAGAGGACTGAAAATCCTCGTGTCGGCGGTTCAATTCCGTCTCTGGGCATCTTCATTTAATAATTAATTTTAAATGTTCCGAGACGGAGCGTGAATTTTTTTCAAAAATTCCCTTACGTCGCTACTTCGTAGCTCAATTCCGTCTCTGGGCATCTTCATTTAATAATTAATTTTAAATGTTCCGAGAC
>CATZZP010000014.1 GCA_958426775.1 uncultured Bacillota bacterium
TTTTTATGCGGTTACTTAATTTTTTTCTCTATGTCGCATTTTTGTTTCACAAAAATGCTGGACTCAAAAAAAATATCCCTACAGGAGCGTAACCTTATAAAAATCCTTTAATAAAAAACTTTTCTTTATGGGGCATAAAGAAAAGCTTTACCAAAAGAAAGTAGGAGGCTAATATAGATATGAAAGCGTGCGGAACAGTTTTTAAATACGGTGACAACATTGACACCGATGTAATTATCCCTGCAAGATACCTTAATTCATCAGACCCTAAGGATTTAGCGGCTCACTGTATGGAGGACGCTATCCACTCAACGGTAAACTTTGTTGAGAATGTAAAGCCGGGTGATATTATGGTTGCCGAAAAGAACTTCGGCTGCGGCTCTTCAAGAGAGCATGCACCTATTGCTATTAAGGCAAGCGGTATTTCCTGTGTAATTGCAAAGACTTTTGCAAGAATTTTTTACAGAAATGCTATTAATATCGGTTTACCTATCCTTGAGTGTGAGGAGGCGGCTGACGATATAGAAATGAGCGATAAGGTGGAGGTTGATTTTACAACAGGTGTTATCACTAACCTTACAAAAAATAAGACCTATCAGGCAGAGCCATTCCCACAGTTTATGCAGGAGATGATGGCGGCAGGCGGTCTTGTTGAGCAGACAAAGGTAAAATTAGGTTTAAAATAAAAAGTTTTTAATTAGACAGAAAACTTTACTAAAAGAAAGTAGGAATAGATTTTTATGCGGTTACTTAATTTTTTTCTCTATGTCGCATTTTTGTTTCACAAAAAAGCTGGACTTGCAAAAAACAATCCCCAATGGGAACGTAACCTTATAAAAATCCTTTAATAAAAACCTTTTCTTTATGAGGGCATAAAGAAAAGCTTTACTAAAAGAAAGGACTTGAATTAAAATGAATTTTAATCTTGCTGTTGTTGCAGGTGACGGTATCGGACCTGAGGTTATGGAGCAGAATATACTTGTTCTTAATGAGATTGGCAAAAAGTTCGGTCATACCTTCAACTACACTCATGTAAAGGGCGGCGGCTGTGCTATTGACGAGTTCGGCGAGCCTCTTCCACAGCACACAATTGATGTATGTAAGGCAAGCGACTCTGTACTTTTAGGTGCGGTAGGCGGTTGGCAGTGGGATACACTTCCGGGTGATATGCGTCCCGAGAGAGCTCTCCTTGGTTTAAGAGGTGCTTTAGGTCTTTATGCAAATTTACGTCCCGCTACACTTCATGATGCCTTAAAGGGCGCTTGTCCTCTTAAGCCCGAGCTTGTGGCAGACGGTGTTGATATTATGGTAGTACGTGAGCTTACAGGCGGTATGTACTTCGGCGAAAAGGGCAGAAAGCAGACTGATTTAGGTGAGGCTGCTTACGATGTTGAGCAGTATGCAGAAAAAGAGGTTGAGCGTATTGCAAGAACAGCCTTTGAAATTGCAAGAAAGAGAAATAAGCACGTAACAAATGTAGATAAGCAGAACGTGCTTGAGTCCTCAAGACTTTGGAGAAGCGTTGTACTTGAGGTTGCTAAGGACTATCCTGATGTTGAGCTTGACCACCTTTATGTTGACAATGCTTCAATGCAGCTTATTATGCGTCCTACAACTTTTGACGTAATTGTAACGGGCAATATCTTCGGTGATATTCTCTCTGATGAGGCAAGCCAGATGACAGGTTCAATCGGTATGCTTCCGTCAGCAAGCTTAGGTGAGGGCAGTCTTGGTATGTACGAGCCTGTTCACGGCTCTGCTCCCGATATTGCAGGCAAGGATATTGCTAACCCTATTGCTACTATTCTTTCAGGTGCTATGATGTTAAAGTACAGCTTTGGTCTTCTTGAAGAGGCTAAGTGTATTGAGGATGCCGTTACTAAGGTACTTAATGACGGCTACAGAACAGGCGATATTATGTCCGAGGGCATGAAGCAGGTCGGCTGTAAGGAAATGGGCAGACTTATTATTGAGAGATTATAATATTTACTAAGACTTTAGGGGTACTGTATTATTGTGCAGTAGCCCCTAAAAGTCTATTAGCTTTGTTTTAATTGAAAATTAAAGTAAAAACCTTTTCTTTATGAGGGCATAAAGAAAAGCTTTGCCAAAAGAAAGTTGAATAGATTTTATTTCGGTTATTTAATTTTTTTCTCTATGTCGCATTTTTGTTTCACAAAAAAGCCGGACTCGCAAAAAACAATCCCCAATGGGAGCGTAACCTTGTAAAAAACCTTTAATAAAAACCTTTTCTTTATGGGGGCATAAAGAAAAGCTTTACCAAAAGAAAGTTGAATATTTGTCTGAAAGACTTTAAATATATAAAAAATAATAGAAACGGAGGAAGAAAAATGATAAGTGACAGAGTTAAAAAAGGTCCTGACAAAACACCCCATCGTTCCTTATTCAAGGCTATGGGCTATACAGATGAGGAGCTTGCAAGACCTCTTATCGGTGTAGTCAATGCACAAAATGAAATTATCCCCGGTCATATCCACCTTGACAACATAGCTAAGGCTGTTAAGGCAGGTATACTTGCGGCAGGCGGTACGCCTATTGAGGTGCCTGCTATCGGTGTGTGTGACGGTATTGCTATGGGTCATATCGGTATGCACTACTCATTACCTACAAGAGAGCTTATTGCAGATTCTGTTGAGTGTCAGGCAACAGCTCATGCCTTTGACGGTCTTGTGCTTATACCTAACTGTGATAAGATTGTACCAGGTATGCTTATGGCGGCGGCAAGGCTTAATATCCCTGCTATTGTATGCAGCGGAGGTCCTATGCTTGCAGGCAATATGGGCTGTGAAAAGCTTTCTCTTTCAAAGACCTTTGAGGCTGTAGGTGCTTATGAGGCAGGTCTTATTGATGATAAAAAGCTTAAGGAGTTTGAGGATAAGTCATGTCCGAGCTGCGGCTCATGTTCAGGTATGTATACAGCTAATTCCATGAACTGCCTTTCCGAGGTAATCGGTATGGCACTTCCCGGCAACGGTACTATCCCTGCTGTCCTTGCTGACAGAATTGCCCTTGCAAAGCATGCAGGTATGCAGATTATGAAATTAGTTGAAAAGGACATTAAGCCAAGGGATATTATGAATGAAAAGGCATTTAAGAATGCTCTTACCATGGATATGGCACTTGGCTGTTCCACAAACTCAATGCTCCACTTACCTGCTATTGCACATGAGGCAGGTGTGGAAATCAGCCTTGACTGGGCTAATGAAATCAGCTCAAAAACACCTAACCTTTGTCATCTTGCTCCCGCAGGCTCAAATTACATAGAGGAGTTAAATGCAGTAGGCGGTATTCAGGCTGTAATGAAGGAAATAAGCAAGCTTGGTCTTTTAGAGCTTGATAACCCTACCGTTACCCTTAAAACCGTAGGTGAAAATATTGCACCTTTTGAGGGAGCAGACGGCAAGATAATAAGAACGGTTGAAAATCCCTATTCTATGACAGGCGGTATTGCCGTATTAAAGGGTAATATTGCTCCTGACGGCTGTGTTGTAAAGAGAAGTGCCGTTGCGGAGGAAATGTTAAAGCACAGCGGTCCTGCAAGAGTATTTACATCAGAGGAAAGTGCCATTAAGGCTATCTTCGGGGGCGAAATCAAGTCAGGCGACGTTGTGGTTATAACCTATGAGGGTCCTAAGGGTGGTCCCGGTATGCGTGAAATGCTTTCACCTACCTCTGCTCTTGCAGGTATGAAGCTTGACAAGGAGGTTGCCCTTATTACAGACGGTCGCTTCAGCGGTGCATCAAGAGGTGCAAGTATAGGTCATGTTTCTCCCGAAGCAGCGGCGGGAGGCAATATCGGTCTTGTTAAAGAGGGCGATATAATCGACATTGATATAAACGGCTGTACAATTAACGTAAGAGTAAGCGATGAGGAACTTGCAGAAAGAAGAAAGGATTGGGTTATCCCCGAGCCTAAGATTAAAACAGGCTATCTTGCAAGATATGCCAAGCTTGTAAGCTCTGCCGACAAGGGAGCAGTTTTACTGTAATAAAAAAGGAGTGAACTTAATGCTTATAAACGGTTCTGAAATTTTGGTTGAGTGCCTTAAGGAGCAGGGGGTTGATACAGTATTCGGCTATCCCGGCGGTGCTGTTCTTAACATTTATGACGCTCTTTATAAGCACCAAAAGGAAATTAAACATTACTTAACCTCACATGAACAGGGTGCGGCACATGCGGCTGACGGCTATGCCCGTGCAACGGGCAAGGTAGGCGTTTGTATAGCAACAAGCGGTCCGGGTGCCTGTAATCTTGTAACAGGAATTGCTACAGCTTATATGGACAGTGTGCCTATTGTTGCAATTACAGGCAACGTAGGTCTGTCTTACTTAGGCAAGGACAGCTTTCAGGAGGTAGATATTACAGGCGTTACCATGCCTATTACCAAGCATAACTTTATTGTAAAGGACGTAAATAAGCTTGCAGATACTGTAAGACGTGCCTTTAAGATAGCTAAAAGCGGTCGTCCCGGTCCTGTTCTTATTGATATTACCAAGGACGTTACAGGGGCTATGTGTGAGTACGAGCCAAAGAAGCCTGAGCCTGTTGAGATAGATGACAATACCTTTACCGATGAGGACATTGCAAAGGCTGTTGAACTTATTAAGTCAGCCCAAAAGCCTTTTGCCTACGTAGGCGGAGGTGCTGTTATATCAGGTGCAAGCGAGGAAATCATAAAGTTTATAGAGGGTCAGGATATGCCTGTTTCAACCTCTGCCATGGGCTTAGGTGCAGTACCTTCAAGTCATCCTAAGTCAACGGGTATGATAGGTATGCACGGTACAAAAACCTCTAATCTCCTTGCTAATGAATGCGATTTATTTATTGCCTTAGGTGCAAGATTTAGTGACAGAGTTGCAACCAACTTCAAGAGCTTTGCCCCTAATGCAAAGGTTTTACATATTGATATTGACCCTGCGGAAATTAACAAAAACATTGTGGCAACACAGTCAGTTATAGGTGATGTTAAGTCTGTTGTAAAGGCACTTAACAAAAAGCTTTCCTCTGTGAAAAGACCTGAGTGGAACGCTGTTGTTGAAAAGTATAAGACGGACTTTCCGAATAAATACGACCATGACGGCACTCTTAAGCCACAGTATATAATGGAGCGTATAAGTGCCATTACCAAGGGCGAGGCTATTGTTGTAACCGAGGTAGGTCAGCACCAGATGTGGGCTTGTCAGTTTATTAAGACGGAAAAGCCACGTCACTTCCTTACCTCAGGCGGCTTAGGTACTATGGGCTACGGCTTGGGTGCGTCCATAGGTGCAAAGGTGGGCTGTCCCGATAAGGTGGTATTCAATATAGCAGGCGACGGCTGCTTTTATATGAACAATATTGAGCTTGCTACGGCTGTTGCAAACGACATACCTATTATTGAGGTTGTTATTAATAACCACGTTTTGGGTATGGTAAGACAGTGGCAGGATTTATTCTATGATGCAAGATACTCTAACACTAACCTTGATAAGGCTACGGACTTTGTTAAATTAGCAGAGGCATATAAGTGCCTTGCTTTTAACGTAACTAAGCCTGAAGAGGTGGATGAGGCTATTATTAAGGCTATTGAAAGCAAGCGTACTTGCGTTATTAACTGCGAGATAGGCAGAGATGAAAAGGTATTCCCTATGATTCCTGCAGGTGCAAGCTGTGAGGATATGATTACTCTTGATGATTATGAGGGTATGAATTAAGAAGATAAAAGGACAGAGCCGAGCTTTGTCCTTTTATTATTGCACATAGAATTAATTTGTGTTAAAATAACAATAACTGTGAAAACAAATATCTTTAGGGGGAATATCATGAGTGCAAAAGGAACAATAGCAGGTATAATCTGCGGTGCGGCAGTATTTGCAATAGGTATAGGAGCAGGTATTTATTTAGGCAGAGGCAGCAGTGAAGCTACAGCAAATGTTGAGGCAAGGGAAAGCACTACCCAATCAGCCGCAACAACTGTTGCCGAGGCGGTAACAGAGGCTGCAACGGCTTTTACGGAGAACTCTGCCAAGGTGCAGATGACGGCACAAAGAGGCTCTGTGTGGGAAAGCGGTGAAAAAAACTGTGCAGGTTATGAAATTGCTGTTAAAAACCATGGGGCTTTAATTACAGACTGGCAGGCGGTTATTACCTTTAATACAAATGCTGAAATTTTACAGTTATGGAACGGCAACTACACCGTAGAGGGCAATGTCCTTAAGGTAACAGCCGTTGACTATAATAAGGAAATTGCATCGGGAGGAGAAATCGGCTTTGGCTTTAACGGCTCCTTTGATGCAGAGCCTCAGGTGACTGATATTAAGCTTTATTCGGCAGGTAAGGAAATAAAAACTACTCAAAATGCCGTAACTGCAGCAGCAGAGGGCGGAGTAAATACCACAGCTCCTGCTCAGGCTACGGCACCTACAGGTACACCCGTTCAGCAAAACGGTCAGCTTTCGGTTAAAGGCACACAAATAGTCAACCAAAGTGGTCAGCCCTTTGTAATAAAGGGTGTCAGCACCCACGGCATAGCATGGTTTCCTCAGTATATAACCTTAGAGAGCTTTCGTACTTTAAGGGACAGCTTCGGGGCTAATACAGTAAGGCTTGCCCTTTACTCCTCAAGCGGAGAGGGCTACAAGTCAGACTTACATAAAAAGGTTGACGAGGGTGTTAAGTATGCATCTGACTTAGGTATGTATGTTGTACTTGACTGGCATATTTTAGGCAACGGTAACCCTAACACCGACAAGGCAAATGCGGAAATTTTCTTTAAGGAAATGGCAAATAAATATAAGGACTATAATAACGTAATCTACGAAATCTGTAATGAGCCTAACGGTGATGTACAGTGGGAGAGAGATATTAAGCCTTATGCAACACAAATGGTCAATACCATAAGAGCTATTGATAATGATGCAATTATTATTATCGGCACACCTACATGGTCACAGGATGTGGATATAGCGGCTAAGTCCCCCCTAGAGGGTACTAACCTTGTGTATGCCTTCCATTTTTATGCGGCAACCCATAAGGCACAGTTCAGGGACAAGGTGTCTGCCGCAGTAAATGCAGGCTTGCCCGTTATAGTAAGCGAATTTGGCATCTGTGATGCCTCGGGCAACGGTGCTGTTGATGAGGCGGAGGCTGATAAATGGATGGAGTTTTTAGATGAACGTAATATAGGCAGAATTTGCTGGAATTTATCTAATAAAAATGAAAGCTCCGCACTTATAGCTTCAAATTGCCAAAAAACCTCCGACTGGGGCGATAATGAGCTTTCACAGTCGGGTAAATGGCTTAAAAGGTCATATAATAAATAAGAAAGTGAGATTTTTTTATGAAAAAGCTATCTAACGAATTAAAAATTTTAATCGGTATACTTGTTGCGGCATGTATTGTGCTTGTAATAATGGCTGTTACAGGCGGTGAAAAGGAGCAGTCAACAACTGTATCACAGCAGGCGGAGGAAAGGGTAACAGAGTCAACCACCGAGTCAAAGATTGCAGACGTTGAGCCTATTGACTTACCCGAAAAGTCGCCTATAGCAGAGGTTATCGGCTTTGAGCCTAAGCAAATTCAGAAGCTTTCCGATGAATTTGTTTTAAGAAATGTAGAAATAACGGAAACAGGTGTTATTTACAACTACCAGAAACACCTTGCGGCAAACGGTACAAGGCTTTTTCTTAAAATAGATAAGATGACGGAGGAGGAGTATCAGGCTTCCCTTCCTCTTGAGGGTATAAGAGAGGCTGTTGATTTAGATGGCAGAGAGGCATTTTATGCAGACAGAATACTTTTTAAGGTGCCTGAGGGCGAGGAGCTTGAAGAGGATTCTTACGAGCGTACGGAAGAAAAGGCAGGCAGGGCGGTTATTATGCGTACGGAGATTGACAGGGAGCTTTCTACCTTAAAAACTCTGGACTGGTATGAAAATAACTGCAGATACGAAATCTATGTAGAACGCCTTGACCTTACAAAGGAAGAAATAACAGAGCTTGCTAAAAACTATTTAACAAAGGGACAATAAAAAAATACTGCTCTTGCCTATGTGAGAGCAGTTTTTTTATGCGGGATATTGTTAATTCTTTTTCAAAGGTTTTTTGTAATAGTTTTAAATTTTTGTTAATATACTACATATAAAAAATAAATAATATGAACTTTTTATTAAATGTGCAAGAAAGCTCTTGTAATATTTAAAAGAAGGTGCTATGATTATTATGTTAAATAAATATCAAGCGGTTATAGGCTTTAGGCTAAGGCTGTATAATCGCCAAAATCCTTTATATTAAAAGAAAGAAGGCTTGAATTTTTATGATGAGATTTACTTTACCACGTGACATTTATTACGGAAAAGATGCTATGGCTGTCCTTAAAACCTTAAAGGGCAAAAAGGCGGTGCTTTGCTTAGGCGGCGGCTCTATGAAACGCTTTGGCTTTGTTGACAAGGCTCTTAATTACTTAAAGGAGGCAGGCATTGAAACTAAGCTCATTGAAAATATTGAGCCTGACCCATCTGTTGAAACTGTTATGAAGGGTGCAGCCGTTATGCGTGAGTTTCAGCCTGACCTGATTATTGCCATGGGCGGTGGTTCGCCTATTGATGCGGCTAAGGCTATGTGGGTATTTTATGAATATCCCGATACAAGCTTTGAGGATATATTACAGCCCTTCTCCTTCCCTGAATTAAGACAAAAGGCTAAGTTTATTGCTATTTCCTCAACCTCAGGTACGGCAACGGAGGTAACTGCCTTTTCTGTTATTACAGATTACGCAAAGGGTATTAAATATCCTCTTGCCGACTTTAACATTACCCCTGATATTGCCATTGTTGACCCTGAGCTTGCATCTACCATGCCTCCTAAGCTTGTAGCTCATACAGGTATGGACGCACTTACCCATGCAATTGAGGCTTATGTATCAACTATGAACAGTCCTTTTACAGACCCTCTTGCACTTAAGGCAATACATATGGTTTTTGATTACCTTGTTGACTCCTTTAAGGGTGATGAAAACGCAAGAGAGCAAATGCACTATGCACAGTGCCTTGCAGGTGAGGCATTCTCAAATGCTCTCCTTGGTATAGTACATTCTATGGCTCATAAGACAGGTGCCGCATTCTCAACAGGTCATATCCCTCATGGCTGTGCAAATGCAATTTATCTGCCTTATGTAATTAAGTTTAATGCTAAGTGTGCAGAGGCACGCTACGCGGATATTGCAAGGAGCATCGGTATTGAAGGTACAGATGCTGAATGTGTTAAGGCACTTTGCGATAAAATAGACGACTATAATGTTCAGCTTAACATTCCTAAGACCCTTAAGGACTTCGGTGTGCTTGAGGAGGAGTTTAAGGAAAAGGTTGCGGCTATTGCAGTTAACGCTGTAGGCGATGCCTGCACAGGCTCTAACCCACGTCCTATTACTCCTGAGGAAATGGAAAGGCTCCTTACCTGCACCTACTATGGTACAGAGGTTGATTTTTGATTAATTCCCCCCTTTATATATTTGAGAACCACCTATGGGATTTCCCCTACCTTCTTTATAGGTGGTTCTTTTTTGTCTTAAAATTATAGTTTTAGGGATAAAATAAAGTCCCTTGGTTTTCTCTGTTTATAAAAATAGATTGCAAAAAGAGAAAAAATGTAGTATCATATTAATGACAGCAGCGGACTGATAAATTTTGAAACATAAAGCCTTGCGGAAGGATATGTTTACTTCTTGCTAAAGGAGGTTATAATAATGAATAACAATCTGAATGAAACCAGAAAGCTTACCAACCTTAAGGAACAGCTTCACAGCAAGGGCATAGTTGCAGACAGAGAGGCTATGACAGAGGTTGGCAAGGTTCTTGCCGATGTGTATCAGGCTCTTGTTGAAAAGGGCTATAATCCCGTTAATCAGATTGTAGGCTATATTTTATCGGGTGAGCCTACCTATATTACAAGCCATAAAGACGCAAGAAAGCGTATTTCAAGACTGGAACGTGATGATATTTTAGAAGAGCTTGTAAATTATTATATTAACAACAATTTTTAATGCTATGCGTATTTTAGGCTTGGACTTCGGACAAAAAACAATCGGTGTGGCAGTCAGTGACAGCTTAGGCTGGACTGCTCAGGGCGTTGAAATTATACGCCGTCAGGAGGAGGATAACCTTAAAGCCTCCATTGAAAGGCTTTCTGCCCTATGTAAGGAATATGAAATAGAATATATAGTTTTGGGGTATCCTAAGAATATGAACAATACCACAGGAGAGAGAGCCGTAAAAACCGAAAGGTTTAAAAAGCGTATTAAAAAGGAATTAAAGCTGCCCGTTAAGCTGTGGGATGAGCGGCTTTCTACCGTAGCGGCGGAAAGGGACTTAATAGAGGCAGATGTGTCCCGTAAGGGACGTAAGGAGGTAATAGACAAGATGGCGGCAGTCTTTATTTTGCAGGGCTATCTTGACTATCTGGCAAAACAAAAGGAGAATAATAATGGGTGACGATAAGATTAATTTTGAGGATTTAGACTTATTTGCAGATCAGGACGAAACCTACGAGGTTGTAACAGTAACAGATGATGACGGAACCGAGCAGGATTATTATATAATTGACGGTATTGTTGACAATGACACAAGATATATCTTACTTGTGAAAACAGAGGATTTTGACTTGGATGAGCCTGAGGCATTTATCCTTAAGGAAGTTGAAATTAATGAGGACGAGTGTACCTATGAGCCTGTTGAGGACGAAGAGGAGTACAACAGAGTAATACTCCTTTTCCAGGACGAGGACAGCGAATACGAAATGAAGTTTTAATGCCCTTTTGGCATTGTGAGGGTACAGCTATGCCCTTTAAATAAAGCCATGCTTTTTAATCCCCCAAGCAGGAGGCTTTATCAGTCTGCTTATTTTTAAACTGACATAAAGGCAAAGTGCCTTAATTTATATTTTTTATGTACGTTATTTAACTTAATAATTTTTTGTAAAACGGATTTGCCAACCCGTTTTATCGTTGTGCGTAAATTTAACGGAGGTGTAATTTTGGCATATAACAGAAATACAAATACTAAAACACAGAGGAGAACTACCACAAGAACCCCTAAGGCACCTGCCCCAAAGCTTAAGGTTATTCCCTTAGGCGGTCTGCACGAGGTTGGTAAAAACATTACAGCCTTTGAGTACGAGGACGAAATTATGCTGGTAGACTGCGGTGTTGCCTTCCCTGAGGACGATATGCTGGGTATTGACCTTGTTATCCCTGACTTTAACTATCTTCTGAAAAACAGGGAAAAGGTCTTAGGTGTAGTTTTAACTCACGGTCACGAGGACCATATAGGTTCTCTGCCTTATCTTTTAAGGGAGCTTAATATTCCCGTTTACGGTACAAGGCTGACAATAGGTCTTGTTGAGGCAAAGCTCAAAGAGCATAACCTTTTAAACCTTGTGGAAAGAGTAAATGTAAACGCAGGTGAAACAATTAAGCTGGGTAAGCATTTTAAGGTGGAGTTTATACGCTCCAACCACAGCATTGCCGATTCCGTTGCCCTTGCTATAACAACCCCTGCAGGTGTGGTTATCCATTCAGGTGACTTTAAGGTGGACTTTACACCTGTTCAGGGTGAGCCTATAGATTTGCAAAGGCTGGGTGAGTACGGTAAAAAGGGTGTACTCCTGTTTATGTGCGAAAGTACTAATGTGGAGCGTCCCGGCTATACCATGAGCGAAAGCACCATAGGCAAGATTTTTGAGGAAATTTTTGAGGACAGTCAGGAGCAGAGAATAATGGTTGCCACCTTCTCCTCAAACATAGACAGAATACAGCAGATTATTAACTGTGCTCAGGCTAAAAACCGTAAGGTTTGCGTTATAGGCAGGAGTATGACCAATGTTGTAAAGGCGGCTTGTGAGCTGGGCTATATCAGCTACAAGGAGGGTACTTTTATTGAGCCGGGTGAAATTAAAAATTATGAGGACCATAGGCTTGTAATTATTACCACAGGCAGTCAGGGCGAAACCATGTCAGCCTTATCAAGAATAGCCTCAAACGAGCATAAGCAGATTGAGGTTAAGCCCGGGGACAAGATTATTATAAGTGCCTCACCTATTCCCGGTAATGAAAAGAACGTGTCCCATGTTATAAACGAGCTTCTTAAAAAGGGTGCAGAGGTTATATATGACGGACTTATGGACGTACATGTGTCAGGCCACGCAAGACAGGAGGAAATCAAGCTCCTTCATGCCCTTATTAAGCCTAAGTACTTTATGCCTATCCACGGTGAGTATAAAATGCTTAAAACCCATGAAAGCCTTGCTATGAGTATGGGTATGGATAAGAAAAATATCTTTGTTATGGCAAACGGCGATATGCTTCAGCTTAACTCACGAGGGGCAGAGCTTACCCCTGCCGCAGTAACAAGCGGTCAGGTCTTTGTAGACGGCTTAGGTGTAGGCGATGTAGGTAATATTGTACTTCGTGATAGACGTCATCTTTCACAGGACGGCCTTATGATAGTAGTTGTTGTAATGGACAGCTATACAGGTGCGGTTTTAAGAGGCCCTGATATTATATCAAGAGGCTTTGTATATGTACGTGAAAGTGAGGAGCTTATGAGCGAGGCAAGAGAGGCTGTAAGCCAGGCTCTCTATGAATGTGATACACATTCGGGCGGCAGTGAATGGAGCTATTATAAGACGGTTATTAAGGATACCTTAAGGGATTATCTTTGGAAAAAGACCAAGCGTAGCCCTATGATTTTGCCTATTATAATGCCCGTAGAGTTATAAAAATTACTTAAGGAGGTAGAAAAATGAGTGATTTAGAAAAGATGAACGGTCACGTTCATGATGAAGACTGCGATTGCGGTTGCCATGACCATGAGGGACAAATGATGACCCTTGTACTGGAGGACGACAGCGAGCTTCACTGTCAGGTAATAGGTGTGTTTGATGCTCTTGACAGACAGTATATTGCCCTTGTACCTGAGGGCGAGGAGGAGGCTCTTATCTACAGATATAATGAGTCAGACAATGAAGAAGGCTTTGAGCTTGAAAACATCGAGGACGATGAGGAATTTGAGGCTGTAGAGGACGTGCTTTTCCAGCTCCTTGACGATGAGGAATGGGACGACGAGGAATAAAACCTTCAAAATTTTTTTTAAGGCTCATTATATAATGGGCCTTTTTTATTGGGATGTATTTACAAATGTGAGGTGTTGTATTAAAATTAAGCTATATTATTAAGGAGGTATTTATTGTGAAAAAAATCAAAGCTTTGTTTATTACATTATTTACGGTTACCTTAATGTCCGTAACAGCCTACGGAAAAATTAACGTCACCTCAAATGATATTTCGGGGGATGACAACCTTAAGGCAACAGCTCAGGCATTAAGGGAGTAGGGGGATACAATCAGCGAAAATGCCGTGTTTGTAGCTGTTGACGGTGTAAACTCCTCCGACGGAGGTACTATAGACAAGCCCTATGCAACCATTGACTATGCAATACAGAAAATCCCCTCAACGGAAACGGTTATTTATGTAAGGGGCGGTACCTACGACCAGAAAATTGCCGTGAGAAAATCGGGTACGGCGGAAAATTACCTTACAATCAAGGCATATCCTGGGGAAAAGCCAATACTTGAAACCACCTCCACAGGTAGAATTATTGACCCTAACAAAAACAATTACATTATTTTTGAGGGACTTACCCTAAAGGCTGAGGGGGATAGTGTTTCCTCCTCAACTCACGGTGTGGAAATGGTTCAGGGACACCATATTATTTTTAAAAATCTGGAAATAACAAATATAAATGTGCCTGACCCTACAAGCTCCTCGGTTGCAACTCATGCCTTTAACCTTTACGGCAATAATGCCTCTGTGCCTATAAGCAATATACTTATTGAGGATTGCTATATTCATGATATGGAAACGGGCTGGAGTGAGGCAATAGCAGTAAACGGTAACTCCGAATATGTAAGCGTTATAAACTGTACCATAGCCGATATAGGCAACATAGGTCTTGATTTTGCAGGCAACTTCGGGGCTTGTGAAGCGGCAGAGTATGATCAGGCAAGGTACTGTGTTGCAAGGGGTAACACCGTATCAAACTGTATAAGCCCTAATGCAAGAAGCTATGGTCTGTATAATGACGGCGGCAGGGATAATGTTTTTGACAGAAATATAGTTTTCGGCTGTTCGGGAGGTATTGAAATAGGCTCTGAGGAAGGCGGAGCAGAGGGTAAGCAGGACGTAAAAAATATTACGGTAACAAATAACCTGGTCTATAATAATATTGAGGTGGGTATTGCCGTAGGAGGTTACAGTATTACAAATGAGTCGGTAGGCTATGTGTATAACACAAAGGTCTATAACAACACCGTTATAAACAGCGGTGAAACGGATATTATCATAAACAAGGGTGATAACCTGGACTTCAGAAACAACATTATCTACAGCAAAACTCCAACGGGAGAGGACTATAAATATGCCGTAAAGGAAAGCTTCGGCAGTGACCATATAACAAACCTTACCTTCAAAAATAACCTGTACTATTCTCCCGAGGGCGAAAATGCCTTTTGCTTTCTTGTAAATGATAATGAGGTTTTCGGGCTTAGCAACTGGATAGATACAACAGGTGTATTCAGCGACCCGCTTTTTAGTGACAACTATCTTTTAGGGGAAAACTCTCCCGCAATAGGTCTTGCCGACAGCAGTGTTGCCTCTTACTTAGGTAATTACGACCTTAGCAACAGTGCAAGAATAAGAAACAGCCTTGACGCCGGCTGTTATGAGTATCAGGAGGGCGAAACAGTAACGATAGAAACAACCACAGTTACGGAAAGCACAAGCGAAAGCACCACACAAGCCCCTACCGAAAGCACAACGGAGGGTGTGACCGAAAGCACAACGGAAGCTACAACCACCCCAACAGAGGCAAGTGAGTGGATATTTACGGACGGCTCATGGGCAGATAAGTCTACAGCTAAAACTGTGTACACCGTAAACGGTCTTACGGTACGTCATAACGCAAGCTACAGCGACACAATGGGCTTTAAGTTTGATAAAAATACAAAGACTGATAAAACAGAGGGCTATTACATAAGGCTTAACGCTGAAAAGGGTGATACTATTACGGTTTATGTAAGCCTTAATACCTCAAAGACAGGCAGTTATGCTTATCTTGCCATGGATAAGATTAACTCTGACGGAGGTCAGACTAATATTTCAACGGCAGGTACGGAGGCAAATAAATCGGAGCAAAAGCCCATAAGCTTTTCCGTAGCAGAGGATGGAGAATATATTATTTATACAAGCTCCGAAAGCTCAGGCTCGGCTTATTACAGCAGGGTGAGCCTTGAAAGTCCCCTAAGCTATGACTTTAATAATGACGGCACTGTTGATACAAAGGATGCTGTGGCTATCCTTAAGCACTGCAGCAATATAAATATTGTAACCGATGAGGAGCTTCTTCAAAGGGGCGATGTAAATTCAGACGGTGTTACTGACTTGACGGATGCAATAGCTCTTTTAAGCTATATTTAAATAAAGATGAGGATGTAAAGGTCCCTTAAGTTAATAGGTTCTTTGTCGATAAAAATCTAAGCTGCGGCGGTATAGATTGTTATTAAATCTATACCGCCTTTTTTACATCAAAAGAGCTTTTGCTTTGTAAAAGTGCCTACGGCACCGAATTGCTTTATCCTTCTTAGCCCCTCTTATTGAACAGGATAAAAAATATGGCGGTGAGCTTATAAGGACCCTTTCTGCCTATATAAAATATAAAGGCTCCCTGAAGGCTATGTCAGAAAGCATGAGCTGTCACCGTAACACAGCCGCCTACCGTATAGGCAAAATAAAGGAATTGCTTAATAATGATTTAGATGACGGCTTATACTTAAGTGAGCTTTCAACGGCAATCTCTGCCTTGGAACATATAGCTTGTGAATAAACTGTTAATTTTTTTTAGTATTAAAAGTTATTCTTTTATTAAGGGTAGAAATATGCTATAATTTTTTTGTGTTTTTTAAATAAAATATTATTTGTTCAATAGGGGGTAATTAAATGAACAGAAAAAAATTTTTTAGGGCTGTTGTCACTATTGCATTAACTATGCTTTTGACAATGGCTGCTGCTTCTGCCGTACGGGCAGAGTTAGGAAGCGGTACTGACGGTAGCGTGGCATGGGTGATTGACGATAACGGTGTGCTTACCATTTCGCCTGCAAGCGGTACGGTGGGTACCTTTGATACTGCTGTAGAGCGTACATCAGGCAGTAAATGGGGCTGGTACAGCAAAAGAACTGAAATAACCTCAGTTAAGGTTCAGGGAACGGTTAAGATTGGCAATTCGTCCCAATATATGTTCTACGGTATGAGAAATGCTACAGACTTTGATTTATCAGGGCTTGATACAACTGCCGCTACAAGCATGAAATATATGTTTTATAACTGCAATAATATAACAGCTCTTGATATAAGCGGTTTTTCTACCTCAAATGTTACTGATATGAGCTATATGCTCGGCGGTTGTAAGAATTTGACGTCTTTGACCTTGGGTGATCCTGATACATCTAAGGTTACAAGTATGGCAAGTATGTTTTACGATTGTAATATGCTTGAAGAGGTTGATGTAAATAAGCTTGAAACAGAGTTGGTTACTACCTTTTACCGTATGTTTTATAACTGCAGTAAATTAACAAGCCTTGACATAAGTAACTTTGACACTGCCAATGCCGCTAATATGAGTAGTATATTCTATGGTTGCTCGGCTCTTACAAGCCTTGATACAAAGGCACTTAAAACTGATTCGGCTACCAATATAGGTGATATGTTCAGCGGCTGTAGTTCTCTTACAGATATTGATGTAAGTGGCTTCAATACAGCTAAGGTTTCCGGTATGGGCGGTATGTTTAAAGGCTGTAGTTCTGTTAAAAGCCTTGATTTAAGTAGCTTTGACACAGCAAAAACCGTTAATATGAGTGAAATGTTTAATGGCTGCAGCTCTCTTAAGAGACTGGATTTAAGCAACTTTAACACAGCTAGAGTGGGCTATATAGGAAGTATGTTCAGTAACTGTACATCTCTTGAATATCTTGATATAAGTGGTTTTGATACCTCTTCCGTAACCTATTATAATAATATGTTTGACAGCGAAAACAGCTCTCTGGCTTATGTTGTACTGGGTCCCGCTTACTTTAATAACAGCAGTATACCTGTACCTGTTTCTGCTTCGGGTAACTGGTATGATGAAAATGGTAATATAGTTGAAATTAGCAGTGCAAATGTTGAAATGGGTATTTATGACTATTTTTCAGCTCCTCCTCAACCGGGAGATGTTAATTTAGACGGTACTGTTGATAAGGTTGATGCAACCCTGCTTTTAAGAAATATAGCTGAAATTAATAAGGAAGCTTATATTGATTATTTTGCTGATGTAAATAAAGATAATGCAGTTGATATTCTTGATGTAAAGAGCATTATTGAAAAAATTACGGTCTGATACCAAAACCGCCGATTTTTTGAAAAGTCGGCGGTTTTTATATTTAGCAATCAATTATTTCTCTTTCGGCAACTGCCTTAATTATCATTTCGTCCAAGCCCTTAAGCTTGTTCTTTTCAATCTTTTCTATTATGCTTTTCTTCGGCTTGGTTTCAGGGTGCTTTGGCACAAAGACGGTACAGCAGTCCTCATAAGGTCTTATGGAAATATCAAAGGTACCTATTTTACGGGCAATATCTACAATCTCCTGCTTGTCCATAGCACAGAGGGGACGTAATACGGGTAACTGTGTAACTGCACTGTCTATAGCGTTTATTGCCTCTATTGTCTGGCTTGCAACCTGACCTATGCTGTCACCTGTTACAAGGGCATGAGCCTTGTCCTCCAAGGCAAGGTATTCCCCTGCTTTAAGCATAGCCCTTTTCAGGAATATTGTGGTTTTTTCAGGGGGTACGCTTTCGTAAATTTTAAGCTGAACATCTGTAAAGGGTATAACCGAAAGCTTGACTCCGCCCGTAAACACACTTAGCCTTTCGGCAAGGTCAATTACCTTTTGCTTAGCACGCTCCGAGGTGTAGGGAGGTGAGTCAAAGTAGACTGCGGAAATCTCCACTCCTCTTTTAGCTATGTTAAAGGCGGCGACGGGGCTGTCAATACCACCGCTCATAAGCACAAGGGCTTTGCCTGAGGTACCCATGGGCAAGCCACCGAAGGTTTTTATAAATTTACAGTAAATGTAGGCACGATTTCTCAGCTCAATGTGCAAAACCGTCTGTGGATTGTGGACATCTACCCTTAAATTTTCAATATCGCTGTGGAGAATACAGCCTCCTACTGCGGCTGATACCTCATTTCCCGTAAGAGGGTATCTTTTGTCGGAGCGTTTGGTTATAACCTTAAAGGATATACCGCCGTTTGGATATTGTCTTTTAAACTCGTTATAGCCCTCTTTTTTAAGATTTTCTATACTCTGGTCCTCAAGCTCCACACAGGGACACAGAGCCGTTACGCCTAAGGTGGTAATTACCCTTGGTATAACCTTGTCATAGTCAAACTCCTCGCCCTCGTTTACAATTACAAAGCGACCCTGCTCCTTGTAAACCTTGTAGGTTTCCAAGTCCTCCAAACGATTTATAAGGGTTTTAATGAGCCTGTTTTCTATTATATAACGGTTGTTGCCTCTTGTGGCAATTTCGCCGTATTTTACAAGTAATACATTTTTCATATTATCTCCTATCTTGGCTTAAATCGTCTTAGCATAGGCACAATTTTGTTTATTGCCTCTGCTGTTTTCTGAGCCTCCTCTATGGTGTTAAGGTGACTGAAGCTTAAGCGGATATTATTTTCCCCTCTGCCCTGTACAAGCAGGTCTGCAATTTTACCCTTTTTCTTTAGCTTAGAGGAGCAGGCAGAGCCTGTTGCAACAAAAATCTCCTCTCTCTCAAGGGCATGTAAAAGCACCTCTCCCTTAACGTCCTTAAAGCTAAGGTTAAGTATATAGGGGCTGGCATTTTCAAGGCTTCCGTTTACATAAACCCCCTCAAGGCTAAGGTTATCAAAAAGAGCTTTTTTAACAGCCTTTACCCTTTCGCCGTTTTCAGCCATTGTCTTTGCGGAAAGCTCTGCGGCTAAGCCGAAGCCTATAATTGAGGCGGTATTTTCCGTTCCGGGTCTTATGCCCTTTTCCTGTCCGCCCCCTAAGTGTAGGTTTTTAAGCCTTGTACCCTTTTTAATGTATAAAGCACCCACTCCCTTGGGAGCGTGTATTTTATGTCCGCTGACGGAAATTAAGTCTACGTAGTTGGGTATAGGGTGCTTGCCGAATGCCTGTACACAGTCCGTATGGAAAATACAGGAGGGATTAATCTCCTTTACTATGCTGTAAAGGGGCTGTATATCCTGTATTGAACCAACCTCGTTATTTACATACATTATGCTTACAAGGGTGGTTTCACTATCCATAGCGTTTCTTAAGTCGTCAGGCGAAACAAGACCTCTTTCATCTACGGGAAGATAGGTTACCTTAAAGCCCTCCTCCTCTAAAAGGTGAAAGCTGTCAGCTACAGAGGGATGCTCAATTACTGTTGTAATAAGGCTTTTACCCTGTTTAGCCCTTGCCCTTGCCACACCTAATACTGCTGTGTTGTTTGCCTCTGTACCCCCTGAGGTAAAATATATATCCTCACAATTTACACCCATAGCATTTGCAACCTGCTCTCTTGCTTTTGTTATGAGCTTTTCAACCTTAAAACCCTCTGAATGGAGGGAGGAGGGGTTTGCATAGCTGTTCCTGAGGCTGTTATAAACTAAGTCCAACACAGGCTCAATCAAGGCAGTTGTAGACGCATTATCAAAGTAAATCATTTTCAGTCCTCCAGCTCATAAAGCAGAATTGTGCCTGTTACAAGACCTGCCGTTTCCGTACGCAGTATACGCTTGCCAAGGGTTACGCTTACTATACCCTCTTGCCTTGCAAGCTCTATCTCCTTTGGAGAAAAGCCACCCTCGGGACCTATAAATACAGCTATGCTCTCACCCTTAAAGGCTCTTGCAAAGTCCTTTATTGAATAATTGCTTTCGTTTTCATAGGGGATAATTCTTCCCTTATGGCTTTTGCTGTCCTCAACTGCTTCTTTAAAGGTCATAGCCCTGTCAACAAGGGGTATCTTACCCCTGCCGCACTGCTTGGCGGCAGACTCTGCTATTTTCTGCCATCTTTCACGTTTTTTTTCCTCTTTGCCCTCAACCTTTGCAACTGCAAACTCTGTTTTAATAGGCACTATCCTTGTTAAGCCTATTTCAACGCATTTTTGTATAATAAGCTCCATTTTGTCGCTTTTAGGCAGTCCCTGATAAAGGGTTATGCTTGTTTTTGGCTCTGTATGGTTTGCATAGCTTTCATTAATCTCTGCAACTACCATTTTCTTGTCAAGGTCGGTAATTTTGCAGTAGTAGTCGGTACCCTCGCCGTCACATATAATAAGCTCGTCACCTATTTTACTGCGTAAAACCGCTGCTATATGGTTTGCGTCCTCTCCCGTAATTATAAAACTGTTATCTTCTATCTGTCCCTTATATGCAAAAAATTTCGGCATTTCAATTCTTCCTTTTGCCTGTAATACTTACCCATTCGTCCTTGTAAAGGGTTTCAACAACCTCTAAGCCGTTAGCCTCAAAGGCATCGTATACGTCCTGTACTCTCTCTCTTATTATGCCTGAGGATATAAAAATGCCGTCCTTTTTAAGAAGCTTAGGCACAAGGGGAGAAATGGCACAAATTACATCGGCTATAATATTTGCAACTACAATATCGTACTTTTCATAGCCCATTTCAGCCTGCAATTTTTCATCATCTATTACATTACCGCTTGTAACGTAGTAATTGCTTTTGTCAACATCGTTTAAATCCGCATTTTCATAGGCGGTTTTAACTGCGTTTGCATCAATATCAACGGCAAAGGCGTATTTTGCACCTAAAAGCAGTGAAATAATAGAGAGAATACCGCTGCCGCAGCCTAAGTCGGCTACAAGGCTTGTGTTGGTTACATATTTTTCAAGCTGAGTCATACAAAGCTGGGTTGTCTGATGTAAGCCCGTACCGAAAACGTGACCCGGGTTAATGTTAAACACAACCCTGCCCTCTGTATTTTCAGCCTCTTCCCAAACAGGCTTAACAAGCAGTCTTTCACCAACCTTAAAGGGCTTATAAAAGTCCCGCCATTTATTTAGCCATTCCTCATCGTTTAAGTTGGACTTGGTTTCAATTTCAAGCCTGCCCAAATCAAGACCCACGTCGGTGTTCTTAAGTCGGTTAAGGGCTTCCCTTGCCTGCATAAGCATCTCCTGTCCGTAGGGATTATCGCTTACGTAGATAATAAGCTTTGTTTCCTCAGGGGCTTTGTTTAAAAGCTCCTCGTCAACATAGTCCCAGAATTGGGAGCTTGTTTCAAGGTACTGCTTAAGCTCGTTATCGTCCTCAACCTGAATGCCCGTTATGCCGCAGTCAAGCAAAACGGCACTTACAGGCTCAATTCCCTCTGTGGTGGTATATATTTTAACCTCTGTCCATTCCATACTAACGCTCCTTTCAATATGCTGAAAATTATAACATAACTTAACTTAAATTACAAGAAATTACCCTTAATTTAAAAAAAATTAACCTATGTAAGAATTAATGCTTTATTTTTTCTTTGGCTTGTGTTAAAATTATATAGATTTGAAAGATAAATTGTTTTAGGAGGTAATCTAAAATGAAGAAATTTAAAAACACATTAACTACTGTTGTTGCAGGCTTACTTGTATTATCTATGGCAGGCTGCGGCGGCACAGCTGAAGAAACTACGGATACAGAGGTTACTACTGCCGTTACTGCAGAGGGCGAAACAGCTGCAGAGGGTGAATCACCTGCTTTAAAGACTGCCGTTGAGGGCAAGCTTGTATGGGCAACTAATGCAGAGTTTCCACCTTACGAGTACCACGGTGCTGACGGTGAGGTTGCAGGTATTGATGCTGAAATTGCTGACTATATTGCAACTGAATTAGGTCTTGAGGCAAGCTGTGAGGATATGGCTTTCGACTCAATTATCCCTGCGGTTACATCAGGCAAGGCTGATATTGGTATTGCAGGTATGACAGTTACGGAGGACAGGCTTGTAAACGTAAACTTCTCTAATCCTTATGTAAGTGCAGGTCAGGTAATTATTGTTAAGAATGATTCCCCTATTACAGGCGTAGCAGACCTTGCTAATAAGACAATAGGTGTTCAGTTAGGTACAACAGGCGATACCTATGTATCAGACCCTGCTAATGTAGAGGGTGTTACGGTTGAGCGTTACAGCAAGGGCTTTGAGGCAGTTCAGGCACTTATACAGGGCAAGATTGATGCGGTTGTAATTGACAATCAGCCTGCTAAGAGCTTTGTTGAAACAGCTGAAGGTATCAAAATTCTTGATGAGGCTGTAACAGAAGAGGAATATGCTATTGCAGTAAGCAAGGACAATGAGGAATTACTTAACGCTGTTAATGAGGTACTTGCTGAAATGGAGGAAAACGGCAAGCTTGACGAAATCCTTAACAAGTACATCGGCGATGATGCAATAGAGATTGAAGAGGCTCCTGCCGAGGGCGAAACAGAGGCAGAGGCTGAAGAAACAACAGCTGCTTAATAAAAAACTAAAAAGGTGCGGTAGCATAGTCGCCGCACCTTATTTTTTTGAAGGGAGTGAAAGCCGTGAATGAATGGTTAGCTGATTTTAAGGCAAAATTTATCCTTAACTTCATTAAAGATGACCGTTATAAATTTCTTCTGGACGGCTTTATAGCAACTATTGAAATTACCTTTTTTGCAATACTTTTAGGTCTTTTTTTGGGGGTGATAACTGCAGTTATACGCTCCACCTATGATACGGTGCATACCAAAAAATACGGCTCCTTTAAGCAAAGGCTTGTACAGTATATACTGTCATTTTTTAACCTTATTGCCAAGCTTTATTTAACTGTAATAAGGGGTACACCTACACTTTTACAGCTCCTTATTATTTATTTTGTTATTTTCGGCTCAGTTAATATTAATAAGCTTGTGGTAGCGGTTCTTGCCTTTGGTATAAACTCAGGTGCTTATATTGCGGAGATTGTACGCAGCGGTATTATGAGCGTTGACAGAGGTCAGTTTGAGGCAGGCAGAAGCCTGGGCTTTGGCTATATCCGTACCATGTGGTATATTATTCTGCCACAGGCGGTTAAAAATATTTTGCCTGCTATCGGTAACGAGTTTATTGTGCTTTTAAAGGAAACCTCCGTTTCAGGCTATATAGCAATACAGGATTTAACTAAGGGTGCTGATATTATTCGTTCTCAGACCTATGATGCCTTTATGCCTCTTATAGGTGCGGCTATTATTTATCTTATCTGTGTTATTATTTTAAGCCACGGTGTATCCGTCCTTGAAAGGAGGTTACGTGTAAGTGAGAGATGATTTGATTATAAAGGTTGAAGGTGTAACAAAAAGCTTTGGCAAAACAAAGGCACTTGATAATGTTTCACAGCATATAAATAAAGGCGAGGTTGTAGTTGTAATAGGACCGTCGGGTTCGGGTAAGTCCACCTTTTTAAGGTGTCTTAATATGCTTGAGGAGCCTACGGACGGGCATATCTACTTTGAGGGTCAGGACATAACCGACCCTGCCGTTGATATAAATATGCTCCGTCGCAAAATGGGTATGGTTTTCCAGCAGTTTAACCTGTTCCCTCATATGACAATTATGAAAAACCTTACTCTTGCACCTATGAAGCTTTTGGGTAAGTCAAAGGAAGAGGCGGAGAAAAAGGCGTTAGAGCTGCTTGAAAGAGTGGGACTTTCAGACAGAGCAGCCTCTTATCCATCACAGCTTTCGGGCGGTCAGAAACAGCGTATTGCTATTGTACGTGCCTTGTGTATGGAGCCTGATGTAATGCTTTTTGACGAGCCTACCTCTGCCCTTGACCCCGAAATGGTGGGGGAGGTTTTGGAGGTTATGCGTTCCCTTGCAAAGGAAAATATGACTATGGTTGTGGTAACCCATGAGATGGGCTTTGCAAGAGAGGTTGCAAGCCGGGTTATCTTTATGGAAAGCGGACGTGTGATTGAGGAAAATACACCTGATAAATTCTTCTCTCAGCCTGAAAGTGACAGGTTGAAGGAGTTTTTGGGTAAGGTGCTGTAATAAAAACAAGAGGTAAGCTGATTTACTTATATTTCAGCTTACCTTTTTTAATTGTTTGGATTATTTGTGTTTAACTTTTCGTCATTTATATTTTTAATTAAGATATTTTCGTCAATAAGGGCGTTAATAGGTAAGTCAAGAACCTTTGCAAGGGCAACAAGCTCAATATCGGTTACAAATCTCTCTCCGTTTTCAATACGTCTTACAAAGTGGTGGTCTACATCATACCCTGCAAGCTGCAGCATACGGGCTAAATGCCGTTGGGAAATGTTCTTCTGACGGCGAATTTTCGCCAGTCTTTCCCCTGTTATATTGTTTTTGCCGTTTTCTGTTTTTAGTTTAAACAAGTAAATTCTCCTTAATATATAAGTCGAAAATTGGTTAATAGTATTTGACACTTTGTTTATTATATGTTGCAATAACTAAAAGGTTGGTAAATACTAATGTATTTAAAATTCTGCAAAGACGGAATTAATATAAAGTGCAGCTTTGCTTAAGTGAATAAGTGGAGAGGTGCATTTTGTAATTATTTAGGAGGCGAGTTGAATGAAAAAATACGCAAAAAAAATCATCAGTGCCGCTTTGGCTTCTGCAATGGCTTTATCAAGCTATGGTGTAAGCCCTGCAGCGGCAGAAAATGTAACTGTCGTTGCTTCTGATGTAAATGCCTATGCAGACACAGAGGTTGTATATGAATACGGGGAGGCAAAACTTTATTTTGATACTTCAACAGGTACAATAACCGGCTTATCCATTCCCAATGAAGTAACGGAAATTACTATTCCCGATACTATCGAGGGGGTTGCCGTTACAAGTATAGGAGATTCTGCCTTTGAATATTTCGGAAATTTAACAAGCATAACTCTGCCTACGAGTTTAACCTCTATAGGTAAATATGCTTTCAGATATTGTAAAAACTTAACAAGCATAACCATACCTAATGGTGTAACTTCCATAGGCAATGGAGCCTTTTCGGGATGTAGCGGCATAACAGGTATAAACCTACCTGCAAGCCTGACTGCAATAGAAGATTCTGCTTTCAGTGGCTGTAGTGGTTTAACGGATATAACCATACCTAAGGGAATAACTAAAATAAACGGCGGTGTTTTTAAAAACTGCAGTAGTTTAACAAGCATAATCCTGCCTGAGGGCTTAACTGCCATAGACAACTATGCCTTTAATGGTTGCAGTAGCTTAACTACTATAACCATACCCGAAACCGTAATTACCATAGGAAGTTATGTTTTTGAAGATTGCAGCAGTTTAACAAATATAACCATACCTAAGGCAGTTACTTCAATAAGTTACGGTGCCTTTGCTTATTGTGACAATATGGAAAAGGTGTACTGCTATAAGGGCAGTGTTGCCGATGATGCCTCATTATATAATGAGGGTGTAACCATTGTTTACATAGGAGAGGGAGAAACGGAAACTACAAGTGACTATTCAATAGAGGACGGCAAGTTATCTATTAACGATAATGCAGTAATGTCAGACTATGATACTCAAAATTCTCCTTGGAGTGATTACAAAGATGAGATTACTAAAGTGGAAATAAGCTTCCGGGTAGAAAAAATTGGCAACTCTGCCTTTAAGGACTTTACGGCTTTAAATAATGCAGAGCTTTCAACGGGTATAACCTTTATAGGCAGCAATGCCTTTAAGGGCTGTAGTTCCTTAAGTGAGCTTATTATTCCCGATACGGTTACAAGTATAGGTGCCCTTGCCTTTGCAGACTTAGCACCGGGTGCTGTAATTTACAACTACTCTAATGTTGAAATTACACCGGAGCATTACGGAGTGGGTGGAGATATTATGGTATACCAAGCAGCCTTTATTGCAGGAGATGCGGATCTTAACGGAGTTCTTACGGCAAACGATGCGGCAATAAATCTTGAAAAGAGCTTAAACGGAGATTATATACCCAAAATTCAGCGTTATGCAAGTAACTATACTGACTATATGGATGTAAACGGTGATAACGTTATTTCTGCTGCTGATGCGGCATATATTCTGCAAAAGTCTCTTGACAGTAACTTTGTTTTTAAAAAAACATAATATGTAAGTGTTTTCGGTCATTTTGCTTAAATTACCTTTTTAGATAATATTATTGCCGTAACTAAGAGTAAAATAATATATTTAAGGGTGGTGTGGATTAGTTTATCCGCACCCCTTTTTTATTGTATGCTTGACAATTTAGGCAAAATCCTATATACTTTGAATATCAAAGCTTTGCAATAGGGCATACTATGCCCATTTTTCTCAAAGGAGGATTTATGAGTAAGGCTGAAAATACAAATAACAAAACAACCATTGACACCGTAAACAGTCTGTTTATTGAGGTCTTTAACGATATTGTCAAGGTGGAGCAGAATGCTCTCCGTTCCTACGGCTTTGAGGATATTACAACCACCGAGGCACATACCGTTGAGGCTATTGACCTTTACGGTGACAAAGCCATGTCCGTAGTTGCTTCCAAGCTGGGTATCACCGTAGGCACTCTGACAGTCAGCGTAAACAACCTTGCAAAAAAAGGCTATGTTACACGCTCAAGGTCTGCAGAGGATAAGCGTAGGGTTATTCTCACCCTTACCCCCAAGGGCCATGAGCTTATTAAGGCTCACAGCAAGTTTCACAGGGAAATGGTTAAGTCTGCTGTTCTGGAGCTGACGGAAAACGAGGCGGAAATTTTTAAAGCCTCTCTTGCTAAGCTTAGCAAATTTTTTACGGAAAACAATAAAAAGCTATCGTCTGCCGACTGATAGTTGTTTAAGGAGTTTATAATGTTTAATACGGAATTTATTGCCTTTGAGAGCTTTGTGCCTCAAAGGGTGGTTACTAATGATGACCTTTCTAAGCTTGTGGAAACAAGCGATGAGTGGATTTCTACCCGTACGGGCATACGTGAAAGACGCATATCTGTCGGGGAAAATACCTCCGAGCTTTGCATAGGCACGGCTAAGGGTCTGCTTGAAAAAAGCTCTCTTTCACCTGAGGAGATTGATTTAATTATTGTGGCTACCATTACACCTGATTTTGCAACACCTAACACTGCCTGCCTTGTACAGGACGCAATAGGTGCGGTAAATGCCTTTGCCTTTGATATAAGTGCGGCTTGTTCAGGCTTTGTGTTTGCAGCAAGCATAGCCGACAAGTACATAAAGTCGGGTATGTGTAAAAAGGCTATGGTCATAGGTGCGGAAACTCTTTCAAAAATAGTAAACTGGGAGGACAGGTCAACCTGTGTCCTTTTTGGGGACGGTGCAGGAGGTGTTATTATGTCCGCAGGAGAGCGTAACTGCTATATTGCCGAGGATATGCACTCTGACGGAAGCTTAGGCTTGCAGCTTACAGGGGGTGAAACCAAGGTGAGAAATGCTTTTACCTCTCAGCCTGAGGATGACAGCCCTTATCTTGCAATGGACGGACGTACCATATTTAACTTTGCAACCCGTAAGGTGCCTGCAAGCGTTAATCTTCTGCTTGAAAAAACGGGGCTTACCTCTGAGGATATTGATTGGATAGTACCTCATCAGGCTAATTTCCGTATTGTTGAGGTAGTGGCTAAAAAGCTTAATATACCTATGGAAAAGTTTTATATGAATATAGCTCAGTACGGCAATACATCCGCCGCATCAGTGCCTATTGCCCTTGCTCAGATGAGCAATGAGGGGCTTTTGAAAAAGGGACAAAAGGTGATTATCACGGGCTTCGGCGGCGGTCTGACCTGGGGCAGTGCCCTTATTGAAATTTAATTAAAGCTGTGTTATAATACAAGGATAAAGACAAAGTAAATTATTTTACGTATATAATTAAAATAACTATGTTTCAGAAAGGTAATTGGTGAAATGATGAAAACCAGATTATGTGAAATGCTGGGTATTAAGTACCCTATATTCCAGGGGGCTATGGCATGGATTGCAGATGCAAGCCTTGCTGCTGCCGTATCAGAGGCAGGCGGTTTAGGTATTATTGCGGCAGGCAATGCACCTGCCGATGTTGTACGTGAGGAAATAAGAAAGTGCAGAGAGCTGACAGATAAGCCCTTTGGTGTAAACATTATGCTCTTATCTCCTTTTGTAGAGGAAATTGTGGATATGGTCTGTGAGGAGGGCATTAAGGTCCTTACCACAGGTGCAGGTAACCCTGCTAAGTATATGGAAAAGTTTAAGGCAAACGGTATCAGCCTTATTCCCGTTGTACCCAGCGTAGCACACGCTAAAAAGATGGAAAAAATCGGCTGTGACGCTGTTATTGCCGAGGGTATGGAAAGCGGCGGTCACATCGGTAAGCTTACAACCATGGCACTTGTTCCTCAGGTAGTTGACGCAGTATCAATCCCCGTACTTGCAGCAGGTGGTATTGCAGACGGCAGAGGTATGGCGGCAGGCTTTATGCTTGGTGCAGAGGGTGTACAGATTGGTACACGCTTTCTTGTGGCTAACGAGTGTACCGTGCATCAGAATTATAAAAACAAAATCCTTAAGGCTAAGGATTTGGATACAGTTGTAACAGGCAATATTACAGGTCACCCTGTAAGAGTTCTTAAAAATCAGCTTGCTAACAGCTTCCTTTCAGCCGAAAAGGAGGAAATGGGCAAGGAAACTCCCGACCTTGAGCGTTTTGACATGTTAGGCAGAGGGGCTCTCCATAAGTCCGTTAAGGAGGGCGATGTAGACCATGGCTCTGTTATGAGTGGTCAGATTGCAGGTATGGTTAAGAAGGAAGAAAGCTGTAAGGAAATCCTTGAGGATATTATGCAGGGCTTTAATGCACTTACAGGCGGTATTGAATAAGGAGATTATATGAAAACAGCATTTATTTTCAGCGGTCAGGGTTCACAGTATGCCGGTATGGGCAAGGAGCTTTACGACAGCTTTGATTGTGTAAAAGAGGTTTTTGATAAGGCGGATAAGGCACTTGGCTTTAGTATAAGCCAAATCTGCTTTGGTGAGGACGAAAGACTTAATCAGACAGAGTATACACAGCCTGCACTTTTAACCATGAGTACGGCGGTTTCGGCTCTTATGAAGGAAAAAGGCTTAAAGTGCGACTATGCGGCAGGTCTTAGCTTAGGCGAATATTCTGCCCTTGTTGAGGCAGGTGTAATGGACTTTGAGGAGGCGGTTTGCCTTGTAAGAAAAAGAGGTCGCTATATGACAGAGGCTGTGCCTGCAGGTGAGGGTGCCATGTGTGCCGTTCTTAACCTTGAGGCAGAGAAAATTCAGCAGGCATGTGACAGTGTTAAGGAAACAGGCAGATGTATGATAGCTAACTACAACTGCCCCGGTCAGATTGTAATGGCAGGTGATAAGGCGGCTGTGGAAAAGGCGGCGGAAATAGTTACAGAGCTTGGTGCTAAACGTGCGGTTATGCTTAACGTAAGCGGTCCCTTCCATACCTCACTTTTAAAGCCTGCCTCAGATAAGCTTAATGAGGAGCTTAAATCAATTAATATTAAGGACTTTAATGTGCCTGTTATTACTAACCTTACTGCTGAGGTAATAGAGGATAAAAATCAGGTAATTGATATACTTACAAAGCAGGTTATGAACCCTGTAAAGTGGGAACAATCTGTAAGAAAGCTTATTGACCTTGGAGTTGATACCTTTGTGGAGTTGGGACCGGGCAAAACCCTTGCCTCCTTTGTTAAAAAGGTAAGCAAGGAGGTTGTCGTATATAACGTAGAGGATATTAAAACTCTTGATAAAATTTGTGAAGGGCTGGGATTATAATTATGCTTAAAGATAAAACCGTTATAGTAACAGGCGGAGCTAAGGGTATAGGTAAGGCTGTTGCCCTTGCCTTTGCTAAGGAGGGGGCAAACGTAGTTGTAAACTATCGCTCCACAGCTCCCGACGATACCGTTAAGGCTATTGAGGCTGAGGGCGTAAGATGCCTTGCCGTTCAGGCTGATGTAAGCAGCTTTGAGGAGTCAGAAAAGCTTGTTGAGGCGGCTAAGGAGGCCTTTGGCAGTGTTGATGTAGTAGTCAACAACGCAGGTATCACAAGGGATACTCTCCTTATGCGTATGAGCGAGGAGGACTTTGACGCAGTTATAGATACTAACCTTAAGGGCTGCTTTAATATGGTAAAGCATGCAAGCAAGGTTATGCTTAAGCAAAAAAGCGGTACAATTATAAATATGAGCAGTGTAATCGGTCTTATAGGCAATGCAGGTCAGGCTAACTATGCGGCGGCTAAGGCGGGCATTATAGGCATTACAAAAAGTACCGCAAAGGAGCTTGCCGCAAGAGGCATTACCTGTAATGCCATAGCTCCCGGCTTTATTGAAACAGATATGACAGCTGTTTTAAGCGACAAAGTAAAAGAGGGCATACTTGCCAACATACCCCTTAAGAGAATGGGTAAGCCTGAGGAAATTGCAGAAACGGCAGTATTTCTTGCAAAGGCTAAATATATTACAGGTCAGGTTATTACCGTTGACGGCGGTATGGTAATGTGATTAGGAGGTTTGTCTAAGTAATGGAAAGACGTGTTGTTATAACAGGTATGGGTGCCGTAACACCTATAGGCAATAACATTAATGAATACTGGGAGGGTCTTAAAAACGGTAAATGCGGTATTGACCTTATTAAGGCATTTGATGCAACCGAGTGTAAGGCAAAGGTAGCAGGTGAGCTTAAGGACTTTGACCCAACTGCAGTAGTTGATAAAAAAGAGGTTAAGCGTATGGACAAATACAGTGTATACGCTATGGTTGCCGCTGATGAGGCTGTTAAGTCAAGCGGTATTGATTTAGATAAAATTGACCATACACGCTTTGGTGTTATGATAGGCAGCGGTATCGGCGGTCTTTGTACCATTGAGGAGCAGGCTATCAAAATGCACGACAAGGGCGTAGGTAGAATAGGACCTATGTTTATTCCTATGGCTATCGGTAATATGGCGGCAGGCAATGTTGCTATAAGATATAATGCACAGGGTACTTGTATTGACGTGGTAACCGCTTGTGCTACATCTACAAACTGTATCGGCGAGGCTTACAGAAACATTAAGCACGGCTACAGCGACTATATCCTGGCAGGCGGTGCGGAGGCGTCGGTTTGCGAGCTTGGTATAGGCGGCTTTGCGGCTTTAAAGGCACTTTCTACAAGTGAAGACCCAAAGAGAGCCTCAACTCCTTTTGATAAGGAAAGAGGCGGCTTTGTAATGGGTGAGGGTTCAGGTGTATTATTTATGGAGAGCCTTGAAAGTGCTGAGGCAAGAGGTGCAAAAATCCTTGCCGAGGTAGTGGGCTACGGCTCAACCTGTGATGCACACCACATTACAGCACCTACCGTAGAGGGTCCTGCAAGAGCTATGGTAATGGCTATGGAAGAGGGCAATGTAGATAAAAAGGACGTTGACTATATTAATGCTCACGGTACAAGCACAGCCGTAAACGATGCTAACGAAACGGCGGCTATTAAGCTTGCCTTTGGTGAGGAAATTGCAAAGGGCATTAACATCAGCTCAACTAAGTCAATGACAGGTCACCTTTTAGGTGCAACAGGTGCAGTTGAGGCTATTGCCTGTATTCTTGCTATGGAAAACAGCTTTATTCCTCCTACAATCGGCTATCAGGTGCCTGATGAGGAGTGCGACTTAAACTATACGGTAAACACAGGTATTGAGAGAGAGGTTAAGTACGCTCTTTCAAATACCCTTGGCTTTGGCGGACATAATGCGGTTATCTGCTTTAAAAAATGGGAGGACTGATAAATGCTTTACATTAATGATATAAAGGCAATTATTCCTCACAGGTATCCCTTTCTTTTAATTGACAGAGTAGAGGAGCTTGTAGAGGGTCAAAAAATTGTTGCCTATAAAAACCTTACTGCAAATGAGGAGTTTTTTAACGGACATTTTCCACAGGAGCCTGTTATGCCCGGTGTGCTTATTATTGAGGCTATGGCACAGGCAGGTGCAGTTGCCATTCTCTCTATGGAGGAATATAAGGGCAAAACTGCTTATTTCGGCGGTATTGACAAGGCTAAGTTCAGACAAAAGGTTGTACCCGGCGACACCTTAAGGCTTGAGGTTGAAATTATCAAGCTTAAAAAAATTGCAGGTATCGGCAAGGGTGTTGCCTATGTGGGAGATAAAAAGGTTGCGGAAGCAGAGCTTACCTTTATGTTAGGTTAAGGAGAGGATATAATGGATTTATTTAAAAAGAAATATGTTTCTCTTGACGGAAATAACGATAAAAAGGAAACAGGCAATTTTTTAGGTAATCTTTTTTCTAAAAAGGAAGTCGAGCCTGAGCCTCAGCCTAAAAAGGAGGAGGAAATACCTCAGGGTCACGTAAAATGCCCTGACTGTGGCAGTATCTATGATAAAAAGGAGCTTGGCAAGCTAAAAATCTGCCCTAAGTGTGCAAGATATTACAGGCTTAACTGTAAGGAAAGAATAAGACAGATTGCAGATAAGGACAGCTTTAAGGAGCTTGACGGAAATATGCAGGCTAAAAATCCTCTTAACTATCCCGGTTATGAGGAAAAAATTGCAGGTCTGCAGGAAAAGACAGGCTTAAAGGACGCTGTTATTACAGGTGAGTGTACAATAGGCGGCTTCCCTGCCGTTTTAGGTGTAATGGACAGTGGCTTTATGATGGGTTCTATGGGCTCTGTTGTAGGTGAAAAGATAACAAGAGCTTTTGAGTATGCTATTGAGCATAAGCTCCCTGTAGTGCTGTTCACCTGCTCGGGCGGTGCAAGAATGCAGGAGGGTATTGTTTCCCTTATGCAGATGGCTAAGGTATCTGCCGCTGTTGCAAGACATTCAGAGGCAGGTCTTTTATACCTTACCGTACTTACAGACCCTACCACAGGCGGTGTAACTGCAAGCTTTGCTATGCTGGGTGATATTATTTTATCCGAGCCTAAGGCACTTATCGGCTTTGCAGGCAGACGTGTTATTGAGCAGACTATTAAGCAGAAGCTCCCTGACGAATTCCAAAAGGCGGAATTCTTACAGGAGCATGGCTTTGTGGATAAGATAGTAGACAGAGAGGCACTGCCTTATACTATCAGGGATATACTTAAAATTCATTCAGGAAAGGGCGGTGAGGAATGATGCCTGCATATGACAAGGTAAAAATTGCACGTAAGGTGTCAAGACCTACTGCTAAGGACTATATAGAGCATATTTTTGAGGGCTTTATTGAGCTTCACGGCGACAGAGGCTTTAAGGACGATAATGCCATTATCGGCGGTCTTGCTTTCCTTGACAATATACCCGTAACCGTTATCGGTATACAAAAGGGTAAAAATATGGAGGAGAACATTGCCTGCAACTTCGGTCAGCCTCATCCTGAGGGCTACAGAAAGGCACTCCGCCTTATGAAGCAGGCTGAAAAGTTTAATCGCCCTATTATTAACTTTATCAACACCAGCGGTGCTTACTGCGGTATCGGTGCTGAGGAAAGAGGTCAGGGCGAGGCTATTGCAAAGAACCTTATGGAAATGGCGGTATTAAAGGTGCCTACAATCTCCATTATTATAGGTGAGGGCGGTAGCGGCGGTGCTCTTGCACTTGCAGTTACCGACAGAGTGTGGATGCTTGAAAACTCTGTTTACGCAGTTTTAAGCCCCGAGGGCTTTGCAAGTATACTCTGGAAAGATGCTAAAAGAGCTAAAGAGGCGGCTGACCTTATGAAGATTACCGCTGAGGACCTTTTAGAGCTTGGCGTTATAGAAAAGATAATTAAGGAGGTTGACGGTGGCTGTCAAAATGACTTCGGCTTTACCGCAAACCTTTTAAAGAGCAAGCTGGAGCTTGAAATCCCTGCTCTTATGCAAAAATCTACAGAGGAGCTTCTAAACGAACGCTACGACAGGTTCAGAAAGTTCGGCGAGTTTACGGAATAAGCAAATAATATAATGAAGTTTGACGGTACAAATGTTTGTGCCGTCTTTTATTTTACAAAATGATATTGCTATTATTCGAGATTTAGAATATAATAATATATTATAAGTTTGGAAAGTGTGGAAGATGGCTATGAATTATATTTCAGCAAGAGAGATAGCAGAAAAATGGGGAATTTCTCAACGTCGAGTGGCTGTTTTATGTGCAGAAAACAGAATAAAAAATGCACAAATGGTTGGTAATATGTGGATAATACCGGAAACAGCTCAAAAGCCTGATGATGCTCGCAGTACAAGATATATTAATAGAAATGTAGATACAAAAACCATAAAACCATTTCTTAAATGGGCAGGGGGTAAGAGTCAGCTTATAAAGGAAATTGCAGAGTATTATCCCTTTTCTACAGGTGTAACAAAATATGCAGAGCCGTTTGTAGGCGGAGGTGCCGTACTTTTTGATATTTTAGATAAATACGATTTAAAGGAAATTTACATAAGTGATATTAATAAAGAGCTGATTAATGCCTATGAGGTGGTAAAAAACAACGTAGATGAGCTGATTAATCAACTTACGGAAATGCAAAATACGTATATTGTTATGGGGGAAGAATGCAGAAGAAAATACTATCTGGCAAAAAGAGAGAGGTTTAACAGTCTAAAGCTAAAGGTAAATGAAATTGGTAATGCTGAGAAAGCGGCTTTAATGATTTTTCTAAATAAAACGTGTTTTAACGGACTTTACAGAGTTAATAAAAAGGGTTTGTTTAATGTACCTATTGGATCATACAAAAAGCCTTTGATTTGTGATGAGGTTAATCTGCTTGCCGTTTCTGAGAAATTAAGAAAAGTAGATATTGTGCATGGTAGTTATGAAACAGCAAGTGATTTTATAGATTGCAATACATTTGTTTATTGCGATCCCCCATACAGACCGATTACTGATACATCAAGCTTTACAGCTTATACTGAAAATTGCTTTAACGATGAGGAACAGATAAAATTGGCGGGATTTGTTGATTTAATGGACAAGCGAGGGGCAAAAATTGTCGTAAGCAATTCTGATCCTAAAAATTACGATCAAGAGGATAATTTTTTTGAAACACTTTATAAAAATTACAAGATTAAAAGAGTAGAAGCTTCACGTATGATTAACTGTAAGGGTACAGCTCGCAGTAAGATAGGGGAGCTTATTATATCAAATTTTTAAGGGGATATTGAAATGAAAAGGGATTTTAATTTATGGTTGTCAGGCTTTCGCAATAGTATTGCAGATTATGATTATTATGTTAATTTTGAAAAAGTATATAAAAATGTGGATAGAATTAAAGTAGAGCTTAATATTTTAAATTCTTTGGTTGGTTCAAAAAATATTGAAAAGGACTTTGAGCTTTTACTAGAAAAATATCCGGAGGTTTTAAAATGTATTCCCTTGCTTTTAGCTGTAAGAGCAAGGGAAATATATGCAATTGATAAAGACGGTGCTTTTACATACAATTTTAATAAGCCAAATCTATCTATGGAACAGTATAAAGTTTTTATGAATAAAACCGGTTTGTTTGATTTAATATCGAATCGAATAATAAACAACTTGGTGGATTACGCTATAGGTGTTGAAACAGGACTTGACTCTAATGGACGGAAAAACAGAGGGGGTCATTTAATGGAAAATCTGGTTGAGGGATTTATAACAAAAGCAGGATTTAAAAAGGGCAGTACATATTTCAAGGAAATGTGTATAAGTGAAATAACTAATAAATGGAATATTGATTTATCAGCTATTTCAAATAAAGGGAAAGCCGAGAAACGCTTTGATTTTGTAATTAAGCCTAAAGAACAGATTTATGTTGTTGAAACAAACTTTTACACCGGCGGTGGTTCTAAATTAAATGAAACTGCACGAAGCTATAAACAGCTTGCACAGGAAATAAATACTGTAAATGGAGTAACCTTTGTTTGGTTTACTGATGGCAGGGGATGGATTGATGCCAGACACAATTTAGAAGAAACCTTTGATATTATGGATACTATATTTAATATTCAGGATTTGGAGAATGGTGTTATAGAAAGGGTTTTTAAGTAAAATGGCTAAAGGTAAAATAAAAAAATGGGAGCCTGATGATTTTGAACTTGAAATGACAACCCATTGGTCCTTTCCCAAAAGAGGAGATTGGGCAACCCATGATGCAAAGTGGAGAGGAAACTGGTCACCTTATATTCCCAGAAATATAATGCTTCGCTATTCCAAGGAGGGAGACTTGGTGCTTGATCAATTCGTAGGCGGAGGAACTACTTTGGTAGAGGCAAAATTGCTTAACCGTAATATAATAGGTGTGGATATTAATGATACGGCAATTGAACGCTGTAGGCAAAAAATAAGATTTGAGCATGAAGGAGCGAACGGCAAGGTGTACATACATAAGGGGGATGCAAGAAACTTGGATTTTATACCGGATGATACTATTGATTTGATATGTACTCATCCACCATATGCAAATATTATAAAATACAGTGAAGGTGCAATTGGGGATTTATCTCTTCTAAAAACAAAGGACTTCTTAGCAGAAATGGAAAAGGTGGCAAATGAAAGCTACAGAGTTTTGAAAAATAACAAGTTTTGTGCTGTATTAATGGGTGATACAAGGCAAAAGGGTTGTATGATACCTATGTCATTTCAGGTTATGAATATATTTGAAAATGCGGGATTTAAGCTGAAGGAACTTGTAATTAAGGAACAACACAATTGCAGAGCAACGGGTTATTGGAAAACTAATAGTGTAAAATATAATTTTCTGTTAATAGCACATGAATATTTATTTATATTTAAGAAGTAATAACACCGTCTTGACACAGGCGGTGTTTTTGCTTAGTATAAATTTGTTAAGGAAGCATATAATTTAAAGAATAATTATAATATTATAAATTATACATTATAATAGGTAGAAACAGGTGAAAATCTTGGCGGTAAAAAGGCGAAAACATAGAGCAAAGGGTCAAAGGCGTAAAAATCCCTTTAAGGGTATGCTGATTTTGGTCATTATTTTAAGTACGGTTATATTTTTGAACAGGCGGTCTGAATATCTTAGGGAAACCGTACCTGCCTATGCAAGGTTTTATGAGTTTGCTGAGGTCAGCCTGGAAAAAAGGCAGACTGCGCCTGCTAAAGCTACTGATATAAATGCCTTGCGTGACTTAGGCACACTTAGAAACAAATACTATGCAGTAGATAAAAAGACCGCTATGACCTCCTCAATGTTTAATATTGATAAGCTGATGGCAACAGATGTACATATAGATAAAAGCCTTTTTAAGCCAAAGGTGCTTATATTCCATACCCACGGTCATGAAATGTACTCTGACAGCAAGGAGGGGCAGGGTGTAATAGGAGCAGGAGAGCTTTTAAAGGAAACCTTAGAAAATGAATACGGTATAAAATGCCTGCATGTTACCGAACGATTTGATACGGTAGACGGTAAGCTGCAAATTTTAGGTGCATATGAGCGTATGGAGCCTCGAATAAAGGAAATACTGGAGGAAAACCCTTCCATTGAAATGGTTATTGACCTGCACCGTGACGGAGTAGGAGAAAATGTACGTCTTGTAAGCAAGGTGGACGGGGAAAACTGTGCAAAGCTAATGTTTTTTAACGGGCTTTGCCAAAAGGTAAACAGTAACGGAGAGCTGCAGCCTACAGAGGGATTAAGCAACCCTTATGTGGAAAATAATCTGGCCCTCAGCTTAAAGGCTCAAATGTGTGCTAACAGCCTATACCCGGGACTGACAAGAAAGATCTACCTTAATGCTTACAGATACTCCTTACATTTTAAGCCCAACAGTCTGCTAATCGAATTGGGAGCCCAGACTAACACTGAGGAGGAGGTCAGAAATACGGTTTTAAAACTTGCAAACATCCTATATAAAACCTCATTTGAATAGGCTGTCCGCTATAAGGACAGCCCTTTTTTATGCAGTTTGCAAAAGTGGTGCGTACAGCTTACAAGGGCAAAAAAATATGTATTGTTGAATTGTATTAAGTTTTGGTCGATTTATTTGGATATTATCACGAAATTTTACAATAAAGTTTTATTTTTGTTGACTAAATTTTGGAAAAGTACTAAACTAGGTATAAGGTAAAGGTTGGGAGTTAGGCTGTTTGGGGCAAAAGATGGCCTGACATAACAACCTTAAAATATGTAGGGATATAATTATCCTTATGTAGAATACACAGGTGCAAAGCACAGGTGTACGGTATATATGCGGCGGGGAGATAAGGCCGTATAAACCAAGGGGTTATATTTTATATTAAGGAGGCAAAAAAATGAAAAGAGTTTTTCGTAAACTCGCATGTGCGGCTATGGCGGCTACAATGATGTTTACATCTGTACCCGTTGCTGACTTTGGCTATCTTGCACCATTGACGGTTCAGGCTGCATCTCAGGTCGGTATTACGGAGTCATCCGGATGGCTGGAAAGTGCTTGGGTTGAATGGAACCCATCAAGCACATCGGGAGTATCCTACTACAAGGTATCTTACTCAGGCACTGCATCAGGTACTATTGATAACGAGCTTATCAGACAGTACAAGGACGGACACTGGAGAGCAGATATTGTAGGTATTGCCGCAGGTAACTACACAATTACTGTTTCAGCTTACTCAAGCAGCGGTTCGGTTGTAGCAAGCGAAACAGCAAGTGTAACAGTTAAGGCTCATGACAGAGCAGGTTACACCTTCCACCCAAGCTCAACCACCTACGACAGCTCAGATCCCCTTCAGTGCGGTGGTTACAAGGGTGACGGTACTCCCAAGGACGGAGCTGAAATCCTCTACATAACAAGTGCTTCAGATATTGACAGCATAACAGACTCAACAGGCACAACAGGTCTTTCAACTATTCTTGAGGGTAGAAATAAGCGTACATCAACACCCCTTATTGTAAGAATTGTAGGTAAGATAGATTACTCCGGCAGTCAGCTTAACAGCTCCGGATATATTCAGATTAAGCCAAGCTCTGCTTACACAAACTCACAGATTACCATTGAGGGTATCGGTCCCGATGCTACAACAAACTTTGGTTTTCTTGTAAGAAATGCAGGCAATGTTGAAATCAGAAACCTTGCAATCCATGACTTTGCTGATGACGGTATTTCACTTGATACCGACAACTGCAACATATGGCTTCACAACTGTGAATTCTTCTACGGCGTGCAGGGCTCAGGCGATAAGGCTAAGGGCGACGGTTCATCAGACTTAAAGGGTGATTCTCAGTACATTACTTTCTCATACAATCACTATTGGGATTCGGGAAAATGTTCACTTTGCGGTATGAAGAGTGAAACAGGCGATAACTACATTACATATCACCACAACTGGTTTGACCACTCAGATTCACGTCACCCACGTATAAGAACAATGTTCGTACATATTTACAATAACTACTATGACGGCAACGCTAAGTACGGTGTAGGTGCTGCTATGGATTCCTCAGCATTTGTTGAGGGTAATTACTTCAGAAATTGTAAGCACCCAATGCTTTCATCTCTCCAGGGTTCAGATATTATGGAGAATGAAAAGACCGGCGTTGCCGATTTCTCAGGTGACGGTACATTCTCAGGTGAGAATGGCGGTATCATCAAGGCTTACAACAATTACATTGAGGGAGCTGACTCAAATGAGCTTACCGGTGGCACAGAGCCTGTTTACTACAACGCAAGTGATACAAGCTCAAACGGTGCTGCTACACAGTTTGATGCATACCTTGCTTCTTCAAGAAGCGAGCAGGTTCCTTCAAGTGTTAAGGCTCTTGTAGGCAGCAAAACCTTTGATAACTCAAATGTTGACAGCTACATCTTAAACAGCATTACTCCTGAGGAGCCTGCAGCGGCTAAGTCTACTGTAGAAACCTACGCAGGCAGAACAGGTGGCGGCGACTTTGCGGCAGCTTCAGGCTTTGCATTTAGTGATGCAACTGATGATACAGACTATGCTATTAACACAACCTTAAGAACTGCTCTTACAAACTACTGCAATGACAGCGTAAGCAGTAACTTTGCAATATCCTCTATAGGCGGTTCTGTAGACGGTTCCTTTGTTCCTGTTGAAACAACAACCTCATCCGGCGAGGAGTCAACAGAGGCTACAACAGAGGGTACAGATGAGTCTACAACTAAAAATACAGAGCAGTCCACAGAGGCTACAACTGAGGAAGATACAGAAACAACAACAGTTGACCCAAGCGGTGCTGCTTCAATGGGTATATATAAGTTCGGAAAGAGTGCTTCAAGCGGTGATTTTAATGTAACCGAAAACGGAGCAACCTACGGCAACATTGTTTTCAACTTCAGAAGTGTAGAAACAAGCAATGCCAAGCTTAGAAGCGACAATGCAACAACAATTAAACTTGCAGGAGAAACAAAGGTGGATATAGAGTATGTATCGGGTCCCGGAGTTGTAATGACAAACGGCTCTGAAACCTATACCTTTGATGACGCTACTACCTACAATGTACTTCCTGCAGGTACTTATACATTAAAGGGTGTTTCTGACAGCAACAGCACAATTTCGGGTATGACGCTTATTGCTACAGGTACTGTGGAAACTTCAACTGAGGCAACTACACAGAGTACAACGGAGGCAACTACACAGACTACAACGGTGTCAACCACCGAGTCAACTACACGGGAAAGCTCAACAGAAACAACAACACAGGCACCAAGCGGTGACATTTCAGCTCTTACGGCAGGTACCTATACAGCAGCTACAATTGCAACAGATACATCTAAGTTTACTGTTACAGGTAACTCTGTTACAGACGGAACAGCTGTTAAGATTAACGAAAGCGGTTCCGTAGTATTTAAGGTAAGCGATAACGCTAATGTTACTATTACCTATAAGTGCGGTTCAAGTGATCCGGCTAAGTCAGCTTCAATCTCTTGTGCAGGTCAAACGGGTACAACTCTTGCAGGCGGTGCAACGGCAACAACAGCAGACCTTGCATTAACAAACTTAAGTGCAGGTGAGTATACAATAACAGCTACCCAGACAGGTGGTACAACAGCACAGATTATCAGCATAACAGTAAGCTACGGCGGCGGCTCTCAGGAAGAGATAAAGGGCGATGCCGACGGCAGTGGTTCTGTTAATGCATCAGATGTAACTTACATACTTGCTTATTCAGCAGGTAAAAATACAACAGTTGATTTATCAGCTGACGTAACAGGTGACGGTAAGGTAACAGTAGCTGATGCATATGTTATTTCAAGATATGTATTGGGCATAACAAGCTCACTGTAATTTATCTCACTTAATAATATGGAGGAGGAATAATTGTGAAAAAAAGTTTTTCAAGAGTATTAAGCGGTGCTTTAGCCACTGTAATGCTTTTGTCAACAGCAGTGTTTGCACCTGTTACAACAGTACAGGCGGCAGACTTCAGCACAGTGGGCGGTTGGTATGAAACCCTTTATGCTCAGTGGTCTGACTCTGACCCTGACAGCTCGGCTGTTAGGGTAGGCTACAAATTAAGCAGTGATTCAAGCTATACATACCTTTCAGGTGATGACTTAACTTACCTGGTAAGAACATGGTCAAGCGGCGTAGGTCGAGTTGACATCCCCGGTCTTGCAGCAGGTACCTATGATTTGGAGGTTACAGCCTCAAACGGTACCGTATACACTAAGACAGGTATCGAGGTTTATGCACATGACCGTTCAGGCTATGCTCACTTTAACTATACAGAGGGTGTAGGTGCTTATAAGGATGACGGTACACCAAAGGATAATGCACTTATTATTTATGTAACAGACAGCAATAAAAACAGCGTTACTATCCCCGGTTACGGCAATCAGACAATAAACTACACCAACACAGCAGGTACAAGCTGGACAAGAGATACCGCAGGTATCGGTGATATTTTAAATAACAACTACAACTTTATTAAGCAGGTTACAGTAGACGATGATCATCCTCTTATTATCAGATTTATCGGTACTGTAAATCCACCGGAGAACCTTACACCTTACGGTGCCAAGGATACTGCTTTAGGTGGTTCTACAAGTGATAACGGTTTTCTTGCAATTACAAAGGATGCAAGAAATATTACCCTTGAGGGTATCGGTCCCGATGCAGTTATTGACGGCTGGGGCTTTACATTCTCAAAGAGCTCAACAGCTACAATGGAGAGAGATAAAAACTTTGAGGTAAGAAACCTTACCTTCCAGAACTATCCTGAGGACGGTTTGGCATTCCAGGGTCATGATTCTAACCCTAACATTCAGAGAATCTGGGTACATAACAACAACTTCTACCCGGGCTACTGCAAAAACCCTACTGAAAGTGATAAATCAGAGGGTGACGGCTCTTGCGACTTTAAGAGAGGCTATTACTACACAAACAGCTATAACTACTATCAGGATTGTCATAAAACAAACCTGATTGGCGGTGGTACAAGTGATGACCAGAACTATATTACCTTCCACCATAACTGGTATAAGAATGTTGAATCAAGACAGCCTCTTGCCGCAAACGGTGTAATGCATATTTACAACAGCTACTTCCAGAATGCAGGTTCAGTTACTGTTGACTGTCGTGGTTCTAACTCAGCCTTCCTTGAGGCTAACTACTATGACAGCTGTAAGAATTACTACAAGTCAAGAAATACCACTTGTATAGCTAAGTCTTACAATGAATATTTCAACGGCGGCAGCATTGGTGATGTAAAAGGTACAAGAACCGTTGTTACCTCAAGAACTCAGTCAGCTATCGAGGATAACGGCTATGCGTTCCCTAACGGTGACAGCAATGAGAACTGGGATATGAACTCAACTCACTTCTACTATGCTAACGGCAAGTCAGATGTAGAGGTGCTTAACGATGTATCAGATGTACCAAGCTACGTTCAGGAGCATGCAGGTACCTTAAAGGCTATTACCTCAGGCGGCAGCGGTACGCCGGGTGGCGAAACAGGCGGCGAGGAAACTACTGAAACTACAACCTCATCACAGTCAGGCGGTGAAGAGGGAAGTACGGAAACCACAACCTCAGCTCCTGTAATTACAGGCGGCTATGAGCATAACTTTACAGCAGACGGCAAAACAAGCTCATTCTACACAATCACAGGTAACCTTTCCACAAGCAAGGGTACAGTAAGCTACAACGGTCTTACCTTAACCCAGTGCTTAAAGATGGAAAGCTCAACTAACATTACCTTCAATGCTCCTGCGGCAGGTACTCTTGTACTTGTATTCGGCGGCACTACAGACCCTGTTGATGAGGTGGTAAAGATTGACGGTGATGAATATACCGTACGGAGTGACGGAACCGTTCAGGCAAATTTAAGTGCGGGAAGTCATACAGTTACAAAGGGTTCAACAATTAACCTGTTCTATATGACATATGCTGTTGAGGGCTCTGCAACAGAGTCAACAACAGAAGCAACAACAGCTTCTACAACAGAAACAACAACCACAACAACCACAACAACTACAACATCTACTACAACAACTACTACGGAAGCGACTACAGAGTCAACAACAGATGCAGCCACAGAGGCTACAACTCAGGCTCCTATTACAGGTGCAGGTGTAGCTGTAAGTGCTGTAACCGGTAATGTAGGCTCTACAGTAGAAATTCCTGTAACTGTTTCAGGTATGAGCGACTTTGCGGCAGGGGATATTACATTAACCTATGATACTTCAAAGCTTAATGTAAGCTCTGTAAGCTTAGGCTCTGCTCTTGCGGCAGATGCAAGCCTTGACTACAGTGCATCAAACGGTACAATCAAGCTCGCTCTTGTAAACCCACGTGACACCTTAAACGGCAGTGAGATTGCAGTTATTAATGCAACCCTTACTACAGAAGGTCAGTCATGGTTAGGTGTAAGTGTTAATTATCTTTACGGTGCAAATCTTGCACAGGTAACAAGCCCATATGCAACAGGTGCTGTAATTACAGCAAATGCACAGGCTTCCGAAACACTTATGGGTGACGCTAACGGCGACGGTGCTGTAACAAACGATGACGTTATCCATATCTTACAGTATGTAACAGGCAGAATTTCAAATGTTGTTGATGCTGTAGCGGCAGAGGTAACGGGAGATAATAAGGTTACAGCTCGTGATGCTAACAAGATTAAGAAATTTCTTATCGGCAAGATAACAAGTCTTAGCTGAAAATAAGCTTAAATATACACCCTGCCAAAGGGTGGGGTGTACTTAAATTAATTAAGGAGGAAATAAAATGAAGAACGTGTTTTCAAGGCTTATAAGCTCTGCTCTTGCAGTATCAATGCTTTCCTCAAGTCTTGTAATTACAACACCTGTTTCGGTTTCAGCCGCACCAAGCTTCACTAACGTAGGCGGTTGGAATGAAACACTTTATGCAAATATTTCGGGCGTAAGTGATTCTCAGGTAACAGGAGTTTCCTACAGCGGTCCAAGCACCGGTTCTCTTTCGGGTGATGACTTTACCTACCTTGTAAGAGATGAAAACGGCGGAGTGCGTATTGATATTCCGGGTCTTAAGGCAGGTACATACTCGCTTACGGTAAATACAAGTTCAGGTGACGTTACTCAAAGCAATATTACAGTGCCTGCACAGGATCGTTCAGGCTATGCACACTTTAATAATACAGAGGGTGTAGGTGCTTATAATGATGACGGTACACTTAAATCAAATGCAACGGTTCTTTACGTAACAAACAGCAATAAGGACAGCGTATCGGTTACCGCAGGCGGTGTAACGGTTACAGGTATCGGACATATCCTTAACTCAGCAGGTAAGGATAACGGTACAGGTACTACAAGCAAGGGCGGTGTACCTAACAATAACCAGGGTATTATCGGTAAGCTTGCGGAAGAGGGCAGACCTCTTGTTGTAAGAATTATCGGTTCTGTTCAGGACCCTGACGGTACCACTGCTTTCGACTCAATTGATTACGGCGGCTCCGTTGGTGATAACGGTGCAATGGTAAGAATTCAGTCAGGTAAGGATATTACCATTGAAGGTATCGGTCATGACGCAGAGATTAACGGCTGGGGTATCCACTTTATTGCAGATACTGCAGGCTATGCAGATGGCTTTGGCAAGAACTTTGAAGTAAGAAACATTGCCTTTAAAAACGTACCTGAGGACTGTGTAGGTATGGAGGGTCAGCAGGAAGGCTCAACTCTTACGGTTCCTGTTGAAAGATGCTGGATTCACAACTGTGCATTCTACGCACCAACAATTTCTAACCCTGCTGAGTCCGATAAGGACGGCGGTGACGGTGCATGTGACTTCAAGCGTGGTCAGTACTTTACAAACAGTTACTGTTACTATGAAGGTTACCACAAGACAAATCTTGTAGGTTCATCAGACAGCAGCTTACAGTACCACCTTACATATCATCACAACTATTGGAAGAACTGTGAGGCCAGAGGTCCTCTTGCCCGTCAGGCTAACATCCATATGTACAATAACGTATATGAGGGTCAGACCTCTTACGCTATGAATACAAGAGCAAATGCATATATCTTTGCAGAATACAACTTATTCTATATGTGTAAGAACCCTGCAAGAGTTGATGCAGGTGCAATTAAGAGCTATAACAACTCTTTCTCAGGCTGTATTGAGGAAAACGGTTCAACAATTGTAACAAATAAGAGTCAGACAGTATCTTCAGGCAACTTATATGAAAACTTTGACACAAACAGCTCCTTAAGCTACATTCCAAGCAATGATTATGAGCTTCAGGAGGATGTAAGTGAGGCTAAGAGGGTAGTAAGTGCTTATGCAGGTCCTATGAAGGAAACTGTTGTTACTCCTGATGAGGTAAGCACCTCATTAATAGCAAGTGACAGACAGCCTACTGCATCAGTAAATCTTCCTTACTCACAAAACCTTAACAGCACTTACTTAACAAACAAGAGTGAAGTTAAGGACAACATTATTTTTAACGTTTACAAGCTTGCTGCCGATTCTATCAGCGTAGGCAGCAGTACAGCAGGTCAGGATATTGTATTTAACGTAAACACAGCTGTTAATATTACAATGACAGACGGCGGTGCAACATATCCTGTTGTACTTATGAGTGCTGACGGTGTTGAATACCTTACAGGCTCAGGTACGGTAACTAATGTACCTGCAGGTACATATATGATTCAATCAAGCGGCTTCCAGCCTGCAAGCAGCAGCTCACCGGCTAAGTTTAAAGAGGCAAAGATTAGCTATCTCAGCATTGAGGCTTATGATCCTACAGCTCCTACTGTTACAGAGCCTACAACTCAGGCTACAACAGCAACTGTAGAACCTCCAAGCGAAACCACCACAGCTTCACAGGGCGGCGATGAAGAAACAGAAACCACAACCTCAGCTCCATATAGCGGTGACGGTCTCATCTGGGAGCTTACAAACGGTACAAATACACTTAACGCAACTTATGACGGTAACTTCTGGAACAGTGCGGAAACAGTAACCTACGATGGTACTGCATATAATGTAGCACTTAAAATGGAAAGTGACACAAGCATAACCTTTAATGCACCGGGAGCAGGTAATCTTACAATGGTTTGCTATGCAGGCAGTACAGGACGTAAGATTAATGTAAACGGTACAAGCTACGATGTAAGCACGGGCGGTGTTACTGTTCCTATTACTTCTGCAGGCACGGTAAGTATTACAAAGGATACAACAAATACCTACCTTTATGCACTTATTTTTGAGTCTGACAGCGTTTCTACAGAAACAAGCACAGAAGCAACTACTCAGGCTACTACAGAAGCAACCACTGCAACAACTACAGAAGCAACTACTGTAACAACCACTCAGGCTACAACCGAAGCAGCAACCGAGGCTACAACAACAGCCCCTGTAAGCGGTGTAAGAGTAGCTGTAGGTGACGTATCAGGTACAGTGGGCAGTACAGTTACGGTACCTGTTACAGTAACAGGCGGTATTATAGGCAGCTACGAGGCACTTGTAACCTACGACACAAGCAAGCTTACCTATACAGGTGCAACCGTAGGTAACAACGACAGCGGAATTGTATTTGAGGCATTTGAAACAAGCACAGGCAATATTGAGCTTGCGGCAACAAATGCAAACGGCGTTGAAACAAGCGTATTATTCTACCTTACATTTACTGTAAGAGAAACAGGCACAGCAAATGTAAATATCAGCTTTAACGAAATCAGCAGCAGTGATGACACTGATATTGATGTAACTACAGATAACGGTACAGTTACGGTAACTAACCCATCAGAGGCTACAAAGCTGGGCGATGTAGACCTTGACGGCGATGTTGACAATAATGATGCGGCTATTGTTTTAAGACATATTTCAAATATTGTTGCAATTACAGACGCTACAGCTCTTGCAAATGCGGATTGTGACGGCAAGACAGGCATTGATATGCTTGATGTAATATGGATACTTAACAACACGGCAAGCGGTGAAGTAACAGGTACATTCTATGACTTTGAGGATAGTCCTGCTGTTACTAAGGATGCAGCTGTAGGCTTAAGATACACAGCTACAGTAAACGAAGGCACAGCAACGGGAACAGGCATTTCCGTATACGCTACTGACTACAACGGCAGTAAGCAGGTATATGTAAGTGATACCTCAGATACGGAAACAGCACACTTCTATGTACCTACAGGTGCACATGCAACAGGAACAGTTACCTTTACTGCAGATGTTACACCTACAGTAGCAGGTAATAAGTGGACGCTTATGTCACTTGTAGATGCAACAGGTGCTGAGGTTGTTGGTGTAAGAACAGATTCAACAGGTGTATACGGTATCAGATTTGGCAGCGGTGACCCTGTAGCTGTTACATCAACAGCGATTGCCGCTAACACAGCTAACACAATTAAGGTTACTGTAAACTTTGATACTAAGGAGGTTACACTTAACGTAGACGGTTCTGCTGTAACAGCAACAGCTACATCACTTAATACAATCTCTGATATTAAGTTTATGACAGCAACAGCTGCAAGAAGTATGTATGTTGATAACGCAGGTGTGGACGGCGGTGCTGCTGTTGAAACCTCAACAGAGGCTACAACAAAGGAGACAACAGAGTCAACTACTAAAGCTACCACCACCACAACAACCACAACAACTACAACCACCACAACAACAACTACAACAACTACTGAAGCTACAACAGAGGCAACAACTCAGGCTCAGGCTGTAGCTTACACACATAACTTTGATAACGGCACAAGCAGTAGCTACTATTCAATTACAGGTAACCTTTCAACATCAAAGGGTTCTGTAACTTATAACGGTACTACAATTAACCAGTGCTTAAAGATGGAAAGCTCTACAAACATCACCTTTAATGCAGCTAACAGCGGTACACTTGTACTTGTATTCGGTGGCTCAACATCAGCTGCAGGTAAGTCTGTAAAGGTAGACGGTACAGCTCGTACAATAGGTAGCGACGGTATATTAAGCATTGACTTAGCGGCAGGTAGCCATACAATTACTAAGGGCGATGCAATCTTCCTGTTCTACATGAGCTTTGGTACAACAGGTAGCGGTAGCGTTGAAACTTCAACAGAGGCTACCACAAAGGCTACAGAGGTTACTACAAGCGGTTCAGAAGCAACTACTAAGGAAGATACAGAAACAACAACCATTGACCTTTCAGGTGCAACTAACATCTCTGCAGGTGATGCCAGCGGTCTTGAAACTGCATTAAAGAATGCAACAGCAGGCGATGTAATCAACCTTGAGGCAGGTAACTACACAATGAGTTCAAGCGGTGTAACACTCAGCAAGGCAGGTTCTTCTTCCAATCCTATAACAATTACCTGTTCGGACGGTTACGCAACTCTTGACTTTGATAGTACATCAAAAGGAAAGCGTGGTATCAGCATAAGCGGCAGCTACTATGATCTTTCAAACCTTATTGTTAAGAATGCCGGAGATAACGGTATCTACATAACAGGTGACAATATTGATGTAACAAACTGTATTTTACAGGCTAATTATGACTCAGGTATGCAGATTTCAGACGGTGCAAGCAATGTTTATATTAAGAACTGTACCTCATTTGATAACCAGTGGGCAGAAAATGCCGATGGCTTCGCAGCTAAGCTGGGTGCAGGCGAAAATGTTGTATTTGACGGCTGTATAGCATACTGTAATGCAGATGACGGTTGGGATCTTTACAGTAAGTCAGGCGATCAGCTTTGTAAGTATCCTATTACACTTATTAACTGTGTAGCATTTAAGAACGGTACATTTACAGACGGTTCATCTACAAGTGCAGGCGACAGAAACGGCTTTAAGCTGGGCGGCAGCGGCTTAACAGGTCAGGGTGCTCATGTTGTTAAGAACTGTATCGCATTTGAAAACGGTACCTGCGGTTTCACAGATAACAATAACCCTAACCTTGCAACACTTGAAAACTGTACAGGTTATAAGAATGCACAGTTAGATGTTAAGAAGCATAACTTCTCTATTTACAGAGCTACAGAGGACGTTAAGGTTACAAATTGTCTTTCATACATATTAAATGAAGACCCTAACGGTGGTATGGACCGTTTCAGCGGTACATCAAGCGGTACAGCATACAATGCTAACGCAACTGTTACAAACAGTGTATTAGGTTATGCTAATAACTATTATAAGATTACAAACAGTAACATTACATCAAATGAAGCAATCCAGACAAACGGTACACAGGTAACAGTTTCAGACAGCGATTTCGTGTCACTTACAGCTCCTTATACCGACCTTCAGAGGGTACATGAGCAGATGAGAAATGCTGACGGTACTGTTAAGCTTAACGGCTTCTTACAGCCAAAGGCAGGTTCTGTAATTGAGGGCATGGGTGCTCAGTTTGACAGCTGATTAATTAAGGGTGCGGATTAACCTCCGCACCTGATGAAAAATGTTATAAGGGTATTGAATTTGCCTTCGGTTAGTGATATAATATTTAAGAAGGTAAATAAAAAAAATAAGGAGGAAAATTTATGAAAGTAAACAAGGCTTTAGGCTTTGCCGTAGCCTTTGCTTTATCAGCAACGCTTATGTGTGCATCTGCCTATGCAGCTACATATTCGGCAGGTGTTGTTGCAGGCGATGCAGGTACAGCTGTAAGCGTACCCGTTGTGGTTACTCCCGATAGCGGAGAAACTGAGCAGGTAAACGGTTACGTTATGACTTTAACCTACGACCCAACACAGGCTACACCTGTAGTTGCGGGTACTGATCTGACAGGCGGAAGCTGCTATGCAGCAGCCGGCACAGGCTTTACAGACGGTATACTTGTTTCTGACAAGATTTCTACATCAACAAATTCAGAAACTCTTGTTGTAGCTTGGGCAGGGGCTGAACCTGTAAGCATAATAGAGGCTACTAATATGGCAACCGTTAACTTTAATGTTGCTTCTACTGCAAGTGCAGATATTCCTGTTGCCGTTGCCGTAACTCAGCTTACAAATGACGGTGCATCTATTGCTGACAGCAGTACATATACTGTAGCAAGCGGTACTATTGATTTAGCTGATGATATTATTTATGGTGATGTAAACGGAACCGGTACGGTTGATGCAGGTGACGCAAGTTATATTTTACAGTGCGTTGCAGAGTATATGACATTTACAGAAGAGCAGATTGTTGCGGGGGATGTAAATGGAACCGGTACAGTTGATTCAGGTGACGCAAGTTATATTTTACAATACGTTGCAGAATATATTACATCATTCCCGGTAGAACAAGCTCAATAATATATAAAAAGGAGATTGTGAAATGAAAATAAAGAAATTTATGGCTTTTACGGCAGGCGTGGTCATGAGCTTATGCTTATCTACAGCTGTATTTGCCGCAGACGGTGATAACTTTGTTGTTGGTAATCCTATTGACTTAGCAACAGGACAAGAGGTTGAAAACCTTACAGCGGGTCAGAAAGTTGTTATACCTGTTGACTTTACAACAGATACAGGTAGTGTTACAGACTTTACTGTTAAGATGTACTATGATACAAGTATACTTGATTATAGTATTCCTTGTTCCTCACTTACAACAACTGAGGCGGATATGCTTTTAGGCTTAGGTCTTGATACATACCTTTTAACAGATACTGATTATGCTAATGTTTGTGCTGTTGACCCAATCGGTACTTGGAGAGGTACAAGATTTACTGCAGCCGGTATGCTTGTAACAAATGAACCAAGAGAGGGTTATGCAATTAACACTTGGGCTACTGCTGTAGCACAGACTGTTGAAAACCGCCCTGAAACATATTTCTGCTTTACTGTAGTTAGTGATGTTCCTGACACAACTTTAAATAAAGATTTATTTACACTTGATATAGCACAGTGTAGTGTTAACTCAGATATTACTATTGAGGGTACAGCAAACAAGGCTAATGCTTGCTACGGTGCATTCAACATCAACATTGATTCATCAGTACTTCCTTACTGGATTCAGGGTCTTTATGTATCATTAAACGGTGGTGAAAAGGTAGCTGTTACAGAGTATAAGACTACAGACAATGTAAACTATACATTCCCTGTAAGAGTGACTACCAACAGCACAAGTGCTGCTACAGCTACTGTTGAGGTATTTGCCGATACTACAACTGATGAAGCCGGCACAGCCAATGTTGCTCAGGTATCTATGGGTACATTTGAAATTCAGTTAAACAGCCCAACAAGCTACACAGATCAGGCTGTTTCAGCTCAGTAATTTTTTAGGAGGATTGATAATAATGAAGACATATACAAAACCGGAAATAGAGATCAATGCTCTTGAGAATACTGATGTTATTACAGCAAGCGGCGGTCTTAATGCTACTAAGTTTACTCAGACAAAGGGCTACAACGTAGTTGATAACTTCTGATAAGAGGTTAAAGCTTAAAATAATATCTCATAAAGAGGTTACATATTAAGGGTTTATATTGAGGAGGTTGCTTTTGCAGCCTCCCCTTTTAATGTGCAGTTAATTAGGTGAACGGGGCTTGTAGCTAGGGTAAGCTTAAATCAGGGACTAAACTGATTTTACATAAAGCCCTTGGAACAAGGACAAGGGCTTTCCTTTTTGCAATTAAACATAATAAACGCTTATCAATTAAGTAAAATCACAAGCCCTGCTACTGTTAATATCAACCCCAATAAAAATGTATTACAGGGTATTAATATACCTAAAATAATACCCACTCCCATAAAAAAAAGTACTATACCTAAAGCCTTAACAAAATTACACATAAAATCACCCCCTATATTATATACAAAATATACTAACAACTTGCAATATACTTAATTTTATCGTATAATAAATTAAATAAAGGCTTTTCGGAGGGTTAAAAATGGACGAGAATAAGGCGGTCAACAAATACAGACCGTATATAATAATTTTAATAGCTGTTATATTAGCCGAAATCTTTATTTTCAACTGGAGATTTATTGAGGGCATAGGCTATGAAAAGACCGAGCTGACTTCCTATACCTGCGGTTCGGGCATTACATATGTAAACAGAAATGAAATAGGGGTCAAACCAAGCGGTGATAAATGGATTGAGTTTAAGGGCTTTGATGTGCCAGTTGAGAACGTATATATCAGCATAAGCAATAAGCGTAACTATGATGATGAGTCTTTAAAGGAGGGCGGAGACTATGCCTACAAAAGGCTTGCAGTAGTTCTCAGCATTACAGATGAGGCTAATGCACAGTATCTGGATATGCCTGAAAGATATATTGTAGACGGCGTGGAGCGTACTAAATATCTTAAACTGCATACGGCAGGCAACAGTGACAGCCTTAAAATACGCTTTAACGGTGTTGATAACCAAAACCTTATAATTGAGGAGGTTTCCCTTAACAAGCAGGTGCCGTTCAGTGTAAATATCTTTAGAATGATATTTGTCTTTATTGTGCTTTGGCTTGGATATATCCTTCGTTACGGTTCACCTGTATACAATATTAAGTTTAAATATGCCGCTTACGGTCAGCTTTGGATAACAATTTTAGTTGTTATTATTAATATAGCTTTGGCAGGTCTTGTGGGTCTTACCAACCCTAAGTTCCAAAACCCCGGTTGGGAGCATCACAAGCAGTATAATTATCTGGCAGACTCATTTAATAACGGTCATGTTTATCTGGATTATGCAGAGCCTCCCCAGGCTCTTATTGATATGGAAAATCCCTACGATAAAAATGAACGTAACAGGGTAATGAGAGAGAAGGGTGCAGGCTACAAGTGGGACCATGCCTATTATGAGGGCAAGTATTATGTTTACTTTGGTGCATTGCCCGTGCTTACATATTATCTGCCTTATAAGAATTTAACGGGTGAGGAGTTTATGACTTATGCAGGCGTGTTTATTAACGCTGTAATATTTATAATCTTTGCCTTTATGCTTATGAATAAGGTTATAAAACGATGGTTTAAGGATATTCCATTTGTAAGCTATCTGCTTTTAACAGAGGTTCTGGTTGCCTCAAGCGGTATTATTTTTTCCTTGAGAAAGCCCGATATTTATGCAATGCCTATTTCAATGGCACTTATGCTTGTAACGGTTGGCTTGTATTTTTGGATAAGTGCATGGGATTGCAGGCTTAAGCTTACAAAGACAATTCAGCTTTTAATAGGCTCACTTTGTATGGCTCTTGTTGCAGGCTGTCGTCCTCAATTTTTAATAGCCTCATTCCTTGCTATACCTTTGTTTTGGAGGACAGTATTTAAGGACAGAGAGCTGTTTTCTAAAAAATCTATAGGAGCAAGCATTGCTTTTGTACTGCCCTATGTAATTGTTGCCGCAGTGGTAATGTGGTACAATTACGCACGCTTCGGTTCTGTGTTTGACTTTGGTGCTAATTACAACCTTACAACTAACGATATGACAAGACGAGGCTTTGAGTTTGGCAGAATACCGTTCGGCATATTCTGCTACTTCTTGCAGCTGCCTGTAACCTACAGTAAATTTCCGTTTATTACAGGTACAAACCTTTCAAACTGGTATATGGGTACCAGTATAATGGAAATGATGTTAGGCGGTATACTTGCAACCCAGCCTGTGCTTTGGATTTTAGCATTGACTAAGTGGCTTAAGGCAGAGCTTAAGGATAAGGGGCTGTTTGCATTTGTTATTTGCGGATGTATATTTTCGGTGGTAGTAGCAATAGCAGATACTCAAATGGCAGGCATTCTTTACAGATATTATGCAGATTTTACCTATCTTATGTTTATACCTGCTATTCTTGTTGCTTTAACATTATTGGAAAAGCTTGACAAAAAATATGTTGCCTTTAGCATAACAGCCTTATGCAGCCTTTCCTTGGCTTATGACTTTGCACTTTTATTTGTACAGGGTGATTATTATCACGATTTAACTAACCCTGATTTTTATTATTCTATTACATCAGCCTTAACCTTTTGGCTGTAATCTCACCAAAACAAAACAGGAGGTTTATATGGACACAAAAAAAACAGTGGCAGTGCTTGTGCCTTGCTACAATGAGGAAAAAACCGTAAAAAAAGTAGCAGAGGACTTTATGGCGGCTTTGCCCGAGGCTACAATTTATGTTTATGACAACAACTCAACAGACAAAACCTATGAAATTGCTTCATCTTTGGGTGAAAGAGTTGTAGTAAGAAAGGAGTACCGTCAGGGCAAGGGTCATGTAGTACGCAGTATGTTCAGGGATATTGACGCAGACTGCTATATTATGATTGACGGCGACGATACATACCCTGCCGACCATGCAAGGGAAATGGTGGATTTAGTCCTTAATGAGGGTTATGATATGGTTATAGGGGACAGGCTTTCCTCAACCTATTTTCAAGAAAACAAGCGAGCATTTCACGGCTTTGGCAATAAGCTTGTAAGAGATTTGATAAACGGGCTGTTCAAAAGCAATATAAAGGATATTATGACGGGCTACAGAGCCTTTAGCTACGACTTTGTAAAGATGATGCCCATTACCTCCGGAGGCTTTGAGATTGAAACGGAAATGACAATCAATGCTCTGGATAAGCGCTTTAATATTAAGGAGATACCTATTAACTTCCGTGACAGGCCTGAGGGCAGTGTGTCTAAGCTCAATACCTTCAGCGATGGCATGAAGGTGCTTAAAACTATTGCGGTTATGTTTAAGGAATACAGACCTATGATGTTTTTCGGTACTATAGCAACCCTGCTTATATTAATAGCGGCAATTCTTTTTGTACCTATACTTATGGAGTACTTCCAAACTCATCAGGTGCCAAGGTTCCCTACCCTTATTTTTGCATCGGGTTGCTCCGTTGTAGGTGTAATTTCCTTTGCAATAGGCGTTATACTTGATGTTATGGTTAAGAAAAATAAGCAGGAGTTTATTATTAACCTTAATATACTTTCATCACAGAGAAGAAATATGAAGTAATAACGGATTGTCGGCAAGCAAGTCTTGTCGGCAATTTTTTGTGTCTAAAAACATATTGACAAAGTAGGAAATGTATATTATACTGTTCATAATAACCTATTAAATTACTAGGAAATAAGGAGGATATTATGAGCTTACAGGACAGAAATTTACATTTTGAAACTTTGCAGCTTCACGTAGGACAGGAAAATGCCGATATTGCCACAGGTGCAAGGGCTGTGCCTATTTATCAGACTGCCGCCTATGTATTTGATAACTGTCAGCAGGCTAAGGACAGATTTGACTTAAAGGAGGGCGGTAATATCTATACCAGATTGCAAAACCCTACTCAGGATATTTTTGAGAAAAGGATTGCAAGTCTGGAGGGAGGTATTGCAGCTCTTGCTCTTTCAAGCGGTGCGGCGGCAATTACCTATGCAATACAGGGGCTTGCTAAGGCAGGAGAGCATATTGTGGCATCTAACAATATTTACGGCGGCACATACAACCTGCTTGCACATACTTTGAGGGATTACGGTATTGATACTACTTTTGTTGACCCTGATAATCTACAGGAGCTTGCAGAGGCAATTAAGCCAAATACAAGGGCAGTCTTTATTGAATCCATAGGTAACCCCAATGCTAACCTTATTGATATTGAGGCTGTGGCGGAAATTGCCCACAGAAATAATATTCCCCTTGTGGTGGATAATACCTTTGCTACCCCTTATCTTTTAAGACCTATTGAAAGAGGTGCTGATATAGTTGTTCACTCTGCAACTAAATTTATCGGCGGACACGGTACTGCCTTAGGCGGTGTTATTGTGGACAGCGGTAACTTTGACTGGGAAAAATCAGGCAAGTTTCCTTCTGTTACAGAGCCTAATCCAAGCTACCACGGCTTAAGCTTCTCTAAGGCTGTAGGCAGAGCCGCATATATTACAAGAATAAGGGCTGTCCTTTTAAGAGATATGGGTGCAAGCCTTGCTCCTCTCCATAGCTTTCTGTTTTTACAGGGGCTTGAAACCCTCTCCTTAAGAGTGGAGCGGCATATTGAAAACACACTTAAGCTTGTGGACTACCTTAACAAGCATCCTCTTGTGGAAAAGGTAAATCATCCCTCCCTTAAGGACAATAAATATCATACACTGTACAATAAGTACTTCCCTAAGGGCGGTTGCTCTGTCTTTACCTTTGAAATCAAGGGGGACTCTGCTAAAACACAGAAATTTATAGACAATTTGCAGATATTTTCCCTTTTAGCTAATGTGGCAGATGTTAAATCTCTTGTAATTCACCCTGCGACCACCACCCATTCCCAAATGAGTAAACAGGAGCTTGCTGACTGCGGAATTAAGGAAAATACGGTAAGACTTTCGGTTGGTACCGAGCATATTGACGACCTTATTGAGGATTTGGAATGTGCTTTTAATTTAATACAATAATTTATTGAAATTTACCGTAAATTCATAATGTATAGTTGAAAAAATCCTAAAAAACAGTTAAAATAAGATTAAATATATGTAATTGTTTTATGGGTGATTAACTTGGGGAAAAGAAAAAAACTTAACAAAAGAATAATCAATTTAATACTGTTTATAGCTGTTATGAGCGTAATGTTTTACGGTGCGGCAATTACGGTGGACAGAATAATTACAGATTATTGCTTTGAAACCTTAGATGATGCTGCAGCTCAGTATGCACGAAATATTAATAGGGAAATTGACCGCAGCTTTGAGGACTTAAAGCTTATTGAAAGCCTTTGGAGAATAAGAAGTGCAGGCTATGATGATGTAAACGCTCAGATAGAAAGGCTTTTTGAACAGGCAGAGATTGACCCTTTCGGTGCTTTAATGCCTGACGGCAGCTTTTATTCTCCCGAAAGCTACAGCTTTTTAGGGAAGGAGCTAATCTATGAGGAGGAAGTAAAAAAGGGTCGGTATATATCTAAGGTATATAAGACAGAGAAGGGACAAAGCTTTATTTGCCTTGCCGTGCCTGTAGATGATATTTGTATTCTCTATGGCTTTGAGGACCTTTATGAGCTTTCTCAGTCAAGCGGGGTAAACCTTTATGAAAATGACAGAATGAGCTACATTATAGACGGCAATACAGGTGAAATTATACTTGGGGTAGGTCGTGACATAGAGTTTTACGGCAGAGGAAAGCTTGGTGAAAATGTTCAGGTTGCTAATGGCTACAGCCTTGAAAAAATGTATGAGGACATAAAAAACGGCAAAAGCGGTCATCTTGTTTGTACCTCAAAATATTGGGAGGGTGATTGCTATGCCGCCTATGCACCTGTTGGTGTGGACAACTGGATTGCAATGCTTAATGTAGATGAAAGCATTATGATTGCAAGGGCAATACAGACAAGAAAAATTTTAATATCCCTGGGAATTGCCCTTGCTCTTGTCTTTGTTGTTAACTTTGTATGGAATATTTTTGATGTACACAAGGAGGTTTCCCATAGCAAAAAGCGTCTTAAGTCTATGACGGAAATCTTTGGGGTACAGCAGATTTTACTGGAAGCAAACGACACGTCTCAGCTTATTAAGGAGGCTCTTGCCGAGGCGGGCAGGATTTTAGAGGCGGAGTCGGTGCTGATTATATCCGTTGAGGGCAACAGAATTACCGAGGTTTACGGCTGGGCGGAAAATGAAGAGCTTGCTAAGCCTGATTTAAAAAGACTCAGAGTACAAAGAGCCTTCCCCGATACATATCCTATCCTTATGAAGGGCGAGGCGGTTATATATAAAAAAGGCAGGGACAGCTACAAGGAATTTTCTGCCGATAACGTAAACTCTGTTATTATGGTGCCTGTAAGGGATAAACAGAATAAAATAATAGGTGGCTTTGGTGCCGTAAATCTGGCTAAGGAGGATTATGATTTATACCTTTTAGAGCTTATGGCACGCAACTTCCTTATGGCTCTTAATAATGCAAAGGCTTATGAGATAATTAAAAAAATGGGTACAATGGATAGCCTGACGGGTTTGCAAAACCGCAACAGTTATCAAAAAAAGCTTGTTGACCCGAAAATCCTCGAGCATTCCTCTTTGTACTGTATTTATATGGATGTTAACGGGCTTCATGAGCTAAACAACCACTTAGGTCATGCCAGCGGTGATAAAATGCTTAAATTTACAGGCAGTCTTATTATAAGCACTTACGGTCTTGAAAACAGCTACCGTATAGGCGGTGACGAGTTTGTGGTATTTTGCTCTGATGTGGAAAAGCAATGGGTTAAGGAAAGTGTGGAGAACTTTCAAAAGCAAATGTCTGCTATGGGCTATGATATTTCCGTAGGTGTTGCCTGTCGGGAGGGTGATATTAATGCTGAAATGCTTGTATCACAGGCTGAAATGCAAATGTATAAGGAAAAACGCAGATACTATGAACAAAACGGTAATTCGGAAAAATCCAGGGAGATGAACGTAAAGCTTGAAAAAATCCTTATTGAAAAAAGGGACAATGATAACTTTATCTCCATTATATCTGACTACTTCCTGGGTGTGTACGTAGTTAATATTAAAACCGATAATGTGCGTATTATCTGCGGTGAAAAGTGCTTCAGGGATATATTAAAGGCTAAGGATTGTAAGTTTTTACCGGCAGTAGCGGCTTATCTTGAGGGTCTTGTATTACCCGGGGAGAAGGAGGCTCTCTTAAAGCTTCTTGACTATAATGAGGTTGAGGCTGTACTTGCTAAAGAAAAAAGAGTTAAAAGAACTTACAGCCTTGCAGACGGCAGACAAATTATGCTCAGAGTATATAGGTATGACGGTGACGAAAATGAAACTATCTGGCTTTTGGAGGAGAGGCAGTAAAAAATCCTTTAACGAAAGACTTTTCTTTGTGAGGGCATAAAGAAAAGCTTGACCAAAAGAAAGGGAATAGATTTTTATACAGTTACTTAATTTTTCGGTCGGTTCCGTGTTTTTTAGAAAAACACTAGACTCCCTCAAAATTATCCCGAAGGGAACGTAACAGTAAAAAATCCTTTAATGAAAGACTTTTCTTTATGAGGGCATAAAGAAAAGCTTGATCAAAAGAAATGGCTTGACCAAAAGAAAAGATATATTACAAGTATATTAAATCTAAGGCTTATGCACAATAAATATTTGCAATAAGCCTTTTTTAGTATTATAATTAAGGTAATACTTATAAAAGCGTAAGGGAGGTATATGGTAATGGACTATAAAATTCTTGTGGTAGATGACGAGGCAAGCATTGTAAATATAATTTCCTATAACCTTAAAAAAGAGGGATATGAGGTTATAACTGCCTCCGATGGCGAGCAGGGATATGAGCTTGCAAACACCCAAAAGCCTGATTTAATATTGCTTGATATAATGATGCCTGTTATGGACGGATACGAGGTTTGCCGTAAAATAAGGGAAAAAAGCAATGTACCTATTATTATGCTTACTGCAAGGGCAGATGAGGTTGATAAGGTTTTAGGTCTTGAAATGGGTGCTGACGACTATGTAACAAAGCCCTTCGGCAGCAGGGAGCTTATAGCAAGGGTTAAGGCTAATCTAAGACGTGCCCCAAAGACAGCAGAGCCTGTTTCAAGCGGTAATGTGGCTGTATACGGTGACCTTACAATTGACTTTGACCGCTATGAGGTTCGTAAAAGAGGCGAGGTTATCAACCTTACCTTAAAGGAGTTTGAGCTTCTTAAATTCCTTGCAACTCAGCAAACTCAGATTTTCACCCGTGAAAAGCTCCTTGAAAAGGTATGGGGCTATGAATATTTCGGTGAACCCAGAGGTGTTGATGTTACCATACGACGTTTGAGGGAAAAAATTGAGGACGACCCGGGAAAGCCAAGGTATATTAACACCAAAAGAGGTGTAGGCTATTATTTTTCCTCCTGATTAGATGCATGGGAAAGTGGAGATATAAATGGTTAGCATTCGTTGGAAATTAGTTTTTATGTATCTTTCTCTTGTGTTTATAGTTATGCTTGTAAGCGGTACCTTTATTATTATGAGCATAACCTCTCAGGAGAATGAAAAGGCGAAAGAGGAGCTTATTCAGTATGCCGCCTATATTGAGGAGCAGGTTATTGAGCAGTATGATGACCCTGAGGATTTCAGCAAGGGAATAACCTCTCTTGTTATTACAAACTCCTCACAAAAGAACTTCAGCGGGCATATCCTTGATAAAGAGGGCAAAACCGTTGCAAGCTCAATTACAACCGATGAGGGTAGTTTTCAGACCTTTAACGGCTCAGAGGTTATATCTGCCTTAGCGGGTGAGGACAGGTTTGTGTCAGGTAAATGTGAGGCAGACGGCAACGGTCAGATTAAGGAATGGGTAAGCTATGCCCACAGTGTTAAGGACCAACAGGGCAATGTAGAGTATGTTGTCTATGTTCGGATGGACGGTGAAAGCATTAAGCAGAGCCGACAGCAGGTTACAAACACTATCTTTATTGCCGTATTTATTGCCATTATTCTTGCGGGAGCAGTTGGTATGCTGTTTGCAAACACAATTACAGGTCCCATTATTGTACTTACTAAAAAGGCTAACCTCCTTGCAAAGGGCAAGCTTGAACAGCATGCAGTTGTTAAAAGCAATGACGAAATAGGTCAGCTTACACGTAGCTTTAACACTATGGCAAGAGAGCTTAGAAAAAACGTAACAGAGGTTGAAAGCCAGAGAGATAGGCTGGAGATTGTCCTTCATAATATGACAGACGGTGTTATGGCTTTTGACGAAAGCGGAATACTTATTCAGGCTAACAAGGTTTGCTATGATATGATTGAAATGGACAATATCCTTGTATCCCTGGACTGGTTTTTGGAAAAGCTATCCCTTGACAGAAGCTGTATACGTCCCGGCGGCAAGGAGATTATAGTCAATCAGGACGGAAAGTATATCTCCGTTGCACTTATGCCCTACTCCGCAGGCAATAAGCTCAGCGGTGTAGTAGTAGTTCTTCATGATATTACAAGGCACAGACAGCTTGATGATATGCGTAAGGAGTTTGTTGCAAACGTTAGTCACGAAATAGGCACACCTCTTACTACAATCAAGGGCTATGCAGAGCTTTTGCTTGACGGTGCTATTGAGGATAAGGCGGTTGCTATGGACTTTTTAAAGGAGATAGATGTTGCCGCCGACAGAATGAAGCTGCTGCGGGATGACCTTCTTGACCTGTCAAGGTTTGATACAAAGGTAAATAAGTTTGACTTTGCAAAGGTTGACTTAATTGAGCTGGTAGACGGCTGTGTAAGGCAGAATGTAGTTGTTGCCTCACAGAAGAACCAGACCATTACCTTCAGAAAGCCTAAAAAACCTATGTTTATTATGGCAGATGCCGCAAGAATAAACCAGGCAATTACAAACATTATTTCAAACTCCGTAAAATACAGCCCTGAAAATGCTTCTATTAAAATAGTGGCAAGGGAAGGTGAAAAGCACTATTCTGTCAGCATTTCCGATAACGGTATAGGTATGCCTAAGGAGGCTCTTGAAAGAATTTTTGAACGCTTTTACAGGGTTGATAAGGCGAGAAGCCGTCAAATGGGCGGCAATGGCTTAGGTCTTGCTATAGTTAAGGAAATTATGGACGCCCACCACGGCACTATTAATGTACAAAGCGAGGAGGGCAAGGGTACAACCATGACCTTGACCTTTCCTAAGCTAAAGGACAATGTAACATAAATTTAATATTTTCTCTGTATGGCTTATTCAGTGGCTTTGTCGTAATTTGCGGTGAGCTTAAATAAATTGTAACCCTAATGTAATTGAATTGTAATATATTGGGTGTATAATGTAAGTGTGTAGAGAGATGGTATGTTTTACTGATTTTAGAAAGGAGTACTGCAATGAAAAAGTTATTAGCAGGTCTTATGATTTTAATGGGCATAATAACTGCACAGAGCGTTTCTGTGTTGGCAGCTGCTCCTGTTGACAAATTTGCTATTACAGGAGGCGTTGACACTTCAAAGCCTGTTGAAATAACATTTGACTCAACAAGGATAATATCAGGTACTGCCGAAAAGGGTGCAGAGATTGAAATTACCGTCTATGAGCAAAAAGCAAAGGTTGATGGCACTACAGCATTAAATGCAGTTAATACATACAGCCTTACCGTCGGCTCAACAGGTATTTTCAGCCAGAGTGTGGAGCTTATCGAGGGCAAGAACTACGTGGTTATTGCAGCTCAAAAGGACGACAAGCAGTCACAGGTATCTGCAACTATTAACAGAAAGGGTCATGCAATCAAATCTGTTCTGTCACAGTATATTGCTCTGCCCGGTCAAAAAAGCGGCTGGTAAAGCATAATGCCGCCGCGGCAAAAAGGTGAATTTATGAAAAGTACAGGTAAAAACTTTATAATCGCTTTTTTGATGATTTTGGCTATATATCAGACTGCGGAGTTATGGTTTGGAGAATTTTCAAGCCATAACTTTTTTGCGTTTAAGGACGATTTCTCTCAACCAGGTGCTGAGGACGAAATCAGTCATACCTTAGAGCGTATTATCATCAACTTAGGCGAAAACAAAATGCTTTGTCGTGGAAACGGCATCTATAACAGTGCTTATAAGGAGTCTGCCGATACAGCTATTGCAAAGCTTCTGCGTAAGGGCGAGGTTATTTCCGAGGGCATTGCGGATTGGAAAAGCCTCCTTCAGAGTAAGGCTGTCATCTATGAATACGGATATATATCAGATGGCAGCCAGGCGGAAAAATTCTTTAATGTGGAAAATAGTAATACCTCTAAAATAAAGAGCTTTGATACGATTATGCTCTCCTATGACCGGGGCAGTGCAAGGCTGAGGTTTATTAATTCACAAACCCTGTGGTATATGGAAATACTTAGTAACGACACAGCTCTTGCCTCTGATATAAACGGAATTTTTGAGGGCTTCTCAAGCTCAAAGGAGGATATTTACTATATTTCCTCCGTACAAAACGGCTTTGAGATTTTTAAAAACAATGTCTTTATTCCAAGGTGGGACGGTCAAAGTGTAAATTATTCCTATTTATCTCCTAAAATGCGGTATGAGGGTGCTTACGGCAGAGCTGACCTTGAAAGAGAGGTAAACGGCTTTTTTGATAATCCTGCCGGTAAGTGGATAAACGATGTAGAGGGTGTGCTTAACTTCAGTGACGAAAGCACCGTTGTTAAATATTATCCTAACGGTGTGCTGGAGTACTCTAACTACAGTACAGGCAGTCAGAATGAGGAAAATGATTTTTATACTAATTATATGTCGGCTCTTGCCTTAATAAAAAAGGACGAGGGCATAAGTAATGAATTTTTCCTCAGAGATTACGTTATGGAGGGTGGTAACTATATTATGTACTTTGGCTACAAGGCAAATAATCTTCCTATATTAATGGGGGAGGAACTGCAAAAGTCCACAGGAATGAAGGATTATATTGAGGTAACCGCAGGCATGGGCAGAGTATCAAAGTATAAGCGTTATTGCGTTGATTACAGCCTTGAAACCGATGAAAGCATGGTGGCAAGCAATGACTTTCTAAATGCCGTTGATGATGTGTATAACCGGCTTGACCTGTCTGACGAACAGCAGGTTAATGACCTTACCCTTTCATATATTGACAGGGGGAACAATCAGCAGCTTTCTCTTTGGTGGATAATAGATATTGAGGGTACGGAATATTTAAGGAATGTAGGGGTGAGCTAAGGTTAATGGAGTGGAAAAAGGCTAAAAACTATACAATTATTTTTCTTATTGCAGTAAACTGTATGCTTATGGCTCTTAACCTTATAAAGCATAATGAAACAAGGCTCAGCAGTGAGGATATAACAGCGGTAACAAAGGTGCTTGCGGACCGAGGCATTACCATCAGCTGTCAGTTGCCCGAGGATTTTTCTTCAATGGAACAGCTGTATATGCGTGCCTATGAGTATGACAATATTGTTTTGCAGGACATATTCTTTGGTAAAATAAGCGGTGTAAGAAGAACGGAAGCAAGCGGGGATATTATTTTTTCCGGAGAAGAGGGTATACTGATTTTGTCAGATGAAAAGGTAACCTTCAGGTCGGAAACGCAAGCTCCTGAAAATACGGAGGCTGCCAAGGCTTATGTACAAAAATATGTAGACTCTCTTAATTTTAATTTTGCAGATTACAGGGAAAAACTTATTAAGGAAACTAATGACGGCTATTATTTTGAGTATGGTCAGAGCTTTCATAATCGCCTTGTCCTTAGCAACTATCTTAAAGCGTGGGTAAGCTATGAGGGTATAGCTGAGATAGAGTTTAACTATCAACAGCCAATAGATTATAAGGGCAGCAGCGAAACTATAATTTCGGCAAATGAGGCTGTCTATGCTGCTGCCGATGCAATCCTTCAGGATAATGCCGTTGCTGTTGTGGACATGGTGGAAAAGGGCTACTGCTTAAATGAAAAGCAGGGTACAGATTACCTTGTGGCAGTGCCTCAATATAAAATCTATGTGGATTATGAGGGAGAAAGAGCGGCTTATTTTGTTAATGCCTACAGCGGTGATGTAACAGAGGATAAATAGGAAGTATGCATGTAAAAATACTATTGTAAAGACATTGTTTAAAAAAAATAAAAAAAATTAAAAAAAATGTTGACAATGGTCTTTGGGTATGATATTATAATTAGGCACTGTCGAGGAGGGGTAAACAAAAAACCTCTCGATACAGAGCATTGTACCTTGAAAACTGAATAACAAACACAACGATAACGAGGTAAAAAAATAATC
>CATZZP010000015.1 GCA_958426775.1 uncultured Bacillota bacterium
CTAAGGAAAAAGGGAAAAGGTACAAGTAGTTTTCGATTATTTAGTTTTGAGTGTTTAAGTAAATATCTTAACACTTTGTAAGGCTTTTGTTTAACGAGAGCCTGTTTTGAATATGGATGGGTTCCCGAGTGGCCAAAGGGGGCAGACTGTAAATCTGTTAGCTCAGCTTTCGAAGGTTCGAATCCTTCCCCATCCACCACATATATGTGCATGTAGCTCAGCTGGATAGAGCGTCTGACTACGGATCAGAAGGTCGCGTGTTCGAATCATGTCATGCACATTTAAAGACCTGTTACGGTATCTGTAGCAGGTTTTTTTGTTTAATTTTTTTAAAAGCTGATATAATTCAAAGCTATATCAGGCTTAGGTTAAAACTTTATTTTTGTTGACGAATTTATACAAATAAGATAAAATAGGGTTACATAAATTATAAGGAGGACAATAATGAAAAAATACACAAATAAATTTTTATGTACAATTTTAGCTGCTGCAATTGCCTTGTCCTGTTTATCTGAAACAGGTACAAGCTTACTTGCACCTAAAATTGTTCAGGCGGCTACTGAAATAGGTATAAGGGAAAGTCAGGGTTGGCTTGAAAGTGCGTGGGTAGAATGGCAGCCGGTATCAACGGCAAATGTAACCGAATATGCTGTATATTATTCATCAGACGGTTCAACCTACACTCAGATAGATGATAAGCTTATCAGAATGTATAAGGACGGTCATTGGAGAGCTGACCTGGTAGGTCTTGCGGCAGGCAATTACACAATCAAGGTAGAGGCTAAGTCCGGTGATAATGTTTTATCTACAGAAACTGCCACCGTAACTGTATCAGCTCATGATAGGACAGGATTTACCTTCAGCCCAAGCTCAACGACCTACGACACCTCTGACCCGCTTCAATGCGGTGGTTATAAGGGTGACGGTACACCTAAGGATAATGCCGAAATTCTGTACATAACAAGTGCTTCTGATATTGACTCTGTTACTGATTCAACAGGTACTACGGGTCTTTCAAATATTCTTCAGGGCAGAAATAAGCGTACAACAACTCCTCTTATTATAAGAATTGTAGGCAAGATTGACTATGCGGGAGAGCAGCTTAACAGCTCCGGATATATTCAGGTTAAGCCCAGTAAATCTTACACAAACTACAATACTACTATTGAGGGTATAGGCGAGGATGCGTCAATTAATTTTGGTATTCTTTTAAGAAATGCAGGCAATGTTGAGGTACGTAACCTTGCAGTACATGATTTTAAGGATGACGGCATATCTCTTGATACCGATAACTGTAATATATGGCTTCACAACTGCGAGTTTTTCTACGGTAAGCAGGGCTCAGGCGACAAGGCTAAGGGTGACGGCTCATCAGATGTTAAAAACGACTCACAGTTTATAACCTTTTCATATAATCATTACTGGGATGCGGGAAAATGCTCTCTTTGCGGTATGACAAGTGAAAGTGGTGAAAACTTTATAACCTACCACCATAACTGGTTTGACCACTCCGATTCACGTCATCCACGTATCAGAACAATGTTTGTACATGTGTACAATAACTTTTATGACGGTAACTCTAAGTATGGTGTAGGTACATCAGCGGATTCCGATGCCTTTGTAGAGGGCAACTACTTCAGAAACTGTAAGTATCCTACTCTTCAAGGCTCTGCAGGTCATGATGCGGATGGTTCAGGCGGCTCAAATACCTTTGATGACAGCCCTGCTATTGGTGCAATTAAGCTTTACAACAATATTATGGAGGGTTCTCTTGTAGAGTTTACAGCCGGCAGTGACGGTGAAACCTCATCTGATGCCGATGGCTGTGTTGTTACAACAAGAAATCAGCGTATTAATTACACAACAAGTGCAGGAGCTACTTATAGTAATGAGGATGTTGATAATGCCTATGTACAGAGTTTGGCAAATGTAATTCAACAGCCTGCTGATGCAAGAACAACTGTTGAAATGTATGCAGGCAGAACAGGCGGCGGTGATTTCGCAGAGGCAACAGGCTTTGCTTTTGATGATACTGTTGATGATACTGACTATGATATTAACAGTACTCTTAGGTCTGCACTTACAAACTATTGTAATGATACATGGTCAAGCTATCTGGTAATAGCAAGTATTGGTGGTGCTGTTGATAGCTCAATTATTATTGACCCCACAGAAACTACAACAGGAACAACAACTGAAACAACAACTGAAACTACAACAGAGACAACAACTGAAACTACAACAGAAACAACAACTGAAACTACAACAGAAACAACTACAGAGACAACAACTGAAACAACTACAGATACCCAGCCTATTGAAGGTGTTTGGGGAGATGCAGACGGCAGTGGTGACCTTTCAGCAAACGATGCGGCTAATATCCTTGCTTATTCCCTTAGCCCGGAAACATCAAATATCAGCACAGAAAGACTGTTTCTTTGCGATGTTGACGGTGAGACGGGTCTTACTGCAAACGACGGAGCTCTTGTGCTTCAAAAAACTCTTGACAGCAGTATGCTTTTCCCTGTAGAGAAAAACCAATAATTTTTATTTTGTCTCGGCTTAACCGCCGAGGCTTTATGATTGCCGAATTTAATAAAATATTATTCAAAATCAGCTTAAATAATTTACATATAATTACAAAAATAATTAAAATCAGCTAAATTTGTTGACGAATGGACTTAAATAAGCTAAACTTTATTTAGTAAAAAAATAAGGAGGATAAAAATGAAAAAACTTTTTACTAAATTTATCTGTGCATCTCTTGCTACAGTAATGACTATGTCTTGTGTACCGGCTACAGACTTAAGTCTTACAGCACCTATTACCGTGCAGGCGGCAAGCCAAATAGGCATAAGGGAAAGTCAGGGCTGGCTTGAAAGTGCATGGGTTGAATGGCAGCCTGTTTCAACAGAGGGTGTTAATAACTACAAAGTGTCATACTCTGCTGACGGCTCTAGCTATACTCAGATAGATGACGAGCTTATAAGAATGTATAAGGACGGTCATTGGAGAGCTGATATTGTGGGTGTTGCTGCAGGTAACTACACGATTAAGGTTGAGGCATTTAACAGCAACGGCACTTCTATAGCAAGTGAAACTGCAAATGTAACTGTATTAGCTCATGACAGGACAGGCTATACCTTTAGTCCAAATTCAAACACCTATGATAGCTCTGACCCTCTCCAGTGCGGTGGTTATAACGGCGATGGTTCGCCTAAGGCTGATGCGGAAATTCTTTACATAACAAGTGAGTCAGACTTTAGCAATATTACTGACTCAACAGGTACAAAGGGTCTTACAAATATTCTTACAAGCAGAGATAAGCGTACGACAAAGCCTCTTATTGTAAGAATTGTGGGCAAGATGAGTTATACAAGCACTATTAATATTAAGCCTAGCAGTGCATATAAAAACTATCAGGTTACAATTGAGGGTATCGGTGCCGATTCTACCGTCAGCTGTGGCTTTACTTTAAGTAATGCAGGTAACGTTGAGATACGTAACCTTGGTATTCACGATTTTGCTGATGATGGCGTTTCCCTTACTAAGGACTGTACTAATGTATGGATTCACAACTGTGAATTTTTCTACGGTAAGGTTGGCTCAGATGCAGACCAGGTAAAGGGCGACGGCTCAACAGATTTAAAGAACGACTCACAGTTTATTACCATTTCATATAACCATTACTGGGATTCGGGAAAATGCTCACTTTGCGGTATGAAGAGTGAATCAGGTGAAAACTATATTACCTATCACCATAACTGGTTTGACCATTCCGACTCACGTCACCCACGTGTAAGAACAATGTTTGTACACGTTTACAACAACTTCTATGACGGTAATGCTGAATACGGTGTAGGTGCATCTAAGGACTCTGATGTTTTTGTAGAGGGCAACTATTTCAGAAACTGTAATTACCCGACTCTTCAGGGTTCGGTTGGTCATGATTCCGACGGCAGCGGAGGGTCAAATACCTTTGAGGACAGCCCTGCCATAGGTGCAATCAAGCTTTATAATAACATTATGGAAGGCGATTTGATTCAGTTTACTGCCGGCAGCGACGGTGAAACAGCTTCAGATGCAGACGGCTGTGTTGTAACTACAAGAAATCAGCGTATTAATTACACAACCTCAGCAGGTGCAACCTACAGCAATACAGATGTTGACGATTCTTATATTCAGAGCCTTGCGGACTCTGTACAGCAGCCTGCTGATGCTAAGACAACAGTTGAGAAGTATGCAGGAAGAGTTGGCGGCGGCGACTTTGCCGAGGCTACAGGCTTTGCCTTTGATGATTCAGTTGATGATTCCTCAAAGGAGGTAAACTCAACTTTAAGATCAAAAATCACAAGCTATGCCAAGGATAGTGGTGTTTTAAGCTATATGGTAATTGCAAGCATTGGCGGTACTGTAGATACTTCAATTACAATTGACCCAACAGAAGCAACTTCGGCACAGTCAACTACAGAAACAACAACTGTTGAAACCTCAACAGAAACTACCACATTAGCTGTAACAGATGAAACTTCAACAGAAACAACAACAGCCGAGGCTCCCACAGAGTCAACCACAACTGCCCCTGTAGGTTCACTTACTCCTCTTGATGAGAATACCTACGGAGAGTCAGACTTTATAAGTGACACTTCAAGATTTGTCATTGTTGATAACAACGGTAAAAACGGACAGGTTAAAATTAATGAAAATGGTTCTCTTACCTTTGCTGTAAGAAATAATGCTAACGTAACAATTAATTATAAGTGCGGCTCATCAAATACCTCAAAGAGTGCGGGTATTGTTTGTGCAGGTCAGGCATCGGAGGTGCTTCCGGGCGGTTCAACACAAAGCACTTTGGTTCTTGACTCACTCAGTGCGGGTGAATACACAATTACAGCAGTACAAAACGGCGGCACAACAGCTCAGCTTTTAAGCATAGTTGTTACCTATGCAGATGAAACAGAAACCACAACAGTTGAAACCACAACTGAAACAACTACAACAGAAACCACAACAGCTGAAATTCCCACAGAGTCAACAACAGTTGAAACAACTACAGAAACAACAACGATTGAAATTCCTACAGAAACCACTACAGTATCCTCCCTTACAGCTCTTGAAGAGGGTACATATGGTGAGGCAGAATTTATAAGCGATGTTTCAAAATTCAGCCTTGTTGGAAATAACAGTGAAAGCGGTCAGGTTAAGATTAACGAAAACGGTTCTCTTTCCTTTGCCGTAAGGGATAATGCAAATGTTACAATTACCTACAAGTGCGGTTCATCAGACAGCTTAAAGAGTGCAGGTATTGTATGTGCGGGGCAGGCTTCGGAGGTGCTTACAGGCGGTTCAGAGCAGGGTACCTTGGTTATTAGTCAGCTTAGTGCAGGGGAATATGAGATTACTGCTGTTCAGAACGGCGGTACAACAGCTCAGCTTATAAGTATAGCAGTTACTTATGAAGTAAACCCAGATCCGGGATATGACGGTCTTTGGGGTGATGCCGACAGCAGTAAGGGTTTAACTGCCAATGATGCGTCATGGGTTATATCCTATACTCTTGACCCAACATCCCTTGATTTAACTGCTGAAGTTATTGCACTTTGTGATGTTAATGCTGACGGTAAGATTAGTTCAGAGGACGCAGCCTTAATTCATCAGAAGGTACTTGACCCAAGCATAACCTTTCCTGCGGAAAATAAATAACAGCTTTTTAGCCTCGGTTTTGTGCCGAGGCTTTTTTGTGCAAAAAAAATTTATAAAATTAAAAAAAGTTGTAGTCAAATAGTTAAAAATATGTTATATTTAATCTAATGGAAGGAGTGTTACTATGTACAAAAGAGTGGTACTTAAATTAAGCGGTGAGGCTCTTGCGGCAGACAGCGGTAAATGCTTTGACAACCCTACCGTAGCAGCTATTGTAAGACAGGTAAAAGCTGTGGTTGAAAACGGCACCCAGGTTATGCTTGTTATAGGCGGCGGTAACTTCTGGAGAGGCAGAAGTGCTAATCCTGAAATGGACAGGGTTAAGGCAGACCAGATAGGTATGCTTGCAACTGTTATGAATGCAGTTTATTTTGCAGATTTTTGCAGACAAGAGGGCTTTGAGGCTGTTGTAATGACCCCCTTTAATGTAGGCAATATAACAGAGCTTTTTTCTAAGGATAAGGCGGATAAGCTGCTTAGTGAGGGTAAGGTTATTATATTTGCAGGCGGTATAGGTCATCCTTTCTTTTCAACAGATACAGTTACTGCACTAAGAGCTTGTGAGCTTAATGCAGATGCAATTTTATTTGCCAAGAGCATTGACGGAGTATATGACAGTGACCCTGCAGCTAATCCTAATGCTAAAAAGTTTGATAAAATACCTTGTAAGGATATTATCGAGAAAAATCTTAAGGTTATTGATATGGCGGCAGCCAATCTTTGTTATGAGCAAAAAATACCTGTTGAACTTTTTGGCTTGGCAGAGGAAAACAGTATTGTCAGAGTAGCAGGCGGTGAGAAAATAGGCACAACCGTTACTGTGTAATAAAATTAAAATTCGGAGGTATATTTATGTCTACACACACTAAAGCGTTTGAAGAAAAAATGGGAAAGACAATAGCAAATTTTGATAGTGAGATGAAAACTATCCGTGCAGGCAGGGCTAACCCCCATGTGCTTGATAAAATTACAGCAGAGTGTTACGGTACCGAAATGCCCGTAAATCAGCTTGCAAACATCTCAACCCCTGAGGCGAGAGTAATTGTTATTTCACCTTATGATGCAAGCACACTTAAGTCTATTGAAAAGGCAATTAACGGCTCTGACTTAGGTATTCACCCCACAAATGACGGCAAGGTAATCCGTCTTGTATTCCCTGAGCTTACAGAGGAAAGACGTAAGGCACTTACTAAGGACGTTAAGAAAAAGGGTGAGGACTCTAAGGTTGCAATCAGAAATATCAGACGTGATGCAATTGACGCTGTTAAAAAGCTTGAAAAGAACGGTGAAATTACCGAGGACGAGCTTAAAAAGCTTGAGGAAGAGGTACAAAAGATTACCGATAAGGCTGTAGGCGAAATTGATAAAATTGTTGAATTAAAGAACAAGGATATAATGTCAATCTAACAAGCTTTAACTTAAAGCTAAGGGCGAGTAGGTGCAAAAGCCTGCTCGCTTTTATATTAAGGAGTATATTATGGCAAGAGAGATACCAAAGCATATAGGAATAATAATGGACGGCAACGGTCGTTGGGCTAAGAAAAAGCTTATACCAAGGGTATTAGGACACAGACGTGGGGCAGAAGCTCTTGACCGTTTATTAAAGGCCGCTGACGGTATGGGAGTTAAGCATATTACCGTTTATGCCTTTTCAACTGAAAACTGGAAAAGAGCCGAGGAAGAGGTTACGGGTCTTATGAACCTTATGCGTGAATATATACAGACTTACATAAGGGATAATGAAACAAGCAGGCTTAAAATTGACTCCGTAGGCGACTTGTCGGTGCTTGACGAGGATATACAAAGGGATATAGCAAGATTAAAGGAAATATCCAAGAATAAGCCCGGTATTAATTTGCATATTGCAATTAATTACGGCGGCAGAGATGAAATTAAAAGAGCGGTTCAAGCTATTGCCCATAAGGTTAAGATAGGAGAATTATCTCCTGAGGATATAACAGAGGATACAATTTCAAGTCACCTTGACAGTGCAGGAGTGCCTGACCCTGAGCTTATTATAAGAACAAGCGGTGAGTACAGACTAAGCAACTTTTTAGCATGGCAGAGTGCCTATTCAGAGTTTTATTTTACAGATAAGCTTTGGCCTGATTTTACTATTGATGACTTTAAAGAGGCTATAGATGCTTATCAGAACAGAGAAAGACGCTTCGGCGGCAGAAATGAGGTTAAAAAATAATGGCAGTCAGAATTATATCGGCAGTTGTGGCAATTCCTCTTTTATTATTCTTTATTATTATTGGCGGCTTACCTCTAAGGGCGGCTGTTATTGTGTTGTCCTTAATAGGTATGTATGAGCTTTATAAGGCGGTATCGGGTAAAATTAAGCCTGTGCATTTTATAGGCTTTGCCTTGGAGCTTTCCTACGGGATTTTATGCTTAACGGATTTAGATAATAATATCCTTGTATACACAAGCCTATTAATTATTTTTGCTGTACTGCTTATTATGGTTACTCTGGTTTTCGGTCATAATACAAATAATATCCATGATGGAGCAATTACCTTATTTGGATTTTTCTATATAGGTGTAATGTTAAGCCTTATTATATACATAAGAAATGTAGATATAATCTACGCATGGCTACCCTTTATTTTTGCCTTTGGCAGTGATACAGGTGCTTATTTTGTAGGCTCTGCAATAGGTAAGCATAAGCTTGCGCCTGTTTTAAGCCCTAAAAAATCCGTAGAGGGTTCTGTAGGCGGTGTGGTAACGGTAGCGGTTCTTACCTTAATTTATTTTATTGTTTGCAAAAACATTTACGGTAACATTACTAATAATCAGATTATTTTATTCACCGTAATCGGTATATTCGGTGCGGTGTTTTCGCAAATAGGCGACCTTGCGGCATCAAGTGTTAAGCGTTTTACAGGCATTAAGGACTATGGCTTTATTATGCCCGGGCATGGTGGCGTTTTAGACAGATTTGATTCTGTGCTTTTTACAATACCTGTAGTATTTTATGCAGTTATCTTTTTTTGAGAGGTGTAAACGGTGGCTGAAAATATATCAATTTTAGGTTCAACAGGCTCAATAGGTACGCAAACCTTGGAGGTAGTAAGAGAAATAGGCGGAATTAAGGTTTCCGCCTTAACTTCCAATTCAAATATAGATTTATTAGAGGTTCAGGCTAAAGAATTTAAGCCTGAGCTTGTTTGCGTTATGAGCGAAAAAAAGGCAATAGAGCTTAAAAAAAGGCTTTCCGCCTTAAATTGTGAGGTTGTATACGGTATGGAGGGCTTAATTGCGGCAGCTGAAATTTCTTCGGCAGATACAGTGGTAAACTCTGTTGTAGGCAATATAGGCTTACGTCCTACTGTAGCGGCAATAAAGGCAGGCAAAAATATTGCCCTTGCCAATAAGGAAACCCTTGTAACCTCAGGTGAGCTTGTAATGAAGCTTTTAGAGGAAAACAAGGTTAAAATGTACCCTGTAGACAGTGAGCATTCGGCAATTTTTCAATCCCTTCAGGGCAATGATATGAATAAGATAGAAAATATCTGGCTTACTGCATCGGGAGGACCCTTCAGAGGTAAGAGCGATTTAAGCAAGGTAACCCTTGAAGATGCTCTTAACCACCCTAACTGGTCAATGGGCAGAAAAATTACCATTGACTCTGCTACAATGATGAATAAGGGATTGGAGGTTATAGAAGCAAAATGGCTTTTTAATGTGGATTTGGATAGAATAAAGGTAGTGGTACACCCTCAAAGCATAGTACATTCTATGGTTGAGTATGAGGACGGTGCCGTTATTGCACAGCTTGGTGTACCTGATATGAAGGTGCCTATACAATATGCCTTAACCTATCCCAAAAGAGTTAAAAATAACTTCCCTAAGCTTAACTTTTTTGAGCATAACAGCTTGACCTTTGAAAAGCCTGATTTAAAGGTGTTTAAATGCCTTGCTCTTGCTTTTGATGCAATTAAGACAGGAGGCACCTTGCCTGCAGTGCTTAATGGGGCTAATGAAATTGCCGTAGATAAATTTCTGAAGGGACAAGTAGGCTTTACAGATATACCAATGCTTATAGAAAAGGCAATGAGTGCATATACTGTAAAATATGACTATACTCTGGAAGATGTTTTAGAGGCGGACAGCTTTGCAAGAGAATATGTAAATAATTTATAAGAGGTGTTTAAATGTCGGTTATTATTACCCTTATTATTTTTACCGTCATTGTGGTTATCCATGAGGGCGGACATTTTTTGGCGGCTAAAAAATGCAATGTACTTGTAGAGGAATTTGCAGTAGGTATGGGTCCTAAGCTTTTTGGTGTACAAAAGGGAGATACTCTTTACTCTCTTCGTTTACTGCCTTTGGGCGGTTATTGCAAAATGGCGGATAATCAGCCTGAGGACAGCAGTAAAATAGGCTTTAATGATGCTAACGTATGGCAGAGGATTTTTATTGCCCTTTTAGGTCCTATTATGAACTTTGTGCTTGCACTTATAGTGCTTACCTTTATGTCCATGACAACAGGTATTTCAACTAATAATATTAGTAGTATCTTACCTGATTATCCGGCAGAGGCGGCAGGCTTACAGTCGGGGGATGAAATTGTTGATATAAACGGCACGTCTATCAATATAAGAAGCGATATTAACTTTTACTTAAGTGAGCATATGGGAGAGCCTCTTGAAATTACCGTAAAGCGTAACGGAGAGAAATTTAAGGCTAATCTTGTGCCTAAGGCTGATGAAAACGGTCAATATCTTTTAGGTGTTACAATGGAGTATAAGGCACCTATTATTAACCTTGGTATGTATGATAAAGAGCTTTTTGAAACATATGACAAAGCAGGCTTTTTTGAATGTGTAGAGGACGGCTTCTGGAATATGCTCTATTTAGTTAAGGTTACGGTTATAGGTGTTGTGAGAATATTTACCTTAAACGTATCTATGGACGAGATAAGCGGACCTATAGGAGTAACTACCGTTGTAGGGGACGCCTATGAGCAGACAATTAAGGACGGTGCAATTTATACTATACTGACAATGCTTAACTTAGGTGCTTTATTAAGTGCTAACTTAGGTGTAATTAATCTTGTGCCTATTCCTGCTCTTGACGGCGGCAGAATTTTTGTTTACCTTATAGAGGTTATAAGGAGAAAACAGCTTCCGCCTGAAAAGGAGGGCATTATAAATATTATCGGCTTTGCCCTTGTAATGGGATTTGGTATTTATATTGCCATAAACGATGTATTAAAACTAGTGTAATTACCATGGAGGATAAGCTATGAGCTACATTAAGAGAAAACCTACAAATACAGTTAATATAGGCGGTGTTTTAATAGGAGGTGATAATCCTATTGCAATACAGTCAATGTGTAATACGGATACAAGAGATGCCAAGGCTACTATCGCTCAGATTAAGAAGCTGGAAAATGCAGGTTGTGAGATTATAAGGGTTGCCGTGCCTGATATGGAGGCAGCAGAGGCTGTAGGCGAAATAAAAAAGGGAATAAATATACCTCTTGTGGCAGATATTCATTTTGATTACAGGCTTGCTCTTGAATGCTTAAAGCAGGGTGTTGATAAGCTCAGGATAAACCCCGGAAATATAGGCGGAAGAGATAGGGTTGAGGCTGTTGTAAATGAGGCTAAGAAAAGAGAAATACCTATCCGTATCGGTGTAAATTCAGGCTCTCTTGAAAAGGATATTCTGGAAAAATACGGAGAGGTAACACCACAGGGCTTAGTTGAAAGTGCCTTAAGACACGTAGAAATTTTAGGGGACTTAAATTATGATAAAATTGTAATTTCAATTAAAGCCTCAAATGTACCCTTTTCAATGGAAACCTACTCCCTTTTATCACAAAAGGTAAGGTATCCTTTACATTTAGGTATTACTGAGGCAGGCACTGTATGGAGCGGTACCGTAAAGTCCGCTGTAGGCATAGGTGCTATTTTGGGTATGGGTATAGGCGATACAATAAGGGTATCCTTAACAGGTAATCCTGTTGAGGAGGTCAGGGCGGCTAAGGAAATTTTAAAGGCTATGGAGCTAAGATGCTTCGGTGTTAATTTTGTTTCCTGTCCTACCTGCGGAAGAACGGAAATTGACCTTATCGGCCTTGCTAACAAGGTTGAAAAGGCTTGTGAAGGTATAGATAAAAACATTAAGGTGGCAGTAATGGGCTGTGCCGTAAACGGACCCGGTGAGGCACGTGAGGCGGATATAGGTATTGCAGGGGGTAAAGGCTACGGACTTATTTTCAAAAAGGGCGAAATACTGCGTAAGTTGCCTGAAGAACAGCTTTTATCAGCCTTAATGGAGGAGATAGAAAAGTTATGAGGTGATTAAATGAGTCCTATGAATTTTAGTGAGGTTTTCAGTCAGGTAAAGCTGTCTGCCAATGTTAAAACTACACTAAAAAATACTCTTGTAAACAGGGTTGCCTTTAATAAAGAAACAAGACAAATGGATATAGATATATCATCACCCACAATTATAAATGAGGATTGCCTTAAGGACTTTTGTGCAGATATAAAGGATAGCTTCGAATATGTTTCAGCAGCTACGGTAAGTCTAAAATATGACTGTACATATAACAATGACCTTGAAATGCTCAACACCTATAAGCCCAATCTTTTAAGATATATTAAAAACAGCAGTAAGCTGTGTATGAGCTTACTTGAAAATGCAAACTTTATAATAAAAGACGGTGTAATTATATTTGAGGTTGACTCAAACGGTGCTTTTATGTTTAAAAAGCGTGGCTATGAGCTTGAGTTTGAACAATTACTAAGAGAGAGATTTGGAATAAATTATAAGGTAGAGTTCAGAAATAAGGAGGGCATGGCTTCAGAGCCTTCAGAAGGGGAACGTATCAAGCGTGCTATAGAGAGGGATGCCTTGGCAAGTGTTAAGGCGGAGCAGGAAAAATCCTCGGAGGAGGATACTTCACAGCCCGTTAAGGAGCCTAAGGTTAAAGCACCTCAGCCTAAGGGCAAGGGCTTTGTGCGTACAAGAACTCCTCAGACAAAGGAGGCTGTTATTGAGGAAAGCTCAACTGCTATCAGCTCAGTTTCTGTGCCTAATGAATGTGCTGTAATAGAGGGACTTATATTTGCTGTTGATGAGCTTGTTAAAACCAAAAAGGGCAGTTTTATTGTTAAGTTTTATGTAAGCGACAAGACAGGTGCTATCCTCTGTAAAATGTTCTTAAAGCCTGAGGAATATGACGGTAACTTTGCATCTATGATTAAAAGCGGTAAGTATGTTAAGCTCATGGGTAAGGTGGAAAATGACGTCTTTGAGCATAATGAGCCTGTAATGCTTGTAAATAAAATTTCTAAAGCAGAGGCACCTCCTATGCGTATGGACAATGCTCCCGTAAAGAGGGTGGAGCTTCATTTACATACTCAGATGAGTAAAATGGACGGAATTACATCAGCTAAGGAATATATTAAAAGAGCTAAGCTGTGGGGACATAAAGCTATTGCAATAACCGACCACGGTGTAGTACAGGCATTCCCCGAGGCTTTACATACAGTAGAGGATAAAAAGCTTGATTGCGGAGATGTAAAGGTGCTTTACGGCTGTGAGGCATATTTGGTTGATGATTTAGGCTCTGTAGTTAAAAATTATCAGGGACAAAGCTTAGATGACAGCTTTGTTGTTTTTGATTTGGAAACAACAGGACTTAAAAAGGAAATTGACAAAATAATTGAAATAGGTGCTGTTAAGGTAGTAAAGGGAGAAATAGTTGATAAGTTTTCAAAGTTTATTAATCCAGGGATAAAGCTTGATGAAAAAATAGTGGGTCTTACGGGTATAACAGATGATATGCTTAAGGATGCTGAGGGTGCACAGGTTATTATGCCTGAATTTCTTGAGTTTATCGGGGATAGCGTTCTTGTTGCCCACAATGCAGCCTTTGATGTAGGTTTTGTAAGTCAGTGGTGTACCGAAAATGACTACAAGATAAATCCCACGGTGATTGATACGGTAGAGCTTGCTAAAATCCTTTTTCCAAAGCTTAAAAATTATAAGCTTGACACAGTTTGTGAGGAAATGGGAGTCAGTCTTGAAAATCACCACAGAGCAGTAGATGATGCAGGTGCAACTGCCGAAATCTTTGTAAAGGCTATACCTATGCTTAAGGAAAAGGGTGCAACTACCCTTGATACTCTTAACACCTTTGCATCTGAAATCATTGATAAAAGGCAGATTAAAAAGTATTATCACGCCATTATTCTGGTTAAAAATCAGGTTGGCTTAAGAAATCTTTATGAGCTTGTTTCGGACTCACATATAAAGTATTTCCTGCGTAGACCTAAAATACCTAAAAGTGAGCTTATAAAGCACAGAGAGGGGCTTATATTAGGCTCTGCCTGTGAGGCAGGAGAGCTTTATTCCGCTCTTTTTGACAACCAGAGCGAGGACGTAATAAAAGCTCTTGTGGACTTTTATGACTACCTTGAAATTCAGCCTGTTGCAAATAATATGTTTATGATAAACAATCAGAGCAAGAACGGTAAGGCTGTTGAAAGCGTAGACAGACTTTATGAGCTTAATAAGGAAATTGTTGCCCTTGGGGAAAAATATAATAAACCTGTGGTTGCCACCTGTGATGTACATTTTATTGACCCTGAGGACGAGATTTTCAGACGTATTGTGCAGGCGGGTGACGGCTATAAGGACGTAGATCATCAGGCACCTCTTTACTTCAGAACAACAGAGGAAATGCTTGAGGAGTTTAAATATTTAGGGGAAGAGAAGGCATATGAGGTCGTTGTTACAAATACCAATCTTGTTGCAGACTGGCTTGAGGACGTAAGACCTATATCAAGGGATAAGTGTCCGCCTATTATTGAAAATTCGGACTTAACCCTAAGGGAGATTACTACAAGCAAGGCAAAGGAGATTTACGGTGACCCTCTGCCAAAGGTAGTTGAGGACAGACTTGATATTGAGCTTAATTCTATAATTGATAACGGATATTCGGTCCTTTATATATCAGCACAAAAGCTTGTTTGGGACTCTATGGACCATGGCTATATTGTAGGTTCACGTGGCTCTGTAGGCTCGTCCTTTGCGGCTACAATGGCAGGTATTACAGAGGTTAATCCTCTTGAACCCCATTATGTATGCCCAAATTGTAAGTACTCTGATTTTGATTCAGAGGAGGTGCTGGCATACAGAGGCAGCTCAGGTTTTGATATGCCTGATAAAAATTGTCCTAAGTGCGGTGCTAAAATGAATAAGGACGGACAGGCAATACCTTTCCAGACTTTCTTAGGCTTTAAGGGCAATAAGGAGCCTGATATAGACCTTAACTTTTCAGGTGAGTATCAACAGCAGGCACATCGCTACTGTGAGGAGCTTTTCGGCAAGGAGTTTGTATTTAAGGCAGGCACTATAGGCAGTCTTCAGGAAAAGACGGTATACGGTTATATAAATAAGTATCTTGAAATACCAAACCATGAGATAAAAAGCTTTTCCTCTGCTGAAAAAAAGAGGATTGCTACAGGCTGTGTGGGTGTTAAGCGAACAACAGGTCAGCACCCCGGCGGACTTGTAGTAGTGCCTTATAATAGGTCAATTTATGAGTTCTGTCCTGTACAAAGACCCGCTGATGAATTTAATTCAGTAGTTAAAACTACCCACTTTGATTATCACTCCATTGACCAAAATCTGCTTAAATTAGATATGCTGGGTCATGATGTGCCTACCATTTTGCATATGTACAAGGATATGACAGGCTTTGACCCATTGGAGGTGCCTATGGACGATAAGGCTACCCTATCTCTGTTTACCTCTCCAAAGGCTCTGGGAGTAACAGAGGAGGAGATACACTGTAATACAGGCTCCTTAGGTCTGCCTGAATTCGGTACTAACTTTGTACGTACCATGCTTGTGGAAACACAGCCCTCATCATTTTCGGATTTAGTGAGAATTTCAGGCTTGTCCCATGGTACTGATGTATGGACGGGCAATGCACAGGAGCTTATCAGAAATAATGTAGTTACTCTTAAAGAGGTTATTCCTACACGAGATGATATTATGCTTTATCTTATAAGAATGGGTATCGAAAACGAAACTTCATTTAAAATAATGGAAATGGTACGTAAGGGTAAGGGTCTTACTGAGGAGCATGAGGCAATTATGAGGGAGCATAATGTGCCTGATTGGTATATTGACAGCTGTAAAAAAATCAAGTATATGTTCCCTAAGGGACATGCAGTTGCCTATGTAACCAACACTTTCCGTATAGGCTATTTCAAGATAAATTATCCATATGCCTTTTACTCAGCCACCTTCTATGTTAAGTCGGATTCCTTTGATTATGAGGTAATGTGCTTTGGTCCTGAAAGGGTTATGGATAAAATGAAAGAGATAGATGCTATGGGTAAGGCTGCAACAGCAAATGATAAGTCTATGCACTCTGTTTTAGAGCTTGTATACGAAATGTATATGAGGGGACTTAAGTTTGTGCCTATGGATTTATATAAGGCAGACCCTACTCAGTTTTTAATAACAGAAGAGGGACTTATGCCGCCATTTTGTGTATTGCCTAATCTAAGCAGAGATACTGCACCTGTAATTGCAGAGGCAAGAAAGGATGGAGAATTCAGAACCATTGAGGACTTCAAGGAGCGAACAGGTATAGGTAAAACAGTAATACAAATGCTTAAGGATTTGGGTATATTAAAGGGTATACCGGATACTGACCAGATGAGTTTGTTTTAAAAAATAAGAGCTGTCAGAAATGACAGCTCTGTTTGTTTTAATTAAAGGTTAAAGTAAGCGGCAGCATTATTATAGCAGATGTCAGCTACAAGCTTGCCTGCAAACTCTATATCATCAGCATACTCGCCGTCCTCTATCCACTGACCTATAATATTACAGAGTATTCTTCTGAAATATTCGTGACGTGGGTAAGAAAGGAAGCTTCTTGAATCAGTAAGCATACCTACGAATTTACCAAGGACACCAAGGTTACCGAGAGCCTTAATCTGTGCTTCCATACCATCCTTATTGTCGTTAAACCACCAAGCAGTACCGAACTGAATTTTTGATGCAGCCTCTGTACCCTGGAAGCAACCGAGGATAGTACCAAACACCTGATTATCGGCAGGGTTACCTGCAAAGATAAGGGTCTTTGGAAGGTTGTTGTTATAGTCAAGAGCATCTAAGAGGTTCGTTAAGCCCTCAACTGTTGACCAGTCAGAGATACAGTCAAAGCCTGTATCAGGACCCATCTTTTCGAACATTCTTGTGTTGTTATCTCTCTTAATGTTCATGTGCATTTCCATAGCCCAATCTCTCTTGTGGTACTCTGCACCTAAGAAAAGCATAAGAGCTGTTCTGTACTTCTCGCCCTCATCCTTTGTAGGAGCGTTACCTGCAAGAGCCTTGGCGAGGATAGCGTCAACCTCGGCATCTGTAGCCTTATTGAAAGGTACATATGTGAAAGCATGGTCAGATGCACGACAGCCTAATTCCTCAAATAATGCCATTCTCTTTAAGAGAACTGCCTTAAGGTCAGCAAAGGTCTTGATTTCAGTGTTTTCTGTGTCACCAAGAGTCTTAATATATGCAGCAAAGGTAGGTGCATCAATATTAAGTGCCTTGTCAGGTCTCCAAGCAGGATATACCTTAAATCTGTCCTCCTCAGCGGCAAGCTTCTTATGCCATTCAAGAGAGTCGGCAGGGTCATCAGTTGTATTGATAGCCTTAACGTTTGACTTAACAATAAGCTCTCTTACTCTGAAGTCAGGCTTAGCAAGCATTTCGTTAATCTTGTCGTGAATTTCTACTGCATTGTCCTTTGTAAGTGGCTCATAGATACCGAAGTATCTCTGTAATTCAAGGTGTGTCCAATGGTATAAAGGATTACCGATAGCATACTGAATAGTTTCTGCCCATCTTACAAACTTGTTGAGCTTGTCAGCATTCTTATCTGTAATTTCTGCCTCAGGTACACCTAAGGAACGCATAGCTCTCCACTTATAGTGGTCACCGCCGAGCCATACATCGGAGATGTCCTCAAAGTTCTTGTTTTCATAAATCTCCTGTGGGTTTAAGTGGCAGTGGAAGTCATAAATCGGCTCTGCCTTAGCATAGTCGTTAAATAACTTTTTAGCAGTTTCTGTTTTTAATAAAAAGTTTTCATCAATAAAACCCATTTTTATTTCCTCCGTTATTAAAATTAAAGTGTTACACCGTTTTTGAAAATAGCAATTTCCCTATAGCCGTTAATTTCATTTTTAGTTTTTACCTTGTCAGAGGCAACATCTAAAATATACTTGAAAAATTCCTCAGCATAGGAATCCATTTCCTTATCCTCAATAAGTCTGCCTGCATTCCAGTCAATCCAGTTAGGCTTTCTTGTAGCAAGGTCTGTATTTGTAGCAATCTTAACGGTAGGTACAGGTGAGCCTACGGGAGTACCTCTGCCTGTTGAGAAAAGGATAATATGACAACCGCTTGCCATCATACCGCTGATTGCAACAATATCGTTACCCGGACCCTGTAATAAGCTAAGACCGTCAGCAGTAGCCTTTTCACCATAGAGGAGAACACCCTTAACATCAGAAGTACCGCCCTTTTGTGTACAGCCAAGGGATTTATCCTCAAGGGTGGTGATACCGCCCTTTTTGTTACCAGGTGATGGATTTTCACCTACAGGCTCGCCGTGGCTTATAAAGTATTCCTTAAAGTTGTTTACAAGGTCAACCGTCTGGTCAAAAAGCTCCCTGTTTTCACACCTGTCCATAAGGATAGTTTCAGCACCGAACATTTCAGGCACTTCCGAAAGCACTGTTTTACCGCCGTTAGCAACTATAATATCGGAGATACGACCGATAAGAGGGTTAGCCGTAATACCGCTTAAGCCGTCAGAGCCGCCGCACTTAAGACCGATTACAAGCTTGCTTGCAGGTACCTCCTCCTGCTTAAACTGTGAAGCATATTCAACAAGCTCGCCGATAACGTCAACAGCCTCGGTAATTTCATCGTTATGCTCCTGACAGATGAAGAATTTAACTCTTTCCTCATCATAGTCGCCGAGGATTTTCTTAAACTCGTTTACATTGTTGTTTTCACAGCCAAGGCTTAACACAAGCACACCTGCGGCATTTGGATGTCTTACCATACCTGCAAGGAGTTTTTGGGTGTTCTCGTGGTCCTCGCCTAACTGTGAACAACCGTATGGATGAACAAAGTTATAGATACCGTCCACCTTGTCGCCGTATTTAGCTCTTGCGGCTTCAACAATAGCGTTAGATACACCGTTTACACAGCCTACTGTGTTTACAACCCAGATTTCGTTACGGATACCAACCTCGCCGTTCTTTCTCACATAGCCCATAAAGGTTTCGTTTCTTGTAACAGGGATAGGGTTAAGCTTTGGATTGTAGGTATACTCAAGAGTAGAGCTAAGGTTAGTCTTTACATTATGAGAGTGTGCCCATTGTCCCGGCTCAATGGTAGTTGTAGCATGACCTATAGGATAGCCGTACTTAATTACGTTTTCACCCTGTGGAATTTGTACAATAGCCATTTTATGACCTCTTGCAATATCCTCAACAGCGGTAACACCGCAAATGCTTTCGCCTGCCTTAATATCATCAATAGCTACAATAACATTGTCGTTAGGATTAATTTTAATATACTTTTCCATAAATTCCTCCGTATATAGGGGTACACACCCATATGGACTATGGGTGTGTTTAATATTGTCAATTAATTTTGATTTTATGCAAGAACCTTCTTAATTTCTGCTAATATACCGTCGTTAAGAATGTTGTAAAGGTGGTCCGTAACAACCTCAGGGAAGTTACCCAGCTCTGTATTAAGGTCAGCACCAAGCCAGAAGTCCTTGTTACCGCAAACCTTCTTAACAAGTTCTGCAACAGCAGCCTTATCAGATGTATCAACACCTGTCCAAGCGTCCTTGTAAAATTCAAGTACAGCAGGACTGTCCTTTACAGGATACTCGTCATTACCTCTGTGACCGATTAAAGCACCGTCCTTAATTTCTGTACCGCGGTAGAATGCAAGATATGCGGCAAATGAGAAGGTAAGAATTTTAGGAAGAGCCTTATTCTGTGCATAATACTCCTGAATTGTGTGAAGTACTCTCGCCTCAAACTTAGAGGTTGAGTTAAGAGAAATATCAAGAAGCTTGTGGTCAATAAATGGGTTTTTAAATCTGTCAAATACAGCATCAGCAAAGCCCTTTAAGTCATCATGAGTAAGCTCCTCGCTTGTAATAGCAGGAATAATTTCGTTATTTAAAGCATCCTCAAGGTATTTGTAGAAAAGGTCATCATTCATTACATCACGAACAATGTCATAGCCTGCAAGGTATGCACCTAAAACAGAACAGGTGTGAGCACCGTTAAGTATTCTAACCTTACGCTTCTTATAAGGCTTAACATCAGGAGTAAAGATAACCTTTAAGCCTGCCTTAGGGAAAGGAAGCTCCTTTTCAAGCTCAGCAGGACCCTCAATAACCCAGGTATGGAAAATTTCTGAGGTATCAATAGCGTTATCCTCGTAGCCAAACTCCTCGCAAAGCTCCTTAGCCTCGTTACGTGGATAGCCTGTAACAATTCTGTCAACAAGTGTGCTTGTAAATACACAGGCTGTTTCAATCCAGTCGATAAAGTCAGCACCTAACTTCCAGTTTTCGGCATGCTGTAAAACGTACTTCTTAAGAGTCTTACCGTTGTCATCAATAAGCTCACAAGGAATGAAAACAAGACCCTTGCTCTTGTCACCGTCAAATGCCTTAAATCTTAAGTATAAGAAGTTAGCAACCTTAGCAGGGAAAGAATCCTGAGGCTCGTTTGTAACCATTTCCTCTTCCTTCCATGAGATACCTGCTTCGGTTGTGTTAGAAACAACAAATCTTAACTCGGGATTTTTAGCACACTCATTGTAGGTGTCAAGGTCAACATAAGGGTTAATACATCTGTTTACACAAGTGATAAGTCTTTTAGCCGCAACCTTTTCACCGTTTTCACGACCTCTTGCAATAAGAGTGTAAAGACCCTCCTGCTCGTTAAGAATATTTCTTAAAAAATCACCGCCGGGGATAGGCTGAATAAGAGTAATACCACCCTCAAATAAGCCCTGTGCGTTTATCTCATCAAACATATAATCAACGAATGCACGAAGGAAGTTACCCTCGCCAAACTGAATTACCTTTTCGGGTAATTTAGCTTTAGTGCCGATTTTTAAGTCATCATTAAACTTAAAACCGTTAGATAAAAGTTGTCTGTTAAGTTTTTCCATGGGATATTTACCTCCATATTAAAATTAATTTTGTTTACTTTAATGATACTATAATCTAAGTTAAAAATCAATATCTTTATACCATATTAAAGTAAATTTTCGTCAAAAAAGGGCGACTGAATTAGTCGCCCTTTATACTGTTATAACTCTAAAAGTTTAACTGCATCAACGTAGGAAGCAATACCCTCAACTACCTTTTTAGCCTCTTTCATAGCAAGTACAACTGTTGCGGGCTGATGTACAACGTCACCACCTGCAAACACACCCTTCAGGGTTGTCATACCGTATGGCTTCTGCTTTGTAATAACGTAGCCGTTATCACTTACCTCTATACCTTTTGTAGTGGAAATAATAAGCTTAGCAGGCTTTGAGCCGATTGCTACAAGGACCTTGTTGCAAGGCACAATAAGCTCTGTGCCGTTAGCATTGACTTTAAGACCTTTAAGCACACCGTCCTCACCGATATATGCAACAGGTGAGGTATTCCACATAAATTTTACACCGTCAGCTACAGCACCCTCATATTCAACCTGTGCAGCGGAGATAGTCTCAAACTCACCTCTGTAAACAACCGTAACGGATTTGGCACCCATACGAAGTGCTGTACGTGAAGCGTCCATCGCAACGTTACCTGCACCTATTACAAGTACGTTATCGTTCTCGGCTACAGGTACTTCGCTACGGTCAAGGCTGCCGTTTTTGTGCAGTGCTACCATACGCAGGAAGTAGTGGGACTGAAGCACACCCGTAAGCTCCTTGCCGGGTATATTAAGCTCCTTTGAAATAGCTGTACCCGTACCTATAAAGATAGCGTCATAGCCACGCTCAAAAAGCTGGTCTATTGTAATGTCCCTACCTACAAAGGTGTTGCAGGTGTAGTTTACACCAAGCTCTGCAATATGCTTAGTTTCTCTGCGGACAACATCCTTGGGCAGTCTGAATTCGGGGATACCGTAAAGAAGAACGCCGCCCGGCTCCTCCTCGCCCTCAAATACGGTTACATTAAAGCCCATACGTGCAAGGTCACCTGCAACGGTAAGACCTGCAGGACCTGAACCGATAACAGCTACACTGCCTCTTGTCTTAGGCGGTATATTTTCTTTTGTAAGACCCATATCTGCATCAAAATCGGCTATAAACTGCTCAAGCTTGCCTATTCTTATAGGCTTGCCCTTGTTGCCCAGCACGCAATGCCCCTCGCACTGGGTTTCGTGAGGGCAAACACGTCCGCAAACAGCTGGCAGATTGGTTTTTTGTGCAAGTATATTTCTTGCTTCGCCTAAATTACCCTTTGAAAGCTCATGTATAAAGTCGGGTATTTCATTTTCAATAGGACAGCCTGTACGGCACATAGGTTTTTTACAATGTAAACAGCGTTGAGCCTCGGCTATAGCCTCTTTCATTGTAAACGGACGGCTGTCGTAGTTTTCGTTCTGAGTAGTCATCAATAAACCCCCTTTAATATTCAATTATATTTTTAAGCTCATTTAAGAGCATATTGTTTTGTTCGGGCAGTTGTATACAAAAGCGTACATAATGTCCGTCAAGGTAAGGGAATGAGGAGCAATCCCTCACTAAAAGCTTTTTTTGTATCAGCCGATTAAAGATGTAATCTGCTGTAATATCATCTCTTACAAGCTTAAAGAGAAAAAAGTTTGACTCCGTTTCATAAAGCTTAATGTTTTTCCACTTAGAAAGCTCTGCTTTTATTTTGTTTCGTTCCGATATTACAAGCTGTCTTGTTTTGGTAATAAAGTCCGTGTCGGTAAACATAACACAGCCTGCAAGCTCTGCATAGCTGTTTACGGACCAAGGGTCCTTATAATCTGCAGCTCTTTTTCTTAAGGCACTGTCAGAGCAGGCACTGTAGCCAAGCCTTAAACCTGGACAGGAGAAAAATTTAGATGTACCCCTTATTATAAACAGATTGCTGTATTTATATGTAAGAGGCATAGCTGAAACAGATCTCACATCATCAGCAAATTCAATATAGGTTTCGTCTATCATAAGGTATGCACCGTGTACCTTTAAGCAGTCCAGAAGCTCTGTAAGCCTTTGTGCCGTTACAAAGCTGCCTGTAGGATTGTTTGGGTTACAAAGCACAACTAAATCGGTGTTATCTGTAATAAGTCCTTTAAGTCTTTCTATATTAAGCACAAAGTCCTCTTCCTCAAGGAGAGGGAAAAGTGTTGCCTTACCCCCTACAAGCTCTATTTCTCTCTGATATTCGGAGTAGGCAGGGGATATAATTATGCTTTCCTTTGGTGCAAGTGTCTTTATATAAGTAGAGATTAGCTCTGTTGAGCCATTACCTACAATAATGCTGTCTATATCCGCTCCCGTGTAGGAGGCTATAGCCTCTCTCAGCTTTAAATAGCTTACATCGGGATAGTCGCAAATTGCACTTAAATTGTCCCTGACAGCTGTCTTTACAGTATCAGGCAAGCCTAAGGGGTTAACGTTACCGCTGAAATTAATAATTTCCTCCTTAGGTATATTGTACTGACGGGAGATTATATCAAGGTCACCGCCATGCACCTGTGTGTTGCTCATAGTATTACTCCCTTTATATATATTCATAAATCTATAGTAAATTAAAATCATCAATATTTCAAGTTATTTTCAAAAAAATATGTTGGAATTTTTTTATAGCTGTGTTATAATCAGTGGTATATGTTATGAAAGGATATTAAATTAAAGGAGTTTTGCATATGTTTCTCGGGTCGGATATAGGTATAGATTTAGGTACTGCAAGTGTGCTTGTTTATGTAAAGGGACAGGGCATTGTTTTGCAGGAGCCCTCGGTTGTAGCTATTGAAAAAAATACAAATACAATTTTAGCTGTTGGTGAGGAGGCAAGGCGTATGCTTGGCCGTACACCCGGTAATATTGTTGCTATAAGACCGCTCAGGGAGGGTGTTATTTCTGACTTTGAAATTACCGAGCGTATGATAAGGTACTTTGTTGAAAAGGTTGTAGGCAAGCATACCTTTCGTCGTCCAAGGATAGCTGTTTGTATACCAAGTAAGATTACTGAGGTTGAAAGACGAGCTATTGAGGATGCTACACGCAGTGCAGGTGCAAGACAGGTATATCTTATTGAGGAGCCTATTGCGGCGGCTATCGGTGCAGGTATAGATATTTCACGTGCCTGCGGTAGTATGGTAGTTGATATTGGCGGCGGTACAACCGATGTTGCGGTTATATCATTAGGCGGTAATGTTGTAAGCCACTCCCTCAAGGTGGCGGGTGATAACTTTGACGAGGCTATTGTAAGATATATGCGTAAAAAGCACAATGTGCTTATCGGTGAGAGAACAGCAGAAGCTTTAAAGATAAATATAGGCACTGCCTATAAGGGAACGGCAGAGGTAACAATGGACGTAAGAGGTCGTAACCTTGTATCAGGCTTACCTATGAATATTACTGTTTCTTCTGATGAAATGTATGAGGCATTACATGAGTCTGTAGAGGCTATTGTAGAGGCCGTACACTCCGTACTTGAACAGACACCTCCTGAATTGGCGGCAGATATTTCTGACAGAGGTATTGTTATGACAGGCGGCGGCTCTCTCCTTTACGGCCTTGATAAAATAATTAAGGAAAAAACAGGCATTAACGCCGTACTTGCTGATGATGCAGTATCCTGTGTTGCCATAGGTACAGGCAGATATGTTGAATATGAAACAGCAGAAAACAGTGAAAAAGGTCCTTGGTTTTTCAACTGGGGAAAAGGTAAGCTGACAGACAATAACAGAAGCAACAACCGCAGGAAAAAATCCGGCAGAAGAACAGGCAGAAGTACGGAAAGAAGTTCTGAAAGACGTCAGGAAAGAAATAGGGTTGACAAATAAAACAACATAATATATAATGAATATATGAACAATGAAGCATACGTTGTTCATATATTTTTAAAGTTGATATGAACAGTTGCACATATGAGCGTTATAAGCGTTATAAGCGAGAAAGGGGATTTTAATATGGATAATAAAAAAATACTTTCGGATGAAATGAGCTATGATTTAGCCGATTTTTTTAAGGTTTTTGGTGATGCTACCAGAATAAAAATACTTTATGCCCTTTATAAATACGGCGAAATGAATGTAAGCGATATGGTGGAGGTGGTTGATATGACACAATCTGCCATATCTCATCAGCTCAGACTTTTAAGGCAAAATGATATAGTCAAGTTTAAAAAGGACGGAAAGGCTGTTATTTATTCTTTAGATGATGAACATGTGTCAATTTTGCTTGAAAAGGGTATAGAGCATATTATCCATAAAAATGGTTATGAGGAGATGTAACTATGAGTGAGGTTAAGCTTATATTAAAGGGACTTAACTGCCCCAATTGTTCGGCTAAAATTGAGGCAGGTGTAAATAAATTAGAGGGTGTAAAAAAAGCCTCTTTTAATATTGTAAATAAGGAAATGACTATATCTGCTAAAATTGATGAGGACAGCCTTGTTAAGGCAGTAGACAGTGTTGTAAAAAAATATGAAAGAGATGTAATTGTATTAAAAAAGACTGATTATAAGGAGGAGTATAATCATAAAGAGAACTGTCATTGCTATGAGCATGAGCATTCCCATAATCATTCTCAGCATAATGAAAATAAGAGTATCGTTAAAAAGAGTATTATCAGGCTTATAGTTGGAGGTGTTTTGTTTGCTCTTGCCATAACAGGCTTTGGCGGTAAATTTAATCTTGTGTTTTTTATATTGGCATATATTGTTTTTGGATATGATGTGCTTTTATCCGTTTTACATAATTTTGGTGCAGGTACTATATTTGATGAAAATTTTTTAATGGGTATAGCAACGATAGGTGCTTTTGTTATAGGTGAGTATCCGGAGGCAGTAGCGGTTATGCTGTTTTACCAGATAGGCGAGTTTTTTCAGGATATGGCTGTGGATAAATCTACACGCTCCATCAAAGAGCTGATGAATTTAATGCCTGAATACATGAATTTGCTTGACGATAAGGGCAACATAAAAAAGGTTTCACCTATGGCAGCGAAAATAGGGGATAAAATACTTGTAAAAAACGGTGAAAGAGTACCTCTTGACTGTAAAATAATCAAGGGTGAAAGCTGCCTTGACGCCTCTGCTCTTACAGGTGAAAGTGAAAAGGTAATGGTTCAGGAGGGCGACAGTATTTTAAGCGGAAGTATAAACGAAGGCTCCGTGCTTTACTGTCAGGTAGAGCAGATATACGAAAATACAACCGTTAAAAAAATAATGGATATGGTAGAAAGTGCCGCTGCAAATAAATCTAAAACAGAAAGTTTTATAACCTCCTTTGCAAGAATATATACCCCTGTTGTCTGCCTGGGTGCTTTACTGCTCTTTATTGTACCTGTAATTATGGGCTATGAATGGCAGATATGGCTTTACAGAGCTTTGGTGTTTTTGGTGTCCTCGTGTCCTTGTGCTTTGGTAGTGTCTATACCTCTTACCTTTTTCAGCGGACTGGGTGCGGCATCAGGCAAGGGTGTGCTTATTAAGGGCAGTAATTATTTACAGACCTTAGCAGAGCTGGATACAGCTGTATTTGATAAAACAGGTACCCTTACAAAGGGTGTGTTCAAGGTAACTAAGGTTAAGGGTGAAAGAACGGCAGAGCTTTGTGCCGCATTAGAAAAATATTCAAATCACCCTATAGCCGAAGCAGTGCTTGAATATGCAGATACAGACTTACAGGCTGAAAATGTTGAGGAAATAAGAGGATATGGCTTAAAGGGTGAAATTGACGGCAAGGCTGTTCTTGCAGGGAATATTGCCCTGATGGAAAAATACGGTATTTATTTTGAGGAGGATAACTCCGTTGGTACGGTTATTTATGTAGCTTATGACAATAAGCCTCAGGGTATTATTGTTGTGTCTGATGAAATTAAGGAGGACAGTAAGACAGCTGTTGAAGTTCTTAATAACAGTGGTATTGAAACTGTTATGCTGACGGGTGATAAAAAGGAAATTGCACAAAAAACAGCAGAGCTTATAGGTATTAAAAAGGTCTACTGGGAGCTTTTGCCTCAGGATAAGGTAAGTAAGCTTGAGGAGCTTTATAAAGAAAAGCCTGACAGGAAAATTGCTTTTATGGGTGACGGTATAAACGATGCACCTGTTCTTGCAAGGGCTGATATAGGTATTGCTATGGGCGGTATAGGCTCTGATGCGGCTATTGAAGCAGCAGATATAGTTATTATGAATGATGAGGCATCTAAGCTTAATACAGCAATTAAAATTGCAAGATCAACTATGAGGCTTGCCAAACAGAATTTAGTATTCGTATTGGCAATTAAATTAGGTGTACTTGCTCTTGCCGCCTTTGGCTATGCCAATATGTGGCTTGCAGTATTTGCTGATGTGGGTGTTGCTCTTCTTGCAATATGTAATGCCCTTAGAAAGAAATAAGAACTTAAGTCGGCAGTTTTAACTGTCGGCTTATTTTTTGTTGAAAAAGATAAATAAATGAATTATAATGTACATATAATTAATTATTGGGAGGGCTTTACATGAAAAGAAAATTGGCATTACTTATAGCGTTATTTACAACTATGGTTAATGTATCAACCTACGGTGCAAGCGATATTTCAATCTTAGTTGACGGCGAAATGCTGAGTTTTGAAAATGACCAGGAGCCTGTTATTGAACAGGGCAGAACTTTGGTACCCTTCAGAGCAGTGTTTGAGGCTATGGGTGCAGAAGTTAATTGGGACGGGGATTTACAGCGTTGTCAGGCAAGCTTTAACGGTAAAAATGTAAGCACCACAATAGGTGATTATTCTATGTATGTATATGATTTGCTTGCTGATACTGATTCAGCCGCAATGGTTGAGCTGGATGTATGCTCTAAGATTATTAACGGCAGAACAATGGTACCGCTGAGAGCTTTGTCAGAGGGGCTAGGCTTAGAGGTTGACTGGGATAATGATACAAGAATTATTACAATTAGCACCAAGGATAAAATGCAGGTAGGTAATTATACCTACTATACGGCAGATTATGAAAGCTTTTGTGCAACAGACGACGGTACAAACTATATTTATGCAAGCGGCAGCTATCCTCAGTTTGAGGGCGAGGGTTTTATACCGTCGTTAAATACTCATATTGAAAATATGATTAAAAAAGATATAGACTCTTTTGCAGCAAGTTATAAGGAAGATGCCTTAAAGGCGTACACAAATGCAACCGAGCATCTTTATGAGCCACCCTACAATTACAGTGTATACTGTGAGTTAAGTGCAGAGGGTGATATAGTTTCAATTAATATTTCAAGATATGAGATTAAATACGGACAGGAAGATAAGGTAAGCCAAGAGGTTATAAAAATCAATATGCAGACAGGTGAGGCTGCGGAATAAGTTCTCCTTGTCAAAAAAGGCTGTTGCGGTAAATTGCAACAGCCTTTTATTTAGTCCTTATATATGGGATATTTGTATTTATCCTCTTGGGTAATTTCTCTTATAACCTTACAGGGGTTACCTGCCCCGACAACATTTGAAGGTATGTCTTTATTTACAACACTGCCTGCACCTATTACGGTGTTATCCCCTATTGAAACACCGGGAAGTATGGTTACATTTGCACCTATCCAAACATTGTTGCCTATTTTTACAGGCTTAGCTATTTCCAGACCCCTTGCCCGCATTTCGGCGTCAAGAGCATGACCTGCAGTTGAGATAACACAATTAGGTGCAATAAATACATTATCACCGATTTCAACCTTTGCACCGTCTAAGATAATGTAGTTATAGTTGGTATAAAAGTTGTCACCTACTGAAATATTAAAGCCGTAGTCACAGTGAAAGGGTGGTGTTACCACAATATTTCCTTTTATTTTGCCTAATATTTTATTTAACAACTCCCTTTGCTTTTCTGTTTCAGATGGCTTACAGTTATTATATTCAAAGCATAAGTCTGCACATTTAAGTCTTTCTTCTATAAGGGTTTTATCGTTATTCGGGTCATACATATAACCGTTTTTTGCTTTTTCCCATTCAGTCATAATGTTCTCCTTATCGTAAAAAAACGGACTCCGTAAAGAAGCCCGTTATATTTATATTATTGCTTTTCAACACCTAAGGTAACGGTTTCACCGTTAATATTCCATTCTTTGGTATAGCCTGCTGTAGTACCGCCTACAATTTCGACTGCAAGTACATCAGATGAAATGCTCTCGCTGTTGCGGTCAAAGATACCCTCAATTGCAGCGTTGCCTTGGTGGTAAACCTTTATGCGGTCAAGCACCTCAAAGCCTGCTTCCTTACGCATGGTCTGTATTTTGGAGATAATCTCTCTTACAAAGCCCTCCTCAATAAGCTCAGGTGTAAGGTTTGTATCAAGTACGACTGTTGTGTTCTTGTCAGACTCGGAAACAAAGCCTTCCATTTTAGCTGTTTCAATAAGAAGGTCGTCCTTTTCAAGCTCAATAGCCGTACCCTCTGCCTCAAAGCGGATAGCACCTGTGGTATTAAGCTCGTTCATAAGCTTGGTACCGTCATTTGACTTAAGGTATTCGCTTATAACAGGAATAAGCTTGCCGTACTTCTTACCTAAGGTACGAAGCTGTGGCTTAAAGCTGTAGCTTGTAAATGAGGAAACATCGTCTTTAAACTCAACGCTCTTAACATTAAGCTCTTCACGAATAATGTAAAGATACATTGCATCAAGCTCCTTATCAGCCTTAATGAACATATTGCCGATAGGCTGTCTGTTCTTGATATTAGCTGTATTTCTTGCTGCACGACCTGCCACAACCGCTGAAAGCACTAAGTCCATATTATACTCAAGATTAGCATCAATCATACTTTCATCTGCAACAGGGAAGTCGCAGAGGTGTACTGACTTAGGTGCGTCGGCGTTTTGCTTAACTACAAGGTTCTGATACATATTTTCTGCCATAAAAGGTATGAAAGGTGCAGAAAGCTTTGTCATTGTAGTAAGCACTGTATAAAGAGTCATATAAGCGTTGATTTTATCCTGCGGCATATCCTTACCCCAGAAACGTTCACGGCTACGGCGTACATACCAGTTAGAAAGTTCGTCAACAAAATCTGTCATAGCCCTTGAAGGCTCTGTAATCTTATAGTTTTCAAGGCTTGTATCAACAAACCTAACAAGGGTGTTAAGCTTTGATAATATCCACTTATCCATAGGTGGAAGCTTATCGTATTCAAGCTTATAATCGTTAGGATTAAAGTTGTCAATATTAGCATAGAGTACAAAGAAAGCATAGGTATTCCAGAGTGTACCCATAAACTTACGCTGTGCCTCGTCAACTGCCTTATCATAGAAACGGTTAGGTAACCATGGCGAGCTGTTGGTATAGAAATACCACCTTACAGCATCGGCACCCTGCTTGTCAAGCACTGTCCATGGGTCAACTACGTTGCCTAAGTGCTTTGACATCTTGCGACCGTCCTTATCCTGAACGTGACCTAAAACAATAACGTTTTTATACGGACTCTTGTCAAAGATAAGGGTTGAAATAGCCATAAGGGTATAGAACCAGCCTCTTGTCTGGTCAATAGCCTCGGAAATAAAGTCAGCAGGATAGTTTTCGTCAAAAATGTCCTTATTTTCAAATGGATAATGCCACTGTGCAAAAGGCATTGAGCCTGAGTCAAACCAACAGTCAATAACCTCGGCTATTCTGTGCATTTCTCCGCCGCATTCGGGACACTTTATTGTAACTGCATCAATGTATGGGCGGTGAAGCTCAATATCATCGGGACAATTATCACTCATGGATTTTAATTCCTCAATAGAGCCTACCATATGTCTGTGACCGCACTTACATTCCCAGATAGGAAGAGGTGTACCCCAGTAACGCTCACGTGAAAGACCCCAGTCAATAACATTTTCAAGGAAGTTACCGAAACGACCGTGCTTAATGTTATCGGGCATCCAGTTTACCGTGTTGTTGTTCTTTAAAAGGTTATCACGTACCTTAGTCATTTCAATAAACCATGTATCACGTGCATAGTAAAGAAGGGGTGTATCACATCTCCAGCAGTATGGATAGTCATGCTCAAAGGGAATAGCTGCAAAAAGCTTACCGCTTTCTTCAAGACGCTTAAGGATTTCCTTATCTCCGTCTTTAACAAATACGCCCTCAAGACCTTCAACCTCAGGAGTAAAACAGCCCTGGTCATTTACAAGCTGTACAAAAGGTAAGTCATAACGTCTGCCGACTTGAGCATCGTCTTCACCAAAGGCGGGAGCAATATGAACAATACCTGTACCGTCTGTAAGAGTTACATAATCAGCCTCAACTACAAAGAAGGCTCTTTTATCAGTTTTGGCATATGGGAATAAAGGCTCGTAGTCCATGCCTACCAAGTCCTGACCCTTGCAGGTTTCAATTACCTCATAGCCATCCTTTAAGACCTCTTCAAGGAGAGCCTCTGCCATAATATAAATCTTACCGTCAGAAGCCTTTACCTTTGAATAGTTTTCTCTCTTGTTTACGCAAAGTGCAACGTTTGAAGGAAGTGTCCAAGGTGTAGTTGTCCATGCAAGGAAATAGGTATTATCTTCTCCCTTAACTGCAAAGCGAGCAATACAGGAGGTTTCCTTAACAAGCTTGTAGCCCTGTGCCACCTCATGGCTTGAGAGTGCAGTACCACAGCGTGGGCAGTAAGGCACAATTTTATGACCTTTGTATATAAGACCCTTATCCCAGATTTGCTTTAATGCCCACCATACAGACTCAATATAGCTGTTGTGGTAGGTTACATAAGGGTTATCCATATCAGCCCAGAAGCCGACTCTGTCACTCATTTCACGCCAAAGATTTTCATAGGTAAATACGGAATCCTTACATTTTTTAATAAACGGCTCAATACCATAGTTTTCAATCTGTGGCTTACCGCTTATGCCAAGCTGTTTTTCAACCTCAAGCTCAACGGGAAGTCCGTGAGTATCCCAGCCTGCCTTACGAAGCACCTTGTAGCCCTTCATGGTTTTATAGCGAGGGATAAGGTCCTTAATAACTCTTGTTAAGATGTGACCTATATGAGGTTTACCGTTAGCGGTGGGAGGACCGTCATAAAAGGTAAATACGGGACAATTTTCTCTTGCTTTGATACTTTCGCCGAAGATGTCGTTTTCCTTCCAAAAGGAAAGAATTTCTTTTTCTCTTTCGACAAAGTTTAAGTTTGTACTGACTTTATCGTACATATTAATAAACCTCCTGTAATAAATAAAAGCCATACATCCCCAACAGGACGCATGGCTTGCGTGGTACCACCTGAATTAGCAAAAATGCTCTCTCAATACCCTTAACGTGGGCAATCCGTCAAAAGCTAATTGGCTATGTGCCGTTCGCCTTTGCCGCTGTAGGGTGATATTCACTTAAAGCTATCTGCCCGGCTTACACCAACCCGGGTTCGCTGTAAGATTACTGCCGTAAGCTACTGTCCCTGTCATTGCGTTTTTATTAATCTTAATTATTATAACTATTTAATTTGGTTTTGTAAAGTGGTAATTTTAAAAAATATAAATTATTCGGCAAGATAAAGCCTTGCTTTACTATCATCGGCAGGTATTATAATATAATCGTCTTTATTATCTGCATTAAAGTCTGCAATTATATATCCGTCGTCAGTTCCTGATACAATACCGCCGTTGCTTATTTTAAAGCCTTGGTCGGTTAGTATATAGCGTGCCGTAACACCTATGCTGTCAGTTACGTAAAGCTCTTTTACCCCATCGCCGTTTAAGTCGCCTGTGTATATATTATCGCTTATGGTACTGAGGTATGAGCTGCTACGCCATATAAGGTTAAAGGTTGCGGTTTTTTCATATAAATATATGTTTGTACCGTCAGATACAATAAACTCAACCGTACCGTTTCCGTCAATATCATCAGTATGTATACTGTTTACATAGTGTTCAAGAATATAGGTTTTAACTTTAATAAGGTCGCCGTCTTTATACTCAAACTCATCAATGCTTTTATCTCTGCCTAAAAACAGCTTGTCCCCAACCTGTGTCAGGGAAGAAAAACTGGATACGGTAGCAGGTATAAGCTTGTTCATAGGCTCGCCGTGGCTGTTGCTTATGGCTATGCTGATAGACTTTGCAGGCGGCTCGCTTACAATATCGCTTACCTCGTTTTCATTTTCATTTTGTTGTACATCTACATGTCGACCCAGTAAAACGGCACCAAAATTATCGCCTAAGGTTACATCAAGAGGGATTAAGCCTCTTCCGGTATAGTCTGCCTTAGCATATACCCTGTAATTATCTCTGCCGTTGTAGTAAAAAATAGTGTTGTCCTCCTGAATGGAAGCAATAATTCCGTTATTTACAGCTTTAGCAGAGGTTATTTTGGCTCTGAAGGCTTCCTCACCAAAGGTACGTAAAATCGCTGTATCTTCATAGGCGGTAAAAGCTCCCGTTAGCTCAAATGGGTTCTTACTGCTTAAGCTGTAGTACTTATCCTTATAAATATAGTACTGACAAACAGACTGGTCTTCATTAAAATAAAAGTATGCCGTACCCACATTGTCGCCGTTTATATGCTGTAAATCAACCAAGGCAAGCACTGCATTTTTATTTATTATTGCCGTAAGCTTAACACCGCCGTCAGATACAACCTTGTCAACCTCACTGTAAAGGGTATCTCCCTTTTCAGGTAAATCGGCATAGGAAAATGTAATCATATCAGGGTTATAGCTCCAGTTATTTTCGCCAAGTGCCTGAGCAATATAGTCCTTATAGGTCTGTGCCTGTTCATCTGTTACGGAAAATATTGCATTATCATCCTTTTGTCCGCAACCGCAGAGTGTAAGCAGAAGAACTGCTGAAATTAAAAACTTTTTCATTCTGATACCTCCTACCGGGGTAAACCCACAGCCAGAAATTACTGATTATATTATACTACATAATTTGATTAAATTCAATTTACTGTTATGTTACAATTTTGTCTTTTTTTTGGTTAAATGTATTTATTATACAATAATAAGTTTGTATGACAGAAAAATCAGTATTTTACTAATTAGAGGAAAATGTATAAATATTATTGAAATTTGTCTGCATAATATGATATAATCAACCCAATGAATTTTTTTGGAGTGATTATTGCTTGTAATAAACACTTCTAAATAAAAATGGAGGTTTAATAATGGTTGAATTATTTAAAACAGGTGCATACCTTGTGGACGGTCAGCTTATAGCCGATGATGCTGAGGGCAAAAAAGCCCTTGAAGCAAAGGGTATTGCCTGTACAAAAGAGGAAGCGTCTAAAAACACAATAGCTTATGGTATTATGCAGGCTCATAATACAGGGGGCAATCCTGACAAGCTTAAGATTAAGTTTGACTGTATGGCAAGCCACGATATTACCTATGTAGGTATTATCCAGACGGCAAGAGCTTCGGGTATGGAAAAGTTTCCTATACCTTATGTGCTTACAAACTGCCATAACAGCCTTTGTGCAGTAGGTGGTACCATTAATGAGGATGACCATATGTTTGGTTTATCAGCGGCTAAGAAGTACGGCGGTATTTATGTGCCTGCACATCAGGCAGTTATTCACCAGTATATGCGTGAAATGATGAGTGGCTGCGGTAAAATGATTTTAGGCTCTGACTCACATACACGCTACGGTGCTTTAGGTACAATGGCTATCGGTGAGGGTGGCGGTGAGCTTGCAAAACAGCTCTTATGCCAGACCTATGACGTAGACAGACCGCAGGTAATAGGTATCTACCTTACAGGTAAGCCTGAAAAGTACGTAGGACCTCAGGACGTGGCACTTGCAATTATCGGTGCTGTATTTGAAAACGGCTATGTTAAGAATAAGGTTATGGAGTTTATCGGTGACGGTATTGATAACTTAGGCGTTGAATACAGAAACGGTATTGACGTAATGACAACAGAAACAACATGTCTTTCCTCTGTATGGAGAACAGACGATAAGGTTAAGGAATACTATGCGGCACATGGCAGAGAGGGCGATTATAAAAAGCTTGAGCCACAGGGGGTAGCATATTATGACGGTATTGTATATGTGGACTTAGCTAAGGTTAAGCCTATGATAGCTATGCCTTTCCACCCAAGTAATGTATATACTATTGATGAGCTTAACTCAAACCTTGAGGATATACTTGCGGAGGTTGAGGTTAAGGCGAGCAAGCAGATTAAGGGCGAGAATATTCATTTCAGCTTAAGAGATAAGGTTAAAAACGGCAGACTGTACTGTGACCAGGGTGTTGTTGCAGGCTGTGCAGGCGGTACCTATGACAATATTTGTGATGTAGCTGATATTATGGCAGGTGCTTCTATCGGTGCTGATGATTTTGCCATGAGTGTGTACCCATCAAGTCAGCCTACCTTTATGAGCCTTGTTGAAAACGGCTCAATCTTTAAGCTTATGCAGGCAGGCGTAACAGTGCGTTCAGCCTTCTGCGGACCTTGCTTCGGTGCAGGTGATGTGCCAAGCAACAACGGCTTTAGTATAAGACACTCAACACGTAACTTCCCTAACAGAGAGGGTTCAAAGCCGGGTAACGGTCAGATTGCTTCCGTTGCTCTTATGGATGCACGTTCTATTGCGGCAACAGCTATTAACAAGGGCTATCTTACACCTGCTAATGAAATTGATGTAAGCTTCAGTAAGCCTAAATACTTCTTTAATAAGTCTGTTTATGATAACAGAGTATATGACGGCTTTGGTAAGGCGGACCCAAGTGTTGAGCTTAAATTAGGTCCTAACATTACAGATTGGCCAAATATGAGTGCTTTACCTGAAAACCTTGTGTTAAAGGTAGTAAGCCTTATTACAGACCCTGTTACAACTACGGATGAGCTTATTCCTTCAGGTGAAACAAGCTCCTATCGTTCAAATCCTTTAGGTCTTGCAGAGTTTACCTTATCAAGAAAGGACCCTGCATATGTAGGTCGTGCCAAGGAGGTACAAAAGGCTGAAAAGGCAAGACTTGCAGGAGAGTGCATGGGTGAGGCTTTACCTGAGCTTAGGGATATAATGCACACCATTAAGGAGAAGTTTGAGGTATCTAAGGAAAACGTTGGTGTAGGCAGTACAATTTATGCGGTAAAGCCCGGTGACGGCTCAGCGAGAGAGCAGGCTGCAAGCTGTCAGAAGGTTCTCGGCGGCTGGGCTAACATTGCTAAGGAGTACGCTACAAAGAGATACCGCTCTAACCTTATTAACTGGGGTATGCTGCCATTCCTTTTTGACGGCGAATTACCTTTTGAAAACGGTGACTATATCTTTGTACCTAATGTTGCAAAGGCTGTTGCAAATAAGGCTAATGAGTTTGAGGCATATGTTGTAAGAAAGGGTGAAATGAAGCCTTTTACCCTTAAAATGGCTGACCTTACGGATAATGAAAGACAGATTATCTTAGACGGTTGCCTTATTAACTACAATAAAAATAAAAGATAAATAAAAAACGGCTCTTTGTCACATGGATTGACAGAGAGCTGTTTTTTTAACAATAGTAACTAATTTTTTACATTTATTGTATTTTATTGTAAAATAAAATGTATCTATAGTAAAACAAAATTACTTTACAGTAAAAAGCTATAGTTTGGTAACAACATATCCAAAAGGAGGAAAAGAACATGAAAGCTTTTAACAAAAGCATAGCTATGGGTCTCATTATTATGTGTACCCTTACAACAGCTTCAAGCGTTATGGCTGATTACACAGGTCAGCCAACTGTTGTTGTAGATGGCACAACTATAGCGACAACAGTAGCACCTTACATTTCAAATGGTACAACAATGGTTCCACTCAGGTCCATTAGTGAGTACCTCGGTGCAGATGTTAACTGGGATGCGGCAACAAGAGGCATCCATATCGAGAAAGGCAGCAGAACTGTTGACCTTACAGTGGGTCAGGTGGCTGCAAAGATTAATGGTGAATACATTACAATCTCACAGTCACCGGTAATTGTCAGTGGTTACACTATGGTACCACTCCGGTTTATTGGCGAGGCTTTAGATTGCGAAGTTGGTTGGGAAGCAAGAACCAAAACTGTAACTATCACAACAGGCAATGATTCTGCTGTTCCTGTTGTAGCAACTGATGCTTACGGTAGGGAAATCAGAACAACCAATTTACCAAAGAATGCGAGTCAATTCCCATACATTGCAGAGGAAATCCCTAACTGGTGTTATGAGATCCAGCCTACTATTATGAAGAATAATTACTGGGGTCCAGCTTGGTACACAGACACACACCTCAAAGGTGATACAGCGGCTGATGTTGCTAAGGCAAACTCAGACCTCTACCCACAGAACCTCTCAGGTGGTGTTTATGAGACAGTCAACAAATTCGTAGGACTTCAGACAAATGTTGACTATAACACTTTAGGAAGTGACTGGGTTGAAGGTATGCTCAGCTGCTTCTCCGACCTTCAGTTAGACTACTACGAAGAAGTCTATAAAGATGACCCTATTAAAAACATGAAAGATTATCTCGAAGCGTATATCGAGTCAAAGAAATCCACACACCTCATCACCTCATGCAATTATAAGGTAATGCCTGAAGCGATGTGGGTAGATGTGTATGGTTACCCACATGTGCCAGTCTATATGCAGTTTACAGTTGATAACTCAGATACCAAAAAAGGCCTTGTCAACACGACTTTCGGCGGCTCAAGAGCAGGTTACACATCTTCATCAGGTTTCACAATTGGTAAAACTTATGAAGCAGTAGTTACATACACTTTAACCAAAGATTCAAAGGGTAACTGGATGGTTGACTACTCATCATGTGATGTTGATGGTCAGATAAACCCAAGTGTTGATATCACAGATGGTGTAAACCCATCAATGAAGGACTCTAAACGTCTAAACGAATTTGGTTATGCTTGGTTAAAGGGTGATCTTACACTCGACCGTTATGCTGAAGCTAACATCGAAGATTATGCTGAAAATTTCAACGGCTATTAATATTTAATGGTTGAAACTGAGTAGCAGCAACAATCTGCTACTCAGCATTGAGCTATTAAAATACTTGACTACAGTTAAATCTCATCTTATACTCTCAAATTTTGCTTAAAATCTTTCTCTGCTTCTCTCTGCTGGTCCTTTTTAGCTATATCCTGTCGCTTGTCATAAAGCTTTTTACCCTTTGCAACACCAATATCAACCTTAACAAGGCTTCCCTTAAAGTATATTTTAAGGGGTACAAGGGTAAGACCTTGTGTAGTGACAAGACCTATAAGCTTGTTAATTTCCGATTTGTGCAGTAAAAGCTTTCTGTCTGCAAGGGGATCATGGTTAAAGATATTACCCTGCTCATAGGGGCTTATGTGCATACCTCGTATATAAGCCTGGCTGTTTTCTATTTTAATATAGCTGTCCTTTAAATTACATCTACCTGCCCTCAGGGATTTTACTTCCGTACCCGTTAAGGCTATGCCTGCCTGATAGGTTTCAAGTATAAAATAATCGTGGTAGGCTTTTTTGTTTTGTGCTATTAATTTTATTGCGTCCTTAGCCATTTTTAATTACTCCTTTTAATTTGTCCAGTATTTCATAAGGTACAGCAAGCTTGCCATAGCCCGTGCCTAAGTCCAAATCCTTTTTATTAGTGCCGTGAAAGTCACTGCCCCCTGACAATAAAAGCTTGTTCTCATCAGCAATACGCTTAATAAGGCTTGTGTCTGAGGGACTGTGGGTTGAATAATATGCCTCTATGGCTGTCAATCCCGACTTTTTTAAGTCAGCTGTCATATCATTAAGCAGTCGGTTACTTGTTTTATATAAAAGGGGATGAGCAAGTACGGCTATACCGCCTGCTTTTGTTATCATATCTATTGAGGTTTTGTAATCGGGCAATTCCCTTGGAATATATGCCTTACAGCTATCTCCTATATATCGTTCAAATGCTTCGTTTATTGAGGAAATATAGCCCCTTTTCAGCATTGCCTTTGCAAAGTGTGCTCTTGTTATTATATCACTTCCTGCTAAATCTGCAAGGTCATTATAGGTTATTTTTATGCCCAGGTCATTAAGCCTTTCAAGCATTTTTATGTTTCGCTCACCTCTTAATCGCCTAAGGTTATTAAGCTTATCTGTAAGCAGGGAGTTACGGGGGTCAATAAACAGTCCCACCAGGTGTATTTCCAGTTTATCATAAAGGGAGGATATTTCTATGCCGGGTATAACCTCTAAGTCAGTATCTTTTGCAGAGGAAAGAGCAGGGACAATACCCTCTGTTGTGTCATGGTCGGTTATTGCTATAGCAGCAAGCCCCTTTTCAACAGCATAGCTTACAAGCTCATCAGGCGTATAGCTGCCGTCTGAAAAGGTGGTGTGGGTGTGAAGGTCAATGGTTTTCATAAAATCTGCCTTTCTGTAACATAATTTAAGCCAACCCACTATATAATATTACAAAAGGAGGTTGAATTATGAAGGACAATAAAAATACGGTTATACCCATACTTGCACCCATAAAGGGGACAATTCTGGCATATGGCATAACTGCCTTAATATTTATTATATATGCACTTTTGCTTACATATACCGATATAAGCGAAAAAAACTCCAATATTGTTGTACTTGCCGCCTTGGTAACAGCCCTTATTTTCGGCGGTGCTAAAAGTGCAGCATCTGCAAGACAAAAGGGGTTGATATGGGGTATGCTTACAGGCTTTATATACACCCTTGTTATGGTTGGGCTTGGTATCTTTATTTTACCTGATTATACCTTGGGTACAAAAACCCTTGTGTGTCTGTTGCTTAGCCTATCGTCAGGTGGTTTGGGCGGCATAATCGGCGTAAATTTGTTTGGCAAAAAATAAATATTATATATAATAATACAATAAATTTATTTCTTTTACAAGAAAAAAACAGCATATGCTCGGTTTAATATAAAAGGCTTAAAATACGGGTTTTGGGGAGGATAACAATAAAATAAAAAAGCCTTGCATATAAAAATAAGCTGTGATATAATAATGAAAGTAATTGATTTTTTGTAGGAGGAATTTTAAAATGAAGCATATCAATACTTTAAACACAAAGTTACTTCAGAACACTGTAGCTAAGGGTGGCTGCGGCGAATGTCAGACATCTTGCCAGTCAGCTTGCAAAACATCTTGTACAGTTGCTAACCAGGCTTGCGAAAACAAGTAATTCTGTGGTAAAATAGCTTAAATTTAAGGGGTGCAGAATGTGCCTCTTATTTTTTGCGTTTGTGATAAGGAAGGGAGTATTTTATGATACATAAGTACAGGCTTAACGGCTTTAACATTGTGCTTGATGTAAACAGCGGTGCTGTTCACCTTGTAGATAATGTTGTGTATGATATACTTGACTATTATAATCAGGTCAGTAATGAGGAAATTAAGCATAAGCTTTCTCATAAGTACAGCGAAAGGGAAATTGACGAGGGACTTATGGAAATTAAGGAGCTTGTTGATAATAATATGCTCTATACGGAGGATATTTTTGCTGATGTTATACCTAAGGTGGAAAACAGAAACCCTGTTGTAAAGGCTCTTTGCTTACATATTGCTCATGATTGTAACCTAAAGTGTAAGTATTGCTTTGCAGAAGAGGGCGAGTATCACGGCAAGCGTGAGCTTATGTCAAGCGAAGTAGGCAAAAAGGCAATCGACTTTTTAATTGCAAATTCGGGCAAGAGAAAAAATTTAGAGGTTGACTTTTTCGGCGGCGAGCCTTTGATGAATTTTGGTGTTGTTAAGGAAATTGTAGACTATGCAAGGAGCATAGAAAAGGATCATAATAAAAATTTCCGCTTTACAATTACAACCAACGGTATTTTGTTAAATGATGAAATACAGCAGTATATTAATGAAAATATGCACAACGTGGTTTTAAGCATTGACGGGCGTAAAGAGGTAAATGACCGTATGCGTCCGAGGGCAGGCGGTCAGGGTACATATGATACAATAGTACCTAAATTTCAAAAGCTGGCAGACAGCAGAAATCAAACGGACTACTACGTAAGAGGTACCTTTACAAGATATAACCTTGATTTTGCAAAGGATGTGCTTCATTTGGCTGACTTGGGCTTTAAGCAGATTTCCGTTGAGCCTGTTGTAACTGATGAAAACGAGCCTTACTCGATAAGAGAGGAGGACCTGCCTGCAATATTTAAGGAGTATGAAAGCCTTGCCCTTGAAATTATAGAAAGACGTAAAAAGGGTCAGTGGTTTAATTTCTTCCATTTTATGATTGACTTAACAGGCGGACCTTGTGTAGTTAAGCGTATGGTAGGCTGCGGCTCGGGTACCGAATATCTTTCCGTAACACCTACAGGCGACTTGTATCCGTGTCATCAGTTTGTGGGTATGGAGCAGTTTAAAATGGGACATGTTGATACGGGTGTAACCAATCCTGAAGTACGCAAAAGCTTTGAGGGCTGTAATGTATATACAAAGCCTAAATGCAGAGAGTGTTGGGCAAGGTTTTACTGTAGCGGTGGTTGCGTAGCTAACTCCTATAATACCAACGGTGATTTGATTACACCTTATGAAATAGGCTGTGAAATGCAGCGTAAGCGTATTGAATGTGCTATTATGATAAAGGCTTGTGAGGCTAATCGGTAATGTTGCACAAAAAACAAGGTTGATTGTAAAATTTTGTTGACGTATTATAAAAAAAACTATATAATAATTTTTATGTTAGGTCGAAAAAAGAGTGATTTTCGGCAAAAAGTACACTAAGGAGGAATTCTTACAATGAAAGGTAAAAGTGCATTAATGCTTTTATTGATTATTGCAGTAACCTGCGGCCTTTGTGCCATTGCCTATTTTGGTATAGGTCACAAGCCGACAGAAACAGCAAGTAATGAGCTTACACAACAAATCGAGCTTGTTACCGATGAAGCGGGGGAGATTGTTTTTGATGAAAACGGTCAGCCTGAAACAAAGCTTGTAGAAACAGAAACAACTACTGAGGCGGCAGAGGACGACAGCGTATCAGCAGCTGCTTTAACTCATGACGGCTACGGCAGTGTGTTTAACATTAAGCAGGGTCTTGACCTTAAGGGCGGTGTATATATTGTATACCAGGCAGAAACAGAAAATCCAAGTGATGAGGATATGGCATCTGCAATTGCCATGATTCAGGAGCGTCTTGACAGAAAGAACTGGACAGAGGCAGAATGTCAGAGAGAGGGTACTGACAAAATCCGTGTTGAAATACCGGGTGTTGAGGATGCTCAGAGTGCCGTTGATGAAATCGGTGAGGCGGCTCACCTTACCTTCCAGGATGAAAACGGCAATGTACTTGTAGACGGTGTTAATGTTATTAATGCTACAAAGCAGACAGAAAATGACCAGGTTGTTGTTCAGCTGGAATTTGATGAAACAGGTAAACAAGCTTTTGCTGATGCTACACAGGCAAATATCGGCAAACCTCTTTACATAATGATGGACGAAACTGTTATCAGTGCTCCTACGGTAAACCAGGCTATTACTAACGGTCAGGCTGTTATTTCAGGTGACTTTACAGCAGAAACAGCAGGTGAGCTTGCAGATAAAATTCGTGCAGGTTCTCTTCCTTTTAACTTAACTGTAGCAGAGTACAACAATATCGGTGCAAGACTTGGTGCCGATTCTCTTTCCACAACACTTTTAGCAGGTATTGTAGCTATTGCCGCAATTTTTGTATTTATGCTTATTGTCTACAGAGTTGCAGGTCTTGCGGCAAACCTTGCACTTATTATTTATACTGCTCTTGATTTAATTATTATGAGCTTATGCGGTATTACCCTTACTTTACCGGGTATTGCGGGTGTTATCCTTTCTATCGGTATGGCAGTTGATGCTAACGTGCTTATCTTTGAAAGAGTGCGTGAGGAGGTCAACGAGGGCAAGAGTATTAAAAATGCCTTTAATAATGGCTTCTCAAGAGCTATGCCTGCTATTATAGACAGTAACGTTACCACAATTATTGCAAGTATCGTATTGCTTGTATATGGCTCAGGTTCAGTAAAGGGCTTTGCTCAGACTCTGATTATCGGTGTTGCTTTATCAATGTTCACCGCTATCTTTATAACCAAGCATATAGTTAGGACTTTCATAGGTCTTGGCATCAATAATCCAAGGCTCTATAGCACAAAGTAAGGAGGGCGGTATAAATGTTTATTGATTATGTAAAACACAGATTTACTTATGTTATTATTGCCGTTATTGCGATACTTATCGGTGTAGGCTTTATGGTGTTTAACTCCGTAAGCGGAAACGGTGCTTTTAATTACGATGTACAGTTTATAGGCGGTACTTCTGTTGAAGCAAACCTTGAACAGGAATTTGACAATAATGAAATTACAGAGCTTGTAAAGTCAACTACAGGCGATGAGGACCCACAGGTGCAAAAGGTGGGTGACGGTAAAACCGTTACCATCAAGACCCAGGCACTTGAGGACGAGGCGAGAGATGCTTTAAGCACAGCTCTTATGGAAAAGTATGGTATCCCATCTGAGAATATAAGCGTTCAGGAGGTTAGTGCAACCTTAAGTAAGGAAATGCAGAAAAATGCAGTTATTTCCTTAGTGCTTGCCTGTGTTGCAATGCTCATATATGTAAGCCTCAGATTTAGAGAGTTTAAGATAGGTACAAGCTGTATTTTAGCTCTTGTACATGATGCCCTTATTGTAACAGGTGCATATGCTGTTTTCAGAATACCTATGGATAGCACTTTTATTGCGGTAGTGCTTACTGTTGTAGGTTACTCAATTAATGCATCGGTTGTAATCTTTGACCGTGTGCGTGAAAATAGAAAGAAGCTTGGCAGAAAGAACTATGCTGACCTTGTAAACCACAGTGTAAACCAGACCTTAAGAAGATCAATCTTTACTTCATTAACAGTATTCTTTGCTGTTGTATGCCTTTACATTTTCGGTGTGCCTTCAGTAAAGGAGTTTGCTCTTCCTATTGCAATCGGTGTAGTAGCAGGTGCATATTCATCAATTTGTCTTTCGGCTAACATCTGGTATATTTTATGTACCTCAGTTGGCAAAAATAAATAACAGTTTCACGGGCTGTCGTTTTGCGGCAGCCTGTTTTTTCTGTAATTCAGGAGGTTTTTATGACAGTTTGGAGGGTAAAAAATAAAAAATATTTACCGGGAGCTGTTAATGATATTTGCAGACGATTTAAGGTAACACCTCTCGGAGCCGAAATAATGCTTGCAAGAGAGCTTAAAAGTCAGGATATGATTGATTTTTATAAAAATGCAGATATTTCAAGGCTGCATCCAATAAAAAATATACCTCAGGTGCAACAGGCTTTTTCCGTAATATTGTCAGCTATAGAAAAAAATCTGCCTATAGTTATTTACGGTGATTATGATGTAGATGGCATTACATCTACGGTTATTCTTTGTAAGGGTTTAAGGGCATTAGGTGCAGATGTTACCTATTTTATACCCGATAGACATACAGACGGATACGGACTTAATCCATCTGCTGTAAAAAAAATTGCAGAGCAAGGCTGTAAGCTGCTTATTACCTGTGATAACGGCATTGCTTCTAAAAGTGAAATAGCCTATGCAAAGGAACTGGGAGTGGCTACGGTTATTTTAGACCATCATGAACCACCGTTTAAAATTCAAAATAATGAAAAAAAATATATTCTGCCGGGTGCAGAAGCAACTGTTGACCTTAAAATTGAGGAAATAGACTATCCTTTCAGAGAGCTTTGTGCAGGTGGTCTTTGCTATAAATTCATTAGAGAGCTTTTTGAATATCTTAATAAGGATTTCTATCTTGATGAAGAGCTTAATGTGTTGGCATCTATAGCTACAGTGTGCGACGTTGTGCCGCTTCTGGACGAAAACCGTATTTTAGTAAAGCGAGGGCTTGAAATAATTAACGGCAGTGTTCCCAATAAGGGACTTGATACATTGGTTGGTATCAATGAACTAAGGGATAAAAGAATAACGGAGTATACATATGGCTTTATTATAGGTCCCTGTATTAATGCAGTAGGCAGACTGGAGGTTGCAACTCTGGGTGCAGAGCTTTTTATGTGTGAGGATAATGAAAGGTGTATGGAAATTGCAGAACATCTTTTTAACCTTAACATTAAGCGTAAGGAGATGACAAAGGAAAGCGTTGAGCGACTTACCCAAATAGCTGAAAATACAGAGGACAGGGTGCTTGTTCTGTATGATGAAGCTGTTGATGAGAGTATTGCAGGTATTGTTGCAGGTCGTCTGAGAGAAGTATTTAATAAGCCTGCTATTGTATTGACTAAAAGTGAAGGCGGTGCTAAAGGCTCTGCACGTTCTATCGAGAAATATGATTTGTTTAAGGAGCTTTCATGCTTTAAAGAGTTGTTTACTAAATTCGGCGGTCATAAAATGGCGGCGGGTATGTCATTGCCTGTTGAAAACATAGAGCCTCTGCGTAGGGTGCTGAATGAAAATTGCAGACTTACTGCTGAGGATATGGAAAGAGTCTATACGGCAGATGCAGTTGTTGAAATGAATGAAATCAGCTTAAATGCCGCAGAGGATATGGAAATTTTCAAGCCCTTTGGTACAGCCAACCCGGAACCCTTGATAGGTGCGGTAAATTTAAGCATATCAAGTTTGCGTTTTGTGGGTGAGGAAAAAAATATCGCCTCCTTTAGTGTTACGGACAGCTCCTGTAACTATGTATCGGCGGTGTGGTTTAACGGAGAAAATTTACCTGAGCTTATAAACGACTTTTATGGCTATGAGGTTATTGATGCTGATAAAAATATAAAAATAAAATTAACCGATTTAAGGATTGATATTATATCAGCCCTGTGTGTAGATGAATATAACGGCAATAAAAAGCCAAAGCTGATTATTAAAGACTTGCGTATTTCAAAATAAGTAATTTATTAGGTACCTTGACATTTTTTTGACTTAGTGTTAAAATATCAAGGTACCTAACTTTTTGGGAGGGAGTAAGTATGGAAAATAAGGAATTATTGCAAATTATGGAAAAATGCGGACATTTTCTTTATCATAGACGCGGTGGGGGAAAGGGTCAGCTTAGAATTTTGAAATTAATAGATGAAAAAGGCACAGTAACTCAATCAGAGCTTTTACAGAGCTTAACCATTAAATCAGGCTCTGTAAGCGAAGCTGTGGGCAAGCTTGAGCAAAGAGGCTTTATTACTAAGGAAAGAGCTAAGGAGGATAAGCGTAAAATTAATATCTGCCTTACCTGTGAGGGTAAAGCTTATCTTGAAAAACAGCTTGCTGTAAACAGTGAGCAGGAAAGGGTGCTTTTTGATGCATTAACTTTGCACGAACAGCAGCAGCTTAATGAGCTTTTAAATAAGCTTTTCAATGATTGGCAAAATAAGTTTGACAATACCTTGTTTAACCACAGAAAGGGGGATTAATATGCTTAAGCTGTTAAAAAAATATTGGTTTTTTGGCTTGCTGGCATCTGCTTTTATGTGCGGAGAGGTATGTGTGGATTTAATACAGCCTAAGCTTATGCGTGTTATTATAGATGAGGGTGTTCTGGGCATTAACAATAATAATATAGGGGATTTAGACCTTATTATAAATGTAGGCTTTAAGATGGTTATTATTGTTTTTACAGGCGGTATCTGCGGTATTATGTCGGGAGTTTTTGCTAACCTTTTCAGTCAGCTTTGGAGCAACGATATTCGTAAGCTCTGCTTTAAAAAGGTAATGGAGCTTTCCTTTCAGCAAACAGATAAATTTTCCACAGGCTCGTTGGTTACTAGGGTAACTAATGACGTAACCCAGCTTCAAACTCTTGCAACCCAAATGGTAAGAGGCTTTGTGCGTACTACTCTTTTGTTTTTCGGCGGTATTTACTGCGTTGCAAGCCTTAATTTGAAATTCGGCGTAGTGCTTATTTGCTCAATGCCCTTTGTTATTGCAGGTGTTTTGTTTTTTATTACAAGAGCTATGCCTTTTTTTGACCTTCTGCAAAAAAAGCTTGATAAGGTAAATAGTGTTGTTCAGGAAAATGTTTCGGGTTCAAGAGTAGTAAAAGCGTACGTTAAGGAGAATTACGAAAAGGAACGCTTCGGTAAGGCAAATAATGAGCTTGCGGATACTCAGCTTAGGGTTTTGAGGTTTTTTGCCTATATGACCCCTCTTGCAAACCTTGTTCTTAATATGGTTATAGTTATAATTATTAAGCTGGGTGCAATTGAAATTCAGGCAGGTACTGCTACTCCGGGCAGTCTTATGGCGGCTATTACATATTTGTCCCAGATTTTACATTCTGTTTTAATGCTTGCTATGATATTCCAGACTGTATCCAGAGGTAAGGCATCTGCTAATCGTTTAAATGAAGTTTTGAGTACCCGCTCTGCCATAGCGGACGGAGAATTAATGGATACACCAAAGCAGGGAGGTAAAATTCAGTTTAAAAACGTATCCTTTGCGTATCCCCAGGGTAACGGAACACCTGTATTAAAAAATATCAACTTAACAATTAATCCGGGAGAAACCTTTGGCATTTTAGGTGCTACAGGCTGCGGTAAGTCAAGCCTTGTAAACCTTATACCAAGGTTTTATGATGCTACAGAGGGTGAGGTTTTGGTAGACGATATTAATGTAAAAAGCTATAAGCTTACGTCCTTAAGGGATAAAGTTGCAATAGCACTACAGAAAAGTGAGCTTTTTAACACTTCAATCAAGGAAAATGTTATTTGGGGTAAGCCTGATGCAACAGATGAGGAAATATCCAAGGCTTGTGATAATGCTCAGGCAAATGAGTTTATATTATCTAAGCCTGAAGGCTATGAGTCTGTAGTTGCAGAGGGCGGTATGAGCCTGTCAGGCGGACAAAAGCAAAGACTTGCCATAAGCAGAGCCTTACTTAAAAAATCTGAAATACTTATTTTTGACGACTCTACAAGTGCTTTGGACCTGAAAACAGAGGCTAAGCTTTATGATGCCTTAAAAAAGGACTATAAAGCTACAACAAAAATAATTATTGCTCAACGTATAGCCTCTGTAAAACAGGCAGACAGAATTGCTGTTATAGATAATGGGGAGCTTGTTGCCTGCGGTAATCATAAGACCCTACTTGAAACAAGTTCCGTTTACAGGGATATTTATGATTCCCAGTTAAAGAATGGGGGTGAGCTTTATGAGTGATAATAAGCCAAAGGTTAATACACGTATAACAGGTATGCGTGGACCAAGACGCTTTACGGAGGTTGAAAAACCAAAGGACGGCAAAAAAACTCTTTCAAGGCTCTTAAAATACTTCTCCAAGGAGATTAAGCTTATTTTTATGCTTATAGGAGTGGTAGCAATAACTGTTATTTGTTCTGTTTTGGCTCCCGGCTTACAAAGTAAGGCAGTGGATATAATAGCCGCAGGTGAATATGGCAGAGTTAATTCTGTTCTTGTTGTAATGGTAGTGCTTTATATTGTGTTTTGTATTTGCACTCTTTTACAAAACCTTATAAGTGCATCTCTGAGTCAGAAAATAGTAAGGCGAATGAGGGAGGATTTATTTGATAAAATAGTAAATCTGCCTGTAAAATACATTGACAATCATTCTCACGGCGATATTATGAGCCGTATGACAAATGATGTTGAAAATATCTCAAACACTGTTTCTCAGTCCTTAGGCTCTTTGGTTTCAGGTGTGCTTACGGTTTTAGGCACTGTTACCATGATGCTTTACTTTTGTCCTCAGCTTGCACTGCTGTCTTGCTCTACGGTAATACTTACCGTGCTTGTAACTAAGTATTTATCAAAGCTTATGCGAAAATTTTTCTTAAAGCGTCAGGAAATTTTAGGTAAGCTTAACGGCATAGTTGAAGAAAAGGTTATGGGCTATAAAACCGTTGTAGCCTACAACAGACAGGGGGCTGTTATTTCTGAGTTTGAAAAAAGCTCTGATGAGCTTACTAAAACAGGTATTGTTGCAGAAGCCTTAGGCGGTTCGATGGGTCCTGTTATGAATTTCATCAATAATACAGGCTTTATAATTATTGCCGTATTCGGCGGTTATTTTGCAATAAACGGCATTATTTCCATAGGTGTGGTATCTGCTTTTATAGTTTATGCAAAACAGTTCGGCAGACCGATAAATGAAATTGCTCAGGTTTACGGTCAAATTCAAACAGCTATTGCAGGTGCAGAGCGTATTTTTGAAATAATGGACGAAGAAAGTGAAAACAAGCAGGGCAAGCATAATATGGAAAAAGCCAAGGGTATTATTACCTTTAATAATGTAAGCTTTTCCTATGTTGAGGGCAAGGAGGTGCTTCATAACTTTAACTTAAAGGTAAATGCTGGCAGTAAGGTTGCTCTTGTAGGTGCAACAGGCAGTGGTAAAACTACGGTTGTTAATCTCCTTATGCGTTTTTATGATATTAATAAGGGAGAAATACTTATTGACGGTGTCAACATAAAGGACATTTCTCTTGATGAGCTAAGACGTAACACTGCTATAGTTTTGCAGGATACTATACTTTTTTCAGATACGGTAAGAAATAATCTTAAATATTCTAACCCTGATGCAACAGATGAGGAAATGATTCAGGCATCTAAGCTCAGCAATTGTTATGAAATGATTATGCATATGACTGACAAGTTTGATACAATGCTTACTGAGGCAGGGCAAAACCTTTCTCAGGGACAAAGACAGCTCCTGTCAATAGGCAGAGCCTTTCTTGCAAACCCTAAAATACTTGTGCTTGATGAGGCTACCTCAAGTGTAGATACCCGTACCGAAAAGCATATCCAGGATGCTATGGTAAATCTTATGAAGGAGAGAACAAGTTTGATTATTGCCCACAGGCTTTCAACAATACGTGATGCGGATATGATAGTGGTGATGGATAATGGCAGGATACAGGAAACGGGAAATCATACTGAACTGCTTAAGAAACGGGGCAAGTATTACGAGTTGTATATGACGCAGTTTGAAGGCAATGCAATATAATCAAAAAATTATTAATTGAGTTTAAAGTCGGATTTACTGCTGTAAAAGTTGTTTTGCAGTGTACAATTACTTTCTTTTAATTCACAAAAATAAGCTTCGGACAATTTGTCCGAGGCTTATTTATTAGTTGTTGCTTATTTATTGCCGAGTATTTCCTGCTCACAGTTAAATAATATGTCATTTGTTTCCATAACGGAAAGCTTTTTTGATAAGGCATATATAAATATGGAGTCCCTTTTATCTCTGGGATCCAGCATAAGGTATTTGCCAAGCCGGAGCAATAATTGAAGCTCTGTATGGCTAAGCTCCATGGATAGGCCTATGGCAATATATACATCTCGATTTCCTTTTCTTGTGCCGTTGAATATTTTGTATACATAATCCCCAAGTCCGGAGCTTACCGAAACTTTGGATATTTTAAGTTTTCTTTCCTCCAGGAGTTTGTTTAAATATTGATCTATGGTTATATTGAAATACTCGGACTTGTTTTCTTGAATAAAGTTTTCTATTTCATATGTATCCTTGATTTTATTTAATAGTTCATCAGTAGTTTTTTTCATTGCTATTGGCTCCTTTTTCATATATAATTATAGTATAAATTATTAACACTTTTAAGGAAGGAATGGATTATATGCTGTCCTCTACAGACCAATATAAATTATCACTTTATACGGATAAAGAACTTTTACACAGCAGCAAAAACAGTGATATTTTTCTGGTTATATCTACCCTTACGGGTAAATTGTATATAAAGCGTATTTATAGGGATATTAATATGACGCAGTTGTTTAATGCCATTAAAAATAAGCATATAAGAAATTCTCCCGAAATTTATGAAGTTTTTTATAATGATAGTGATACCATCGTCATTGAGGAATATGTTCTGGGTTATACATCCGACAGCATTACCCTGTCAAAGCCTGCTTTTTATAAAATTGTAATGCAGGTTTTTAACAGTATTGAGGACTTACACAGTGTCGGTATTATTCATAGGGACATTAAGCCGGATAATATACTGATTACAAGCGAATGTAAGGCTTATCTTATTGATTTTGGTATCTCCCGGTTCTATTCTGTCGACATCGGCAGTGACACAACCAAACTGGGAACTAAGGGATTTGCCTCTCCCGAACAGTTTGGTTTTCAGCAAACGGATTTTCGCTCGGATATATATTCTCTGGGCAAAACAATGGATGTGCTTATAAAAGATAACAATATACATACTAATTTAAAGTCTGTTATTTTAAAAGCAACATCGTTTGATCCTAATAACAGATATGCTGATGTTGCAAGGTTAAAGCGTGCCGTTATTTTCAGAAGATATATGCCTGTTTTTACATTATTTGCCCTGCTTTTGATTGTTGTTAGTTGTATCGGAATTTATGTTATAACAGATTTATATGAAAATTTATCTAAACAGGAGAATGAATTAACCACAGAAAAGCCTTCCGAAATACCTACAGAGCATATTACCCTTACGGAATTAACCACTGCCGAATCTACTGTCGCAGCAACGGAACAAACTACAGCGTCTTTGGCTGACAGCTTTGTTAAGCTTCCAAACAAAGTTGATGAAGAATATTCCGAGGGAAAATCCGAAAATATTCTTAATACAAACACCGATACTGATTTTTTGAGCGGTATAGATATGCCGGCAGGTGTTGATTTTATGTCTTTGTTGGGCAATGAAACTTCTAAGACTTGTACCACACCTCTTAATAATACCGATGTTACAGTGGAGTGTGTTAAGGCAGATAAGGGGGTAACCTTAAATCTCAGTGACAGTTTTGGGCATACCGACAGTGCACATCTTACTTTCACTGACCGGGAACTAAGTAACACAGTATATAATACACATTCATTTAACGTATATGTTTACTTTTATGATTACAATGGGGATGGTACTGCCGAAATCCTTGTTAGTTTTACCGATGCATGTCAGCAGTACGGCGAGATTGTCAGTACTGTTGAAGAGGCAAATGCCAAGTATGGCTGGGGAGGCAGTCCCTCTGTTAATTATAACATGGGTATGGCTATGCTTATAGAGCACACGGCTGAAAATGGTTTTTATATTTACCCGGAAATAATTATGCCGGATGGGGACGACCGACTGACAGCATATCAGGGCACCGGTGTTTTTATCTGTATGGAAAGCGGCTATATTTATGAGCCGAAGGACGGCATTATTGAGATGCGCTCGGCTATAGCAGGGAATTTTTAAATTCCTTTAAGGCTATTATACATTTATTGTGTACTTAATTCAAGTACATAATAAACATTTTTTTCTCGTTTTTTTGGTATAATATTTTAATAATTTGTGGATATTTGTTGGCTTTATTTATTTTCCGCAATGTATTATATAAAAAATGAGGTTTTCTTATGACAAATAAAACTAAACATATAGGTCTGCGCTGTTCTGAAGAGGTGCTCAAAAAACTTAAGTATCTCTCTGCATATGAGGGTCGTTCCATTAATGGAGAAATTCTCTATCTTATTAATCAGGCTATAAGGGATTTTGAAAGTAAAAATGGTGATATTTCTCTTGACAGTAACAAGGATTGAAAGATTATATAAAGTTTCCCCTGTGTATGAACACAGGGGAAACAGAGTCTTATATTATTTTAATACACTTTATATTAAATTGTCCAAGGCACTTTGCCATTCCTTTTTGCGGAATACGGAAAATTTAAATTCCTGATTTTGATTTGTAATCACGTAAAAGGTGTTGGGAAGTCCGGTGCCGCTACTTGCCACATCACTTAAGTTTACTATAGCTGCCTCTTTGCCTACATTAAATCCGTGTCCCTCAAATATAAGTCTTTGATTTGTCAGATACAGTGTTCCCCCAGCACTTGGACCAAAGTTATTTAAAATTGTATTAAAAAAGTTTGCCTTTCCCTCCTTTACAAGTCTTTCGTTTTCCATTAATTTAGTTCGCATACTTTTTGCTCCTTCCCTTTTAATAAATTATTTCTGCTCTCAACCCATTACCACTAAGTTTAGATGTTTGTCTGTGTTTAATCCTCGCTTGTCTGCTGCTTAGGAAGATATTCTCTCAAGTTTAATAAAATTGATTGATTTGTTCTGGTATTTGTATCCTGATTTTTGTCTATGTTGGTTAATAACTCTATTATTTTTTCGTTCTGCCTTTGGATATTTAAGTCAGGTAAAGCTATTACGTAGAGGTAACCTACTATATTGAAAAGGAAACAAAGTGCAAATATCCTTCCCGTACAGTAATCGTACCCTTTGTCTTTGGCAGCATCTACCATTTTTAAGGCAATCCAGAAAAATACAGCAATTGTAATCAGCAAAATAATGAAACCCATGACGCCCACTGCTTCAAAAAATCCTTCTTCTGCTATCATTTCGAATATGTCCTCCTCTGCAGGATGTGATGAGTAAGATGATCCTTGATAGTAAAACATAAAATTCCTCCTTTATAATTAATTAAATGTTGGTAAATTTAGCTTAGTAAAAATCAGCCACTGTAAACAGCATCTATTATAGACGATATATCCCAAAGGTTTGTAAATACATTGTCGTCTATTTCTATCTGCGAAATAACGAAGGTTGAATCGGTAACTTTAAAGGCTATAACGGCCTTAGCAGGTTCACCTAACCATGTACAATCGCCTCCGAAAATAACAAGATTTCCGTTGGCAGCCCATTGGGTGTTGGCAAAATAAGTTGAAAAGGCGGTGTTAATTGTTTCATTGGGATAATTGTTTAAAGCACTATTTTTGACCAATGAAATATTTGCCTTTTCCTGTGATGTCAATTCAAATGAAATTTCTAAAGTCTGCCCGCAGTTGGTGCATTTTTGCCTTTTTGAGCCGTTGGCTTCTAAAGATGCAAATGTAATTATTTCGTCATCAACAAAGTTGTGTTCGATTGCAGGTATTTCTTCAGTAATTGTTTGGTTGCATACAGTACAAATTCCCTGTTGTTCCCCAGGCTCAGTACATGTAGCTGCTTTAATTATGGATGCATTAGTTAATGTGTGTCCGGCTGGATTTAATGCAGGTATTTCTTCAGTTATGGTTTCACCGCAAACAGAACAGGTGCTTTGCTGCTTTCCGGGTTCAGTACAGGTTGCCGGAGTAATAATAACCCATTCGCCGGGTGTATGTTCCAGAGGTTCCCCTTCTACTTTATCACATATTTCACAATGCTTGGCCTCTGTGCAAGTAGCTTCTATCCAGCTGTGTCCTAAAGCCTCACCCTGAGTTTCACCGCATTTTTCACATATTTGAGGTTGGATACAGGTGGCTTCTGACCATTCGTGGCTACATTCACATCCACTGAGTATAAATAGTGAAAGCAGTGCAGAGAAAATTAGACATATTAACAATGAAAATCTGGTATTAAGACCTCCTTTGCTGTCAATACTTTCATAATTGGAATTTTTACTTGTGTTTTTCATAAAATCCTTCCTTTAAATTTGTATGTACAATAGATATTCAAAGATTATTCTATAGAGAAATAGGCTCCGTTTTCAAATTCAACATAGATTGGTTCAATATTTACTGTAGAAATTGGTGAGGAACATCTAACAGACGTAAGACCCTCCGTAAATTGCTGAGGCAATATGCCCGAAATATAGTCAGTACCTGACGTTAAAGGTTTTCCATCGCTGTCAAGCAATGTTACTCTAACCCCTATCCTATCTATTTTATAATTTGTAGGATTGGTAATTTGATAGTACACAGCTATGGAGTTTGGTAAATTGCTGACATCAGTCGTGGCAATAGGAATGGAATTTAATATCGTTTTGCTCGCAGAAATGTCACCTATTTCTATTGCTGTCTGTAATGCTTGCTCAGCTGCTGCGACTTCTTCGGGTGTAAGGTAATATGTATCTCTATTTATTATTTCACCACACACTGTACATTTTTGAATTTTTTCACCCGAGGAGTAAGCTGATGCCTGGGTTCCTATTTCCCATTCTCCGAGTTGATGTCCAAGCGGTTCTATTGCCTCTGTTATGGCTTCACCGCAAACAGAACAGGTGCTTTCCTGTTTTCCCGGTTCAGTGCAGGTGGCAGCTTTGGTAACAGTCCACTCGGTTGGAGTGTGTTGTCCGGTTGAACTTAAACGTGAAACACCCGTTGATTCGATCCGACCGCAAAGGTTACAGGTGCGTTGCTGTAAACCGTTTTTAGTACAGGATGCAGCGGTAGTTTCCTCCCATTCACCCCATTTATGATTACACTGTGGTTCAGATTCAGATGCACATCCGCTGAACATAATTAGGCTAAGCATTACAGAGAAAAGAAGAAATATAAAAGACAAAAATCTGGTTTCAAGCCTTCTCTTATTGATTTTGCCTTTATAATTGGATTTTTTTATTGAGTTTTTCATAAAACCCCTCCTTTAATTTATTTCTTGTCTAATTTTATCATATCTTGCTTATTAAAAGTTGTACTCAAAGTCCAAAAATGAAAAAAATGTATTTATACTTCCTGTGTTTCTTCCATAAAAATAGATATAGTTTTCTGTTTGTAAAAAAAGTAAAAAAATCTGTTGACAATTGTAAAAAGCTGTGATAATATATACTTTGTTGTCAGCGAGATACGCTGAAGCGAAAAATACTAAAAAAGTTATTGACAAACTCTTGGTTCTGTGCTAAAATAACTTTTGTTGTCACTAAAGTGATAGCGAAAAAAGATTTCAAAAAAAATAAAAAAGTTCTTGACAAGACAGAAAAACTATGATATAATAGTTAAGCTGTCGCAAGAGAACGGCAAATCTTGAACATTGAAAACTAAATAA
>CATZZP010000016.1 GCA_958426775.1 uncultured Bacillota bacterium
GCAGCTGTTGAAACTGCTACGCTGAAAAAAGTCTAACTTTTTGGGGTCACATCAATCTGCACCGCTTTATTTTAATTATTTTCCTTTAACAGCACAATGATAACCTTAAACAAATCACCGTCTGTAACTATACTCATATTACCGCCGTGTAACTCTACTATACTCTTTGCAATAGAAAGCCCTAAGCCAGAGCCCTCTGTTGCCCTTGCGGCATCACCTCTTTTAAACCTTTCAAACAGTTCTCCCGTATCAAAATCAAGAGGATAGCTTGATACATTTTTAAAGGTAATAACAGTTTTTTCTTCGCTGTCTGTTATATCCACATAAGCACGTGAACCTTTAGGTGAATACTTTAAAATATTATTAAGCATATTATCAAAAACACGCCACATCTTTTGTCCGTCAATATTAAGTATGACAGGCGTTTCGGGCAGGTTTGTCTTAAATTCAATACAGCTCTCCTCAATCTTATAGCTCAGCTCACCCAGAGTTTGCTTTAAAAGTGCAACTACATCCGACGGATTTTTATCAAGCTCCATTTGTCCGCTGGAAAGCTTAGATGCCTCAAAAAGGTCATCAATAAGTATCTTAAGCCTTATTGCCTTATTTTCAATTACATCAATGTATTCTTTTGCTGACTTGTCCTCTATCTTAACCTCCTTTAAAAGGTTTACATAGCTTATAATAGAGGTCAGCGGTGTTTTTAAGTCATGAGATACATTTGTTATAAGCTCAGATTTAAGCCTTTCGTTTTTAATTGCCTCATTTAAAGTACGTTTAACACCGTCATTTATATTATTAAGGTTATTAAGGGGTTCAACAAAAAGTCCTGTCTGCTTGGGTATAACCTCTATGTTCCCAAGGGACATTTCCTTAATGTACCAGCATAGCTTAATATGTGCATTTATAAGCTTAATAACCATAACTGATATGAACAAAGGAAAGGCAAACAAAAGATAAATTATTGTCCCTGTAAAGCTACCAATTACACTCGGTAATATTAAAAGCATACCAATACAACCTATTATAAATAAAAATGTAACCGAAATATATATAAAAATAAGAAAATAGCTTTGTGTTCTTATAGCAAACCTAAAGTTACGCAAGCTCACTATAACAAAGTTTATATCCGTTTCCTCTTTAAGAAGCTTAGGATTTCTTATAAGGTTGTAAATATTTTCTAAGGTAAGTATAAATATTACCGTCACCGCAAAGAAAACCAAAGAAACTGCAAATACACTTTCCCAGCCACCCTCGGTTACAAGCCTTGAAACAATAAAGTTTTTTTCATAGCCGGATATATAGCCATAGGTTATAGCACCCATAATTATCATCTTTAAAATAAGGGGAACCTTTTTATATCGACTGTAAAGAGCATTATTTGCTTTACTTACAACCTCTCTTGCAGTACATATTAAATAAGCAAATATTATCATACCTGCAACTATTAACAAAAGAGAGGTATTAGGGCTTGCCAGAACCTTGTTCACCTTAAGCAGAGTCTGCATTAAATTAACTTCATTTTTAATAAAGTAACTGCTTGTTTCAACAGGTATTGAAAGGGTACACTCCAGCCCGTTATTTATAAAGGAGTCTGACAGCTTATTATTGTTAAAGCTTACATTTGCAAATATAGGGTCAGTAATTGAAATACTGTCATAAACCGTTTCCTTATAAAAATTATCTGCATTTGTAGCCACAAGCCTGTCTAAGCTAGTGCTGTGAATATAGAAATGAAAATGCTCCGTTGTTTCTATATAATTTCTTACACTGTAGTAGTTTTGCAGTACCTCTGAGAGAGCCTGCTCTTTTTGGGTAATTTCACTTATCGTAAGCCTGTCTAAATCTGCCGCGGTAAAGTTGTACAGTTCCTCAGGCTTAGTACTTAAATAGGCATAGTAATTTTCATCCTCACTGTTGCTTCTGTTAAGACTTTCCTCCTGACCTATAATATAATCCTCTGCATATGAGCCATCTGAAAAATCCGTATCAGACACAATATTTTTCATATTACGCAGATATTCATCTATTTCGTTAATTTTACGCTCAGCCGTTGTAGGGTCAAAGTTTTTAAAGTATATATAATATCTTTGCAGATTTTTTGCATATCTGATTGCCTCTGACTGTATATTTTCGCAATCATAAAAATAAGAGCGAAAGGTAACCGCCTTTTCACAGCTTATAACTGCCGCACCTGAAATAAGCAAAACAGAAAGACTTAAAAGAATAAGTCTTGATACCGTATATGAGGGACGTTTAATTTTCAGCTTACTTGGAGATTTTGTATCCAATGCCCCACACCACCTTTAAATACATAGGTTCTTTAGGATTAACCTCGATTTTTTCTCTTATTCTTCTGATATGAACCGCAACCGTATTTTCGCTGTTAATAAATGGTTCGTTCCATACCTTTTCATAAATTTCTTCAATAGAGAAAATAACTCCGGGATTTTCCATTAACAACTGTAAAATCTTAAATTCAATGGGTGTCAGCTTAATACTCTTGTCATTTACCTTAACCTCCTTTGTTTTTTTGTTAAGGTAAAGACCTCTTATCTGTAGCTCGTCATTATTTTTCTGAAAACTTCCGAACTTGGTATATCGTCTTAAGTTTGACTTAACCCTGGCAATAAGCTCCAAAAAATTAAAGGGCTTTGTAATATAATCATCCGCACCTAAATTAAGTCCTAAAATTACATCGCTGTCCTCACTTTTTGCAGAAAGCACAATAATAGGTATATCCTTTTCCTGCCTTATTTTAAGTATAGCCTGTATACCGTCCATTTTAGGCATCATTAAATCCATAATTATAATATGAATATCAGGCACCTCTTCAAGAATTTTTAATGCCTCCATACCGTCGCAAGCCTTATATACCTTCATTTGCTCGTTAGTAAGGTATATATCTATTGCATTTAATATTTCCTTATCGTCATCTGCTACCAGAATTTTGTATTCCATATTATCACCTCTTAAAATAATTCTACCTTATTATACTTAACAAAACTACACCATTTTTATTAATTTTTTATTAATTAACACCATACTTTTCCGTTTATCTTATAATAATTTTACAATATTGTTTTAGTAATGTAAAGTCGTCAAAAGATTTTTTGTTTAAATAAAGCAAATTTCAAGGATATTGTTTTACTAATAAAAAAAATAATATACTAAAGCAATGGGATATTAACGCAAATATTTGTTTATAATTTAGATATATTAATTTTTCTTAACAGAAACTTAATTAAAATTTGCTTGCAAATTTATCCTAACGTGCTATAATATTAACTATAGATTGATAATTTATTAACAAATGCTTGTGTCTTAAAATTTTTGATTTTTTCGCTTTTTTAAATTATTTTTCTTAATTGTATGGTTTGAAAGCTTAAATTATTAAGGCACAATTGTTAATTTATTAACATAAAATTACTATCTATTTTCAAATAATTTTAATACGAAAGGATGTCTTAAAATGGAAAAGGATTTTACCGCACCGATTATTGACACTGTTGAGGCTCTCACCGCTAAAATGAAGGCTATGAAAGAGGCTCAGAAAATATTTGCAACCTACACCCAGGAGCAGGTTGATAAAATTTTTTATGAGGCGGCTAAAGCGGCCAACCAAGCTCGTATTCCTTTAGCGAAGCTTGCCGTTGAGGAAACGGGTATGGGTATTGTAGAAGATAAGGTTATTAAAAACCACTTTGCCTCAGAATATATTTATAATGCCTATAAAAACACTAAAACCTGCGGTGTTATTGAGGAAGATAAGGCAGGAGGCATAAAAAAAATTGCAGAGCCTATAGGTCTTATTACTGCAGTTATACCTACCACAAACCCAACCTCAACTGCAATATTTAAAACCCTTATTGCACTTAAAACCCGTAACGCTATAATTATCAGCCCTCACCCAAGAGCTAAAAACAGCACTATTGAGGCAGCTAAAATTGTACTTGAGGCGGCTGTTAAAGCAGGTGCTCCCAATGGCATTATAGGTTGGATTGACGTTCCCTCCCTTGAGCTTACAAACACCGCCATGAAAAATGCTGATATTATACTTGCAACAGGCGGTCCCGGTATGGTTAATGCGGCATACTCCTCAGGTAAGCCTGCCTTAGGTGTAGGTGCAGGCAATACACCTGTTATAATTGACTCTACGGCAGATATTAAACTTGCAGTAAACTCAATAATTCATTCCAAAACCTTTGACAACGGTATGATTTGTGCATCAGAGCAGTCCGTAACCGTACTTTCCGATATATATGAGGAGGTTAAGGCGGAGTTTGTTGCAAGGGGTTGTTATATTCTTAATGAGGAGGAGCTTGACAAGGTTAGAAAGACCATTATTATAAACGGCGCTCTTAACTCTAAGATAGTAGGACAAAAAGCCTCCACCATTGTTAAGCTTGCAGGCATTGAAGTGCCTGAAACTACAAAGATACTTATAGGTGAGGTTGAATCTGTTGAAATGACAGAGGAGTTTGCTCATGAAAAGCTCTCTCCCGTACTTGCCCTTTACAAGGCAGATACATTTGATGAAGCAATCTCAAAGGCAGAAAGACTTGTGGCAGACGGTGGCTACGGTCATACCTCATCACTTTATATAGATACCTCAGAAACAGAGAAAATGGCAAAGCACGCAGAGGCTATGAAAACCTGCCGTATCCTTATAAACACTCCTTCATCTCATGGCGGTATAGGTGACCTTTACAACTTCAGGCTTACACCTTCACTTACCCTTGGCTGTGGCTCATGGGGTGGTAACTCTGTATCCGAAAACGTAGGTGTTAAACATCTTATCAATATAAAAACCGTTGCTGAGAGGAGAGAAAATATGCTGTGGTTCAGAACACCTGAAAAGGTTTATTTTAAAAAGGGCTGTATGAGTACCGCCCTTGATGAATTAGGCACTGTGTTAAATAAGAAAACAGCCTTTGTAGTTACAGACCAATTTCTTTATAAAAATGATTATGCCAAGCCTATTTTCGACAAGCTTGACCAAATGGGCATTAAATATACCTGCTTTTACAATGTAGCTCCCGACCCTACTCTTGCCTGTGCAAAGGAAGGTGTTGAACAGATGAGGGCATTTGAGCCTGATGTAATTATCGCTTTGGGCGGTGGCTCTGCTATGGATGCAGGTAAAATAATGTGGGTGCTTTACGAGCATCCTGATGCTGACTTTATGGATATGGCTATGCGTTTTTCAGACATCAGAAAGAGGATTTACACCTTCCCTCATATGGGTGACAAGGCATACTTTGTAGCAATCCCAACCTCCTCAGGTACAGGCTCGGAGGTTACACCTTTTGCGGTTATTACCGATGAAAAAACAGGTTTGAAATATCCTCTTGCCGACTATGAGCTTATGCCTGATATGGCAATTATAGATGTAGACAATATGAAGGACCAGCCTAAGGGTCTTACAAGTGCCAGCGGTATTGACGCTCTTACTCATGCCTTAGAGGCTTATGCCTCTGTTATGGCAACAGACTATACAGACGGACTTGCACTTAAAGCCCTAAGCCTTATATTCAAATACCTGCCAAGTGCCTATGAAAACGGCAGTAAGGATATGAAGGCAAGAGAAGAAATGGCAAATGCTTCTACCTTAGCAGGTATGGCTTTTGCAAATGCTTTCCTTGGTGTTTGTCACTCAATGGCACATAAGCTGGGTGCCTTCCATCACCTTCCACACGGTGTTGCAAATGCCCTGCTTATCACACTGGTTATGAGGTATAATGCAAACCCTATACCTCCGAAAATGGGTACCTTCCCACAATATGAATATCCCCATACCCTTGAAAGATATGCAGAATGCGGAAGATTTTGCGGCTTCTGCGGTAAGGACGATGAAGAAACCCTTGATTTATTTATTAAGGGCATAGAGGAGCTTAAGGAAAGGGTCGGTATTAAAAAGACCATTAAGGACTACGGCATTGAGGAAGATAAATTCCTTGCAACCCTTGATGATATGGTTGAGCAGGCATTTGACGACCAATGTACAGGTGCTAACCCACGTTATCCTCTTATGAGCGAAATTAAAGAAATGTATCTTAAGGCATACTATGGTGAATAAAAAGGGGGCTTAAAAATGAATATAAATTTAGATACTGCACAGGTAATTGCAAGACGACAAAACAAGGTAATCTACAAGGTTGATAACTATGTAGTAAAGCTTTTTGATGAATGCTATTCAAAGGCTGATATTTTAAATGAGGCTTTAAACCATGCAAGAGTTGAGGAAACAGGCTTAAATATTCCCGCACTGGAAGAGGTTGAAAAAATAGACGGTAAGTGGGCAATTATAATTGACTATATAGAAGGCAAAACCTTAGCCGAGCTTATGAAAGAAAGCCCCGAAAAGCTTGAGGAATATATGGAGCTTTTTGTAGATATTCAGCTTAAGATGCACAGCGGAAAAGCACCTACCTTAAATAAGCTCTATGATAAACTCTATGACAGAATATCAGCAAGCGGACTTGACGCTACTACAAGATATGAGCTGCACACCCGCTTAAACGGCTTACCCAAGCATAAAAAGGTATGTCAGGGTGACTTTAACCCAAGTAATATTATTATTACACCTGAGGGTATACCTTATATAATTGACTGGGCACATGCTACACAGGGTAACGCAAGCTCAGATGCGGCTATTACCTATCTTTACTTCTGCCTACTGGATAAGGAAAAAGAGGCTAAGCTGTATCTTGATACATTCTGTAGAAAAAGCGATACTGCATGGCAGTATGTACAGAAATGGTTGCCGATAGTTGCAGCTGCCCGACTTGCAAAGTGCAGTGATGAAAAAGAAAGAAAGCTCCTTATGAGCTGGGTTGATGTTGTAGACTACGAATAATTATTATGCTTAATCCATTATTTTATCAAACAACTTCCTTTTAAAACATATATACCCCCGGACTTATTTAAATTATAAGACGGGGGTATTATGTTGTATTTATTAATGACCACTACAGCCGTGTTTATCCTCACCGCAGGAATGACTGCCACAGGAATGCCCCTCCTCATGGTGATGATGATTACACTGTACATCCGGATTAAAGCTTAAGTCACCCGCAAGAAAGGCTTTAACTGCCTCATCAGCACTGCCTGACACACCGCCGTATAAAGCAATGCCTGCCTGTGAAAGAGCTGTTTGTGCACCACCGCCGATACCACCGCAAATAAGAACATCTACACTGATACCCGAAAGTAAGCCTGCAAGTGCACCATGTCCCTGACCGTTAGTGCTTACAACCTGCTCGTTAATTATTTTGCCGTCTTCAACATCATAAATTTTAAACTGTTCACTGTGTCCGAAATGCTGAAAAACTTCACCATCGGAATATGTTACTGCAATTCTCATAGTATAATCTCCTTTTTTACTTAAATTAATATTTTCAGCCATATTAAGAATTTTACAGCAGGACCTTTGACAGTAGCTGTATGCCGAACCGTCACAAAAGCGATAGCTGCCGCCTTGAATTACAAGCACCTTGCCGTTTACAAGACAGTCTGCAAGCTTTTTCCTTGCCGAAGCATATATTTCCGTTACAGTAGTACGAGAAATATCCATTTGTCTTGAGCATTGCTCCTGAGTATTATTTTCAAGGTCAATAAGTCTTATTGCCTCATACTCATCCAATGTCAGTACAACTCGCTCTGCCTCCTGATGATTTAAAGGTATAAAGGTATTAAATTCAGGCTCAGCACAAATTCGTCTGCATCTTACGGGACGTGCCATTGTTCCTCCTCCGTTTCCGTCATATGACGATAATATTATACCCCATATTTCAAAAAAAATCAAGTCTTTAAAAAATGCACATAAAAAGGCTGCTGCAAAATGCAACAGCCATAAGCTTAAATATTAAATTTCAGGGTCAATAAGACCGTAAGAGCCGTCCTTTCTCTTATAAACAACATTTATATCGTCGCTGTGGGCATTTCTAAATACAAAGAAGCTATGTCCAAGCATTTCCATTTGCATAACAGCTTCCTCTGCATCCATAGGCTTAACGGTAAATCTCTTTGTACGAGTAATCTTAAGACCGTCCTCCTCCTGATACTCTTCATCAATGCTCTCAAAGGCACGAAGCTCATCAGCAAAGCTGACATCTTTTCTGGTTTTATCAATAAGACGTCTTTTATATCTTGTCATTTGGCTTTCGAGTACATCAACAACCTCATCAATAGCCGCATTCATATCATCTTTAGTTACCTCTGCTCTTAAAATACGCTTAGGTAATTTAACTGTAACCTCAATCTTATTGTCAAGCTTAATTTTGCTTAAAGTAACAACCGCCTCGGTTTCCTCCGGGAAGAGCTTACTTATTCTGTCAATCTTGGCAGCTATCTTTTCCTTAAATCTGTCGGAAATATTAATGTTTTTACCGGTAAATGAATAACGCATAAAACCAACTCCTTTTCATTAGCAGCAATGCCGCCGGTAATAGGAAGCCACGCCCATAGGGGTATACCTTTCCTTATACTAATATAATTCTACATTAATTTTAAATATCCTTTATTTTTTATACTTAATTATAAATTTGAATATAATTTTTTAAAAAAAATTTAACAAAATTTTAAAACCCACTTTGTAAGCGGACAAGGAGGCATTGTGGATAACTTAATTTTTTAACCTTTATTCACCCAAATTAACACTAAAAAAATGTGGATAATGTGGATAACTTTGTGAATAACCTCATTTTAGCCTGTTTTTTATGTGGACAAGAGCAAATTTTACCCCCATTTTACATTACTCGACAATGTATAAAAAATGTGAATATTTAATTGTTAAATCAATTTAAAAAATTACTTTGTTTAAAATATACAAATTTTGAAATTGCAAGCCTTATTTACAAAAATACCACTTAAATTTTTAAATACCTTATATGTATATTTTTGTAATCTTTTAAATAAAATATTTGTTGACAACCTCAAAGCCTTTGTTAATACCCTTTAGCAGTAGGTGAGGCTCTGTTTAACCTAAATACTACTATTTAATTTCGTCTAGTAAAAAACTTATAAGTTCCTCTATAGTCGGCTTTTCTCCTTTTTTAGGGATTTTTTTTAAATTTTGCTGTGCACTTATTTCAGGATTAGCTATTGCATGATCTATTGCAATTTGAATTTCATCCATAAGTTCATTATAAGTTACTCCGTTTTCTCTGGCTACTTTATTTAAAACTTTATTTACATTCATTTTATTTCCTCCTATGTATATACTTATTATTATTGTACTACGGTATACCTCTGGTGTCAATAAGACACCATACAAAATAAAACCAATGTGGTATCATAATGCAACAAATATTAAAGGAGAATTTATATGGCAGTAATAAAAACACAATTTACCCTAAGACTTGATTTAACAGACCATGCTAAAATAAAGAAAATTGCCGAAACAGAAAATCGTTCTATGACTAATATGATAGAAACCCTTATTAAAAGGGAAATCGCTGATTATGAGCAAAAAAACGGTGAAATTTCCTTAAGTGATGATGATATTTTTTTGGGGTAGAAGAACTATAGTATTATAAACATTAGCTATCATATCTATTTAATACACAATATCATTGAATGATTGTTACTTCCATTTTTCAAAGATAACATCATTGTGATATTCTAAAAAAATTTTGTCAGGAGCAAATTTTTCCGGCATAATTATTTTTCTACCCGAATATTCTGAAAAAAACTTTTGAATAGTTTCTCCATTATATATATCAGATAAATGCGAAGATGTTTTAATTGATAAATCTGGTGTAATTGTAATAAAGCCTTTATCAAAAGCCTTATCATGAAGCGAGTTTAATAACAATCCATTTTGTGGATTTGTTTTTTCACTTGCATCACTTTCACACCATGGCTTTATATGGCTTGCAACTAATAGCTCTGAATTTGATAATCCTGTTATACAACAAGAATTATGGTATGATGCAAGAATAACTTTTCTAAAAAAATTCTGATTTATACGTTGTTTTATTATTAATTCGCGCGTAGTTCCGATTGGAATATTGGGAAGTCTATCCTCCGATTCAAATGACAATTCTTTTCCTTGAAGATTGGCTATTAACTGCTCACTTACATATGAAAGCTCGTCCCATTTTCCATTAAATTCCTCCCATATTTCTTTATCCAACTTACTAGCATGAGTCAATCCTACAATTCCTTTTTCTTTAAGAACTGGATCAAAACTCCCAAAATTACCTATTTTAAGATTTACTGCACTTGGTGTTCTGCCGATAAGTTCTGCAATACGCATTACATCAGGATGCATTTTTGATGATTGTTGGAATGATATTGTGCAATATAAATTAAAGACAATTATCTCCTGTTCTCTCGTCCATATGTTTTTTTTCATAAATAACCACCTTGTATTCTTATACTACTTGCCTAAACAGGTTTCCTATTTCCGTACTCATATTTATGTGTATACATTATACCACAAGCCCCCAAAATTACAATACTAAAAACCCAAGCATAAAAAAAGATGCTCATAAAATAGTGTAGAAGAAAAATCACATCAAGTTTTTTCCAAAAAATAAAAACATAGGCTCCATTTTATATCAAAATTAAAGTACTTCAAACAAAAACTTTGAAAGGATGGTAGCTTATATCCAATACTAATTATATATCAATTTTATAAAATTTAAAGACCCAAATTTAAATTTTTCTGAAAGTGCTTTTGAACAAACTGTTATAAATGGAGTTAAAACAATGATTATTTTAGCAATTTTTTGTCACAAACCCAATGCTTGTCCTTGCTACGGAGACCATAAAATAAATATCTATGCTTACAAACCTCCATCATTAAAGCCCTTTCTATATCAGGCTTTAACACAATTTTATAGCTAAAAAAATAACGTTATATATGTAAGCACTGTAGCAAAACCTTTATAGCTAAAACCGAGACTAAGTCCACCAAATCAGCTGATGTAGCTATGAGCTTTATAAAAGTAATCCGGTGCCGTAGGCACTTTTGCGGAGCAAAAGCTCTTTTAACATAAAAAGGCGGTATAGATTTAATAAAAATCTACACCGCCGAAGCTTAGATTTTTGTCAACCTGCCGTTGACAAAGAACCATTTATTATTGTTCTGTATCGTTTACATCAACTACTATATCATCGTTTGGAATAAGATTTATTTCTGCCTCTGCCTCCAAAACAGCTTTTTCTGCCTCAGCCTTAGCTAAAAGCTCAGGCTCCTTAGCAAGCTTAAGCTCTACCTTTCTATAGGTATTCATGCCTGTACCTGCAGGTATAAGCTTACCAATGATAACATTTTCCTTAAGACCGATAAGCGGGTCAACCTTGCCCTTAATAGCTGCCTCTGTAAGTACCCTTGTAGTTTCCTGGAATGATGCCGCCGAAAGGAAGCTGTCTGTTGCAAGTGAAGCCTTTGTAATACCAAGGAGTATTCTTGAACCGCTTGCCTCTTCCTTACCCTCTGCAGCCATTTGTGCATTGGTTTCCTCATAGTCAAGCCAGTCTACATAGCTACCTGGTAAGAAGTCTGTATCGCCGTTTTCATCAATCTTAACTCTCTTAAGCATCTGACGAACGATAACCTCAATGTGCTTATCGTTAATATCAACACCCTGAAGTCTGTACACACGCTGTACTTCCTGAATAAGGTAATCCTGTACGCCTCTGATACCCTTGATACGAAGAATATCATGTGGGTTAATAGGACCCTCTGTAATAGGATCACCTGCCTCAATAGTATCACCGTTCATTACCTTAATTCTTGAGCCGTAAGGTATAAGGTATTCTTTGGTTTCGCCGTTATCAGCCGTAACTACTACCTCACGCTTCTTCTTTGTATCCGTAACGGTAAGTCTGCCGCCGAACTCTGCTATAATAGCAACACCCTTTGGCTTTCTTGCCTCGAAAAGCTCCTCAACTCTAGGAAGACCCTGTGTAAGGTCATTACCTGATACACCACCTGTATGGAAGGTTCTCATAGTAAGCTGTGTACCCGGCTCACCGATTGACTGTGCGGCAATAATACCTACTGCCTCACCTATTCTTACAAGTCTGCCGCTTGCCATATTAGCACCGTAGCACTTAGAGCAGATACCGTTATGTGAACGACAGGTAAGCATTGTTCTTATATAAACCTTATCAATGCCTGCGGCTACAACCGCCTCAGCCTGATCAGGGCTAATCATTGTATCTGCCTCTACAAGCACCTTACCTGTTTCAGGATGCTTGATTTCATAAACAGAGTAACGACCTCTTATTCTGTCAGCAAGAGGCTCGATAGTTTCACTACCGTCCATATATGCAGATACCCACATACCGGGAGCCTCTGCAAGTCCCTCTGAACAGTCATACTCTCTGATAATAATATCCTGAGATACATCTACAAGACGTCTTGTAAGGTAACCTGAGTCCGCTGTTCTGAGGGCTGTATCGGAAAGACCCTTTCTTGCACCGTGAGCAGATACAAAGTATTCCTGAACGCTAAGACCCTCACGGAAGTTAGCCTTAATAGGAAGCTCAATGGTTTCACCGCTTGGTGATGCCATAAGACCACGCATACCTGCAAGCTGCTTAATCTGTCTGTTACTACCACGGGCACCTGAGTGTGCCATCATGAATATGTTGTTATATTTACCAAGGCCGTCAAGGAGTGCGTGAGTAATCTTATCATCGGCTGCCTCCCAAACCTCAATAACCTTTTTATGACGCTCCTCGTCAGTCATAAGACCACGTCTGAACATCTTAGTAATCTTGTTTACCTCTTCATCTGCCTGTGCAAGGTATTCATCCTTAGCCGCAGGGATTTCCATATCGGATACGGAAACAGTAAGAGCACCTCTTGTTGAGAACTTATAACCCAAGCTCTTAATTTCATCAAGCACAACTGCTGTTTCTGTAGAAGGATGCTTATTTATACACTTCTTAATAAGCTTACCCAGCTCCTGCTTACGTACAAGGAAGTCAACCTCATACTTAAACATATTCTCAGGCTCGCTTCTGTCTACAAAGCCTAAATCCTGTGGAATAATTTCGTTAAAGATGATACGACCTACGGTAGTTTCTACAATAGCACTCTGCTCTACGCCGTCAATTACCATTGTACGTCTAACCTTAATTCTTGCATGAAGGCTTACAACATGGTTATCATATGCCATTCTTGCCTCGTTTTCATCCTTAAAGATTTTACCCTCGCCAAGCTCACCCTCTTTTTCAAGAGTAAGATAGTAAATACCAAGTACCATATCCTGTGTAGGAACAGTTACAGGCTCACCGTCCGATGGCTTTAACAGGTTGTTAGGTGCTAAAAGTAGGAAACGACACTCTGCCTGTGCCTCAACTGAAAGAGGTACATGGACAGCCATCTGGTCACCGTCAAAGTCCGCATTATAAGCTGTACAAACAAGTGGGTGAAGCTTAATGGCACGACCCTCAACAAGTACAGGCTCAAATGCCTGGATACCGAGTCTGTGAAGTGTAGGAGCACGGTTAAGCATAACAGGATGCTCCTTAATAACCTCCTCTAAAACGTCCCAAACGTCCTCCTGAAGTCTTTCAACCATTCTCTTAGCTGATTTTATATTATGAGCCTTGCCGTCCTGAACAAGCTTTTTCATAACGAAAGGCTTAAATAACTCGATTGCCATTTCCTTAGGCAAGCCACACTGATATATTTTAAGGCTTGGACCTACTACAATAACAGAACGACCTGAATAGTCAACTCTCTTACCTAACAGGTTCTGACGGAAACGTCCCTGCTTACCCTTAAGTAAGTCGGAAAGTGACTTAAGGCTTCTGTTACCCGGGCCTGTTACTGGGCGACCGCGTCTGCCGTTATCAATAAGGGCGTCAACTGCCTCCTGAAGCATTCTTTTTTCATTTCTTGTAATAATATCAGGTGCACCTAATTCAAGGAGCTTTTTAAGGCGGTTATTTCTGTTAATAACACGTCTGTATAAATCATTAAGGTCTGAGGTTGCAAATCTGCCGCCGTCAAGCTGTACCATAGGACGTAAATCAGGCGGAATAACAGGGATTGCATCAAGTATCATCCATTCAGGTCTGTTACCTGAGGTACGGAAGGACTCAACAACCTCAAGCTTTTTGATAATTCTTACTCTCTTCTGACCTGAGCTTTCTCTAAGCTGTGCTTTAAGCTCCTCTGCCTCTTTATCAAGGTCAATAGCGGATAAAAGCTCCTTAATAGCCTCAGCACCCATACCAACTCTGAAAGCACTGCTGCCGTATTTATCGCAAGCCTCTCTGTACTGCTGTTCGGTAAGAAGCTCCTTATAGGTTAAGCTTGTTTCCCCTGATTCAAGTACAACATAATTTGCAAAGTAAAGTACCTTTTCAAGGGCACGTGGGCTCATACCGAGGATAATACCCATACGGCTGGGAATACCCTTGAAGTACCAGATATGAGATACCGGAGCTGCCAGCTCAATATGACCCATTCTTTCACGTCTAACCTTGCTCTTTGTTACCTCAACACCGCAACGGTCACAAACTACACCCTTATATCTTATACGCTTATACTTACCGCAATGACACTCCCAGTCCTTAGTAGGTCCGAAAATCTTTTCGCAGAATAAGCCGTCACGCTCAGGCTTAAGGGTTCTGTAGTTAATGGTTTCAGGCTTTTTAACCTCGCCTCTTGACCACTCACGAATTTTTTCAGGAGATGCAAGCCCAATCTTAATTGAATCAAAGATTATAGATTGTTCACTGTTTTGTGTAGCCATTTTATATATCTCCCTTCCTATTATTCATTATCTTCGTCATCAAGCTTTGAGGTAAGCTCTTCAAAGTCGGCTAAGTCAGCCATAACGTCCTTTTCAAGCTCTACATCCTCATCACTTATAACAATATCATCATCAAGGTCATCAAGGTTTACATCAAGCTCAACATCAGCAAGCTCATCAAGCTCATCAAGCACATCCTCAATAGTAGGCTGCTTTTCTGCTGACTCTTCCTCTTCGTCAAGCTCAACACCTTCAATATTGATGTTTAAATCATCAACATCATCAATTGACTCTTTGATTTCTATTTCTGTATCGTCATCCTTTAATACTCGTACATCAAGTGCAAGTGCCTGAAGCTCCTTAAGAAGTACCTTAAATGACTCAGGTACACCCGGCTCAGGTATATTTTCGCCCTTGACAATAGACTCGTAGGTTTTTACACGTCCTACAATATCATCAGACTTAACGGTAAGGATTTCCTGAAGTGTATAGGAAGCACCGTATGCCTCAAGTGCCCAAACCTCCATCTCACCGAAACGCTGACCGCCGAACTGTGCCTTACCGCCCAGAGGCTGCTGTGTAACAAGTGAGTAAGGACCTGTTGAACGTGCATGAATTTTATCATCAACCAAGTGGTGAAGCTTTAAGTAGTGCATATAACCAATGGTTGTAGCATTGTCAAATTCCTCGCCTGTACGGCCGTCACGAAGCTTAACCTTACCTGTATGGTCTACAGGCACACCCTTCCACTCATCTCTATGGTCTTTATTTTCCTCAAGGTATTTAAATACCTCATCATTTATCTTATCCTTATACTTAGCTTCAAAGTCCTCCCATGAGCCGTTGGCATAATCATTTGCCATGGTAAGGGTATCCATAATATCCTCCTCGTTAGCACCCTCAAATACAGGGGTTGCTACCTTCCAGCCAAGCATTTTGCTGGCAAGACCCAAGTGGATTTCAAGAACCTGACCGATGTTCATACGTGAAGGCACGCCAAGTGGGTTAAGAACAATATCAAGAGAACGTCCGTTAGGCAGGAAAGGCATATCCTCTACGGGAAGTACACGGCTTACAACACCCTTGTTACCGTGACGGCCTGCCATCTTATCACCTACTGAGATTTTTCTCTTCTGTGCAATATATACTCTTACAAGCTGATTTACTCCCGGTGGAAGCTCATCATTATTTTCTCTTGTAAACTTTTTAACATCAACTACAATACCGCTTTCGCCGTGAGGTACTCTGAGGGAGGTATCTCTAACCTCTCTTGCCTTTTCACCGAAGATAGCACGAAGAAGTCTTTCCTCAGCTGTAAGCTCTGTTTCACCCTTAGGTGTAACCTTACCTACAAGAATATCGTTTGTAGTAACCTCTGCACCTACCATAATAATACCGTCATCGTTAAGATAACGAAGTGCATCATCACCTACGTTAGGAATATCTCTTGTAATTTCCTCGGCACCAAGCTTAGTATCTCTTGCCTCAGCCTCGTACTCCTCAATATGGATTGATGTATACACATCGTCCATAACAAGCTTTTCACTGAGAAGTACGGCATCCTCGTAGTTGTAACCCTCCCAGGTCATAAAGCCGATAAGAGGGTTCTTACCAAGTGCAAGCTCACCGTCCTTAGTAGAAGGACCGTCTGCAATAATCTCGCCTGCTTCAATTCTCTGTCCCTTATCTACAATAGGACGCTGATTTACGCAGTTAGACTGGTTAGAACGCTTAAACTTAGTAAGCTTATATTCATCTCTGCTGCCGTCATCTGCCTTAACAACGATTTTAGCAGCATCAACTCTTTCAACAACACCGCCTCTTTCGGCAACAATAACAACGCCTGAGTCCTTAGCAGTCTTATATTCCATACCCGTACCTACAACGGCAGAATCCGTAGTAAGCAGAGGCACAGCCTGACGCTGCATATTAGAACCCATAAGTGCTCTTGTTACGTCATCGTTCTGAAGGAAAGGAATAAGTGCAGTAGCTACAGAAACAAGCTGACGTGGAGATACGTCCATCATATCAACTCTGTCAGGAGCAACCTCAACGTTGTCCTCACCGTCACGTGCTATAACTCTGTCGTGAACAAAGTGACCCTTTTCATCTAAAGGCTCATTTGCCTGTGCAATTACAAACTTTTCTTCCTCATCAGCGGTTAAGTACTTAATTTCATCGGTTACAACAGGCTTATCACCGCTCTTATCTATAAGACGATAAGGAGCCTCAATAAAGCCGTACTCATTAATCTTTGCATAGCTTGCAAGAGAGTTGATAAGACCGATGTTAGGACCTTCTGGAGTTTCAATAGGGCACATACGTCCGTAGTGAGAGGTATGAACGTCACGCACCTCGAAACCCGCTCTCTCTCTTGAAAGACCGCCGGGACCAAGGGCAGAAAGACGTCTTTTATGTGTAAGCTCACCTAACGGGTTATTCTGGTCCATGAACTGTGAAAGCTGTGAACTGCCGAAGAACTCCTTAATAGCAGCTGTTACAGGCTTAATGTTAATAAGTGCCTGTGGTGTAACTGCTGTCATATCCTGTGTAGTCATTCTCTCACGTACCACTCTCTCCATACGTGAAAGACCTATTCTGAACTGGTTTTGTAATAACTCGCCTACGGCTCTTATTCTACGGTTGCCGAGGTGGTCAATATCATCCTTATTACCGATACCGTAATCAAGGTGAATACAGTAATTAATAGACGCCATAATATCGTCACTTGTAATATGCTTAGGTACAAGCTCACCCATATTAGCCTCTACGGCAAGCTTAAAGCTCTGTGCATCACTGTTTTCATCAAGAAGACTTACAAGGAGTGGGTAATAAACTCTCTCCTTAATGCCTAAATCCTCAGGTGTAAGTCCATACTGAGCTATATATTCATCAATTTTAACCTGCATATTTGAGAGGATTTTAGTCTGCTTACCCTCTTCAGTCTGCACCCAAACACATGGTACACCTGCATCCTGGATAGTATCGCAAAGTGCCTCTGTAAGAGTTACACCTGCCTCTGCAATAACCTCACCTGTCATAGGGTCAACAGCATCCTGTGCAAGTACACATTTTGCAATTCTGTTTCTGAAAAGAAGCTTTTTATTGAATTTATAACGACCCACATGAGCAAGGTCATATCTCTTAGGGTCATAGAACATATTGTTAAGGAGTGTTTGAGAGCTTTCCACCGTAGGAGGCTCACCAGGACGAACCTTTTTGTAAAGCTCGATAAGACCCTCCTCATAGCTTTTAGTTGCATCCTTTTCAATAGTTGCAAGAATTTTAGGCTCTTCGCCGAAAAGCTCAATAATTTCAGCATCAGTACCGATACCTAACGAACGAATAAGTACTGTAACAGGCACCTTACGTGTTCTGTCCACACGTACGGAAAACACATCATTACTGTCTGTTTCGTACTCAAGCCAAGCACCTCTGTTAGGTATAACAGTACATGCTAAAAGGTTTTTACCTACCTTATCCTTATTTATTTCATAATATATACCAGGAGAACGCACCAGCTGACTTACGATAACACGCTCAGCACCGTTTATTACAAAGGTACCGGTGTCTGTCATAAGCGGAAAGTCGCCCATAAAGATTTCCTGCTCTTTAACATCGTCAAGCTCTCTGTTACGAAGCCTTGCTTTAACCTTTAGGGGTGCAGCATAAGTAGCATCTCTGTCCTTACATTCCTCAATTGAATACTTGCAATTATCGGTTTCAAGCTTAAAATCAACAAATTCAAGCTCAAGATTGCCGTTATAATCGCTAATAGGGGAAATATCGTCAAATACTTCCTTAAGGCCTTCATCTAAAAACCACTTATAGCTGTCCTTTTGCAAGGCAAGCAGATTAGGCATCTCTAAAACTTCATCAACTCTGGAATAACTCATACGCTGTGTATTTCCATACTTAACCTTGCGTATTGTGTTTTTATCCATGGCACCTTCACTCCTTAAATAATATTTAACTGCATTAAAACGTAAAGCCATACCCCTTGTCCGCTCTCCTGAAAAAGGGCAAGCCCACATACCGTACCTTAGGTACGGCATAATTATCCGACAAAATTAATTATCGGAAATATATAAGCTCCTAAAGCTATTTTTACCCTGCAAAATGCACAATTTTTTTACTTAAAAAACCATAAAAATCTATGTTTTTTCCCATAAAAAAAGGCAAAAAAGGGCATAAAATCCCCTAGGGATACATTTAATTATTTTAACACTTTTACCTCAAGCTGTCAACTACTTTTTAAAATTTCCGATTTTTTTTAAAAACCGCTAATTTGGTTCTGTAATATTGAAAAAAGATATGCCCCTGCCTTGAAGGACATCTGTTCCTACCCACCCTATTGTTATGCTTTGATAAATTTAAATCCCCTAAATCAGAAGCCGTAAGCCTTATATTTGGTAACAAAAAAAGTACTTCCGCCTCCTGCAAGGGCAATCTTTTATGTAAAAAAGGCGGTATAGACTTAATAAAAATCTATACCGCCGAAGCTTAGATTTTAGTTAAAAACAGGTTGACAAAGAAACCTTTATTTTTCTAAAAGCCTCTGCAGAATTACTGCAATTTCGGCTCTTGTGGTATTGCCCTGAGGGTCAAGAATACCATTGCTCTTACCTGAAAGTATTCCGTTGCCCACTGCCCATCTTACATTTTCCGTTGCCCAAGGGGAAATCCGTGCCGTATCGTTAAACTGTGACAAATCCCCCGCCTGCATACTTTCCATATCCTTGTAATCCGCATAGCGATTGATAATTGCCGCCATTTCCTCACGGGTAATCAGCTGATCAGGTGCAAATTTTGTTTCCGAATAACCCTTTACAAGCTGTTCACTTGCAGCCCAACGGATTGCCTCTGCGTAATACGCGTTCTCGTCCACATCACCAAAGGTCATCAAATAATCAACTACCGGCTGATTTTCAGCTCTCCAAAGCACAGTTATCAGCATTCCTCTTGTAATTGCTCTGTTTGGTTCAAAGGTAGTTGCATCAATTCCGTCAAATAAGCCGTTTTCCTCTGTATATTTCACGCTTTCATAGAACCAGTCCTTCTTGTCCACATCATCAAACGGGTTTTCCCATTCGGTCGGATCTGTAGGCTCTGTTGTTTCCTCTGCCCATTTTGCGTACAACGTCATGCTCTTGGTTATTTTAGTATCGAAATCATACGCCTCTGTGCAGTCCTTATCGGTAAACCAGCCCTCAAAGGTGCAGTTATCTTTTGTAGGTTCTTCCGGTTCTGTTACACTTTTATTTCTTGCAACACGCTTGCTGTCTGTTTCGCTTCCGCCCTGTGTGTCAAAGGTTACGGTGTAATAGGCAGTTGAATTTCCGCCGCCCCCTGATGATGTTCTGTACACCGTAACGGAAACCGTTTCCTCTATGGGTGCATAATTGGCATCTGTCGGTGTAAATACTGCCGTTTCTGTAAAGGTTCCGGTTTTCTCCATTTCACGGTCATTCTTCCACGTCCATGTACCTTCCAAGGACTCACCCTTTAAATTATTTACAACTCCGTTAATTTCAGAGGTGGAAAGCTTTTGACCACGACGCACACGCTCTGCTTCCATAGTACTGTTCTCGGCAAGAACAGGGGTTGCCTGCTTTATTTCAAATGTCCATGTATTGTCTGTTAAGTCGGTTACGGCAGTATAGTTATCTCCCTTTGCAGCATCAATCTTAACGGTGTATGCACCTGCATCTACAGGTGCAATATTAAGCCTTGTTCCGTCTGCCTTGTAATACACAACCGTTACGGTGCCGATACCTGCATTTGCCGTAACCGTTGCCGTCTTTCCGTTACCGTCATAGACCAAATCAGTCGGTGCGGTAAAGGTGAAGTCGCTTATCTGCGGTGTTGCCTTGTTAATATGTACGTTAAACTTTTTCTCGTAATCCGCCATATTGCTGTTGCCAACATATTTTGCGGTAAGCTCTTTCGTTCCTGCACCAATGTCTGTTGTATAAACCGTCATTGTATATGTGCCGTCCGTTTCTGCATCTGCCCCATCAGAAACCTGTTTATCGTCAAAGAATATTGCCATTTGGTTTGTCGTCGGTGCATCAAATGATAACATACGACTTGCCTCCACACCTGTCGGCACAGGTTTAACCGTTACTGTCATTGTGTCACCGTAAGTGTAGCTTGATTTATTTGTTGTTATTTCATCGTTCTCAAATACCGTACCCGACTGCTCTATAGTAAACTTCCATGTATTGTCTGTTAAGTCGGTTACGGCAGTATAGTTATCTCCCTTTGCAGCATCAATCTTAACGGTGTATACTCCTGCATTTACGGGTGCGTCAGTGAGCAAGTTACCGTCCTCATCATAATACTCAATCACCGTAATTTCACCCATACCCACAATGCCCTCTTTTGCCGTAACTGTTGCATACTTTGCATTTCCGTCATAGACCAAATCAGTCGGTGCGGTAAAGGTGAAGTCGGTTGCCTGCGGTGTTGCCTGTCCCACTGACAGGGAAAACTCCTTGCTGTCGCTGCCGCTGTTATTGTCGGCAGTCACGGTAAAGGAGAACTCACCTGCATCGGTTGGGGTGCCGGTAATTTTGCCATCACTGCTCAGGCTTAAACCACCCGGCAGGCTGCCGCCGCTGACGCTCCATGTAATAGGCATATCACCCATGGCCGCAAGTATCTGACTGTACGCTGTGCCTACCGTACCTTCGGTCAGACTTGTAGTGGTGATGGTCGGAGCATACTTGACCGTACCCGTAATTCTTTCAATTCCCGTCAGCGTGCCGCCGTTTACTGTGAGCTTGCCGTTTGTGTTAAGCCGGGACCCTTCCGGGACAGTCAGGCTCTCGCCCTCGCCAATGGTGAGGTCATCCTGTAAGGTTACATTACCATACACTGTGCCATTGCCGCCGTCAAAAACGATACCGCCGTTAGCACCATCTGTCTGATAATTGACTGAAGAATTGTTGCCGTTTTTGCCGATCCCGTTCTCAGCCCGTACTACAGCATTGTTGCTGACGGTCAGGTTCAAGGTGCCGTTATCACTGCTATTACCACCATTATACTGACTGTAGATCCCGTTTGTCGCGCCACTGGCGGTCAGGGAACCGCCGTCAACGGTTAGGTTGGTTGGCGGGATAGGATTATCTCCCCAAGAATTCAAATAAACACCATATCCTCCCCAATAATGAGCTGTGTTGCGGGCCGTCACATCTGTGCCCCCACTTATGTTAAGGGAAGCACTGCCATTCTCAGAAGAAACACAAATGCCCGCAGAACCTACAGAACTCGTTGAGGTTGCCTCCAGTGTGGCGGAACCGCCGGAGCCCTTGATCTCCAGCATCGCATCTCCTGTCATCGTTTTCACATAGATTCCTTGGCTCGATCCGGAAACGGTGTTGGTGCCTTCCAGATTTATGGTCAGCTCTATGGCGTTGCTTCCACTATACGCAAAAATGCCGGCGTTAACGTTAACTCCACCTATATTTTGATTTTCTTCCTATTCCTCAATCTCTACGCCATTCAGCGTCAGCTCACCGTCGCCATGGTATTGGAAATAGGGAGCTGAGGGGGTGTCGTTTCCAGTATATTTTTCCCAATTCCCTTCGTTGCTTTTGGTATAGTAGCCTATGGCTTCACTTTCATTCACACTACCCCCGCTCAACCGGACGTTCCCCACAAACAGGCAAATCTCATTAGAATCCCAAGTGTAGTCATTATCGGTCAGTGCCGTTGCAAGCATAAGCGACGCACCGGTACAAACCTGCTCTAAATCGGCACCGTCAACCGAGCAGACAGGGCAATTTGCATTGACACAGTTCTCTGTTTGTTCATAGGGACAAAGAATGTCTGCACTTTCCCGTGTGTAGTCCCTATTTTTGTCATGGCTTGGGTGGTGTTCACACCGATCGCTTACGTCTGCAACAATGTCACTGTCCTGCACACCTGCTTCAGCAAATGCCATTGTGGGTAGCATGGACACCAATAGGCATAGGCTGACAAATACCCCGAATAATTGTTTTTTCATAGTTTTTCCTCCTCATATGCTCCGAAATTGGCTAAGCTTCTCGCCTCGAAGCGTTTTTTTATTTCTCCGTACCCTAAACAGACAGGCTGTTTTTTATAACTTTCCTAATTCTCCGCACAGCTTTAAAGATGATTGCTCCTGTACAGCGTAATTAAGGTATTTCACCGTCGTTCTTATACCCTTAATACTGCTCACCGTTTACCCTCTGCTTCCTGCTGTTTTACAGAGAGAAACGCTTTTAATGAAGCACGTACGGCATTTAACTGCAATTTCAAATATTCCTCATCCTCAAACATTGCATAGTGTACACAGGCACGTACAAAAATGTAAATCATACCCTGTATAAAATCCACGGGCAACCCCAGCTTGCCTGAGAGCAGCTGTGCATATTGACGATAGCGGATATTTACACCCCTAAAAAATGCCTTGCCATACTCCCGATAACGGGGACTTGCATACACCTGATACATAAATCGGTATTTTGCCCCGTGAAGCTGTGCGGTAATATAGGGCATCTCCCGTAGAAAACGCTCAATGTCCGCAAAGCTGACAGGTGCTTGTGCCATAAAATCGTCCTCCACCTTTGCCATACAATGGGCAGTTGCCTCAATCACGATGTTATCCTTTGTTCCAAAGTAGTAGACCAGTGCCGCATTTGTCACACCGCAGGCTTCGGCAAGCTTTTCCATACTGGTGTTTTCCAGCCCGTTTTCACAGAAGGTATCGAAGCAGATTTCCAAAAGCTTCATTCCCCGTTCCTCATTTCTATTTGGCTTGATGTTATCACCTCCGATACAAATAACTAACTAAACAGTAACCTGATATGGCTAAAAAAAAGCGAACCTGACCCTTCCGGTACGCCCAAGGGTTTCACTCCCTCCGTTTTCAAGCAAGCAAAATATGCCCTTAAAATATCCCCTTGATAGGAAAATGCAAGGTTATCTTATATATGAGATTATAGCACAGCTTCATACCCATATAAAACCCGTTTCGTAAAAAGCTTTTTTCTTATGTTTATAAATCATCACTTACATTATATTACAAATGTTTGTATATGTCAATATTTTCAACATTCCGTTAGTTTTACCGTCCTTCAGAGCAATTACTTTTATATAATTCATAGCAAAGCTAATAACGGCATCGGCAAAGCACCCATAGCCCATAAGTGTATCCTTTCCGAAGCATACTTTAATAATAATAACTGCAAATAACAAAAACAGGAAAAGCTTTTTCTTACCCCGTTTTTACAAAGCAAACTCTATTTTATGAAAAAAACGGCACTTATCAAAGCTGATAAATGCCGTTTTGAAAATTATCATTTGTAGTTGTTATTAGTTGTGCATTAAATTTTATACAAACACAAACCAACCAAAACCGCTTAAACAGCGATTTAAAAAGCTTAATAAAGCTCTTATTATCTCTTGGATAGTTCAACACCCTTATTTTATGTGCTTTTTAAGTATTTTTGTTACTAACCTGTATCTAACATATAGGTCTTTATACTATTTAACACTCAATGTTATTAGCTTGGTTTCTTTATTATATCCAATATTAAAAACATCAGATAAGTCTCTTACTTTAATGTAAGTATAACCATCTTTATTAATTGTGTCAAGACTTTTTACCTTACCATTTATTTTAACATTTTGCTTCATAATCTGCTCCCCCTTAGCTACTAATCTATTTTTAAAATCAAGCCAAGCCTTATTGTTTCTAACAAACGGCTCTGGGCAATTTTTGCCTGTAACATCATAATGTCTTATTACATTTGTAATTGGCACATTGTATTTAGCCATAAGCATTTTTACAAGCTCAACAGCATTATCAACAGTCTTATCTTTAAAGTAATAGTTTCCTTTACTATCTTTTCTTGAACAAAGTTCTACACCTAAACTATTGCTATTTCTGCAATAAAGGTGTTTATAGCTATTAGCACCACAATGCCAAGCTACATTTTTATCTTCTACTGACTGATAGATGTTGTTTTCATCAACAAAGTAATGAGCGGATGAACCCCTATAATTTTTAAAGTAATTAGTATTACCTAAGGCAGTATCTCCATTGTTAGCAGTGTAATGTACAACTATGTACTTAATTCTATTAATAGAGCCGTTGTTAAAATTTTGTGTTGTAATATTTCTTTTAATCTCCATTCTTATCACTCCTTTACTTCTGGCAAACCTGCGATTGAGGTTAGCATAGATAATCCACCAGCAAGAATTGTAGCTGATATAACAGCAATCCAATTCACATCATTTAAAACAGCAGCAGTACCTATTGTAGCTATAGCAGTTTGTGCCATTGTCTTGATTGCTCTTATAGCAGCCGCTTTAAACCAATTTTTCATATTTTCAACCTCCTTAATTCTCTTTTAAATATTTATTATCACTTATAATTTTATTCTCAGTTAAAGCCTCTGTTGGTAGCTCTTTAAGTCTCTCATAAAGTTCTGTACCAACATCATTACCACCCAAAGCATGATATTGTTCATAAATTCTTGTTGAAACTTCCATTGCATAGATGGGACAATAACCTCTTTCAGTCCACTTATTATATGCGTCATACAGAGCTTGCCTTAATAGTGCTACCACACCCTCTTTTACTGCATCTTGTTCTTTTATTTTTTTCATAAGCTCTTTTTTCAAGCCTTTGTAGCATAGTCCTAAAAAGCCTGTAAAAATTGCAAATAATAAATCTAGCCAATAACTTTGTATTAATTCTTTCATCTAGCACCTCTTTTTACAAAATTTGTGTATCATTTATGTATATAGCACAAGAATTTAATGTGACTCCAGACTTATCACCATAAAGATTTATTCTAAAAGAAATATTTTTTAAACTTGATTTTATTTCCCAAGTTTTTTCTTTAGAATTTAAGCTTTTATTCACAATATTTGTGCCGTTTGATAACAACCAAATAGACACATCATACTCTTTGCAACCATTCGGTACAGATACATCATATACGCACTTAATTACATCATTTGAACGCAGTCTAAGTTTTCCTGATACAAATGAAGCTGATGAATTTAAAGCAGCTTTAGTATTCCACATTTTAGGTATTGCAGTGTATGTTTTATTAAGAGTTAAATCACCACCGGTTGCTTCATTGAATTCTGTAAGTTTGAAATTAAGATTAGTAAAATCTCTTTTATCTTCAAAAACAAGTTGTGCTTTATTACCAGTGTCACCAACATACATCTTTAGCACTTTACGAGCTTTATTGTTTACATCACCAACATATATACTTGTAACATTTCTTGAAATATTGTTGCTATCACCACTATAAACAGCCATTTATATTACCCCCTTATTCAATTATTAGAATAATATTGCCACTGCTTAACGGTGATACTCCAGCTGTAACATTATCTTCTGTACGCGTCATAATTCTTGCGTTAGTATATACTTCGCTACCATCTACACTAAGTTGGGCTGTTAAATTTGGACCCGCTTTAATGTTTAATGAGCCTGGACTGTCTTCAATTATTCTAGCTGTATAATCATTTGTAGCACCTGCTGTTTGGTCAGTGTTTATGGCTTGATTGTGGTGAAAATCTACATATCCACCTTGATTTGTTGATGTATTATCATTTGTTTTTCCAAACACTTCTAATGCCCTTGAGTATAATTTATCATTTGCAATTATTGCTCTTGCTATTAAATCACCGTTTACTTGACCGCCACTTATAGGGAAAAATTTACTTGTATCTACATCTAAGCTTGTTTTTCCTCTTGTTAAAGTTATGCTTTTAGTGTTATTAATTTTATCAGTATCAGTTGTTTCTGAACTAGATAATAATTTAGCACAGCTTGACCAAGTCGAAGATATTACTGTTATTGTAAGTGCAACACTATCATTGACAGAATTTAATACATCTGTATTTAATGTTAAGTACACTTTATGAGAATTTGCAGCCCATACTGTTTCCACAGAAGCCTTAGAAAAAAGCTGAGTAGCATATGCAGCATTACTTAAACAAGTAATAGTTTTTTCATTTGAGTTAAAACTTGTACTAACTGCCAATACAAGAGAATGATGCTTTAGTGAGCCAAAAGCTTCAACAATTATAAGTGCTGAACCGTTACTATAATGACCTTTTTCAGCAACAATAATATGACTTCCTTTTAAAATACTATTTGTTGATAAAGTTCTAGTCTGAACGACAGTTTTACTCACAGGTAAATTAGCATTTTCTTTGGCAATCTTATTTATGACCTCGTCAATAATATCAAAATTATTATTAAAATCATCTACATTATAATAGTCTGTTTGAGCAGGCTTCGTTAAATTATAATTTTCTGTTTTTGTTGACATTTAATCACCTCAATTTTTTAGCATTTAATTCTTTATGTGTATAGTTGTTAAGCTCTTTATGTTGATATGATGCTAAATCAGCATGCTTATTATATGCAAGGTTTATTTCATATGTAAGGTTTAAAGGTAATACTTTTTCTAGTAATTCTGCAACTGCATTTTTAAGATTCTGTGCAGATAATTCTAAATTAAAAATAACATGACAGTTAATAGGGTCAATAGATATTCTATACTTATCCTTACCAATTAGGGTATCTAATTTAGTTCTTAAGTTTGTATTATCTCCTAGTAACTTACTTCTTATTTTAAATCGTCTTACATCAGCACTTGTATCTGTAACTTCAATATCTAACGCATTTTCCCATATCTCAAGCCCTACACCAGTTGCTGTACTAAGATAAAGTTCGCTTATAAGATTATTTTTATTTTCTTCAAAGTCATTTAAGAATTTATCAAGAATATTGCTAATAATTTGTATTTCATAAACTTCTCTTAATACAAGTGGGTAGTATTCTATGTATTTCATTCAAGTCCACCACCTATTTCAAACGCAATCAATTGTTTTTCGTTAAGAGTAATGTATGAACTATCTTCTATGTCAACATTTTCTATATTTTCTATACCATCTACATCAATACATCTTGCAAGTATTTGTGCGGCATATATTTTTTTAGTTGTTCGGTTCTCCCAATCCGAATTTATTTCATTAGCATACTCTGATAAAATATTTTCTACTGCTAACTTTATAGCATCTTTGTCAGCATTTTCTGTGTATTCTACATCGTTAAAATATATATCTTTACTAACATATTTAACTGTATTCACTGTCACACTATGCCCAATTGGTGCAATACCTTCGCCCAAGCCTGTAAATTCAGCAGGGTCTAATTTTTCTTTTACACTATTTATAAGCTCATCGGATGCTGGACTTCCTTCACTATCTGTTATAATAATTTCTACAGTACCTCCGCCATTTGGTGTTCTGTTAGCTTTTACTTGTCCGACACCTTCCATTTCTTTTACCCATTTAATATAATTGGCACGATTGCCACCAAAAGCATCTGCATTTATACTATCAAAATATCTTTGTCTAAATGTTTCAGTATCTTCTTCATCTTCGCCAGGAATTATTAATTCAGTTATTTCTGCTTTTGTAAGACCAGAAATTGTTGCTATTGGCGTAAGAGTACCAAAATGTTTGTTTCCTTCTTCACCTGTTGTATCACACATAATCTGCCAACAGCCAGGAATGCTATTACCTTTGCTTACAACTATATTATTACCGTCATTGTCTGTAACTGTAATATCTACATCTGTATTATTAGTCATCTGAGCTACTAAGGTGTAGTTTATTTTATCCAAATTAAACCTATCACCTGTACTTACAACTTCACCTATATAATTTCCGTCACTACTATTAAAGTTAAATTCTGCTTTTAAAATAGCACTTGTTGAGTCTTCGGGAGTAATACCTCTTTCTTTTGCTATTTTTACAAGATAGTCCCTTTCAGCAGAGTCAGCAAAAGCATTATTCAATATTGTGTCAAGTCCCATATAGGCATTAGCTAATTCAAGAGCGGCAGGAGATAAAGTATCAAAGATTATACTTCCTTCGCGTTTATCTACATCTGTAGCTACATTCGAGAGCATTTCAGCCAACAAATTGTCATAACTGTAGTCCTCAAACATTAAATACCACATCCTTCACATCTACATTATAATATTTAGTTACAACCGTAAAACTGACATTATACACATTATGTTTTATGCTAAAATTAAAGTCAGTCACATTTAATATTCTGTCATCTTGCAATAAAGCTTCTTTTATTCGGCTCATAAGCATTGGTATTACATACTGTCTTTCTCTACCAAATAAATCGTTAAGCTCAATTCCATAGTTCCATGAATACATAGCATAATCATATCGTTCCGTCATTAATATAAGATAGACTGCTTGGCGTATTATTTCTTTATAATCTTCATACACTGCAACAATACGCTTATTTTCTTTATCTAACTTATATGTAATACTTGTTTGCTCTAAGTCATCATAATCACTAATAAGTTCATAATTTGCACTTTCAGGTAGCACTTAATCACCTCCAGCTATAACATCAGCAACATAATAAGCTTGACCACCTTGCATTTTAATAATTACTAACCTGTTACCTCTTTTTAAGTTGGCTGGTCTTATACTACCAAAAGCACAAAAAGTTTCATCGAGTTCGAGCTTTTCTGACAAACGAACTGCAAACTGTCCATCATTTTCATAGTCTTTAGATACAGTACCGAAAACTACTTCCGTAGGGTTGCTTGCCCTAACGGCATCCATAGCGATACTTTTGATTAATTTAACTAACTCAACCGACATAAGGACTACCTCCTAATAATGTTAAATCACAGCTATACTTAGCACCAAATCTGTGTACAGCCTTCTTTATTATTACTTGTGCGCTTTTAAAAACAATGTCACCTAAATTTAGATTGGCATATATAGATGCACCTGCTCTTAATCTAATATCACCAAAGCAGTCTTTTACAGTAAGCTCTCTTTTCTTTTCGCTATAGAGTTTAAGAACTGATTTACCAAAAGCAGCAGGGTTATCATCTTTTTCTAATTTACAAGTAAGCTGTAAAACGCCCCACTTGTTAATAAGTTCAGCATTTCTGAATATATATTTTGCTCTATTACCAGTTGTGTCATCATCTCTATAAAACTGTATCTGGTTATAAACTTCATCATCTATACTAGATGTATAGTCAATATCTTCACAGGTTTCATCATCAAGCAAATAGTCTGTTTTTAAATCTTCAATTCGCTTTAAGCATAGTAACCCATAGTCATCATAAAATATATACATATTACCTGTTGCACTTTCGGTAAGCTCTCTTGCATTTTTTATAATATCAAATAGAGTTTCATTATCTTCAACTCTGCCTGGTATCGAATACTTCGTATCAACAAGCTTACTTTGGCTTACTTTTAATCTATAGTCCATAGCAATCATTATAATTACATCTCTTAAAGTCTTGTTTTTATAGCAGTAAGTATCTTTGTTTTTTAAATATCTTAATTGGTCATAAGCAGTACAGTTGATTTCTTTACCTTTACTTCTTGACTTACTAAATAAATAACCATAAAAAACACCAACACCATTTTTCAAAAATGCTACAACATTACCTTCTTGTATATCTAATGCCGGGTCCTTTAAAACTGTAAATTCTAACTTACCTGCTGCATCTTTCCATTCTGTAGTCCAAGTTACTTCTCCAACAACCAATGGCTGATAATCTATTCCATTGTTTATTATATGTAGCTCATAACGAGCATCTTTATTTCCTTGAATATTTATATAAGCATTATCGTTTAATGTTCCTGCAACATTTACTACACTTATAACAGATGTAGAACATAAATCAACTTTATCTTTCTTTTTAGTATCGCTTTCATACATTCCACCGTCTGCACTTGCACCATTAAAATAGCTACCCAAGTTTACAATTTTAGTTATAGTTTTACCACCCCATTCAGGGTGGCAACTTGAAGTACCCGGATTTGCGTGTTTTGGACTGTACCATTTTGATTTATTAACAACAAACTCAATTACACATTTACCGCTCAAATGACCCCATTTATTACAGCCGGCATCATTTTGATTTTTAATGTCGCCTATGATACATTTAAGCACATTTCCATTACTTTGATACACATCAATGTAGTCGCCTACACTACCATATGTTGTTGTACACGCAACAACATATCGACCATTTATAATACCAAATCCTTCGCTATCGAAATTTTGTCCGGCTTGGGACCTAAGCTTATACTGTACTGATGTCTTTGAAGTAATTAATTGCCAACCCATATAAGTAAATACGCTACCCAAACCTGAGGGTAGCGTTATTGTTTTTATAGGTATACTAGCCGGAGATGCACTTTCAGCACTATATGCCGGAGAAAAGAAGCCAGACAACGCATTAGAAGAAAGAGTATAGTTTCTTGTTTTAACAGCATTACTACTATTACCTTCAACAGTAGTAAATGAATTTCCACTAGCAGAAACAACAAGTCCTGTATGACTACAGCCATTTTTTTGTATCATTATGTCGCCTGGCTTTGGTTTATAACCTGAAGTCTTAGAATAATATCTATTATTTTTCTTAGCAAAATCAAGGAAGCCTGATACTGCCGCCGTTTTCGGGGCCACTGATGTAGGTACACCTGCTTGATTTAAGCACCAAGAAACGAACATAGCACACCATTCATCAGTAAAGCCATACCAACATGTATATTTGTTTGGTCTTCCTTTTATTGCTAAAGTAGCTTCTTGATTAGCAATTTTAACAACATCACTTGCACTTGCCAAAAAGCAACACCTCCTTATTATTTAAGTTTTAGTACCTGTCCCGGGTAAATAAGATTAGGATTTTTGATTTTATCTTTATTTAGATTGTATACTTCCTTCCACTTACTTCCGTCACCTAATTCTTTTTTACATATTAATATTAAATAGTCCCCAGGCTTAACTGTATATGTAGATGGCGTAGTTTTACTACTTGTATCTCTAGCTTTTACCGTAGTTGCTGTAGTTTTATTAGTCTTTTTATCTGTAACTAATTTAACAGTCTTTGTACTATAATCTAAATATTTTTTAAAAGTGACACTAATTACTTTGTCAAATCCGTTGTCAGTATTATCTTCATCTGTAAATTCTTCAATCGTACATTTACATTTATTTAAAATGCCGTCTAAATCATTTACATATACTGGATTTTCAGTATCATTATTAGGAATATCAATTTTAAAGGTCCCATTTTCTTCCCCTAAATCCCAAACCCCATTAGGTTTAGTTCTTATTATCATAAAGTCAAAAGGTTTTGCTTTTGCCATTAATGTATTAAAATGTGTAAGGTAAAAATCTTGGGACCTTAATTCTTGCTTGTCAGAAATTATGTTTACAAAAGGGTACTTAGTTTTTGGTAATAAAAAGTCCATAGACCATTCAGTTAAACCGGGTTCTTGTAAATTAAGAACTGTTTTACCACCTAAAAGCTCTATTTCTTCATTTTTACCTGGAACTTTTCGTGTTATCTTAGATGGTGTTACAGGCATTAGAACATTTTCAACATAAATTAAATATGCCATTTCTTACACCCCCTCTACCGATACCGCTGCGGCTTCTGTTATACGCTTTTCCATCTCACGCACAACATCACCAATACTTAAGCTGCTCGCAATTTGGTTTGACATACCTGACATATCTACTGTTATTTGTTTAGTTGTATAGTTTGCAATTCTTTCTTTGCTTACACTATCTTTTATCATACTTAAAATATCATCTGAATGCTTAACCTCTTTCTTAATATCATCAGTATTCGCCTTAATCCCATTAAGGGCATCTTCGCCAGAGTCTGTAGTTGGATTTAACAAATCTTCTGCATTATTCTTAAGCCAATCAGATACACCTGATATTTTATCTGAAATAGCACTTGAAACATTATCACCAAATTCAACACCAGCATTCCAAGCGCCACTATATTCAAATCGGTCAAGGTGATAGTCTTCAGCATTAACCTTAGCCATAACTTCTTCGCCTTTACCAAATGTATCGTCAACCCAACCTGACAAACCATCACGCCAACCTTGTACAGAATTAGCGAGATTAGAGCCAAAAATTGTATCTATTGCACTAGCAAGACTCTGTAATAATTCTAAAATACAATCAACTAAATCAAAAAACAATCTTGCTATAGCACCAACAGGGTCATTAAATACATTTGCGAAAAAATTAGCAAATGCCGCTATGAAATTCCAAAGAACAACAAATATATCAATTATAATATTAATAAGAGCTATAAATAAATTTCCAATAAAGGCTCCTGCAACTGCTAAAGCCCCGCATATTATACCTAGTGCTGATTGTGCTACACCGGTTACATCTGCAATCCAATTACATAGAGCTATTAATATAGCTATTAATGCAATAATTAATATAATTATCCAAAATATAGGGCAAGATAAAATAGCTGTATTTAAGCCATATTGTGCCGCTGTTGCAGCAGCAGTAGCAGACGCTTCTGTTCCTGTTGCGGCAGCATGAGCAAATGAAGCCATACATAATGCTATTTTTACACCTGTGCTAATAAGTTCGATAGCTTTAATAAGTAATAGCCAACCATAGTATATAGCTAAAGCAGCGGCTACACCATATATAATAGGTCCTATGACATTCCAATTTTGAGCTACAAATCCTGCTATATTTCCAATAGCTTCAAAAATATCAATAACCACATCAGCTAAAACAGCTAAAACTTCTATTGCCCCTGTTACAAAATTCTGAAATCCTTCACTATTAGCAAGTTCATTCAGTCTATCTAGCACAGGCTTAAAAGCCATAGTTGCCGTATTTTGGAACTTTGTCCACATTTGTCCCCAAGTCAAAGGCATCTTTTCAAATCTTTCATTTATTTCATCACTTGCTTCAAAAATAGCATTTTTAACAACATCTGCGGTAATCATTCCATCGGCAGCCATTTCTCGTATTTCACCGATAGGTTTTCCTAGGTAATCAGCTATATTTTGGATAAGGTTTGGAGCATTTTCAAAGATAGAATTTAATTCATCACCTCGAAGTACGCCAGAGCCTAATGCCTGTGATAACTGTAACATAGCATTAGATGCTTCACTTGTAGTAGCACCTGCGATTGTCATTTGCTTTTGTACTAAATTAGCAAAAGCAACTACTTCATCTGAACCACTAAAAGCATCTTTTGCATTATTACCAAATCTAGCAACAACAGCGGCGGTATCTGTTAAAGAACCTCTTGCATCTTGTGCAGAAGCATATATTTTTTTAAATAAATCATCTACACTACCTGTTTCATTAAAGTTATCTAAAAGTAAATTTAATCTTGCTTGCGTTTGCGTTACTTCATCTGACAAGCCTAAAACTTGTCCTGCACCTTTTATACTTAAATACGCAGCAGTAATTCCTTTAAGCTTGCTTAGAAGTCCATTTGTAGCATTAGTTCCTTTTGCAATTTCCTGATTAAATTTACCCTGTTCAGAAACATTATCTCTAATATACCTTTCTGCACTGCTAATATTTGCTACAAGTCTTGCGTATTCTGCATTTGCTGTAGCAGGGTCCATATTTGTTAAAGCACTATTTAATCTTGTTTGTGCTTGTGTTGCTTGATATAATTGTGTTCTCAAATATTCAAGTCCTGCATTAGCAGTATCTGAACCAATATTAACTGGGTTATTTTCAATTTGCTGTATTCTTTGCTGTATAGCTGTTAATCTACCCAATGTATTATTTAATTCTGCTGTTTGGTTAGGTCTTAGAACGCTTGCAGAATTACTGTTAATAGTAGATTGTGTCGCAATAAGATTTTCCATTAAGGTATTAGCATTAGTAATTTCTTGATTAAATCTTTCAACCCCAGTGTTTGTAAAAACTAAAGGTCCTACATTTTCAAAATCATAAGTTACTGGAACTTTAACAGGTGGGATGTTCCGAGAAGACTGCTTTAGTGCTTCAATTTGTTCTTGACAAACTTTTGCGGCTGTTTCAGCTTCTTTTAAACATTCTTTTGCCCCTTCAAACGAACTCATATCTATGTCGGCATCTAAAGCAGATTGAATATCATTAATTCCTGAAAGCATTAAGTTCATTGCTGAGTGCATAGATGTAAATGTACTACTAAAATTGTCATATAACTCAATAGAACTTGATATTGTCAATACACTCACCTCTTTTTAGCTTTTTTCATCTTCTTCTTTTGTTTTTCATCTTCTTTTACTTTTCGCTCTACAGCTGCAAAAATAAAAGCTTTTTCTTGCTCATCCATATCAACAAATTCGCAAGGTCTAATATGTAATTCAAACAGACAGTAATATACAAAACTTGCTTCACTGTCTGTTTCTATTAGTTTTTTGCTTCTTCAATTTTTTCATTAATTTCCTTATTATAGCCATTGTACTTCTGAATAAAAGCGGCAAGGTCATCATATTCACCAGGGTTATCTAACATAGCCATTAAAAGGTCCTCTGGTGTGTTTACGCCATAGCTGTCCTGAAGCTCGGCATCATAAAGATTAGGTGTAACTGTAGATGCGACAATCATATCAAGCACATAGGCTTCACCATTAATTCTCTGTCTAAACGCACCAAATTTACCTGGAATAGGCACTTCTTTAATATTCTTTTCTCTTAATTCCTTATTTTCCTTTGTGGTAATATGTCTAAATTCCCATTCTGGACTCTTACCGTTTTCATCAACAATAGATGTTGTTGCAACGCGTCTTACATTTTCCTTTACCACTTTGTTAGCCTTCATAAAAGCATTAAATTTTGACATAATTTTATCCTCCATAATTATAATAAAAACAAATAAGGCAGGCTGTATTAAATAGCCTGCCAAAATATTTAGTTAGCTAAAAAACCATCAAGCTGTTTAAAGCTTTCAGGGATTGAGAAGTCCTCAAATGTACCTTCTATTTCTTCATCAATATATTCGCCATCTGCATCAAACTTAGCAAGAATACCACCGTCAGTATTACAGTCATAAAGTATAACAGTCTGACTTTTTGCAGTAGAAGTTGGGTCATTATTTTCAATTTGCATATCAAAGTATACATCTTCGCCTGTATTCTTATAATCTTCAAGAACTTTTCTAAGCACTGACTGATTGTAGTGCATTGTACCACTAAAAGTGCCTTCCATACCTGTTGACTTGTGTCCGGTCATAATCGCACCAAGCCTTGGTATAGTTGACTTTGCTTTTTCAAGCTTTACTTCCATATCAATCATATTTGCAAAATTATACCTATTCCCATTTAATGTTATAAAACATTTAGCTAATTTTGCTGCAATAGCATCTTTTGCATTCATTGTTATGTTTTTAGCCATTATATTCTAACCTCCTTAATTAACTTTTACAGTCATATATAATTGCTCCATGCAATTTACAACTGTTACAGGCGTATTAACAACAACAGCTTTCTTAACTTCTCCTTGTTCTACAACAACATCTGTATCTGTAAAATCTTCAATAGCTCTAAGAGTTTCAAGATTCTTTAGGTACTTTACAATATCTGCCCAAAGTGCAATTCTACCTGCATTATCGTTAGGCATTACACCAAGATAACGAGTATTAAATATTGTTGCTATATCCATACCGATTTGGTCGCATACTCGCATAGTTTGATTAGAGCAAAATAAATTACTCTTTTCAGATGTTGTTGTAACTAATGAATTAATGTCGGTAAGAATTCTATAATCAGAGCCTACTTTATGAAGCTTTAATTCACCGTTGTTGATTGCCTGCTCAAGACCTGTCTGTGTGTCAGAGCAAACAGGTGTATATTCTCCATCATATTTTTTATTAGTGCAACTCTTGTTAATTTCACAAGATGACTCTGCACCACCTAACCACCAAATAAGACTTTCAGTATTTTTTTCAGCATCTGTTGTTAAATTTATTACGCCTTCATAATCGGCGGCATAATTATGCACAATGGTCTGAAATTTAATACCTGCTCTATCTCTCATTCTTTTTGTAAAACTTACAAAAAGAGATTTGATTACATCAGAAGTAGAATCACAGATAAGAGTATTAAAAGAATAACTTTCTATAGCAGATAAAAAGCTTTGATAACTTGAGCCTGTAGCCTTTATTGCCATACCACCAGTTAAAAAAGTTCCTGATGTTTCTTTTAAAGATGCGCTACGCTTCCAAAACACAAAATCATTATCGACTAATTTATCTATTCCACTAACAGTCTGCTTATCTACAAGAGTATCTGAAATAGCACCGTCGTATACTATTTCAATTTTAGATATTCTTATCTTACTTACACCATATACATAAATATCTTTTGTTGCTTCATCATCAGCTGTAATTGTAAAAGTTGCAACATCTCCGCGTACTTGTGAGTCAACTGTTGCGGGATTTGCACCGTCTGAGAAAATTTTAACAGCACCTTGTGTGTTATTAATACAAGTAACTTTAATCTTACAAGGAACAACCAAATTTGCAAAACATAAAGCCCTACTGCTAGGCTTACCATTTTCATCAATATCTGTACCTTCTCTTACCTCATCAATCCAGCAAGACCAAGGGTTATTACCATCTGAATTATCCTGTTGTATAGCGGCTTTTCCACCAACATTTATAATATCAGGAAATGCACTTGCAATAGTAGGTGTTGTATTTCCGGTTCTTGCATTTCCAAAATCATAGAGTTTATTAGATTCAACATTCTTATCTATGCTACGCATATAAGTACACACATCATACAAATCAGTTTTATCTGCATTCTTTGCAACGGTATAAAAAATATCATTTCCTCTTGTACCTGGGCATTTTGCAGAAGCAAGTTCAGCACTTGCAGAGCCGCCACTATTTACTCTATAAAAATAGCATTTTTGTGCATTCTTAAATAAATCTCTATAAGGCTTCATTGCATCATCTGTATATGGATAACCAAATATTTTTAGTGAATTTTTTTCAAATTCTTCTGCTGTTAATTCAATGACTTCATCTTCAACACCCCAATTAAGATTTAATGGCGCAGCACACACACCTCTTTCTCCAAATACAACACCTGCATTTGCTGTTGATATAAAGTTGATATACGCGCCTGGTAAAACCTTATTCTGGGTTACAAAAGTACCTCCACCTAAAGCCATATTTTACACCTCACTCTCTAAAAATTCTTTAAGTAACTGGTCTACTTCGCTAAAAGTATATTTACGATTACCTAATATCGTATTTAACACATCAATGTATTTTAAATACTTTTTACTTGCTGTAATTTGTTCTTTAGAATAACTTGCTTCTGCTTCTATTACAGCTTCGATTGGCTTTTCTTCAGTAGCTTCAACTGAGTTTAATGCTGTAGTTTCCACAGCTGTAGATTTTCTAGTTGCCATTTTTTATCATTCCTTTCTGTATAAGAATTTCCATTTTTTCAACATCATTTTCAACAATGACGAACATATCATAGTTTATTGTTAATGTTAAAACACCATCATAAATATTTGTATCAATACCTTTTCCTAATAGTGGTGCAGAGTCAAGTTCTATAAATTCAAGTGCTTTATACATTCTATCTATAACACTAAAGCATTCTGCTCTATAGTCCTTAGACTTAGGAAAATACTGAATTGCAAATTGATTTTCTCTGTAGTAACGATTTCCACAAAACCTAGTTATTTTAGGATTTATGCACTGAACAAAAAAGCAAGGTTCTTTCAAACCCTGCTCTACATCTTCTGTATAAATGTTGTATTCTTCGCCAAATTCACTATAGAGAGCTTGGCTTATCCCTTTAATAATCTTATTAATCATAACGCATCACCTGATTAAGGAAGTTTCGCACACGCCTTTCAAGTACCGCAGGAGTAAGTTTATCCACTTCTTTTGTTGATATAGTCAACATAAACTTTCCAGGTACCCATTTTCTGTGGTTCACTGTTCTGTGTCCATATTCAACATAGGCAGCATATTCAAGATTATTACTTACGATTACCTTATAACAATTACCTGTACGCGTAATGCTTGATACAGTCCAAGCTCTTTTAAGGTTACCAGTATCAACTGGAGTTCGAAGTTTAGCTCTTGCTAATACCTCAGCACCTAAATCATTTATACAGCGTTCAATCATAGCTTTAGCTTTGATTTCTTGCTTTTCTAAATGTTTTGCAAATTTTTTTAATTCACTAAAATCACATCTACCGGTCTTTGCCATAATTTAACCCCACCTTTCAAATATTTCCAGAGCTACTTCTTGATGGGTTGCATACATAGCAGGTACCCCAGAGCTTTTATAAATGCCTTCGCGATTATTTTGGCTAACAACTATTTTTGAACCAGGTTGTATAGTCAAATCGGGTGACATAAAAAGCTTTATATTTTGTACTTTTTCTTGTACTGTATCATTATTTTTAGTTGTAGGTAATGTGGTTTCAAAAGAAATTCTACAAGGTTGATTTTCAATAATCATCTGCTCAATTTGCCTTGTTTGTTTTGTATCTTCATCTCGAATATTATTAAGCTCGTATACTGAGCAAGTTCCACTGTACAAACTTTCTATATGTTTTCTTGCAGAATTAAAAACACTCATTCTTACCACCTTAACTTTCTAAATGCGATAAGTTCAGCATCTCTATTGCAGAGCTTATCTAATAAAGTAATATATCTTGAAGCTGCACTTGTATTATTATCATAAGTATAACCTACGCTTGTATCTCCTTCAGATATATTACTTATTCTTCCTGCGTTAAAGTCAATGTTATCACAAACATTTTCACCAACGCTAGACTTAGTTCTTAATAGTGTACCTGCTGCCATATCAACGGCAACAAAATAAAGTTCGGGTGGTATAACAGTAATATTACAAAAATTCTTTATATACTGCTCTGTTCCATTTATCGCAAATTGAATAAGCACTAAATCACTATCATTAACATTATAGCCTAATGATTTAAGTTTCTCAGTTACATCACATTCTTTAATCACATAATCACCCTAACTTATGCTTAAAAGCAACAATTCTAATCTGCTTAGGTTCATATACTCTTTCCCAGTTTTGAGCATTAGCAAGCTCTGTTCTAGTAGGTGTTTCAACATTAGCTCTAACTGTGTTAGTCCATCTGATACCTCTTGGATGTAAGATAAACGCACTTCTATTAATAAGATAATCAACACCAGAGCCTTTCTTCTTATCTCTGTCAATCTCTGTCGCTACATGACCTACTGGGTTACCTTCGCCGTAGGCAATAGCACCATCACCAAATAAATATGTTGTGTATACACCATCAGCAACCGGACAGCTATCATCAACAATAACTCGTCTGCCCTGATATGTGTCAAATTCAAGTTCACTAGATGCCTTGACTGTTTCAATCAAATCTAACTTTCTTAAATATGACTTAGTAGCAGAGTGCATAGCAACAGCTGTAAGCTGACTCTGTGCGTCACCAAGAAGCTGACAAGCATCTACAAAAGACTTACCTTCTATAATCTGTGCAGCTGCTGTCTTAGACTTAGAAATATCAAGAATATGGTCTGCAAGAGGTGTAACAGTTTCAGAACTGTCGTTTGTATAAGAACCAAACACGCCATTTAAAATAGCAATAAGCTCTTTCTGCTTATCTCTTGCCCAAAATCCGGCTACTAAGTCACCAATAGCCATCATAGGGTCCTTGCCAGATAATGCAGCAGAAAGGTCTGTTGCTGCCCACATCTTCGCTCTGCGAATAGTTGTTGATACATCTTTGTTTGATGTAATCTTGTTTGGTGTTAAATCAGCATCTTCAATAATAGGCTCTGATTCTCCCTGTAAATCTTCAAAGAAAGGCATATTATGAATTGGTGCTGCCTCACTTGCTAACTTGTTAAATTCCTGATTATTTGTTACTATACCGCTGTTAAAAAGAGCCGATAATTCCATTGTTCTATTTACAACATATGGATTAAAAAGCTCTGGTACAATAACATCACTTAATTTTGTAATTGCCATACTCAATTACTCCTTTCTATTTTAAAAATTAATTTCTACTCCTGCGGCAGTAGCCATCTCTCTTGCTTGTGCAGGATTTTCTTTTAAAAGTTTGCCCTGTTCTGTTAAATTGAAAGTTTCTTTTGCAAAAGGATTTACATTACTACCTTGACCCCCAGCTGGCTCATAAACAGGCTGGGTCTGTTTAAATAAATGTGCCATAGACGCATCTTCTTTAAAAGTTTTAACAACCTCAGTAATGCCAACAGGTTCGCCCTTATCATCAAAGCTAAATTTATCAATTCCACCTTGCTTGTAAATAACATAGTCTGGGTCAATTACACCTTCCTTAACCAACAGCTCTTTTACAGCATAAGTTTTCTTAAACTTGTCCGCTTCTGCTTGAAGGTTTGTAATTGTTGTTTTATAGCCTGCTATTTCAGTCTGTAAAGCTTCATTGTCTTTATTGTCTTTCTTTAATGCTGTAATAGTGCTATTCGCAGTTTTTAACTGTGTATCTACATTATTTTTTTCACTTTCTAAAGCATCATACTTAGCCTTGCTAACATATTCGCCTGTACTTAAATTAGCCAGTTTTACCTGCTTGTCTTTGTTCTCAGAATTATACGCGTCAATAATTCCTTTAAACTCCTCGTATTTTTCACCTAATACTTCCTTCAAAAATAACATATTGACCTCCTTGTTTTTATATGTGGTGTCCCCACAGATATACAGTAGTTTATATCTCTTACTGCAAGAGAATATTAAACCTTTTAAATGTCTTGCTTAGGACGAAAAAAGGAAATAAGCTTTGACACTCATTTCCTTTGCTGACTAAATTCCTGATTACAGTTACATTTATATTTTATTTAACTAGCCCAACGGAACCACATCCTTTAATATGTCATATATTTAGACCCAAAGCCCGCCACTGTTCTGTCATAACGAATAATGACAAGGTCATTTGAGTTCATTCCCTGTTTACACTTCTTTCAGGCAACAAAAAAAGACAGTTTAAAGCTGTCTTTTTCGCTATTTTACCAAATCTTAAAGTTTTAAATACCTCTAAAAGTTTCTTTAAGACACCCATTTATACAACTAACTTCATAAGAATTTCCAATTTCAGTAAGAGTTAAAACTTTTCCGCATTTAGGGCATTTTTCACTGATTTTACCCAGGCTATAATACTGTTCTATTGCATTATCTATAGCTTTAAAATCTTTAATATCCATACAAGCACTTCCTTATAAAATTATTATATCTTACAGACACTCCTGCAGTTTTTGCCCTTTCAAGAGCATCAAGTACCAATAAGCGCCTATCTTCGTCACTTAAATTAGGACAATTTTTTGCAGCCATATAGCTTGCTCTAAATTCATCATTCCAAGAACCTTGCGGAACTTTTGTTCCTCGATACTTTCGATGTCCATAGTATTCGTGTGCTAATGTGGCACGTACACTCAATAAATCAGTTGGGTGCATAGAACCGTCATTAGAAGGAAATACACTTGAACTGATATATATTTTATCTCTTTCGTCAGAATATCCTGTTGGTCTATAATTCCTGAATTGAAAAACAGATATGTCAGCTTCTATTGCTTCTATTTCATTATTTATAAAAGCCTTATCATCATCAGATAATGGCACTAAAAAACTCTTTCTTTGTCCTTGTGCCATTAATCTATCTGATTTTATTATATCATCATTATTTATACTTGTAAACTTGTCATTACTAACAAATTTTTCTTTCCAGTCTTTATAGGACATATCATCTACATAGATTGTTTTTCCATTTTCATCTCTAGTAGCTCTTTTTCTACCTTGTTTCAGTAAATCATCTGTGACTTCCGGTATTGTAGTACCTCGGCATCTAGGATGAAAAGGTGGTGCTGTTATCCCTATTTCAAAGTCATCTCTATTAAAGATTTTACTATCCATATCAGCACACATATCACAAGTTTTACCATCTAGTGTTTCTAATACCCTATACTTTTCAACTCCTAATTCATCGTAGCTGTCCATTTCTGCCCTTGTACATATCTGGGCTGTTTCTGTACGAATAAGAGTATTGCAAGCTGATTGGGCTACATTGCTTTCATAACTTAGTTGTCTTGCAAGCTTTTTAGGGTCTGTACCTCTAACGCACCAATCTGTTAATGCTTGTTGAAGTTTATTTGTCAATTTAGGTCTGTAAGTACCCCATATTCTTTCAGAGAAGTTTGTACCGTCAATAGCCCAAGGCTTTTCAAGTATCAATTTAAGTCTGCGTTCATCTACTTGTGCAAAACTAAATCCCACGCCAATACCTTTTTGTACTTCAAATGCCGTTCTGTAATAAACATCTTTATACACATTTGATAGCGTTTGTGTGACATTTTCTGTAATATCGGCAAATGCTTTATCACAAAATAACATCATTTGCATTTTAATAGCATCAAGTCTAGTGATATGATATTTTGCACTTGCGTTTTCAAGTTCTTTGTCCCAATTTCCCAAATAGCTGTTAGCATAGCCTTTTCTTATGTATTCTTCAACATCCCATCCAAGTTCTTTTAGCTCTTTATTTGTAATAGCTTTTTTGGCTTCGGCTAAAGTCATATTGTTATTATCAGCAAAACGCTTTAACCAGTATGTAATGTCTTTATCAATTTGAATAATCGCATCATCTATTAATTTCATAGACTCAGCTACACACTTTTGAGCTTCTGCATTGGACCTTTCTTCTAAAGCTTTAAATCTTTTAGCCCAATATTCATTATTCTTCATTATTCTTCCTCGCTAGTTTGTGGAAAACCGTAATCGCCTATTTTTTCATTAGTTTCTTTTTTTAATTCAGCAATTTCCTTTTCAGCATCGTCAACCCAAGGATGATTTTGAAGAATGGTCTTCTGTGAAATAATGCCTGTGCTTTTGGATGCAATATCTGCAAGTTCAGTATCATTCGTGATGCTATTTCTTGTCCATACTTGGTTAATTTCATTACACTGTATATTTGCGTGTCTGCAAATAGCTCTTACAAGCTCTGCAAAACCTAATCTAAATTCTGTTTCAGTAAGTCCACTTTTCAACTCTAACAAAGAATATAAATACTTTAAAGCTACACCACTTGCGTTGCCAAAATTCGATGGTTCAGGGTCTACTGCCTGTCCCTGTTCAAATATTGCCTTACGGGATATGCTCAATAATTCTTTTCTTGCTTCAACCGGTATGTCTATAGTAAGTGTTTTTAAATCACCTTTACCATCAATATTTTCGTCTAGCTTAATGGTTTTGTATTTCTTTAAATTACCGAGAAATTCGCTTAAACTTTCACCCGCATAGCCACTTAGAATAAATATAATCTCTTGAATATCTTCTAAATCGTTTATAAAGCCACTGTACACTTTGTCATAAGTATCAATATGTCCCTTTATAGGCTCTAAGTCACTTGTATGATTATCGTTGTTGGCAAAACTTATGAAAGGAACTTGACCAAAATTATGATTAAGTACATTTGTATATGCCCTTGGAATATCAAAACCAATAGGGTATCTTGCAAGCTCCATAAGTCTATCAAGTCCTTCATTTACATATCGTTTATATGTAGCACACTCAGTTTCAGTCCATATCTCGTAAACCATATAATGTCTGCCGGTTTCTTCTTCTAATTCCATATACACTCTTAAAACACTTATGAGCTTCTTCTCTAAATCGTTATTATAGACTGGAATTATTTCTTTGCTGTCTATAACTGCCCATCTAAATCTATTTTTATCATCAATCCAATAATGAACCCAAGCTATACCGGCATTTGCAGAATTAACACATAGCTTTTTACAGTTTTTTGCGTAGGCATCGCCTAAAACAGACTGAATGTATTTATTACTAGAGCTATTACCTATATCAATGATGGGCGGATATGTAAACATATAACCTGCTTTTTGATTAACAATCAAACTATAGAAACTGCTACAAATTCTATTGTCTGCATTTCTTACAGCTTCTGTTTCTGCATCTTTTTTCTTACCAAAAAGAATATCGTTTTTGTTTCTGTAATACCTTTCAGCTATTGTTGCTTTAGAAACAAAATTGCTATGCCCTAAAGTATATTTTTTTATAAGCTCAATAGCTATATTCAAGTCCATTTTATCACCTCATCATTTTAAGAATTTTATTCCAGTTTTATTTCTCATATAATCACGGAGAGCATATCTTACTGCATCTATGCTGTGATTATCTCTGTCAGGGTAATCAGATTTAAAATTATCATTGCTATCTTTTTCATACTCATAACCTAGAAACTCTCTAGCTGTATTAGGGCATCTTTCTTGGTCAATTATAATTTCTTCTAAATCTTGTAAAAATTTAATACCATAATTAACACTATCCGGACCCTTTTTTACACCTTTTATATTTAAACCTAAAGCTTTAAATTCTGCTATTGTTCTTGGCTCTGCACTATCACCCATTACCAAACAATTATCTTTATTCTGTCGCATAATAGCATCAACAGCTAACCTATTTGACAGTCCAACTTTATGTATTTCAAAGAATATATATAATCTTCTTCTAGTTCTATCAAAATGACATTCTGTATAGTGTAGTGGGTCAACAGCATATCCAAAGTCAACAGCTCTTTTTATATGGTCAAAATTATTTACTTCATCATCTGATATTTTTCTAATTGTAATATTAGTAAATATTTCTCCACCTGTTCCTCTTACCTCACCTAAATACTCGTGAGCATAGGCATCATAATTGACAGCCTTTAAATGCTCAGCTTCAATAAAAAACTGTTCACCAAGCCATTTTTTAGGTACTGTCAAATAACTGCTGTGATGTACAATTCTGTCTTTTCTTTCTTCTAAAATTTCATTATTTACCCAATTTCTCTGTGACCTGGGTGGATTATATGAATAAAAAACAACAAAATTTTCGCCACCTCTCATGAGAGACTGATTTATTGTTCTTATTTCTTCCATTCCATTGAATTCATCAACTTCTTCGTACCATATATATTTACAATAACCTGTTTTAAATTTTGTAGATTTAATTTTTTTAGGCTTATCTGCACCTCTAAAAATTATTCTTTGCTTGCCATATACAAGCTCTAACGGACTAAGCTTGACTTGCCAGTACTGTTCAACACCTAATACCTGTATAGCCCATAAAAGCTGTTCAAACACACTATCTTTAAGATATTGTCCTACTTTTCTTATAGCTACTGCATTAGCGTTACTGTCACTCATCATTCCTAGCACAATTTCTATACTCGTAAATGATGATTTTGTACTACCTCTGCCGCCTTTGAGCCAATAATGAGTATATTTATTAGCTTTAAGACAATTATGAATATTATAAAAGGATGGTGCAATTAAGCTAGATAACCTAGCCATTTGCATCATCCTTTGGTATATCATCTGTTATCACAACTTTAGCCACTCCATCAACTTCTACCTTATCGGTAAATAGTCCATACCTCTTACCAAGCAGTTCAGCAGCTTTCAATTTTTCCTTTTCGTCAGGTGCTTTGTTCATTCTTCTTGCATCTGAACAACCATCACCAGTTCCTTCGATAACAACAATTTCTGATTGAGATTCGCCACGCAAAACAGTTGTAAGATATTCCATGACTTCTTTCGCATCGGCAATTTTTTCTGAACTGATTTTTTCAAGCTGTTTATTGATATATTCCTGAACCTTAGCAATTCTTAGCAATTTAGCAGCACATACCGCAGCAGAACTATCTTTTTTTACATTTGGATAAGCTTTTCTATATGCCCTAGTAGCATTGCAGTCAATTAAATATTCATCACAAAATTTCCTTTGCTTGTCAGTCATTTCATCTTCACCTGCCTTTCATAACATAAAAATAAGACACCCTTTTCTTTAAAGGATGCCTTAACCTAACATTTCATATTACAGTATACTATAATATGAAGGTGGGATTCAAGTGGGTTGCAGTGGGAACTTTTCTTCAAATGCTTGTAAAGCAGATAAGTGAATTTCTTTAATATAGTCATATGAGAATTTCATTTCCTGTGCAGCTTTTCTTAAATTTTTACCGTCAACATATACAATGTTTAAAATATCTTTATGTTTGCTATTATCTAGTTGCTGTATCTGATTAATTATTTTTACCCTTGTTTTGATAAGCGTATTTTTCATTAAATCAAGTATTTTTTCTTCTTCATCAATCTGACTAAATATTTTTGCAAATTTATCTGGTTCAACTGAACTTTGTACTTTTTCTTCTTCATAACTAATACCTGCAATATCTAAAGAATCTTTTAATCT
>CATZZP010000017.1 GCA_958426775.1 uncultured Bacillota bacterium
TCACTTGTAAGGAACTTTCTTTCATTGCCTACAAGGGTAGGCTCAATATGCTCAAAGCTTTTGCTGTTTTTGCACACACCGTCAATATGCATACCGCCCTTATGTGCAAAGGCTGTTTTGCCTACATACGGCTCTCTGTCGTTAAGCTTAAGGTTTGCAATTTCGCTTACCTCACGAGCTATGTGGGTTAAGCTTACCATATTTTCCTCAGGTATACATTGATAGTCCAGCTTAAGCTGTAGGTTTGGTATTGCAGTTGACAGGTTAGTGTTACCGCAACGCTCGCCAAAGCCTGTCATAGTACCCTGTATATGCCTTGCACCTGCCTTAACCGCCATAACCGTATTTGCAACTGCCATACCGCAGTCATTATGTGCATGAACACCTACGGTTACATTAAACCTTTCAACCACTGTCTTGGTTATTTCATAAACCTCATCGGGAAAAGCTCCGCCGTTTGTATCGCAAAGGCAGATACAGTCAGCTCCTGCCTGTACAGCCGCATCTAAGGTCTTAAGGGCATAGTCCTTATTGTTTTTGTAACCGTCATAGAAATGCTCTGCGTCAAAAACTACCTCCTTACCCTGTTCTTTAAGGTAAGCCACGGTATCGTAAATCATTTCGATATTTTCCTGAAGTGTAGCATTGATTATATCTGTAACATGAAAATCCCACGTTTTACCGAAAATAGCAACCGTATCTACGCCTGCCCCCAGTAAAGCCTGTACATTTCCGTCCTCCGAGGGTGAAATGCCACGTCTTCTTGTGCTACCGAAGGCGGCAATTTTGGTATTTTTCAAGGTTACATTTTTAATTCTTTCAAAAAACTCTAAATCCTTAGGGTTGGAGCCGGGATTGCCTGCTTCAATATAGCCTACCCCTAATTTATCTAAAGCCTTAACAATCTTGATTTTGTCCTCTACACTAAAAGATACACCCTCTGCCTGTGCTCCATCTCTTAATGTAGAGTCAAAAACTGTTACCTTTTCCACAAATTGCCCTCCTACTTTCTTTTAGTAAAGCTTTTCTTTATGCCCCCATAAAGAAAAGGTTTTTATTAAAGGATTTTTATAAGGTTACGCTCCCCTTGGGATAATTTTTTTGAGTCTAGCTTTTTTGTGAAACAAAAATGCGACATAGAGAAAAAAATTAAGTGACCGCATAAAAATCTCTAACCGGTTTCTTTTGATAGGTAAGGGGCGGCGATTAAACCGCCCCGTTGATAAAGTTATGTATTAGTTGTTAATAAGCTTATCCTCATCGCTCCAGCTGTAAAGCTTTCTGATGTCTGCACCGACAACCTCTGAAGGATGCTCGGCAGCAAGCTTTCTCATAGCCTTGAAGTGAACCTGACCGCCTGCATTTGACATATCAAGTAAGAACTCCTTAGCAAAGGTACCGTCCTGAATATCTGAAAGAATCTGCTTCATAGCCTTCTTAGTATCCTCTGTAATAATCTTAGGACCTGTAATATAGTCGCCGTATTCAGCTGTGTTAGAGATAGAGTATCTCATACCTGCAAAACCGCTCTGGTAGATAAGGTCAACAATAAGCTTCATTTCGTGAATACACTCAAAGTAAGCATTTCTTGGGTCATAGCCTGCCTCAACAAGAGTTTCAAAACCTGCCTGCATAAGAGCACAAACACCGCCGCAAAGTACAGCCTGCTCACCGAAGAGGTCAGTTTCAGTTTCTGTTCTGAAGGTAGTTTCAAGCACACCTGCTCTTGCACCGCCGATACCTAAAGCATAAGCAAGGGCTAAATCCTGAGCCTGACCTGTAGCGTCCTGCTCAACAGCGATAAGACAAGGTACACCCTTACCTGCCTGATACTCACTTCTTACAGTATGACCGGGTCCCTTAGGAGCAATCATAGTAACGTCAACGTCCTTTGGAGGAGTAATTAAACCAAAGTGAATGTTAAAGCCGTGAGCGAACATAAGCATATTGCCTGCCTCAAGGTTAGGCTCAATAGACTCCTTGTAAAGAGCAGCCTGCTTTTCATCGTTAATAAGAATCATAATAATATCAGCAGCCTTAGCAGCCTCTGCACTTGTCATAACCGTAAGACCCTGTGCCTCTGCCTTAGCCCAGCTCTTGCTACCCTCGTAAAGACCGATAATAACATTTACACCTGACTCCTTAAGGTTAAGAGCGTGTGCATGTCCCTGACTGCCGTAACCGATGATAGCAACTGTTTTGCCGTTTAATAAGCTTAAGTTACAATCTTCCTGATAGAAAATTTTTGCGTTTGCCATTTTCATTAGCCTCCTAGAAAAATTAAAAATAAATTTTTATGTATATAAAGTCCATAAGGGCTTATATAAGAATTAAAAAAATTTTTGCATGTTTAAATATGCATTTTTATATGATTAAATTGATTAATTAATATGCTTATCCTTTTTAATAGGGTTATTGCCTCTGCAAAGACCTGTAAGACCCGTGCGGACTATCTCCTTAATGCCGTAGTTCTCAACAGCGGCAATAAAGGCTTCAATCTTAGTCTGGTCACCTGTAATTTCAATAGTTACGGTTTCGCTTGCAAAGTCAATTACCTTAGCTCTGAAGGTATCTACAATGCTGAAGATTTCAATCTTGGTTTTTCTGTCAGCCTTAACCTTAATTAGTGCAAGCTCACGAAAAACCGCTCTGTCGGGCATAAGCTCAACAACTCTCACAACATCAACAAGCTTTTCAACCTGTTTTTTAATCTGCTCAATTACCATATCATCGCAGAATACCACAACGGTAATGCGTGAACGCTCAACCTCCTCGGTAACGTCAACGCTTAAGCTTGAAATATTGTAGCCGCGTCTTGAGAAAAGACCTGTTACACGGCTTAATACACCTGCCTGGTTTTCAACCAGAATTGACAATACGTGTCTGTTCATAAAAATTCATGCCCCTTTCATATGTAAAGGTTTTTCTTCCATATAATTACACATATGGTTTAATTATACACCTAAGCTTACATAAATGCAAGCTCAGGGAAATAAAAAACCTCGTCACTGACTAAACATCAGGGACGAGGATAAACACGTGTTACCACCCTTATTCCGACATACATTACTGCATATCGCTCATTAAGCTCAAACAAGCTCCTGCCTTTAACGGGACACCCCGGTTATCCATACTGTTGCTTCCGGATAACAGCTCCTGAGGGATAAGCTTAAAAGCGACATTACCGTTTTGCACCAACCAACGGCTCTCTGAAAATTCGTTCAATTAAGCTATTATCTCAATCAACGCCTGAAATATATTGATTATTTGTCATTTTATCAGAGTAAAGCGTCTTTGTCAAGTGTTTTTTTTAATTTATTTTATTCGGCTATATAGAGCGACCCCTCTGAGGCTCTTCGGTTTGGGTAACAGGCTGCGTCAGGGCAGGTGTATGTCGGGTTGCCTGTTGTGGTGCCCTGTTTGCCCTTACGGCTTCTCCCTTTGGTAATTTTTTTTCATCGGTCCTATTCTCTTTTGCAAGATTAACGTCTATAATATTACAATCCGCCTCTTTAAAGCCCTCCTGCATGAAAGCCTCCTTTGTTCTGGCAATTACCTCATTATATCCCTCTTGCTTTTCCATGGGAAGCCTTATGGTACCCAAAGGCAATATAGCCAGACCTACCTTGGCAAAGATATTATTCATTTTACTGCGTGCATATCCGTTGCCTCTGACACCGAATGCCAGACTTTCCCAGCTTTCATTTTCCCACTTATCGGTATCTATTTTTCTTACCTTATCGCTGTTGCACCAATTTTTTACTGTTTCCATTCTGTCCCACAGAGCATCTATCTCTTCCTGGGACAACAGGTCCTGCATATTATACACAAGGCATGGCTTTGTTATGGAATTAAGGCACTCCAGAGTATTTTTATCAACTGTTGTAACAAGTCCGAGGTTTATACTGTGATAACCACTGTTGTTAGCTCCGCAAAGGCCGAACGCCTGGTCGTTATCTATACCTTTAATGCCCGTAATTGCCGAGGTTTCAGGGTCAATCTGAAAGATAATATTGTTTAGGTGTCTGTCAACCTGCCCATTTATTAAGTCTAAAATCTGCAAGTCTGCAAGCTGTTTTTTAAGTTCACCGTTGCCCAACGCCCTGTTTGTTTCCCTGCCTTGGTCCGAATGCATTATATTTCCGCCCTGCTGTCCCTTGGCCTCCTCCATAAACATACCGTTTTGAGTATTGCCTGCACCGTCTGTAAGGCTTGCTCTCTGACTTTTTGCAACTACATCCTCACAGCCCAGCATTTTAGCCATTACGGAAGTAGCTATATTACGCTCTGCCATTATATGGCATCTTTCGGGGCGGATTTCCGCAGACACGGTAGATATATTCACGGAGGTTTTCATTTTACTGCTTGCCTTGAACACCTTAAGGGTATTATCCATTTCTCCCCGGGGTACGCTGATGTTAAATTTTTTAAGATATGATTTAATATTGTCATCATACATATTTTCCATCAGTTCATAAAAATTAACCGTGTCCTGATAGCTCTGTTTTATGGCCGAAAATATTTCCTCATCATTATTCTTCAGCTCTTTTATATGCTTAAAACGAGCGGAGCCTCTCATTTGATAGAATTCAGGCTTATCTAAGTCCTTTGCAAGGTTCTCCCATTTTTGATAAGCCGATGATTGAGGGTCTGCAATAAAGTCTGCCTCCTTAAAGGCATTGATTATATCCTCACGGCTTTTTGCCGTAAGGAGAGCCTCACAAAAGGCGGTTTTTTTACCTAAATTAAGAATATCCGCCTTAACATTGGGGTCCATATTCGGAGCCTCCTGATTTAGGGCATTAGTCATAATCTGACTCCAGTTTTTCATTTCACTTTGAAAGCTTCCCGTAAAAAAGCCATGATGCTCTGCATTATCAATTTTAGAGCGACTGCTTGAGGCTGCACCGATTTTTTGCAGTGCGGCAGTATCCTCAATTTGAATATAACGTGCCTCTGCCGCCGCCTCACCTAATTTTTTAAGGTTAAAGCTTTCCTTTTGGATAAATTCAGACTCAATTATGCTACGCTCATTAACCATCAAGTCAAGGGTTTCCCTTACTGCCTTATAGCGTGCTTCACCAAAGGCTGTTGCGTGAGAGCCTTTTCTTGCTTCTAAGTAGGCATTACACGCCTTTTCCAGCATATTGTATGCCTCAATCATTTTTTTGCATTTTCCTTATTAGCATCCTCTCCCCAGAGCTTATTTACCTTATCAAGGGCATTTTCAAAGTTTTTATATTCCTTGGAATTAATATGCCCCTTACTGTCTGCCGCCGCAAGCCTCTCTAAATTTTCCTGATTTTTCTGACGGTCAAGCAGGTCACCCAGTTTTTGTCTTGTTACCCTTTCTTCTCCCCTTTCTGTTATCCCTGCTTCCCTATTAAGCTTTTCCTCATAACGCAGACTTACGCTGTTATATTTATCTGCATATTTCTTTTTTTGCTCATAAGCTCTGTATTGGGCATACTTTTTTTCATATTCCTTATGCTCTTGTTCAAAAAAACCGAATGCCTTATACAAAAAGGTCTTAAAACCGCCCATCTCTTTTGGCTTTTCCGGGAGACTAGTTGCTTCAAACGGAATTTCTGCCCTTTCAAATCTATTCTCCCTTTTAACGGAAAAAAAGTTGGGATTGTCCGTTTGATAAAGGCTTGCCTCCTTAATCTTTGTCATTACATATGCCATAGCATATTCCTTTGACCGAATTTCCCCCAAAATACTTATATCATAGGTTTTGCCGTTTACATACAGCCCGGACATAATCTCCGAAAAGCTCTTATTGCTATACTCTTCGCCCATAAAAGCCATAAACTCATTGGCAAGCTCAGAAATTGTTCGCTCATCTATTTGGGTATCCCCTTGGTTATACTTTCCTATACCCTCTCTTATACTGTCCTGCCTTGCTATCGCCAATCGGTCATATTTATTTGAATTGATTTTTGTTATATATTATATCCCCCATTTCCTGTAATCTGCGTAAAAAGCCCCTGTAAAACAGAGGCTTTTAAGCTTAATAATATCCGCCCTCAATAGGTGTCAGCACACCGCCGTTCTGAAGCGAATAGGTGTCATCGTTAAGATAGTCATTTTCAGGATTATCGGCATTATAGTAAATAGAAGAACCGTTATCGTCAATAACCTCTGCAAAGTTTTTATATGTGCGTAAGTTTTCATCAACTATAAGAGCATCAATATAGCAAATATCGGTAAGCTCTAAAAGGCTGTCGCTTGAAATTTCAAGGTTCATTTCCTTTGCTGTGTTTGAGTAGTTGATAACACCCTTGAAGTTAGCACCGTTTGTAAGCTTAAGGTTGATTATGGCTCTGTCATCGGCTGTAATTTCGCCCTCAAGCTTTTGTCCGTCAAGTACTAAGTCAACCTCTGTATCCTTAATGCCTCTTGAGTATATGTACTGAGTATCAATTATATTCTCAACACCCTCAAGCACTACATTTTTAAGATTAACTGTTGCCCTTGCATTTTTAACAAGGATAGCTGAGCTTTCTTTATCTCCCTTAAAGGTAACATCTGTAAGGTTGATGTTTGCCTTTTCATAAGCATCATCTAAATTTTCAACTACTATACAGCCGTTGCTGCCCTCTGTAATAAGGTCAGAGCCTACAATGTCGGTGTTTGTGCCGCCGTATACTCTAAGTGCCTCACTCTTTGCACCCTGTACGGTAGAGTCTGCAATTTCAAGGCGACCCTTGCTGTCAACTGCTCTTGAGTCTTCATATCTGGCGAAAACCTTTGATGCGGTAATTTTAGCAGAGCTGTTTTCATCTACGTAAACACCTGTACCCTCCTGAGCACTTGAATTAATATTCATATTGATAAGCTCTGCCTCAGCACCCTCTGTTACTGATATTACCTTACTGCCCTTAGCCGCTGTTGAAGCCTTGCTGCCCTCAATCTTAAGGGTTGTGTCCGTGCCTCTTGCAACTGCACCGTCGCCTGAGGATACAGCTATTTCGTTGCCGTCAATTACAGCATTTTCGCCGTTTTCTGCAACGTAGGTTTCTGTTATCTTTTCTTCCTTTTCGATATTCTTGTCAATATTTTCTTCTACATCGGATAATACAGGCTTATCCTCCTGCACCGTACCTGTATCGGCAGACTCGGAGCCTCTTTCCTCATAAATTTCAATAGCTTTTGAAAGCATAACTGCCATTTCTGCTCTTGTTACGGTGTCGTTTGGCTTAAGCTCGCCGTTGTAGCCTGATATTATGCCCATCTTGGTAATAGTACCTACTGCAATTTTATCGGTTGTGTTAAGAAGATTATAGCTGTCTGTATACATAGATACGTCTGTTGAACCGTTTGAGCCTACACAGCCGTAAAGGTTCATGGTTTTATAAATCATATTAAAGGCATCTATTCTCTTAATAGGATTTTGTGGGTTAAATACAGGTGTATCGTCTAAGATACCGTTACCTCTTGCATTGTTAATTGCCGTATAGTAATAATCCTCCTGAGATACGTCCGCAAAATTATACCTGTAAGTGGATATTGTAGGGTAGTGGAAGGCATTTTCAAGCATAAGCACAAAATCCCCTCTTTCCATAAGGTTTTGGGGGGCAAACTTATTGTCGCCTACACCTGTTACTACACCCTTTTCCAAAAGCTCGTCAACCTCATCTATAGCCCAGAAGCCATAGCTTTGACTGTTCATATCGGTAAAGTATCTGGACCGGCTTGCATCTGCCCATACCGTTGAGGACAGAGCAATACTGCCTAAAACTGTCATTGCCGTTAAGCTTAATAAAAATCTTTTCATTTTAAATCTCCTCCTTCTTTCTTTTAGTAAAGCTTTTCTTTATGCCCTCATAAAGAAAAGGTTTTTATCTTAATAAAGTTTTTGTTTTTATCCTCTTGAAAATATTACCTTCAGCATAAAAAGCGGAAGCTGTAGCATACGCACAAATCGGCTTGGCTGGGTAATAAGCCTGTGGAACCACTCAAGACCTAATTTAATAAATATATCGGGAGCTCTTTTAACCCTGCCGCTCATTACATCAAAGCTGCCGCCTACGCCTATTGCCACCTTTACATTAAGGCTTGGGAGATTGTTGTAAATCCATTTTTCCTGCTTGGGGAAGCCTATGCCTACAAGAAGTAAGTCAGGCTTTTTTTCGTTAATTTCGGAGATAATCTCCTTTTCCCTTTTTTCATCAAAGTAGCCGTTGGCACAGCCAACAACCTTAAGACCCTTGTGAAGCTTTTCCATTTCCTCCTTGGCAGAGTCCGTAACACCGGGAGCACCGCCGAAGAAGTAAACGGTTTTATCGCTGTCTTTTATCCTTTCAAAAACCGACTGTACCGTATCATAGCCTGCAACACGCTCCTTAATGGGACGCTTTTTAATTTTGCTTGCATAGATAATGCCGATACCGTCAGGTATATTCATATGTGATTTATTAAGTATTTCCTTAAACTCATTGTCCTTTTGTGCCAGCATAACCATTTCCGGGTTAGGGGTAAAAACCATATACTTGCCCTGATTGTCAAGGCAGGTGCAAATTTCATCAACCGCACCCTTTGGACTGACATTTACAAAAGGAACACCTAATATATCAACCTTTTCCATAATAACCTCTTTATTCAATAGTGTATTCGCCCTTTACGAGAAACCATGCCGCCTCGGTAACCTCTATGCCTCGTCCGTCATCACGAGGTACTATTAACAGATGATTTTTAGTTGCCTTACTGCCGTTTTTAAGCTCATCTCCCGTGGTAATATCCGCAATACCGTCAACCCCGGATATGCTTACCTCGCCCTTGCCTGCACGCAAAATAATTTCCGTACCCTCACCGCCTACAAGGGTCTGTCCTACGGCAACGCTTACAGGCACATAGGCAGATACGTCAACACTGCCTCCCGTAAGCTCTCCCGAATTTATCTTTTCCATAACCTCATTGACTATAGCATCGGTATCAACGGATGCTGAGGAATTGGCATTTTCCGTTATATAGCTAAGCACCTGCTCTATTTTGCTGTCTACATAGCTTTTAGACACAAGGGGGTCGCTTTCGGTGCCTATAGTTGCCGCACCTACCGTAGCTACGCCTAAAATAAGGGTTGCGATACCTATTTCTATACCTAAAATTAACTTTTTCACTTAAACCCCTCCCATCTTTTTCTCTCTTATAATATCAAGCTGTTTATTTAAAAGCCTGTCATTTTCATTTGCCCTATCCATCATAATATCGGCATTTTTCTTAAGTATGGACTTATAGCTGTCTATATTGTTTAATATATTCAATGCCTTTTCGGTTATCTTTTCAGGGTCAAGATGCTCATTACGCACATCTCCCCCTTCGGGCATTTCAAGGACCTTAAGGTAATACTCTACCTTAGGGTCATAGATTATGCCAAGCATAGGCACATTTTTAATTGCCGCAAATATAAGGGTATGAAGCCGCATACTTAACATAAGGTCAAGCCTGCCCACAATGCCTAAAATCTGAGGAGGATTATACCTGTTTTCAAGAATATATGCCTTATTCTTCATTTTAGACATAACCCTTTTGGACACATCTAAATCCTTAGGATATTCCATAGGTACAAAAACCACGTTTTTACCCTTTTCAATAATATTATCACAAGCCTGTGCCAGCTTATCCAGATACTCCTCACCGCCCATAGCTCTGCTCCAGCTGCGTACCGAAACACCTACAAGCTGTTTATCCACGGGTACACCCTCTTTTGCAATAAGCTCATCTGCCTTTTCATCAGAGATTGACTTTAAGGTAAAGGCAGGGTCGGCAGTTACGATAATATTAGGCTTTGATACGCCTATACTCCTCAGGTCAGCCTCTGAAAGCTTTTCCCTTAAGGTAATCATATCAACGGTGTTTACCACGCTTTTTACAAGACGACGGTTAAAGCTGCCGTTTACGGGACCTATGCCGTTTGCATAGAGCATAACACGCTTGCCGAAAAGCTTAGCCACCTTAATTATAGCTAAGTAGTAGATAAGTGAGCGTGTGCTTGTACCGTCCTGTAACAAGGTACCACCGCCGCTTAAAACAATGTCGCTTTTTTTAATTGTTTTAAGTACCTGTGCAACATTAAAGCGTTGTACGGCATTTACACAATATTCGGATTTTGTAAATTCCGGCTTATAGGAAAGTGCGGTTATCTCCACATCGGGAGCCATTTGCTTAATATTTGTTGTCATGGCAAGTAAAATTGCCTCGTCACCGCAGTTGCCAAAGCCGTGATAACCTGCTATTAATAAATTTATCATAGCATCTACCTCCGCCAAATGTTGCCTTTCTTTTTAATAATCCGATTAAATCGGGAAATTTCCAAATATCAGCCCTCTGCCTCTTCAACCCCATGCTTTTTACTGTACCAAACTGCCATAAGCACACCTGCAAACAGCCAGAAAAGGGTTGTCATCATAGGCACCTCAAATACATTTTCTACACAGTTATGCACTATAACTCCGCTTAAGCCTGCCAGAATACCGCAGGCTATAGAATTAAAGCTGTCGCCCTCCGTCAGCTTAACTACCCTGAGTCCGTTTATAAAGACCTGATACATAAGCATAACAAAGGCTATAAGACCTATTATACCTGCCTCAACGGCAGTTTTAAGGTAATAATTATCCATATAAAAGGTATCTACTACCTCCACATCAACTATTGTGGAAAGTCCGTGGTTCATAGCTACCGCACCGCCAAAGTGTCCAAGACCCAATCCCTCGGGATAAAACTCCAGTATTCTCAAGCCTGTAAGCCACCTTACAAGGCGACCGCCTCTGAGGCTTGACTCGATATATTCTGGGCTTAGCATATAAGTAATGCGGTTGCCCACGCTTGGTACAAGGACAATTACCAGTACCATGGCAATTATACCCGGCACAAGGAGTCTTTTATCCTTTAAAAGCACATAAACCATAAAGGCTACCCCAAAGCCTATCCATGCACCTCTTGAGGAGGTAAACACAAGGCTTGCAAGCATCATAAGGGCTAAAAAGGCAAATAAGATTTTTCTGCCCTTTGACCTTGAGCTTAGGCTTAAGGATACTGCCATAGGTGTTGCAAGGGTTAAAAGAGAGCCGAAAATATTAGGGCTTGTAAGAATGGAATACACTCTTGTTCTTACCCCCGCCTCATTTTGGTCAACCCAGCCTGCAGGCATTTCAACACCTATTATATACTGATAAACACCGTGTATAGCCATAAGACCCACAACGGCTACAAAAAACACGGTTACACCCTTTGCACCCTTTTCGTCCCTGATAAGCTGAAGTGCAAGGAAATACCAGAGCATATACTGGCAGATTGCACGAAAGCCCTCCAGGGAGATGGAAAAGTCAGGGGAGTTTACTATAAGCACAACTACCATTACAGCTAAGAATATAACCACAGGCAGGTCAAGAGGTGCCGCCTTAAAGGGCTTTTCCCTCCTGCAAAACACCCACTTGTAAAGCCATAAAAGCACAAGGGCAAGGAAGTATGCCTCGTCCCAGGCACTTGCCAAGGCTCCTCCCACAAAGGTACGCAGTACGTAGTCTACACCGCTGTAGGCGGCAAGGACATATATTGATTTTTCATAATCACTTAAAACCATAAGCACAAAGGCAATGCCAAAGATTGCGCCAAGTCCTGCCAATACAGAGCCAAGTGCCGAGATAATGCCTATTGCAAATGCAATAAGTGCAATAATAATAAAGTTTTTCCTATCCATACCTTATTCCTTTACAAACCAATTTATAAGCCTGTACACAAGGCTGTCCTTAATATAGGGCGTAAGCCTTGAAATAATTAAAATTACCAAAGCTAAGGCAAAAAGTCCTATGGAAAGGTAGAGGTTAAAAAGTCCTCCGCCCTTTAATAAAAGACCTACCGTACAGCCACAGCTTAAATATATAAGGGCAACGGCAAAAATAACAAGCCTATCACTGCCCTTTGCCTCTGTTATCTTTTTAAAGGTGTCTGCAAAAAGACTGCCCCTTATTAAATAGGTAATACCCCTGTTAAGTAAAGCCATAGGCACATCAAATATCTTAACAAGCCAAAGTATAAGCCTGTAGGTTAAGCTGTATTCAAAATAAGCAGGCTTATAGAAGTATCGCCTTAAAATATTGTAGGTAAAGCTGTTTTTAAGGCAAAGGGAGCATTGATTTACAAAAGACCTGAGCCTGCTTCCCTTATAGCTGAGAATAAGGGTTTTGCAAATATTTACAATAAAACCCGTAACAAGGCTGCCCTTAAAAATATTCGGCATAAATACCACCTCTTATTCGTCCTTAAATTCAATACCTCTTATTTTACAGTTAGTTTCAACTGTCTGAGTTTTAAGTATAAAGCTGTAGCCTACTCTTGCCTCCTGATTGCCCACCTTAAGGATAACGCTTGTAGGGTCAATCTTTTCCTTAACTACAACGGTAACGTCCTTCCAGATAGGATGCTCGCTTAAAACAGCCTCACCCTTATCATTGGTTGCAACATAAGCCGCAGGCTTTTCCTCAATGGAAACAATCTCCGCATCGGTAAACTTTGAGTTAGCCACAAGCTTGTCCCCTACGCTAAGGGACTGTGAAATTTCAGGTACAACAAGTGAGGAATACAGTGTAACATAACAATACTGATCCTCTGTATTTACGGGATTACCGCCACCTACGTTTACACGTGAGGAGGTAAGCCTGTAACCTACCGCACCTATTATACCTATGATTATAATAAGCACAATAAGGTCAACCACATTTACTTTGCCGAAAAGCTTGCCTTTTTCATCAACAATCTTCATTTTACTTCTCCTTCTTTCTTTTGGTAAAGCTTTTCTTTGCACCGACAGCAAAGAAAAGGTTTTTATCAAATCTTATCATTTCTTAATTATATTTGTATATATATCTATATGAGTTTTTGCCATACTTTCAACGGAAAATCTTTCCTTGGCGTCCTCATAAAAGTTGTTTCCTATTTTGTATCGTAAATCGTCATCGTCAAGCAAAAGAGCTATTTTTTCTGCAAGTGCCTCACTGTCACCGCTTGGTACAAGAAAGCCCGTTTCCCCGTCCCTTATCATTTCGGGGATACCGCCTACGGCAGTTGCCACCGTCGCCCTTGCATACCTTGCACCCTCTAAAAGAGCGTATGGAAAGCTCTCTGAATAGGAGGTCAGGGTGTTTATATCAACAAAGCCGTAAAAACTGTTCATAAGCTCCTCGCCCTGTATCTGACCCAAAAGCTTTACCTGATTGTCAAGCTTATTTTCCTTAACAAAGTCCCTGCACTGAGGCATCATATCTCCGTCGCCTAAAACCAGGAACACCGTATCGGGATACTTAGGTGCAAGTATTTTTGCCGCCGACAGAAATACTTCAACACCCTTTACGGCATACATTCTTGCGGCTATGCCCACGTATTTCCTGCCCGGGTCATAGAATAAGCCTGCCTTATCCATAAATTCCGACGGACTTACAGCCTCAAGCTTTTTGTTAAAGTCAATGCCGTTATAGATAACGTGCAGTCTGTCAGGCTTAAAGCCCCTGCTTATAAGCATATCCTTAAAGGCTTGGGTTACCGTCAGTATATGCTTAAACTGCCTTAAGGCAAAGGCATTTATAGGTGTATATATCATCTGCTTGCGGGGATTGCCCTTAAAATCCAGCTTATAATCACTGTGGAGAGTGGTTATAACAGGCACCCTTAGTCTGTTTTTTATAAACAGGGCTATATAATTTGCCCTTGCACCATGGCAATGGAGCAAATCACAGCCACTTGCATTTATATAATCGAGAATTTTGCGGTGAACGCTTATATCCCACCGCTTTTCCTGAGGGATAACGGTGATAGGTATACCCATCTGCCTTGCCTCTCGGGTAAATATGCCCTCCATTATGCAAAGCAATTCAACCTCAATATTCATTTTACGCAAATTATCAAGAAGAGTCAGCACATGGGTTTTTGCACCGCCTGTGTCGCCTCCGCTTATTAAATGGATAACCTTCAACTCTATCCCTCCTTTCTCTTTTCTTTTGGTCAAGCCCTTTCTTTTGGTCAAGCTTTTCTTTATGCCCCCATAAAGAAAAGTCTTTCATTAAAGGATTTTTTACTGTTACGTTCCCTTTGGGATAATTTTGAGGGAGTCTAGTGTTTTTCTAAAAAACACGGAACCGACCGAAAAATTAAGTAACTGTATAAAAATCTCTTCCTTTTCTTTTGGTCAAGCTTTTCTTTATGCCCCCATAAAGAAAAGTCTTTCATTATTTCTTTTAATCAAGCCTTTTACTTTAAGCTGTCAAAAACCTCTGCAAGCTTTTTAGTAAGCTCTTTTCTTTCAAAGCGTTCAATAACCTGTCTGTCAGGCTGAAAGTCAAGCTTACCCTCACACCACTTATCATAGTAGTCCTTAACAGCGGACTTAATTGCCTCTACATTTTCCGTATGGGCAACAATACCTATCTTGCTTTCCCTTACAAGGTCTGCCGCCGCACCCTTTTGAGGCAGTACGGCAAGGACAGGTCTGCCTGTGTTCATATACTCAAAAATTTTGCCTGTATAAAAGGCATCGGAGCCACGTCCGCAGCCCTCAATAAGCACAAGCACATCAGAGTCAAGCTGGTGCTTTATACATACATTGTGGGGTACATAGCCCACAATTTCAAACTGATTGGTTAAGCCGTAGCTGTCTATCTGTGCCTGAAGCTTGTCCTTATGGTAGTTGCCTATAAGCCTTACAAGGATTTTATCCCCGTCAAGCTTGCCCTCCTCCTTAAGCTCCTTTAAAGCCTGAAAAAAGGTATCGGGCTTTCTTCTGCCGTATAAGGCACCTGTATAAACTAAGGTCATTTTATTATTCTGCCTTTTGCTTAAATCGTAATCGGCAAAGTCCTCTACATCATAGCCGTTAGGTATTGTGTAGAAGTTATCCCCCTTAAGGCTGTTATTTTCAACAAAGTTACGCCTCATAACAGGGGTATTTGTAATAAGAGCGTCTGCCTCCGTCAGAACGGAATACTCCATTTTCTTTTCAATATTAGTCCTAATGGGGTTATAGGGATTATCAAGGGTATAGGGATTATTAGTCCACTCATCTCTGAAATCCGCAACCCACTTAATCTGAGGCATAGTCCTTTTTATGTATATGCCGAGCAAATGGTCACTGTATGGGGCACTTGTAGTATAGATAAGGTCTATACCCTCCTCCTTAATAAGGTTGATTACCGCCTTTTTTGAGCCTTCCGCCCAGAGCCTTGCACTGTCGGGTATCATAACCTTGCCCAGCACCTTGCCGGGGATACGCATTACTCCCTTAAGCTCGGTACATTCCTTGGCAGGGGTTCTTACAATTTTTACACCCTCAGGTACGTCCTTTAAAAGGGTTTCGTCCTTAAGGAGCATATTGCCTACCTCTCTTGTAAAAACCACAGGCTCATAGCCGAAGCTGCGTAAATGCTTTACAAATTTAACACTTCTCTGCACACCGCTGCCGCCCATAGGGGGAAACTGGTTAGCTATAATAAGTACTTTTTTCATTTTATTCTACACCCTTACCCAGGAGATAGTAGGTTGCACCTGCTTTGGTTACAGCCTCCTCTGACCAGAAGTTTCTTGTATCAAGGATATTTTTATTGTTCATGCCCTCTGTAAGCTTAACAAAGTCCACGTCCTTAAACTCGTCATGGTTTACGCCCAGAACAACTACATCGGCACCCTTTGAAGCCTCATAGATACCGTAGCAATCATTAAGCTTATCCTCTGCATGAGGCTCGCAGACTCTCACTACTGCACCCTCATTTCTTAACATATCCATAAGGTGCATAATAGGACTTTCTCTTACATCGTCTATATTAGGCTTGTAGGTTGCACCGTATACAGCTACGGTTTTGCCCTTAAGACCGCCTACAATACCGTCAATCTTATTTTTTACAAATTCAGGCATACCGTCATTGTTAAGCCTTGACTGATGTATAAGCTTAGCCTGCTTGCTTTTTTCAACCAAGAACCATGGGTCAAGTGCAATACAGTGACCGCCTACACCCGGACCGGGGCTTAAGATATTAACACGTGGGTGCTGATTTGCAAGCTTAATAACCTCCCAGGCATTTACACCAAGCTCCTCGCTCATTTTAGCAAGCTCGTTGGCAAGAGCAATGTTTACATCACGGAAGGTATTTTCCATAAGCTTGCACATTTCCGCAGTAGTTGAGGTAGTAATAAAAATTTCACCCTCTACTATGCTTTCATATACCTCTTTAACTGCCTTAGAGGACTTTTCGTTAATACCGCCTACAATACGGCTGTTTGTCCTTAACTCCTCTAAAACACGACCGGGCAGAATTCTTTCGGGAGAATGAGCAACCAAAAGCTCCTCGCCTATTTCAAGGCCTGTTTCCTTTAAAATAGGTAACATAAGGTCCGTAACCGTTCTCGGTGGTGAGGTTGACTCAAGGATAACAATACAGCCCTTTCTTACGTGAGGCACAATTGACCTTGTAGCAGACTCTACAAACCTCATATCCGCAGTCTTATCCTCATTAATAGGGGTAGGCACTGCAATAATATATACGTCGCAGTCATCGGGGCAGGTTGTCTGAGCCGTCAGGTTGCCCTCAGCTACAACCTTTTTAACAAGGTCGCCAAGGCCCGGCTCTTCGATAATAATTTCGCCCTTATTAAGAGCATTTACCGCTTTTTCGTTAAGGTCAAAGCCGATTACCCTATGACCCTTGCTTGCAAACATGGCCGCCGTAGGCAAGCCCACATAACCTATGCCGATAACACAAATGCTTTTCATCAGTATACTTCCTTTCGGTTTTAAATTTATTTTCTTTTAAGCTTTGCCCCGATAAAGGCAAGCTCTTGTTTTATTTCTCCTGTTAAGTATAACATAAATGCGTAAATAATCATACCCAAAATTATAAATAACACCAGATTAATTTTAGTATAAGGCAAAAATCCCTTAATTGCAACTATTGTCACAAACATTATCAGGGATGCCGTAATAATTCTTACATAGCTTTTTATATTAAGGTGCCATTTCATATGGTTTTTTGTACCCAGCCTTGCCAGCATAAAGTATACAAAAAAGCCGATAAAGGTGGTAACCGCCGCCACATAGTAGCTGTTAAAAAGCTTAATAAAAATAAGGTTTAAGCCTACATTAACACAACCGCCTATAAGGGAACGACGGAAGATTGCTTTTGTATTTGCCGTCAGCTCCCAATATTTAATTGCATACTCTGTAAGACCTAAGAACATCATACCCAGAGCTACCCAGAACATAATTGTATTGCCCTCAAAGTAGTTTGCCTCAAAGAGGGTTCTTGCAACCACATCGGACACCGCCGCTATACCTGCTACGGCAGGCAGGCTTAAAAGGAGATAAAAGCGTACCGCCTCACCTATGAGCTTTTCGGTAAGAGCCTTGTCCCCCTCGCTCCAGGTCCTTAAAATAGTAGGATAGCTGCCCCTCATTACAGAGGCTGAAAGCAGGGTAAAGGCTGTAGCTATAAGGGAATAGTTGGTTTGATAAATACCTGCCGCCGCCTCGGTTAAAATAAAGGTTATAATGTAAATATCCGATTTATTTAAAACAGAGGTGGTTATCATATTGCCCATAAGGGGCATACCGTAGCTTTTAAGCTCTGCTAAAATTTCCTTGGACTCCTTGGATTTATTGATATAGCGGTAAATCCTGAGAGAGCAGATGCCGATAACCGACACTATGCCGTCTGTTATAAAATAGCTTAAAAATATCCATTCCAGACGACTGCCGAAGAGTATACACAATACCCACATTATGCCCAGCTTACCGCAGACAGTAATCATACTTAAAACAAGGTTAAGCCTTGCCTTACGCACTGCCGCAAGCATGGCAATAACAAGCTGTGCCGTATTATAGGTAACAAACCACATACCGCCTAAGGCAAGGAGTGTAAGGGGATATTTTTGTGTAAAACCGGCTACGGCGGGGCTAACCTGTGTAAGCCAATACACAATGCCTATCAATACACCAAAGGCAAGAACCGCAAGTATATTTACCCTAAGCCATGCACCTACAACGGTTGAGTAAAAGCTCTCCTGCTCGCCTAAAATATCATACTTATTAATATATCTTAAGCAGGACTGTACAAGCCACTGTATACAAACCATACCAACGGTTGTAACCGCAATATTAACCGTTGCATACCGTCCCATAAGGTCAGTTGCAAAAAGGTAGGTCATTACGGACATTGTAACAATGCCCACTATACCCTCAATGCCCTTTGCCAGCATATAAACTATGGTGTCCTTAGCCATAGCTCCCTTTTTTTTACTTTGTTCCGACATAAACTCACCTTAGCTGTTAATTAATTGATAGTACATATTTGTACCGTCTGCTCTTATTCTTAAATACTGCCTTTGATTAGCTGAAAGACCTGCAAGGTTAATATACCTTACACCCTCTTTTACATTTACAAAGTTAGTTGTGCCTGTTGAGGACACTACAATAATGTTTTTGCCCTCTGTCGCATATTTTTTAAGTATGCTGTGGAGAAGCTCTGCCTCCTTAGGGTCGGTTAAAGCGGAATTTCCGCTGCCCCAAATATATCTGTCCATATTTACAATGATATTATTTTTTTGTGAGGTAGATAAATAGCCCTGTATCCATCTCCACTGGTCGGCGTTGGAGGTACGTATACAGCCTGTACCCGTTGCAATGTTTATAATATCAAAGCTCTCCGTACCGTTTACGGAGTACTTGTTTGTCCAAGGCACTGCCGTAACGCCTGTGGTATTTGTAAAGCTTGAATTGCCTACAAAAAGCATAGCCCTTGCATTTTGTGACATTTGGCTTAAGAGGTTATTTACAACCGCCTCTCTGTCCTCACCGCTGTAAGCAGCTGTCTGACCGAATATGGTTATATCCTCGCCTGCGGGAAGCTGAGATAAGTCCTTATTCATATAATCGGTAAAGTATGAGGGTGGGTTTTCAGGTGATGAAGCAGGCACCATAGCACAAATATTGTCCACATATACCGTACCTCTTACATTTGTACCTGAAGTGGAAAGTGCCGCTACATAAAACTTTTCAATTGTAACGGGACCCTCAGCCTCGCTTGGCAGAGCCACCTCTGCTCTGCTCCATACGGTATCTGTCATAGCAGGTGTAATTTCTATATTATAGTAGTTGTTTGCACTGTCCTTAATCTGTGCCTTAAGCATATTACCCGAACCGTCACCTCTGTAGTCAATAACTATATCAGAGGTATGCTCCGGCAGTAATACAGGCTTATTTAAGCTTGCATACATACACTGGGTTGTTGTCTGATTATCATTAAACAGATAGTCAAGCCTTACGCTTAATTTATCCTTTGCCGCAGAAAGAGATGAAATAACACCGCCGCCCTTAATTCCGCTGTTCTCAGGGAAATAAATTGAGGTAAAGGTATCTGCCGTATTTTCAAAGCTGTAAACGGACTCCTTGGTTTTACCTACCGCAACCTTTGTTGTTGCACTGAAGCCGTTTACCGTAGCCGTAATTGTGGCAAGTCCGTTGCCCTTTGCAACAAAGTAGCCGTTTTCCACAGTACCCACCTGCTCATTATCCACAGAGTAGGTAATGGTGTTGGCACTTGCGGCTAACTGGTAACCGTCTGCATTAATACAGTCTGTCACTATCTGAGTGGACTGACCTATATCAAGGACAGGTGTGTTTACACTTACGCTTATATTATTTGCAGCTTTAAGCACCCTGACATTTATCCTTGTTGTAATATCACCCAGCTGTGCCGTAATTGTGCCTGTGCCTGTTTTTTCGGGAGTAAAGAAGTTATCCTCCCAGGTACCCTCTAAGTCGGAGGAGAACTCAACCTCATTAAGGTTTATATCAACAGGGTTATGGTTGCCGTCATAGCCGTAAACCTTAAAGCCTGTTTTTACACCCTGGAAAAGGTAGTTATCGTCACTGTCATCATCTACTACCAAATTAAGGGAATTAAGCTCTGTATCAGTACCCTTTGACCTTACTCCGAAGCCGTTTGCCACCAATCTTTGACTGCCCTCACTGGGTACGTTTACAAGAGATACCTCATTTGTGTTTTCCTCCCTTGCCACCATGGTGGTTGAACCGCCGCCGTCAAAGTGGATAGCGTCCCATGCACCGTACTCCCTCATAAGGTTAGCCGCCTCAACATGGGTTGCACCTATGCCGTTGGTACGTCCGTCAATACACATAATAATTACCTTGGTTTTATCCTTGTTGACGCCTATCATGGTACGTGGATTTCTTGCGTTTTTGCCTATTATAAGTCCTTGGTCCACATTCTGACCCGCCCTTAAAAGCTCACCGCCGCCTGTTACACCCGTAAGTATGTCGGAGATTGACTTTGAGGGTCTGAAAACAAGCTTATTTTCCTCATTAAAGGTAACCTTCATACCTACGTTGTAATAGCCCATTTTGGCGTCTCTTGTTGCCTCATTCATAACTATAATATAGCCGTTTTCAGGTATTGTTACGGTTTCGCTTTTATAGCTGAGCTTGGTAATTACGCCGTCCTCCACTACAATTTTACTAAGCCCCGGCACACGCTTATCAAGCTGTGCCGTGTCTGTCATAGCGTAGCGGTCAAAGTAAACAGGCTTTGCAAAATTGGTAATTTTATTTTTTGCACCCATTTCAAAGGCAGCATTTGAGCCTGCGTAAAAGCCCATGGTGGACTTTACGTAGTCAATAAACGGCACCCCTGCCGTATCCACGAAAAAGCCTGCATAACGGCTTTCACTGCCGTTGTAGTAATTTTGTGCAGACTGCATTTTGCCGTCCTCAACTACCTGACCCATAGAGCTGAAAGGGTTACCACTTCCGAAAAAGTCCGCATTAACTGCCGCAAGCAGGTCGTTGTCCTTAGCCATTTGCAGAACCGACTGCTTTAAGCCGAACTCCCCTGTGCTTTGCATAACATCAAACTCTACATTGTCGTTTTCAGCGTCTATGGTAAGCACATAAACGTCCATCCAGCCTGCCTTATAAAGGCGGGAGCTTTTTTCATAGGTAACGCCCTCTGTAATTGTCTGAATTTCCTTATCCTCATAAAGCAGGTCCCCTGCGGCGGCATTTGCACCTACCGCAGGCATACAGAATAAAGCCGTAAGCAAATAAGCCGCAGCCCGTTTTAATTTATTTATTTTCATATTTACACCTCTTATATACTCTTTTACATATTCTGAAAAAACACTGTTTTAATTATACCTAAACTTTTTTACTTTTTCAACGGAAATGCCCATATTTTAAGAAAACTGTAACAAAAGAAAGAGGAGCAACAGTGCTGTTACTCCCCTAATATTAAAAATTTACATTGCGGTGTTTGCTTGCGGTTTTAAGCAAGCTAATTTAAAAACGTTCCTATATTTAGCGTAATTGTAAAATCATAATGGCTTTCGCTTTTAACATATCTGCCATATTCAGAACACCGTTCTAAATCTTTATTAACACTTGTTTTATTGTATAAGCAAAAGTAGTATTAAAATTCCACAGCAATTTAAAAAACTCCGTTTTACCGCCTTCTTTTCAAAAATGTTAATTATCTTTTAAATTACATTTACGAAAATTCTGTCATCCGGAATTTCGCCCAAATTATATTCCTCATCGGTTTTGCCGAGAATAATTCCTGCACTTGGAACAAAGCCTTGAGGAATTTGCAGTTCTTTCATAATTTCCGATAACTGCGAAAGAGCAATAACCGGTCCCCAGACGCAACAAGCACCTACACCAAGCTCAGTTGCGGCAAGAAGCATATTCTGTACATTCATAGCCGCATTAGAATGTGCAACAGTCGGCATCATAGAGTTGACTTTTGCTGAAACAAGGACATACATGGGAGCACCGTAGAAACACTTCATTTCAGGTTTTCCCATTAATTTTGCAGTTTCACATTCAATTTTTTTAAGTATATCCCCATTGGAAATTACTGTAATATGCACAGTATCATATTGCTTCATACCGACCGGTGCAGCCATACCTGCTTTTAAGATAGCTTTTAGCTCCGCATCTGTAATATTCTCCCCGGTATAACTTCTGATTGATTTTCTGCTGAAAATTGCTTCTGTAGTATTCATATGTTTTCCTCCTCTTTTAAGCTTTACTATGAATTTAAACAAAGGTACGGCTCTGCGGTCTTCTCACAGAGCAAAACCGTCCTGCTATTCAAAAAGAGAACGGCTTTAAACCGTCCTCTCATTTTTATCTGTTTGCAGGCAGTGTTCCCACCTCTACCTTTCGCGGCTGTGCGTCCTCAATTACATTTTCGCTTACAACCTCACGACTTTCCTCATAGCCGTTTACATAGGTAATATGGGTAATTATCTCCTTTTTACCCTTTTTGCCCTCTGAAAGAACCTTACGGTAGGTGGTATATTCCTTATCATTTTCTACTATCTCTTCAGGTATTTCAATATCTGCCTCTTCCTTAACCTCTCTTACAATCTTGGCAGAAAGCACAGGCACAGGCACTGTTATATTAAGCTCCTGACCTATTTTAAGCTTGTGCATGGTGTCCTCGGTGATAGTAGGGTTAGCCGCAAGGAGAGCCTCCTCCGTCATTTCCGCCTTAGAGGCAATACCGCTGAAGCTATCGCCCGATTTAACCGTATAAACCTTTGCCTCTGTCTTGTAGGAGCGAAGTATATCCGACGCCTTAACGGTTGTCATAACCTGACTGTCCTCTACAAAACGGCTTTCCACCTTTACATCGTCTACAAAGGCAACCTCTACAAGCCCCTCCTTATCCTCAGGCTCATAGATTGCAAGTATCTGGTCTAAAAGGCTTTCTGCCTCTTCACTGTTTGCAAGCATTACCTTTTCCTCGCCGTTTACGGTAATTGCCGCCGCCTCCCGCTTATAGGTAAGCTGATTGCACACGGAGGTAATTACATTTTCCGTATTTGAGTCAACCTTTTTACTGCTTACATGAACAGGCACAAGGGTAACTACCTCGTTAAGCTGTACGTTGTTGCCCGTTCTCTCCTTTAGCTTGGCAACAAGGAGCTGATTAAACTCCTCTGTAGTAGTGTTTGTATCTTTAATATAAGTAAAATGCTCATTATCTATTCTAACTGACTGTGCGTTTTTATGTAAAAGCATCCACAGCATAAAGCACATTAAAAAGACAACAATTAAAGCTAAAATTATAACAATAAGCCTTGTGCTGTTAAACTCTTTTCTCTTACGGTAGCTCATACGGTTAAGACGCATATGGCTTTCACTGCGTTTGGACCTTAACATATGAGGGGTGGTAAACTTAGGCTCGTCGCTGTTTAAGTTTAACCGCCTGTTAGATCTGCTCATACAAAAATCTTCCCCTTTCCGACAATATTTCCATTATATCTGCATTATAACCTAAAGTCCACGCAAAAACAAGTAAATTTAATTATTTTGTAAATGTTATAAGGCATATTTGGGTGTATAATAGATTTATGGATTAGGGAGAGTGATATTTATGAACAGAAAAAAACAAAAATATAAAATTGTAATTCCGCGTGTAATACGCAGATTTAAACGCAGGCTCAGGCGGAGATTAAGGCAGGGTATACCCCACAGACAGATTTTTGCCTTTTTAAGCCTTATTGTGGTAATAATTTGCCTATACAGCTTAATAGGCGTGCTGAGAACAGCGGACTTTAAAAAATATTACGGCACACAGAAGGTGCTTTTTATAAATATAACCAATGAGGAGGCTGTTTTGCCCTCTGAAATTAAGTACGAAAACGGTGAAATTTACCTGCCCTTTGATTTGGTTAAGGAGAATATTGACGGCAATATTTATCGTACTGAGGAAAAGGACAGAATTATTATAACTACTCCCCAAAGTGTAATACGTCTGCGTTCCGAGGATAACAAGGCGTATCTTAACGGCAACGCCCTTGAGCTTAATATGCCTGTTTACGATACGGAGTATCTGCCCTCATCGGTTTTAGAGCAGTTTTATCCCGTAGACTTAAGCTATAATGAGGAAAACAATACCCTTACCCTGACCTACACAGACAGGCAGTACCTTAAGGGGACAATAAAAAAGGCTACATATCTTAAATACACCCCTGAGGGCTTATCTCTTAATGTAAGAAAGCTTAAAAAGGGTGATGAGGTCAAGGCACTTGCACAGGGGGATAAGTACACTCTTGTAACCACCTCTGACGGACTTTGCGGTTATATATTAACCTCCCGAATAAGTGATATGACTGCAATTGAACCCACCGCCCCGGAGGTTGAGCCAAAGCAGGTATGGACCTGTACCGACGGCAAGGCAAATATTGTTTTTGACCAGGTTACAAACAGCACAGCCAACACAAACTATGAGCGTATACCTATACGTGAGGGAGTAGATGTAATCTGTCCCACCTGGTTTTCCTTTGAAAATACAAATGGGGATATACGTAATTTAGCAGACAGGGCATATGTTGACAATGCCCACAAGCAGGGTATTAAGGTATGGGGACTTTTGACGGATAACTTCAGCTCCGAAATATCCCACGCAGTCCTTTCCGACCCTGACACAAGAGAGCATGTAATAAAACAGCTCCTTGCCTACAGCTCCCTTTATAACTTAGACGGTATTAATATTGACTTTGAAGCAGTGCCTAAAGAGGACGGAGAGCTTTTTGTACAGTTTTTAAGGGAGCTTGCACCTATGCTCCATAATGAGGGACTTACCTTAAGTGCAGACTTTTTTGTACCTAAGGCATGGACCTATCACTATCAAAGGGGCAAGTGTGCAGAGGTCCTTGACTATGTAATTGTAATGGGATATGATCAGCATTATTCAGGCTCCGACAAGGCAGGCTCCAATGCGGAAATATCCTGGTCAAGAGAGGCAATAACCGCAACCCTTGCACAAAATGTGCCTAAGGAGAAGCTTATACTGGGTATACCCTTTTATACAAGGGTATGGACAATTAACAATGAAACAGGCGAGCTTAGTCAAAAGGCTATGGGTATGAAGGCGGCAAAGGATTTTATGACAGAAAAAGGCGGTATAATTAAATGGAATGAAGAGGCAGGGCAGAACTATGCAGAGGTAAAAGACGCTTTTAATACCTATAAATGCTGGTTTGAGGACACGGACAGCCTTAAACTCCGCCTAGAACTTGTATGGGAGTATGATATAGCAGGTACTGCCGCATGGAAAAGCGGTTTGGAAACCTCTGATGTATGGGGTGTTTTAAAAGATGAGCTTAAAAAATAAACTTAAGGAATTTGCCCTTGAAAAGGGGCTTGAATACGGTATAGGCAGTGCAGAGCCTTTTTATGAATATAAGGATATACTTACAAAGCCTGTACCCTTTGTAAGCTATACCTATGAGGAAAGGCTTGACCCCTCCCTTGCCTTAGAGGGTGCAAAAAGCCTTATTGCAATAGGGCTTAGCTATAATTTTGAGTTTAATAAGCCTACGGATAAGGAGCTGTATGTAAGGCTTTCCCAAGGAGCAATAGGCCGTGATTATCACCTTGTTATGGGGGAGCTGTTAAAGGAGCTTTGTCATCTGCTTTTTGACAATACTACGGAAAGATATATATACTTTTGCGACACGGGTCCTTTAAGCGACAGCCTTGTTGCCCTGCGTTGCGGACTGGGCTGCAGAGGACTTAACAATGCAGTTATAAACGACAAGCTGGGTGCAATGTTTTTTATCGGCTATATAATTACTACAGCTGAAATTGAGCCTTCACCTAAGCATACAAATAAGTGTACGGGCTGTAAAAAATGCTTGTATGCCTGCCCTACGGGAGCAATAAGCCAAAAGGGCTTTGACTATAAGCGTTGTGTTGCCTATCTTACCCAGTACAAGGGAGAAATAGCCCACGAGCTAAAGGGTGCTATGGGCAGCTTTATTTACGGCTGTGATATTTGCCGTACGGTCTGCCCCCTTAACCCCGAGCCTGCTGAAAAAGAGGGCTGTGCATATCCTGAGGCTAAAAAACTGCTTAGCCTCAGCAACAGGGAGTTTAAGGAGCTTTACGGTGATACGGCTATGGGTTGGAGAGGCAAAAATACAATTATCAGAAATACCCTTATTGCCCTTGGCAACAGCGAGGATAAGAGAGCTATTGAGCTTATTATGCCCTTTCTTGAAAATGAGGTGCTTAAGGAAACCGCCCTTTGGGCAATAAATAAATTAAAGGGAGAAAAAATATGGGATACCTGAGAACAAGAGGACTGAGAGGCAGTACCTTAGAGGAGCTTATAAATATGTCAAATGAGGTATACAAGCAGCGTCATCTGGCAATAATACAAAAAATACCTACTCCTATCACGCCCATTGAGCTTGACAGAGAGCAGGGAAATATATCAAGAGCCTACTTTAATCAGGCATCTACCGTAGACTATATAGGTGCGGTACAGGGTATACCCATATGCTTTGATGCAAAGGAAACGGCTAAAATGCTTTTGCCCCTGCAAAACGTACACTCTCATCAGGTAGAGTTTATGCAGGAGTATGAAAGAAACGGCGGGGTTGCATTTTTGCTTGTGTACTTTAAGGCAACTGAGGAGTATTTTCTGTTGCCCTTTAAGGTTCTTAAGGAGTACTGGGAAAATGCTCAAAAAGGCGGCAGAAAGTCCATACCCTATTCAACCTTTGACAAGGACCTTTTAATACCCAACCAAAACGGAATTGTGCTTAATTACTTAGAGGCTCTTAATACATATCTTTGCAGCAGGGAGTGATTTTTTGCACAGAGCCTTACTTATAATGCTGACCACCCTATATCTTAACTCAAGCAATGCCATATACATTTACGACAAAGCAGAAAGACCTACGGTATGCTGTGAGGAAGCCTATGTTTTAACGGGCTTTTACGGAAAGGGAGCAGAGAAAATAAGCAACCTTAATATAAGCATATACTACCTAAGTCAGGATAAGCCCTTTCCCTACGACTTTATGACAGAGTGTCGGATAGAGGGAAAGCTCCCTCTTATTGTGCTTAGACCTACGGACTACGGTACTGAGGGCATTAATGAGCTTGCCTCCTGTCTTGCAGGCTTTAACCTTCCCGTAATGGTTGAAATTGATTGCTCCGACTCACCTAAATATAAGGATTTTTACCGCAGCTGTGCGGATATTATACACTTAAAGGCACCTAAAACCGCCATGGTATGGGGCATAGGTCAGGATAAGGCAAACAGACTTTCCACCCTTTATCCCGGCGATGAGTATGTGGACTGGGTAGCCTTAAACCTTTTTTACGGTGCCGATGAAAAGGGCATAATTGCAGACCCCTATCCCTTGGCTGAAGTTTTATCAACCTTTGAAAAAAGCAAGCCCCTGATGCTTAATATATCTGTTTCCTCCTACAGCGAAAAGGGGCATAAATACTACATTTACGAGGCAATAAGGGAGATAGACCATCTCTACGGCTTAGCAGATAAAAATGCCTCAATTAAGGCAATTAACTATATTTCAAGGGCAAGCTCAAAGGGAAATGCCTTAGCCGAAAACTCGCCTAAAATATTAGATGCAATTGCGGAAAGCTGTAACCGCTTGGGAGAGTGCCAAGGCATACGCCTGCCCCTTGTTGCCTATAAGCATAACGGAGAGATATACTGTGATAAGGGCATAATACCTACCACAGATGAATATAAAATAATTAATAACAAACGGTATTATAAAATTGAAAATGGCGGAAGCTATACTTATTTTTCACCTTAAAATATCCTTTGGCTTGGCTGATTTTAAGCCCCGGAAAAGCCTATCTCTCAGCTGAATTTTGTTTTAACCTTAGTTTTTTACAATAGACAAGCCCTGAATTTTTTTAATATGCTTTAGACATTTTTTTAATTAAGGACCGTTAAAAAGGGAGCTGTACGGCAACAGCTCCCTTTTTATTTTTTCTTTTTTTCAAGCTTAACCTCATTACCGTTTTCATCGGTAACATAAAGGTTATCCAAAATATTCTGCTTAAAGCCTGCCCGAAACTCCCTTATGTATTCCTCTCTCAGGCGGGAGCGTTCAGCTATCTCTTCAGGGGTAAGACCCTCTGCCTTGGCTTTTTTAGCAAGCTCATTTATACGTGCTATTAATTCAGGCTTCATTATTTTTCCTTTCTTAATAATGCTTTTATTTTATTTCTGCCGCCGAATATAAGCCGTCTTATTGGTCTTATACCCACCCAAAAACGGCAGTAGAGCCTGTAGAGCTTATTATCTGCTGAGTAGGTTTTACCGCCCCTTTCAAAGGCGGTTACCACACCGACAATCTGACTGTGGCTTATACCCTTTTCCAAATGCCACTGGTTATCACCGCACATGGTATAGGTGCCGTCAACACTCCTTTTTACCACCCTGTGGAGTACAAAAGCTCCGTCAGCACGCCTGTAAAGGGGTAAGGCATACTTTTTAAGAGGCTCTGTTGCCTTTTTAATTACAACCCTGTCCCCGTTATTATGCAGCATAGGCAGCATACTTGTACCCTTTGGGTTAAAGTTTACCGTTCCCCCTTGGTCAAGCTTTTCCGCCATTACCTCATAAAGGTCTGATAGATGTACCTGCTTAGTCTGCAAGCAAATCAGCTCCTTTAAGCTTGCCTATAAACTCCTCAATATCAGCTGTGGCAGTAGCCTCGTCAATATCATACTCGGCAAGGACCGCTGACACAAGGTCCTCCTTTGTGGTATCCTCCTGTAGCTTTTCCCAAAGGAAGGCACCTACCTCATTAAGGGTAATAACTCCGCTGAAATCAAGGCTTGTTTCACCTACAGGCACTACAATAAAGCTACCTGCCACATTTCTTAATAAATAATCTTCCTTAACTCTCATTTTAAATTCTCCTTATTGCCTCATAGCTGGTTTTAACTGCGTCCATACTCATATCACAGCCTAATCGGTACACGTGTACACGTCTTAAAAGGGTGTCAAGGACATCTAAAAGCTTAAGCATTTTATCCCTTTCCTTAGGCATTATAGTCTGACCCATAATAAGAGGTATTGCCTCCTTAGGGCTTATTTCATAAATATAGTTTTTATCTGCACTACGCTCAATAAACACTATTGCACCTACAGGCACACGCATATTAAGGTTTTTATCGGTTTTACCGCTCCATGGTGTACCGTAGGCATAAAGAGTATCCTCAACAAGCCTTATTGCAGGCTTATCATCATTAATAATAAGTGCCTTATCCTCCCCGAAGTACTGCTGCCAAAGTCCTGTGTGGGTTGACTTGCCCGTACCCGAGTCAGCGGAGAATAAGTAAGCATAGCCGTCCACGCAAACCCCTGAGGAGTGGAGCATAAAGCCGTTAAACTCCAAAAGTGCCTCATAAAAGCCCGCTCCCGTAAAGATATACTCAATATCGTCCTCGGACAAATGGGGATTTTCCGCCAAAAGTTCCTTAAAGCTTTCCTCGGTAATTGCCACTGAAATATTAGGTTTTTCAAACTCTGCAATATAGGGCTTTGCCTGCTTTGTTAAGGTTGGATACTTATAATCCACCAGTACGTTCAGCTCTGCTACCTTTAATTTTGTCATAGCCATATTCCTTACATCTGTTCAGGTGCGGCAATACCCAGTATTGCTAAGCTCTGTGCTATTGCAGATTTAACAGCATACACAATCCCCAGCCTTGCCTCCTTTAAAGCACCCTCACTTGCCATAATATTATTTTCGTTATAGAACTTATTAAATGCCTTACATATTTCCACAATATGTCTTGTTAAAATATAAGGCTCGTACTTATCCGCAGCATCCTCAACCTTAGAGGGAAGCTCGCTTAAAACCTTACATACATTTACGCTTGCCTCATCGTTTATAAGGGAGTAGTCAAGGTCTGTTTTTGGCTTTTCAAAGCCCGCCTTTCTTAAAATACTGCATGCCCTTGCATGGGAATACTGTACATAAGGACCTGTTTCGCCCTCAAAGCTTAACATACGCTCCAGGTCAAAAACAACGTTCTTAATACGTGAGTTGTAAAGGTCGTTAAAGATAACCGCACCTATACCTACCTGCTCACTTATTTCAGCCTTGTTGGGCAGGTTTGGATTTTTCTCCTCAATTATGCCTGTTGTCTTTTCAACAGCCGCATTAAGTATATCCTCCATAAGCACAACATGTCCCTTACGAGTGCTTAATTTACCATCACCTAAGCTGACTAAGCCGAAAGGCACATGCACAAGGTCTGTAGCCGCCCAGTCATAGCCCATAAGCTCAATTACCTTAAACCACTGTGCAAAGTGCAGGTTCTGGTCAAGGGCAGTTACATATATATTTTTGTGGAAGTTATAGGTTTTCTTTCTGTAAAAGGCTGCCGCAATATCCCTTGTAGGGTAGAGAGTACCGCCGTCACTTCTTAAAATAAGGCAAGGGGGCATATTATACTTTTCAAGGTCAACAATCTGAGCACCCTCGCTTTCGGTAAGTAAGCCCTTTTCCTTAATTTCCTCCACAACAGCCTGCATTTTGTCGTTATAGAAGCTTTCCCCTGCGTAGCTGTCAAAGGTAATATGGAGTCTGTCATAAATACGGTTAAACTCCTTCATACTGATTTCAACAAACCACTTCCAAAGGTCTAATGCCTCACTGTCCCCCTCCTGCATTTTAACAAGCCAAAGCCTTGCCTCGTCATTAAGAGAGGGGTCCTTTTCAGCCTCATCATGGAACTTAACGTAAATTCGGCTAAGCTCCTTAATATCGTCACGCTCAACAGCCTCCTTGTCGCCCCACTTTTTGTAGGCAACAATAAGCTTGCCGAACTGTGTACCCCAATCACCTAAGTGGTTTACGCCTACACAGTCATAGCCTAAGGCTGAATAAAGGTTATAAAGTGCATTGCCTATAACCGTTGAACGAAGGTGTCCTACATGGAAGGGCTTTGCTATATTAGGTGAGGAGTAGTCAATAACAATGGTTTTGCCCCTGCCTATATCACTTTTAATATAGTCACTGTTCTTTTCAAGCACCTTGCTTAAAACCTCTTTTACATAGGTTGTTTTATCTGTAAAAAAGTTAATGTAGGCATTTACCACCTGAATTTCAGATATAAAGTCAGGCTTTTCAAGCTTTTCCGCAAGCTCCTTTGCTATAAGGGGAGGTGCTTTTCTTAATACCTTTGCAAGACGAAAGCAGGGAAAGGCAAAGTCGCCCATATCCTTGTTGGCAGGCACCTCTATTGCCTCTCTTATTTCAGATACCTCTATATTATCAACTGCACTTGCTATAAGCTTGGCAATTTCCGTTGCAAAATCCATTTTAATTCTCCTTTATTTTATAAAAATTTTAATTGCGTTATGTATATTTTTAATTTCCACAGGCATTTCGGGACCTACCTCACCGTCGCAATCCGTTACGGAAAAACGATTGTTAGGGTCCAGATTTTCTATCTTAATATCGTTATCCCTGAAGTAGATAACGCTTTTATCGTCAAGGTATTCACCCTTAATAAAGCTTAAAAGGAGCTTAGGTGTGTCCTTAATTAAGTCATTGCGAAAACCTACAAAATCAAACTGACCGTCATTTACGCTTGCATCAGGCACAAGCTTTGCAATGCCTCCCGTACCGCCGGAGTTAAGCACAAGAAACAAATTTATATTATCCTCAATAGTGCCGTTGCTGCTTGTAATACGCATTGGTATGGGCTTAAATCCGTTTATCTGCTCCATACCCTTAAGATAATAGCCAAGCTTACCGAAGGCGTCCTTAAAGTGCTTGTTTATCTCCGTTGATACATTGGAAAAAAGTCCGCCTGCACACACGTTAATAAAATACCTGTCGTTAGCCATACCTACATCTACAGGCATAGTTTTGCCTTTAATAATTATTTTACAGCACTCCAAAGCATCGTTTGGAATTTTTACATAGGAAGCAAAGTCGTTTGCCGTACCCGACGGAAAAAGACCTACAGGTACATCTGACATATTGTGCTTAAGCATAGCACTTACAGTCATATTTATTGTGCCGTCACCGCCCGATACGCAAATTCCGTCATATTTATCGTACTTTATATTTTGGATATGCTGTTCAATATCACCGTATTTACAGGTGCGAAAAATATTCACCTCAAAGCCTGCCTCGTTAAAGCATTTAAGGCAGTTGTCAAGCTCGTACTTAAAGCTCTTGTCACCTGAATTCGGGTTGTATATAAGACTTATCTTTTTCATATACTAACACCTCGTTAATATGTTATAAACACTGCAGCATTCTAATTATAACAAATATAACCTATTACTTCAAGTCATCATTTATGGTAAGGCTCATTTTTAATAATTCGGTATGCCCTGTAAATCTGCTCAAGCAAAATTACCCTCATAAGCTGATGGGGAAAGGTCATATCGGAAAAACTGATTTTGCCATTTGCCTTTTTAAGCACCTTGTGGGATAGCCCCAGTGAACCGCCTATAACAAAGGTAATATGGCTTACACCCCCTACCATATTATCTGCAAAAAACCTTGAAAAGCCTACGCTGTCGTATTTCTTGCCGTCTATTGCAAGGGCAATAATAAGGCTGTCCTCCTTAATTGCCTTTAAAAGCCTTTCCCCCTCTGCCTCCTTTACGGCAAGCTCCTCCTTGGAACTTAGGCTTTCAGGGCATTTTTCATCGGCAACCTCTGCAATCTCCAGGGTAACATACCTTGAAAGCCGCTTTGAGTATTCAGCTATTGCATCTGCAAAATATTTTTCCTTAATTTTTCCTACACAGGCTATGGTAATTTTCATTATTTTTTACTCCCTTTTGTTTATAAGCTTACTTGCCCCTTATATACTCTGCTATTTCAGAGGCTACCTCCTTTAAGGGCTTATTGTGACAGTCCACCGTAAAATCCGCATATGCCTTATAAAGAGGAAGTCTTTCATTATACAAGTCCTCCAGGGTTTGTCCCTCCTTAAGAGAAACCCCTCTTTCATTAAGGTCGCCTAAACGGCATTTAAGCTCCTGAAGGGGCAGGCTTAAAAATACTACCCTGCCTATGGACTTATAATGCTCCATAGCCTTTTTGCCGTAAATTACACTGCCTCCCGGCGAGATAACCGCCCTTTGGGGGGATATTTCGCAGTTTATTTTATCCTCTAAGGCATTAAAGCCCTCTGTACCTATCTCTTCTATTATTTCGTGAAGGAGCTTTCCCGTTTTTTCCTGTATAACAAGGTCGCCGTCTATAAAGCCGCAGCCCAGCATTTTAGCAAGGACTACACCTACGGTGCTTTTCCCTGCCCCGGGCATACCTATTAAAATTACGTTCATTACATCAGCTCCTCGGGGTTAAGACATTTAAGCTCCTCTAAAACAAAAATACCGTCTTTTCTTATTAATACATCGTCAAAATAAATTTCACCACCGCCGTATTCCTCAGTCTGTATAAGGACCAAATCCCAGTGGACGGCACTGCGGTTGCCGTTATCTGCATCATCATAGGCATTACCTGGGGTAAAGTGGATTGAACCGCGTATCTTTTCATCAAAAAGGATATTTTTCATAGCCTTGGTAATATAGGGGTTTACGCCTATGGCAAACTCGCCTGCATACCTTGCACCCTCGTCTGTGTCAAATATTCTGTTAATTCTTTCACTGTCATTTGCGGCAGCTGATACTATTTTGCCCTTTTCAAATTCAAGCCTTACATTCTCAAAGGTAACTCCCTCATATTCAGTAGGTGTATTATAGGTAATAACACCGTTTACGCTGTCCTTAACGGGGGCTGTGTACACCTCGCCGTCAGGTATATTCATTTCACCTGCACACTTAATTGCAGGTATACCCTTAATGGAAAAGCTTAAATCCGTACCCTTGCCGACTATACGTACCCTGTCTGTTTTATTCATAAGGCGGACTAAGTTATCCATAGCCCTGCTCATTTTAGAATAGTCAAGGTTGCATACCCTGAAGTAAAAGTCCTCAAAGGCTTCAAGGCTTGTACCTGCACTCTGGGCAAGAGAGGCATTGGGGTATCTTAAAACCACCCACTTTTTCTTAAGCCTTATATCATTATGCACATGCTTTGAGTATACACTGCCGTAAAGGTGCATTTTTTCGGAGGGTACATCGGCAAGCTCTGCTGTATTGTCGTTACAGCCTATGCCGATATAGGCGTCCATCATATCCATTTTTTTGCCGTCTATTTCAGCAAGAGGCTCGTACTGCTCCTTACTTGCACCAAGCAAAAGCTCACGTAAGATTGTATTGCTTGTAACTTCTACATAAGGGTAGGCTCCTGCCTTGTATGCCTCCTTAACCAAGGCACGTACCAACGGCAGTGCATTAAAGCCATTGCTTTGTATAAGGACTCTTTCGCCCTTTTTTAAGGCACAGCTATAGTTAATCAGATTTTGTGCTAATTCAATAAATCTATTGTCCATAAATCCACCTCATTACATTATCTTTTACAATATTTTACCACATAGGCACAAATTTATAAAGTTTTGTTTGACTTTTAATAATTTATGCAATATTATATTATATATTTGAAAATAATACAAGGAGGAACAGTAATGAAATTTTACAAGCTTTCGCTTGCTGTTTTAGCTATTCTTGCCCTTGCAGGTTGCAGCGAAAAAGCAAATGACGTTACAGCAACTGAAGCTACTACTCAGACAACTCAGGCTACTACCTCCGCAGCTTCACCTGCCCCAAGTGCGGAAATTAAGGCGGCAGGCAACACTGCCTCTAACTACACAAACAAGGGATATGCCACCGTTTACGGTGATAATATCTACTTTATCGGTAAAGATAAGGGCGAAAGAGGTATTTATGAAATTTCTGACAAAACAGGAACTGTGGAGATGCTTTCGGCTGAAGAAGGGCAGGACCTGACTACCATTGACGGTACCCTCTATTACCTTAGTAAGGGTAATATCTGTAAAATGTCCCGTACAACCGCACCTCAGATTATAGTTGAGGATGGCACAATAACGGATATGTGTGCCAGCAGTAACTGGATTTACTTCATTAAGCCTGACGATAATGGCTTAGGCAAGGTATACAAGGTTATGTTTAACGGTACGGGCGAAACTATGGTAACACCGAGAGGCAACGTTACAGAGGATATTGAAAGCCTTACCTATGCAAACAGCTACCTTTACTTTACCGACAATTCGGGTATAGGCAAACTCTCCCTTGACGGTAAAAACAAAACCTACATTATAACAGGCTATGTTATAGAGGACTACGGCATTTACGGAGAATATGTGTATTATCTCTATAACGGTGAGCTTTACCGTATTAAAGAGGGTGCAGGTGCAGGAGAAGCGGTAGATTGCGGTGCTGCCAATATCCAAAGCTTTAATATTGCGGGAGATTTTATCTACCTTACCTGTGACAGCGGTATAGGCAAAGTCGGAGCAAACGGCGGTGCCTTAACTCTGTTAAGCAGTGAAAATGCTACCGAGCTTTCCGTTTGCGGTAACTATGTGTTTGCCACAAAGGGTCTTTACTTCTACAGAATGAAAACAGACGGTACGGAGTTTGTGTCATTCAGCTAAAAAATAAAAGCTGATTTTTCCACGGGGAAAATCAGCTTTTTTGTTATTTATCTAACAGCCAGTCTATAATATTTCTGTGGATAATGCCGTTTTGAGAAAAATCAAATTTATCCATTGAAAGCACATACTTAGGGTAATTATCATCTATATCTTTATAAACACCAAACTCCCTGTTAATTACCATATCATCAGCCAGGATATAAGCAACCTGAATATATATCCTTTCAGCATGTGAGGTGGCTATAAAGTCTATTTCACCCTTTGGCAAGCCTCCCACCTTTACATCATAGCCCCTTGATATAAGCTCGTTGTATACAATGTTTTCAAGGTATGCACCCATCTGAGGTCTTTTGCCTGCATTCATTACACTGCCAAGCCCTAAATCAGTCAGATAATACTTATACTTGCCTGTTAAAATCCTTTTGCCCCTTACATCATACCTGTCAACCTTATTTATTACCATAGCCTTTATCATATATTCAAGATAATTATAGAGTGTAGTTTTAGAAACCTCTCTTTCATCCTTGCTCAGAAAATATTTCGACAGGCTTTCGGCGGAAAAGGTTTGTGAGGGTGTTGTAAATATATATTCCACTATTCGGTTAAATAAATCCAAATCCTTTATTTTAAATCTTGCAATTATGTCCTTTACTATAATTGAGTTGTATATGTCAGACAGATATGTCCTTACCTGATACTCATCCGTAAGCATAAACCTTTGAGGTAAACCGCCCCAAATCATATAATCCTTAAAAAGCTCCTCTGTTTCTGCCTTATCCTGTATATTTTTAAGCTGACAAACCTCCTTCAGGGTAAAGGGATAAACCTTAAAGCTTACATATCTGCCTGCAAGGTGAGTTGCAAGCTCTCCCGAAAGCAGGTCGCTGTTAGAGCCTGTAATAAATATTGAAACATTTTTAGAGGCTTTAAAGGAGTTTACTGCCTTCTCCCATTCCTTAACTGCCTGTATTTCATCAAAAAACAAATAATATTTATCCTGAGTTTTTATTTTTTCTGTAACATAGTTGTGTAAATCAGTGTGATTTTTAATAAAGCTATAATCCTCATATTCAAAATTAATGTATATAATTTGACTCTCGGGTATATTATTGCTTTTAAGCTCCTCTGTTATATGCTTTAGAATTACGGACTTTCCGCATCTTCTTATACCTGTAATTACTTTTATTAAATCCTGGTCATAAAAGGGTCTTATTTGGGATAAATAAATTTCTCTTTTAAGCATAAGCCTCACCTCTCTGCCTTAATTATAAGAATTATTTTTGTTTTTGTCAACAATTTTGTACAGTACACTGTACAGTTTTTTATTTTTTGTTAATTTTGTTCACTACAGTGTACTTTTTTTATCATATCACAAAATTTGTCCGATATACTGAACATTTTTTGCCTGATATTATTATTTACCCTTATTTATACTATATACAAAAAAGGGATAGCAAACACTATCCCTTTTGGCTTAAGCCGCCTTATCCTCTTCAAAAAACTCCTTATGCCATATAAGGAACATATAAATTGTCCAGATTTTACGGCTGTTATCGCATTTTCCGTTTTTATGGTCATCAAGATAGGCAATAATCTTGTCACTGTTAAAGTATTCCTCAGCGGCAGGGCTTGAAAATGCCTCCTTAATTATATTGTAGTACTTATCCTCCTTAAGCCATACCCTTATAGGCACAGGGAAGCCCAGCTTTCTCTTTGAGGCAACCTCTTCGGGCAAATGCTCCTTAGCTGCCATTCTGAATACGTACTTTGTAGCCTGACGATTTACCCTATAGTCGCTTTGTATCTTAGAGGCAACCTTAAATACCTCTTTATCAAGAAACGGCACTCTTACCTCAAGGGAGTTTGCCATACTCATTTTATCTGCCTTAAGAAGAATATCGCCAACCATCCACAAATTAAGGTCAATAAACTGCATACGTGTTACATCGTCAAGACCCTTTGTAAAATCATAGTAGGGTTTTGTAATCTCTCTGTGGTTATACTTGCCTGTAGGATTTTTAAGGATTGACTCTCTTTCCTCTTCAGAGAACATTTTAGCGTTACCGATAAATCTGTCCTCTAAATCCATAGAGGCTCTTACAATATAATTTTTACCCTTAAAGGAAAAGGGCAATGCCTTTACAATGCCTGCAAGACCCTTGCGGACAAACTTAGGCAAAGCGTGCATAATAGCAAGGTCCATAGGCTCCTTATAAATATTGTAGCCGCCGAAAAATTCATCTGCACCCTCGCCTGAAAGAGCAACCTTAACGTGCTTTGAGGCAAGTCGGCTTACAAAGTAAAGTGCAATTGCAGAGGGATCTGCAAGAGGCTCGTCCATATGGTACTGCACCTTTTTAAGGCTGTCCCAGTATTCATCAGTTGAAATTATTTTAGAGTAGTTTTCAATACCCACCTTTTCGGAAAGAGTTTCCGCATAGCCAATCTCGTTATATTTTTCATAGTCAAAGCCTACGGTAAAGGTCTTGTCACCGTTAAAGGTAGCAGCTACATAGCTTGAATCAACACCGCTTGAAAGGAAGGAGCCTACCTCAACATCACTGACCTTGTGAGCCTCAATTGAGTTTTGCATAACGTCCTCAACCTTTTGTATGGTATCCTGCAGACCTGCCTGCTCAGGCTTAAACTCAGGCTGAAAATATCTCTGTGTTTTAACCTGTCCCTTTTCATAGGTAAGGTAATGACCCGGCATAAGCTTGTACACACCCTTGAAAAAGCTTTCCTCAAGAACGGAGTACTGGAAGGTAAGGTAATTTTCAAGTGCTACGGGGTTTACCTCCTTTTTAAAATCCGGGTGAGGCAAAAAGCTCTTTATTTCAGAGCCGAAAATAAGGTTGCCCTTTACCTGTGCATAGTAAAAGGGCTTAATACCGAAAAAGTCCCTTGCGGCAAAAAGCTTCTTGTTTTTTAAATCATAAATAACAAAGGCAAACATACCCCTTAAGTCGTTTAGCATTTCCTCCTTTTTATCCTCGTAAAGGTGGATAAGAACCTCGGTATCTGCATGGGTCTTAAAGGTATGCCCCTTTTCAATAAGCCCTTCTCTTATAGACTGATAGTTGTAAATTTCACCGTTAAACACAATAACAAGGGAGTTGTCCTCATTGTACATGGGCTGTGAGCCGTCGCTCAGGTCAATAATGCTAAGACGGCGGAAGCCAAGGGTTACGTCCTCATCAGAATGTACACCTGCACTGTCGGGACCTCTGTGAATAATCTTATTCATCATATCGTTAATAACATCTTCCCTGTTGTTTATGTTGCCTGTAAAGCCGCAAAAGCCACACATAAAATTGCCTCCAATCAAAATACAAACAGTTTCCAATATATCTATTTAACCACAAAAAAGCAAAATATTCAATATAAAATTAAAGGTTTTGTAAATATATAAAATAAAATGAAGCTTGTTTGTTATTATGCCCTTTTTATTGACTTTTAGAGGTGCTTATATTAAAATTAAATTGACACCACTCTGTAAATATGGTATTATAATGTTACAAAAGAGGAATAATTTTCGAATAATTTTATATAATAATTTGGAACGAACTCCGGTGTCCTTCGGGCCCGGGGTCTTTTTTATGGGAGGCTTTTATACAAGATAAAATTTTTACTACATACGAAGAGCAAATTAATATTTTAATTAGTCGAGGGGTAAATATTTCAAACGAAGATGATAGAAAATTTGCAAAAGAAGTATTGCAAAACGTTGGATATTACAGCCTTATTAACGGATATAAGGAGCCGTTTACAAATAAAAACAATACTGGTAATTGTACAGAATGTTATAAAGCAAACACTACTCTGCAAGAAATATATGCTTTGTATGAATTTGATAGGGTATTAAGAGAAATCTTTATGTCTTTTATACTGAAAATAGAAACTCGCATAAAAAGTATAATATTCTATTACTTTTCTGAAGTCTATGGTCATGATAATTACTTAAAATACATTAATTTTGATACAAGCCTTTCAAAATCCGATAAATTTATACCTGAATTAATTGCGGAAATTAACAAACAAATTGCTTCACGCACAAATGACCCTTGTATTTCACATTACCTTAATACTTACGGATATATTCCGTTATGGGTTTTAATCAATATTTTAACTTTAGGTACAATGAGTAAATTTTACTGTTTAATGAAACCAACCGAAAAAACAAAAGTATCAAAAGAATTTAATATACAGCCTCATAATTTGGAAAACTATTTAAAATACCTAACCGATATAAGAAACTTTTCTGCTCACGGTAACAGATTGTTTTGTTATAGGTCAAAAAAATCCTTAAATGATACCTCATATCACGTAAGTCTTCTTATACCCGCAAAAAAAGGACGTTTTGTTTTAGGTAAAATGATTTATTTGCCGCTGTAATTGCTTTAAAAATACTTCTTTCAGAGGATGATTTCAGCAATTTAAAAAACAAATTAAACGATGCTGTAAATAATGTAAGCTCTAAAATTAAAACCATTAGCAATGATGAGATACTTAACGCTATGGGATTTCCTTATAATTGGAAAAATATATAATAATCCATCTTTTAAAAACTATAATTTTACCTGATTTTATAAATAAAAATCCAAATTCACGCATATATTTTACCTGAACAGAAAAAAGACAGCTTAAATTGCAGGTGAGATTATGGAAGATATGATGAAAATTGCAGAGGGCTTTGGTTTAAAAGCAAACTGCGTATATAAAACCAAATATTATTATACGGTAAAGACAGGCAAGGGTGACTACAGGCTTATACCCACCACCTTAAACGAGGATAAGCTTAAGGAGCTTTATGAAATAAAGGAATGCTTATTTAACGGCGGCTTAAAGGTATGTGACAGGCTTTTTACAGCCCCGGACGGCAGGCTGACCCTTGAGGGTGAGGAAAACAGCTACATACTTACGGAAACCGTGCGTGGACAGAGCTTAGAGCTTGAAAACAGCACTAACGTAAGAGCAGCTTTCGCCACTCTGGGCAGTATGCACAGGCTGTTAAAGCAGATAAGTCATACAGGAGAGGATATACTGGGGGATTATAGAAAAGCCTTTACCCGTTTCAAGGCAATAAAAAAGCAGTTAGGCTGTTCCAAACGCTTAACTGACACGGATTTAGACCTTATAAGGCACTATGGTGATTTTTATGATTTGGCTCAAAAGGCATTAAACACTCTTGAGGGACTTTCCTTCAGCAGTGTATGCCCTATACACGGTGCAATTAAGGAGGACAATATTTTTGTAGGCAGAGATATTGTTTTTACCGATTGGGAGCTTTTTAAATACGGGCATTTTACAGAGGACATAACACAGCTTGTTACAAGATATATCCGCAAGTATGCCTCCAATGAACGGGACTATTTAACTCTTGATGAAATTTTATGGGAATATACCGCACAAAATCCCTTAAGTGACAGAGAGCTTTCCATACTATATGCCCTGTTAATGTATCCTAAAAGATATATAAGCCTTGTAGTAAAGTATTACGGCAAACCACATAAATTTACCCCTGTAGGCACCAAAAATAAGTTTGACGAAATCTACAGGAAAAAGGAGTTTTATTTAGGATATATAGGCTTAAAATAGGGGTTGCACAAGGCAACCCCATTTTTATTACTTCTCAATTAAAGACTCATAAAGCTCAATATACTTATCTGCACTGTTTCCCCATGAAAATCTTTCGGAAATAGCATTTTTCATAAGTCCGTACCATCTGTCCTTATCATAGTAAACATTAAGAGCCTCATTTATGCCCCACATAAGTCCGCCGCAGTCATAATCATTAAAGAGGAAGCCTGTACCCTCACCGGTTTCCCAATTATAGTGCTTAATTGTATCTACAAGACCGCCCGTTGCCCTTGCAACAGGTATTGTGGCATAGCTCATGGCAAAAAGCTGACCTAAGCCGCAAGGCTCAAAAAGGCTTGGCATAAGGAAGATGTCACTTGATGCATAAATCTTTTGTGCCAGAGTATCATCAAAGAGAATATTTGCACTTACCTTATCGGGATAACGATAGCCTAAGTCCTTGAAAATACCCTCATAATGGCTGTCGCCCGTACCTAATACCACAAGCTGAATATCCCTGCTTAAAAGCTCATTTGCAACCTGTAAAATAAGGTTAATACCCTTCTGGTCAACAAGACGTGAAATAATGGCAAGCATAGGCACGTCCTCACGAACGGGAAGCCCTAATTCCTCCTGTAATTTAAGCTTATTCTGAACCTTATTCTGAAGGCTGTTTACATCAAAATTAACATAGATTTTATCAGAGGTGGCAGGGTCATTCTGACTGTAGTCAATACCGTTTACAATACCTCTTAAATACTCACTGCGACACTGCAAAACACCATCTAAGCCATAGGCATACTGAGGTGTCTGAATTTCCTTAGCGTAGGTTTCGCTTACGGTAGTAATCATATCGGAGTATAAAAGACCTGCCTTCATGAAGTTTACCATATTGTAAAACTCCATTTTATCGTTCACATAATAGCCGTCATTTAAGTCCATCATACGGAGAGTATCCTTTGTAAATATACCCTGATATTGTATATTGTGAATAGTAAATACCGTCTTTATATTTGAAAAATACTTTAGCTTGGAATATACGTCCTTAATATAAATACTGATAGGACCTGTCTGCCAGTCATTACAATGGATAACGTCAGGGATAAAATCAATATAGTCCAAAAACTCAATAGATGCCTTACAGAAAAAGGCAAACCTTTCGTTATCATCACCGTAGCCGTAATACCCCCCTCTGCCGAAATAATAGTCGTTACCTATCATATAAGTAGGAACGGGAGCAGCGTTTAAAGTAAAAATATCTGCCTTTTGCACTCGCCAGTCCAGATTTATATCAAAAGATGAAATATACTCACAGCTCCTTAAGTAATCCTCCTTAATAGTGCGATATTTAGGAAAAACAACTCTTACGTCTACACCCTTAGCCTTAAGCTCCTTGGGCAAGGACCCTATAACATCACCCAGGCCACCGCTTTTAGCATAAGGAGAAACCTCGGAGGCTACAATCAACACCTTTAAACCCATAAAAATACCTCCTTAATAAAAAATAAATTTTTCTGTTTATTTTTTACAAATTTATATTATAATTATACTATGCTTAGTCAAATATATCAATAGCTTTTTTTGTTTTAGGAGGCAAGTTTTATGCTTAAAAGAAATGAGATTAAAGAGGAATTTAAATGGAAAATTACCGATATGTTTCCCGATGACAGGGCTTGGGAGAGAGAGCTTGAAACGGTTAATAAGGATATTGAAAAATTCAGCTTAAATAAAGAAGTTACCCTTAAAAATCTTTATGCCTTACTTCAAAACCGTGACAGCCTTATAAGAAGAGTTGAATATCTTTATGTATATGCAGGCTTAAGAGCAAATGAGGACAGCACAAACAGCTTTTATCAGGCTATGAACGACAGGGCGGAGGGGCTGATAACCCTTTCCTCATCGGCAACCGCCTTTGTTGAACCGGAAATTTTAGCCCTGGATGAAAAAGCTCTTTTGACAGAGCTTGAAAAAGAGCCTTTAAGCCTTTATGACCACTATATAAGGGATATTTTGCGAAACAGGGAGCATATTTTATCCAAGGATAAGGAGGAGCTTTTGGCAGGCTTTTACGAGGTAGGCTCTGCACCCTCAAATATTTTTTATATGATAGATAATGCAGATATGGTGTTCCCTGAAATTACCGACAGCAAGGGAGAAAAGCACACCTTAAGCCACGGCACATATATCTCCTATCTGGAAAGCAGTGACAGAGCATTAAGGAAATCAGCCTTTGAGGCTTACTATGATACCTATTACAAGCAAAAAAACACCTTAGCCGCCGTTTACACCTCTTCAATTAAAAAGGATATTGCCTATTCAAGGGCAAGAAATTATAATTCAAGCCTTGAGAGTATGCTTTTTGCAAACAATATTCCAACCTCTGTTTATAAAAGTTTAATTGAAACGGTCAACAAGCATTTACACCTTATGGAAAGGTATGTTAAGCTGCGTAAAAAAAGGCTTGGTGTAGATGAACTGCACTTTTACGACCTATACACCCCTATAGTTGATAATGCGGATACCTCAAAAACCTATGAGGAGGCTAAGGCAGAGGTTTTAAAAGCCTGCAAGCCATTAGGAGAGGAGTATGTAACCACCCTTGAAAAGGCATTGAATACCGAGGGCTGGGTTGATATTTACGAAAATCATGGTAAACGCAGCGGTGCCTATTCCTGGGGAGCTTACGGCTGTCACCCCTTTGTATCTCTTAACTACAACAATAAGGTAGACTCTATGTTTACCCTTGCCCACGAAATGGGACACGCTATGCACAGCCACTACACCTGGTCAAATCAGCCCTTTGTTTACGGGGATTACACTATTTTTGTGGCAGAGGTTGCCTCAACGGTAAACGAGGCACTTTTAATGGAGCATTTACTAAAAACAACAGAGGATAAAACCTTTAAGGCATACCTTATAAACTACTTTATGGAGCAGTTCAGGGGTACTCTCTTCAGGCAGACTATGTTTGCGGAGTTTGAATTAATTGCTCATGAAAAAATTGAAGGCGGTGAAGCACTTACTTTTGACAGCCTTAATGAAATTTATCTTGACCTTAACAAAAAATACTTTGGCAGTGAGATTGTGTATGATGAGAAAATTGCCTGGGAATGGGCAAGAATACCTCACTTTTACACAGCCTTTTATGTGTATCAGTATGCAACGGGCTATTCCGCCGCAATAGCCCTCTCCCAAAGCATACTTAATAATAAGGGTGCAGAAAAATATCTGGAGTTTTTAAAATCAGGCTCATCAAAATATTCTATTGACCTTTTAAAGGGTGCGGGAGTGGATATGACCTCACCCAAGCCTATAGAGGACGCCCTTAAAGTATTTGAGGGCTTGTTGACAGAGTTTGAAAAACTGTGAATAAAGTATAAATTTTATCCCTCCGAAGCGGATAATTATGTTTAATTTATGTAATTTTTTAAAATTTTTTTATAATAAGGTTGACGTTTTGGATTTTATTGTGTATAATCTTATAGTGTGCTGTTTTACTTATTTATGTAAGTAAATCCCCCTCCAGAGGGTGTGCATGATACTGTAAAGCTTTTTATATTAAATCAGACAGCCGGTGTCGGTACACTCAACCGGGGTGTGCACTTAAAAGGTAACCGGAGGGAGGGAAATTCGTGTCTGAGGTTAGAGTAAAAGAAAATGAATCTCTTGATAGTGCACTTCGTCGTTTTAAAAGAAACTGTGCTAAAGCAGGTATTATGGGCGAGGTTCGTAAGAGAGAGCATTATGATAAGCCTAGCGTAAAGCGTAAGAAGAAGTCTGAAGCTGCCAGAAAGCGTAAGTATAACTGATTATGTTATTGAAAAGGATATGATATTATGTCTTTAAAGGATCAGCTTTTTAACGACCTTAAGCAAGCCATGAAGGACAAGGACACCGTTAAGAAGGAAATTGTCCAGATGGTGCGTGCAGGTGTTTTACAGATTGAAAAGGATAAGCAGATTGAGGCTGACGATACAATCGTTACCGAGGTTATTGCTAAGGAAATTAAAAAGCTTAGTGATGTTATCCCTGATTTTGAAAAGGGCGGCAGAAGTGACCTTGTAGAGGAAGCAAACAAGAAAATTGCAATCTTAAAGGCTTATCTTCCCGAACAGCTCTCTGAAAGTGAGCTTAAGGAAATTATAACCTCTGTTATTGCCGAAACAGGTGCCGTATCTCCTAAGGATATGGGTAAGGTAATGGGTGCTGTTACAGGCAAAACAAAGGGACGTGCTGATAATAAGCTGGTTAGTCAGCTTGTAAAAGAGGCACTTCAAAGTTTATAAAAATTTAAAGCTGTTGTACAAACTGCAACAGCTTTTTTTATTGCCTGATTACTTATTATATGGTATTATAAGCCTGTATGGTTCAGACAAATTACCTATAGAAAGTGAGATTACTATGTCAGAATTTATTATTTGTACGGATTCCTCCGCAGACCTGTCCCTTGATTATGCTAAGGAGAATAATATAGAAATTGTGCCGTTTTATGTGACCCTTAACGGCACCGATTATTTAAAGGAAAATGTTGATTTAAGCCATGACGACTTTTATAATGCTTTAAGGGAGGGTGTTATACCCAAAACCTCCTGTCCCTCGGTAAACGATTATTGTGAGGTATTTAAGAGGGCTGTTGATAATGGTAAAAATGTACTTTGCATTTGTATTTCCTCTAAATTAAGCGGCTCATACCAAAGTGCTTATAATGCATCCCTTGAGTTTAACGAAGGGGAGCAAAGGGTGCTTGTTATAGACTCCTTACTTGTTGCAGGCTTGCAGGGACTCCTTGTAAACGAGGCTTTAAGAATGAAAAATAACGGTTTGGATTTTAAGGCTGTTTATGATAAATTAAACGAAATTAAAACAACAGGTCAGGTGGATTTTATACTTGACGACTTAACTTATTTGCAAAAGGGCGGCAGAATTGGCAAGGTTTCAGCCCTTGTAGGCACACTTTTAAATATTAAGCCCGTTATTAAGGTAAAGGACGGCGAGCTTTTACCTACCGCAAAAATAAGGGGCAGGAAAAAAGCCGCAGCCGAGATAAAAAAAATAGCGGGAGAAATTTATGAAAAATACGGCAATACCTATGCCTACGGAATTATAAATTTCCCTCAAACAGGTGATGTTGACGGGCTTTCCGAAACATTTAAGGAAGCCGTGCCTACCTTTTTTATAGGCTCAACAATAGGCTCTCACGTAGGTACAAGTGCCGCAGGCATCGCCTATATAAAAAGATATGAGGGCTGATTAAAAAGCTTTAATTTTATTAAATATCCGCTAAAAATAAGCACTTTTATTAATTAACGGCAAAAGCTTAAGACCTTGTTTAATATGGGGTCTTAAGCTTATTTTTCCAGTAAAAACAAGCTTTTAAAATAAAAAAGGCTTGGAAAAACCCAAGCCTTTTATGCCGGTGACCGGACTCGAACCGGTACGGGGTTGCCCCCGAGGGATTTTAAGTCCCTTGCGTCTGCCAATTCCGCCACACCGGCATAATATAAATGGGAACAATAGGGCTCGAACCTATGACCCTCTGCTTGTAAGGCAGATGCTCTCCCAGCTGAGCTATGCTCCCGTATCTTTTCGTCAACACTTTCTTTATGATACAAAGAAAATAGCTGATTAAAAGAAAATAATAGTGGCGACCCGGAAGGGGCTCGAACCCTCGACCTCTGGCGTGACAGGCCAGCGCTCTAACCAGCT
>CATZZP010000018.1 GCA_958426775.1 uncultured Bacillota bacterium
CTCGAACCCTCGACCTCTGGCGTGACAGGCCAGCGCTCTAACCAGCTGAGCTACCGGGCCACATAAATGCTATTCATCAGCGACTTTATAAGTATAATATATTAAAATATAAATGTCAAGTAAAATTTAAAAAAATAATTTTAAAATTAAAATACTTGTTATGTGACATAGTAAAATCAGAATTAAACCTATTGGGTGTTGAGAAAAAAATATATAAGACTTATTTTGCTTTTCACAAGGATAATTCCATAAAATATGCATATTTTTTTCTATATGTTTAAGCTCATCTTCCAAATACTGAGAGGATAAGGTTTTGCTTACTTCATTTCTCTCTGACAAAACAGCGTTTGTATATTCTCTTACAAGACACAAAAATTCATTCAGATTTTCTTGTGAGAAAACTATTTTTACCATTTTTACGTTACTTTTTAAATTTAACTCGGGCTGTCGACTTATCGACAGCCCGAAAGCAATGCTTTTAAATTTTTTTCAAATCTTAGAGGTAAGATTTTTAAATTTATCAATTCTGCCTGTCAATTTGCCTCTTCTCTTTCAAAGATAAAGGTATTATCCAATGCCTTTTGCAGAATATTAGCCCCATCATCTGCCAGAATATTGCCATCACCGTTTACATCAATATAATTGGTATATCCCTTTGTATAACGCTGGATTTTAGGTGTAAAGGTATTATCCAAGCTTTTAGTAAGGGCTGTTGCACCGTCACTTGCGGTAATTACTCCGTCAAGGTCAACATCTCCGTAAATAAAGTCACGATTTACAACAGTTGCATTACCGCAGATTTCCTTAGTTATATCTACATCGGAATAGTTGTATTATAACTGCTCCCTCGGCTAAGCCCTCAAAGGCCAAAGTACCTATGGTTGTAACCGTATCGGGTATATAAATTTCCTTAAGACTGCTACAGTCCTTAAAGGCATTGTAGTTTATATGGGCTATACCTGCTGATAGCTCCAAGCTTTTTAAGGCAGTACAATTATAAAAGGCATTGTCATAAATATATGTAACATCCTCTGATATTATCAACCTTTCAAGACCAGTACAATTAGCAAAAGCAGAAGATTTAATATTCATCAATGGGTTACCACTTATTGTTACACTCTTTAAGCCTGTACAATTTAAAAAGCATATGCTTTCTATTACCCTCATGGTTTTGGGTATTGTAATCTCCTTAAGACTTGTACAGCCTTCAAAGGCACTAAAGTTCAATTCTTCTAAGCCCTCAGGCAAATTTATGTTTTCTAAGGCTTGGCACATATAAAAGGCATTAACTCCTATCTCTTTTACACTGCCTTTAATTTCTACTGTTTTTAAAGAGCTACAGTAAGCAAAGACATGATCATCAATAAAAGTTACAGACTGAGGAATTACCACATTGGTTAAACTACTACAGCTGGCAAATTAGGAGCTATATATGGATGTTACTTCCTCCGGAATTTTAATACTTTCTAAGCTTTTGCAATATTCAAATATATATGAACCTATATATGTTACACTATCCGGTATAACTATCTCCTTTAGATTTATACAGCCCTCAAAGGCATGATTATTTACACTTGTTACTGTATCCGGAATTACAAACCTCTCTAAGGATCTACACTCTGCAAAGGCATATATACCTATGCTGGTTACACCCTCCGGTATAACCAGCTCTGTTATCTGTGTACATCCCTCAAAGGCATTATTACCTATCTTTGTAACATTAACACCATTGATTTTCTCTGGGATAATTGCCTTGGTAACAGTTTTATCACAGTATATAATTTCCCCTGTTGCCTCGTTAAAGTAAATATTGTCCCCTGTAACAGCTATAACTGTATCGGAGGTAGCGATATCATCTGCATATTAGCTTATAGCCTTGTCCTCAGAAATATCAGCATATACAAGGTCTATACATAAGGTTACCATTACAAGGCTTAAAAACGCTGCTAAATATTTTTTTATAATAAAACTCCCCTTCTAAATATAAATTTCTGCTATCTCACTGCCCTCTCGGGGAAGATAGCAGTTTTTTACACATAAACTAAGACTTTAGCACGTCTTGATTAATATTGTTATAAATATTTATGGTAATTTTAAATCAATTTGTAATAAATTTACAAACTCCATATTTATTAATTTATCACAAGCTTATATTAATTACAATAGATTTTCGGAAAAAAATTACTTTTTACACTAAAAAAGACGGTGAAATTTTTCCACCGTCTGAAATGCTTTTATTAAGGCTCTGCCGAGAATATAAAGCCGGGATTAAGTGCCTTTTGCAGAATATTAGCCCCATCATCTGCCAGAATACTGCCGTCACCGTTTACATCAATATAATTGGTATATTCCTTTGCATAACGCTGAATTTCAGGTATAAAGGTATTATCAAGGCTCTTTGAAAGAGCTGTTGCACCATCGCTTGCGGTAATTACTCCGTCAAGGTCAACATCTCCGTAAATAAAGTCACAGTTAATAACATTAATGTCACTGCCTACATAATTGCTTTGTGTAATTTCAACATCCGAGTAGTTATAGATTGCAGCATATTGCCATACACCTTTAAAGGCAGACTGTCCTATACTTGTTACCGTATCGGGTATTTTAACAACTCTAAGCCATTCACAGCCCTTAAAGGCATTATCCCCTATTTGGGTTATGCCTGTTGCCATATCCACCCTTGTAAGGCTTACAAAGTCCTTAAAGGCTGAATTACCTATGCTTTCAACCTCAAAACCGAATATAATATGGGTTATGCTTGCCTTAAACGGCTCCCATGGAGGAGTAGAGTTATCATAGTTATCCATTTTGCCTTTACCGTCAATATAGAGCTTATTGCCAACTATCCTGTAGGATATGCTGTCTGTTGTAGTACCTTCCGAAGTGCTTTCTTCCTCAAGGTAGACAATATTGACCTTATGAGTATTGTCATAATTTACCTTATAAAGCTCTGCATTATCGGCTACACTGCCCTTATAGCAATAGATTGTTTCAAGGTTTGTACAGTAGTAAACAGGATATACACCTATGCTTGTAACGCTTTTGGGTATTGTAAGTGTTTTTAGGCTGCTGCAGCTATAAAAGGCACCGCCGCCTATGGTTTTAACACCGTCAGGAATAACTACGTTCTCAAAGTCAACATAGTTAAAGGCATCCTCGCCTATATTAATCAGGGTAGAAGGGAGAGTTACGGTCTTTATATTATTACAAAAATAAAAGCAATTCTCATTTATATCCGTAACACCCTCTGAAATTATTACACTGTTAAGATGCTTTGCACCGTCAAAGGCACAAGAGCCTAAAACCTTAACACCCTTTGGAATGGTGTAGGCTGCAGCCTGCTTATTTTCAGGGTATTTTATAAGCTCTGTCTTAGCCTTGTTAAACAAAACTCCCTCGACAGAGGCATAATTACTGTTATTTTGGTCAACATTTACGGCAGTCATACCGCTGCAATTGGTAAAGCTATCATAGACTATTGAGCTTACATTTTCGCCTATGTTTACGGTGCTTAGCTCAGAAGAAGAGTAAAATGCCTTAGTTGCTATGGTAGTTACACTTTGAGGAATATTAAAGCTTGTACCGACCTTATTCATAGGATAGTATAAAAGCTCTGTCACAGCCTTATTGTAAAGAATACCGTCAACTGTTGCGTAAGTACTGTTATCAGGGTCAACATTAAACTCCTGTATAAACTGACAAAGCCTTACCTTCTCAAGGTCCATTTCCTTAACATCAGCTCCGAAATTCATAACCTTTAAATTAGTGCAGCAATCAAATAAATATACACCCATATACATATCACTTAAAATTGTTGCACTTTCCAGAGAGGTACAATATTCAAAGGCAAAACGGCTTGCCTTGGTAACCGATTTAGGAAAGACAATGGTTTTTAAGCCCGTACATTGCTGAAAAGAGCGTTCACCTATGGTTAAAAGACCCTCAGGCAGGTCAACAGAGGTAATGCCCTTACAATAGCCAAAGGCATAATCCCCTATAGCCTTACAATTATCATTTATAACTATATTTGTTAAGCCTGACATTTCGTAAAAAGCTTTTTGGGCAATTTCCTCTTTACCGCCGTTAAGGATAATTTCATTAAGAGAGGTACAATCAGTGAAAAAATCGGCATAAGTACCGCTGATATTATTTGGCATAGTTACACTTGTAAGAGAGGTACAGCCTGAAAAGACACCCTCGCCTATAGTTTCAACAGTGCTTGGCAGGGTTATACTGTTTATACCCGTACAGCCTGAAAAGGCAGAATTACCGACAGTCTTTACACTTTCGGGAATAGTAATACTGCTTAAACCTGTACAACCGCTGAAAGCTGACTCTTCTATATAGGGACAGTTATTATTTAAGGTTATGGATTTAAAATTATCCATATTTATAAAGTCATTTGCCTTAATACCTCTGCTGCCGCCTGTAAGAATTAATGTTTCCATTTTTTTATCGGAGCTGAAAGCTTCGGCATAAGTATCCTCAATACAGTTTGGCATGGTTACACTTTCAAGGGAATTACAAAAGGAAAATACTCCATTACCTATATAAGTAACACTTTCAGGTACAAATATGGTTGATAAGCCACATTCCGAAAAGGCATAATCCTCTATACTTGTTACGCTGTCGGGAATTGTAACGGAGGTAAGGTTTTGGCAAAACTCAAAGGCACCGTTGCCTATAGAGGTTACCTTTACACCGTTTATTTCCAAGGGTATATCTGCAATAATTACACTGTCATCACAGCCTGTTATAGCTCCCTTAGCCTCATCAAAATAAATATAGCCTCCCGTAACAGCATAGGCTGTTTGGCTGTTGTATGCCATATTTTTCTCCTGAGAAGAAGTTTCTGCGTAAACAGTGCTGAAGCAAAATAAAATAATTACAAAACTAAATAAAGCACATATCTTTTTATTCATAAAAATTCACCTTTTATAAGTTCCTACCCATAGTTTAAAAATTAAGCATCGGTACGGTTAAGAATATGTACGGCGTCTAAAATATCAACAGCATTATCACAGTTTGCATCGGCAATATATTTTTCTGTACCTGTTACGGAGGAAGCATCAAATGCCTTTCTTATTACGGAAGCACTGTCTGATTTTTCAATAATTTTATCACCGTCCATATCACCTAAGTAGAAAATTACATCATCTGTATAGGCTTTATATGTGTTCTCCTTTACCCTATTTTCAAAGACTGAATTTTTATGGGTGTATATTTTGGTAAAATCAGAACCATAGAAAATAAAGTCGTTTACAGTAGTTACACTATCAGGTACAACTATGATTTTTAAGGCTGTACAGCCTGAAAAGTTGCTTGGCAAATCCGTTATATTACCTGATATAATCACAGTTTCAAGAGCAGTTATGTATGAAAAAGAGCTTGAATTAATAGTTGTTACTTCATTAGGTATAAAATATTCCGTATCCTTTTTTCCGCAGGGATAAAAAATAAGAGTTTTTTTATCCTTTGAAAACAACACTCCCTCTAAGGAAGAGTAAGTAAGGTTTTCCTCATTTACATTTATACTCTCTAAGTCTTTACAACCATTAAAAGTATTGCCCTGTATTGATTTAACGTTTAAAGGTATATCTATTGTTGTTAAACCGCTGTAGCTGAAGGCATAAGCACCCATTGTTGTTACCGTATCGGGTATGGTTATATTTGTTAAGGCGTAACCGCTTGTAAAAGCACTATCACCTATTAACTCTAAATTATTTGACAGCTTTATATCGGATAATTTTGAACAACCGTAAAAAGTATCTTTTTCTAAGGTTTTTACACTATCAGCCATAACTACCTTTTTTAAGGTTTGGCAATTATTAAAGGCTCCTTCACCTACAACCTCTATACCGTCTGATATAATTACCTCCTCCAAACCTGTACAGTAATTAAAAGCACGTTTTGGTATGGTCTTAAGGCTTCCCGGTATGAGAATACTGCTTAAGCCTTTGCAATTATCAAAGGCATTTTCACCCATAGTATGTAAGGTAGATGGCAGGGTTAAGGTTTCTAAGCCTGTACAATAGTAAAATGCCCATGAATTTACGGTAGTTAAGCCCTCAGGCAAATTAATATTAGTTAAAGAAGTACAATAGAAAAAAGCATAGGTATCAATAAACTCTAAGTTTTCGGATAATTATATACTTTCAAGTGCCGTACATTCCTCAAAGGAGCTTATACCTATTGATGTTACCGTATCGGGCAAAACAACTGTTTTTAAATTAGTACAGTTATCAAAGGCATAATTTCCAATTTTTTGTACGGTTACCCCGTCAATTTTCTCGGGAATAAGGGCAGCTGTAACAGAGCTTTCACAATCATAAACAGCACCTGTAGACTTATCAAATCTGATATTGCCGCCTTCAACCGCATAATATACAAACTCACTTTCATACAATTGAACATTTGAGCCTGCCTCATTACCGTAGGCTGTAATTGAGCCTGTAACTGCCATAGCTAAAGCTAAGGTAAGTCCTAAAAATCTTTTAATTTTCATAATAATCCCCCTATGAATATATTTATTAAAAAAATATAACAATTTTAACATTTTAACGTGTTAAAGTCAATTACATAAAAAAATCTACCACCTATTGAGATGGTAGATTTTTTTTAATTAATTTTCGGGATTATTTTCCGAAGTATTTTCCTCTGAAAGACTTTCAGAAGTATTTTCCTCCTCATTATCCACACAATCCTCGGTAATTTTGGCAATACTCATAACAGTAACACCCTTATCCACATTTATAAGCTTAACACCCTGTGCTATTCTGCCTACTGTGGATATATCCTTAACTCTGATACGGATAATAACGCCCTCGCTTGTTACAAGCATAAGCTCCTCATTATCATTTACCATGGCAATACCAACGGCATAGCCTGTTTTTTCCGTTGCCTTATATGCCTTAAGACCCTTACCGCCTCTTGCCTGTACCCGGAAGCTGTTGGTATCGGTACATTTACCGTAGCCGTTTTCACTTACTATAAGGAGCTTTAAGCCGTCCTCAATAACCTCGGCACCTATTACGCTGTCCCCCTCGTTAAGGTTGATAGCTCTTACACCTGAGGCTGTTCTGCCAAGACTCCTTAAGTCGGACTGGCTAAATCTTATTGTCATACCAAACCTTGTTGCAACAAAAATATCCTTGTTGCCCTCAAGCTTACGTACTGCAATAAGCTCATCGTCCTCTCTTAAATTAACAGCCCTTAAGCCGCTGCGTCTGATGTTCTTAAAGCTTTCGGCAGTTATCTTTTTAATTATACCCTTTTTGGTAACCATAACAAAGCTTGTATTTTCGTCAATCTCTCTTACGGTCATAATTTCCGTTATCTTTTCATTTTCATCAAGGTCTATTACATTGATAACGGGAGTACCCTTGGCATTTCTGCCTGCCTCGGGGATTTGCCATGTCTTGGTGCGATATACCCTGCCTGTATTTGTAAAGTAGAGGATATAATCATGGTTAGAGCTTAAGAAAAGGCTCTTTACATTATCCTCCTCCCTTGTTTGCATACCTATAATACCCTTGCCGCCTCTGTTCTGGCTCTTGTAGGTATCAAGGGGTATTCTCTTGATATAGTTCATTGAGGTAAGAGTAATTACGCTCATTTCGTCCTCAATTAAGTCCTCCATATCAATTTCGCCCATATTCTGAACAATGCTTGTTAATCTGTCATCACTGAAGCGTGCCTTAATTTCAAGAATTTCGTTCTTTATTACCTCATAAAGCTTGTCCTCATTTGATAATATAAGCTCGTATTCTGCAATTTTAGCCTGTAACTCGTTAAGCTCGTTTAAAAGCCTTTCTCTTTCAAGACCTGTAAGAGCTATAAGACGCATATTACAGATAGCCTCTGCCTGAATATCGGTAAACTCAAACCTTTCAATAAGTCTTGACTTAGCCTCTGACTTAACCTGTGAGGACCTTATTATATTAATAACCTCGTCAATATTATCAAGTGCCTTTACAAGACCCTCTACAATGTGTATTCTCGCCTTAGCCTTGTTTAAATCAAAGCGTGTACGCCTTGTAATTATTTCCTCCTGATACTTTAAGTAGTAATCAAGCATTTCCTTAAGGTTAAGGATACGCGGTACACCGTCAACTATTGAAAGGAATATCATTGAATAGCTTTCCTGGAGCTGACTGAATTTATAGAGCTGATTTAAAACTATTTCCGCATTGGCATCTCTCTTACATTCAATAACGATTTTAATTTCGTCCTTCTGGCTGTAATCGTTTACATCGCTGATACCCTCAATACGCTTATCCTTAACAAGGTCGGCAATCTGCTTAATAAGCTTTTGCTTGTTTACCTGATAAGGAATTTCCGTAACAACAATTTCCTCTCTGCCGTTAGGCTTTGTTTCAACCTCGGCTCTTGCCCTTAGCTTAAGCTTGCCCCTGCCTGTTCTGTAGGCTGAGGTAATGCCTGCCGTGCCGTAGATTATACCGCCTGTAGGGAAGTCGGGACCTTTTACTATTTCAATAAGCTCCTCAATATCAGTGTCCCTATGCTCCTCAATATGGTTATCTATAATCTTAATAATAGCATTTATAATTTCCGTTATATTATGAGGGGGTATGTTTGTTGCCATACCTACCGCAATACCGCTTGAACCGTTTATAAGCAGGTTAGGTATACGTGAGGGAAGTACAACAGGCTCTTTAAACTCACCGTCATAGTTATCAATAAAGTCAACCGTATCCTTGTCAATATCCCTGAGCATTTCCATGCTTATTTTTTGGAGCTTAGCCTCAGTATATCTTGACGCAGCTGCACCGAAGCCGTCAATTGAACCAAAGTTACCATGACCGTCAACAAGCATATAACGCATATTAAAGTCCTGTGCCATTCTTACAAGTGCATCATAAATAGATAAGTCACCGTGAGGGTGGTACTTACCCATGGTATCACCTACGATACGGGCACATTTCTTATAACCCTTTGAGGGGTCAAGATTAAGCTCGTTCATAGCATAGAGAATACGCCTTTGTACGGGCTTTAAGCCGTCACGTACATCAGGTAAGGCTCTTGCCACAATAACGCTCATGGCATAGTCAATATAGGAGCTTTTCATCTCCTTGGTAATTTCTATTTCCGTTATTTTATCAAACTGATTTTCCATATTTTGCTTCTCCTTTTATACATCAAGAGTTGCAAAGTTTGCATTTTCCTGAATGAAAATTCGTCTTGGCTCTACATCGTCACCCATAAGCTGACTGAATACTTCATCTGCAAGACGGGCGTCTTCAATAGTAACACGCTTTAAAATTCTGTGCTGAGGGTCCATTGTAGTTTCCCAAAGCTGGGTATAGTCCATTTCGCCTAAGCCCTTATAACGCTGGATAGGCTTCATACCCTCTGCACCTATTTCCGCAATAATTCTATCTCTTTCCTCATCGCTGTAGGCATAGTATTCCCCCTTGCCCTTTTCAAGCTTATAGAGAGGAGGCTGTGCAAGATATACATGACCCTCCTCAATAATAGGTGTCATAAACCTGAAAATAAAGGTTAAAAGCAGGGTTGCAATATGAGCACCGTCAACATCGGCATCTGTCATAATTACAATTTTGTTGTATCTTAATTTGCTTATATCAAAGTCATCATGAATACCTGTACCGAAGGCAGTTATCATGGAACGGATTTCCTCATTGCCTAAAATTCTGTCAAGCCTTGCCTTTTCAACATTAAGTATTTTACCTCTTAACGGAAGAATAGCCTGGGTTTTTGAGTCCCTTGCCTTAACAGCAGAACCTCCCGCAGAATCACCCTCTACTATATAAATTTCACAATTAGCAGGGTTCTTATCAGTACAATCCGTAAGCTTACCCGGCAGTCTGCCTATATCAAGGGCAGACTTTCTTCTTACAAGCTCCTTAGCCTTACGTGCTGCATCTCTTGCTCTTGAAGCCATGGTAGCCTTTTCATAAATTAATTTGGAAATAGCGGGATTTTCCTCTAAGAAATACTGTAAATTTTCCGCAAAGACAGCCTGAACGGCAGGAGTTGCCTCTGAATTTCCTAATTTAGTTTTAGTCTGACCCTCAAACTGAGGCTCGGAAATTTTAATGCTGATAATAGCAGTAAGACCCTCTCTTATATCCTCGCCTGAAAGCTTTTCACTCTCTTTTAAAAGACCTGATTTTTTGCCGAAGTCGTTTATTGTTTTGGTTAAGGCATTTCTGAAGCCCGTAACATGAGTACCGCCGTCAGTTGTATTAATGTTGTTTACATAGGAATAACAGCTTTCGTTATAACCGTCGTTATGCTGAAGTGCCACCTCAACCTTAATACCGTCCTTAATGCCCTCACAATAGAAAATATTGTTATAAAGAGGCTGTTTGCCTTTGTTTATATGGCTTACAAACTCCTTGATACCGCCTGTATAGTGGAAGGTGTGCTTATTTTCCTTACCCTCTCTTTCATCGGAAAGGTTAATTTTTATACCCTTAGTTAAAAATGCAGTTTCCTGTAAATGCTCCTTTAAGGTATCGTAGTTAAAATCCGTTTCCTCAAAAATTTCCGCATCAGGCTTAAACCTGATATAGGTGCCTGTTTTACCTGCCTCGCAGGTGCCTATTTCCGTAAGCTTATCAACTGTATTGCCTCTTTCATAGTGTTGCCTGTAAACCTTGCCGTCGCTGAAAATATCAACTACAAGCCACTCGCTCAAAGCATTTACAACAGAAGCACCAACACCGTGCAGACCGCCGCTGACCTTATATCCGCCGCCGCCGAATTTACCGCCTGCGTGCAAAATGGTAAATACTACCTCAACGGCAGGTATACCCTTCTGAGGGTGAATACCTATAGGTATGCCTCTGCCGTTATCAAGAACGGAAATAGTACCGTCCTTATGGATTGTAACGTTAATTTCCGTACAAAAACCCGCCAAAGCCTCGTCAATGGAGTTATCTACAATTTCATAAACGCAGTGATGCAGACCTCTTGCAGAGGTAGAGCCTATATACATACCCGGTCTTTTACGAACTGCCTCAAGACCCTCGAGTATCTGTATTTGATTTTCATTATATTCCTGCATCTTAATTCTCCTTATCTTATATTTTTGCTTATTTTAGCTTATAAGCAAATTATATTGTTTTGTCGGTAGACTCCACTATAACCACAAAAAACTCAATATAGGTTGATTATAACATAAATTTTAAATATTTTAAAGTACTTTTCCGTTTTTTATATTAAAAATTTTAGAATTTTGGGAGAGATTTTTTATTGAGTCCTCAATTCCCGTACAGGTAATTATTGTCTGAATATTACCTATACCCTCAATCAGGCTTTTTTGACGGTTTTTATCAAGCTCCGATAAAACATCGTCTAATAATAGAACGGGATTACTGCCTTTTTCTGCCTTAATTAATTCAAGCTCACCTAATTTAACGCTGAGGCAGGCACTCCTCTGCTGACCCTGTGAGCCAAAGCTTTTTGCATTAATATCGTTTAAAAGAAATAAAATATCATCCTTATGTATACCCACGGAGGTTGAGCCGTAAATAATATCCTTTTCACGATTTTTGGTTAATTTTAATAAAAAATCCTCTGCTTTTACGTCAGGCTTATATTCAAGCCTTAATTCCTCTCTGCCTGAGGAAATTTTAAGGTGAATATCCCTGATAAAGGTATTAAGCTTATTTATAAAGTCTGACCTGATATTAATAAGCTTAATGCCGTTTTCGCAAAGCTTAAGGTCGTAAATATCCAGCATATCAAGCTGTTTTCTGTTTGTCTGCAAAGCCTTTAAAAGATTATTTCTTTGTTTTAATAATTTATAGTAGCTTTTTAAATGATAATAATATATATTGTTTATCTGACAAATCTCAATATCGGCAAAACGGCGTCTTTCAGAAGGACCTGCCTGTATAAGCTGTAAATCCTGAGGACTGAAAAACACCGTATTTACAATACCGAATAAATCGCCTAATTTTTGTACGGCAACACCGTTTACCGAAATTGACTTTTTTTTATTATAAGTTAAATGAATATCTATTTTGTCATTACAGCTTGAAACCACATTAAGACTTATATGTGCCTCCTTGCTGTCAAAGGCAATAATATCCCTGTCGGTAACAGAGCTTCTGTGGCTTCTGCCTGTTGAACACATATAGATTGACTCTAAAATATTTGTTTTACCCTGAGCATTTTCACCATAGATAATATTTATTTCAGGGTCAAGGTCTAAATGTAAGGACCTTATATTTCTGTAATCGGTTAAATTTAAGCTTTTAATATACATTATTCCGTCCTGCAGGCAAGATAGCTTTCTCCCTCAAACTCCATAATATCTCCGTCATAAACCTTTTTGCCCCTCATTGTACAAACCTCACCGTTAAGCTTTACGTAACCCTCCTGAATAAGAGCCTTTGCATCGGAACCTTGTCCCACTATGTCGGCAAGCTTCATAAGCTGTTGGAGCTTAACAAATTCCGTATGAAAATAAACCTTTTCCATAATAGCCCTCTACCTTTCTTTTAATAATTATGACCTTCTGATATTAAGAGGCAATACAAGGTATTTATAGTCCTCGCCCTGAAGGCTCTTTATTATACAAGGACTTAAGGGTGACATAAAGTAAAGGCATACCTTTTCATCCTCAATATTTCTTAATACATCAGTAATGTAGTTTGCATTAAAGCTTATTGTTAAAGGCTGACCCTCTGTTTCAACGCTTACCTGCTCAAAGGAATGACCTATTTCGGCTACGGCTGTAATATCAATATTATTTTCCGTAATCTCTAAGGTAACAGGTGCCTTTTTAGGATCCTTGACAATAAGTACAATTCTTTCAACAGCCTTTAAAAGCTCCTCTCTGTTTGCCCTTACAACAAGCTTGCTGTCAGCATTAAAAAGGTTGGCATAATCCATATACTGACCCTCTATAAGCCTTGATACCATTGTACAGTTGCTCATTTCAAACAAAGCATGTCTGTCCGTAAAGTAAATGCTTATATTTTCCTCCTCGTCGCTTGGTGCAACAGAGCTTATTTCATTTAAGGTTTTAGCAGGTACAACAACGTCCTTATATGTGCCGAATTCCTCTACCTCAGCCGTACGGAAGGATACTCTGAACCTGTCTATGGCAACTATATTAAGCCTTTTAGGTGAAATCTCCATAAATTCACCTGTTAATACAGGCATGGAGTCCTCAACTGCAACTGAAAATATAGTTTGCTTAATTATGTTTTTAAAAGTCAGGCTTTTTATTTTAAGACAGCTATCCTTTTTAACCTCAGGTGGCTTAGGAAACTCTCTGCCGGGCTGACCTGTCAGCTTAAACTCTGCCTTACCGCTTGTAATAAGGGTGGAGTTATTATCATCAACCTCAATGTTTACATGCTCCTCAGGCAGACTTCTTATTATGTTTGAAAAAAGCCTTGCATCAAGAGCAACTGAGCCTAATTCATATACATCTGCCTCTATTACCGCACTTTCTATACTAAGCTCAAGGTTGTTAGCCATTAAACGAAAGCCCTCTCTGTCAGCTGTAAGTAAAATACATTCAAGTATAGGCTGGGTAGTTTTTTGAGCTACAGCCTTATTAACTATATTTATGTTTGCAATAAGAAGCTCCTTTGAGCATGAAATCTTCATTTGTGAAAAACGTCCTTTCTGTGGGTTTTATATATAATATAATATATATATTTACAGTAGTAGTAGTAAGTAGGGGCTGTGATTTTGTTAAAAACTAAGTCAAGCCCCTTTATTTAAGCAGGTTTTAACTGTGGACAAAAAGTTAAATTTTATGTTGAAATATGTAAAATTATTAACACCTGTCCACATTAAAAAAATTAAGGTGTGTTTTTTTTAAATTTATAAACATATTATCAACAGCAAATTAACATAAAATTAACAGTAAAATGTGAATAAATTACATATTTAAATTAAGGCTGTTATTTACCTGTAATTATTTTTTCAATATCGGTAACAGTGCTTTCAAAATCAATGCTTTCCTCCATTTTCTGACCTATAAGCTCAACTGCGTGAATAACGGTGGAGTGGTCCCTTCCTCCGAATTTTTTGCCTATGCTTACAAAGGTTTCGTCATTTAAAAGCTTACGTGACAGATACATTGCAATCTGTCTTGCAAGGGCAAGGTCCTTTGTTTTCTTTTTAGAGCAAAGGTCCTCGGGAGTAAAGCTGAAGTAGTTGCTTACTACGGTTTGTATATAATCTACATTAACCTCGGGCTTTGATGAGCCTACTTTATCCTTCAGGGCAAGCATGGCAAGGTCGGTATCAATGGTTTTATTTGAGCCTGTAAGCTTGGAGTAGGCAATAACGGTGGTTAAAGCTCCCTCCATTTCCCTTATATTGCTGTTTACGGTTTCTGCAATATAGGTTAAAACCTCATCGCTGATTTCAACACCCTGGCTTTCCGTCTTGGCACGTAAAATAGCCATTTTAGTTTCATAGTCGGGCAGACCTATATCAATGGTAATGCCTCCTGCAAGCCTTGAGCTTAACCTGTCTGTAAGAATTTTCATTTCACTTGGGGGACGGTCAGCTGTAATTACAATCTGCTTTCCGTTTTGCCATAAGTCGTTAAAGGTGAAGAAAAATTCCTCCTGAGTGGTCTTTTTATCGGATATAAACTGTATATCGTCAAGCAAAAGCAAATCCAGCTCACGGTATTTTTGCCTGAACATAAGTGTGCTTGACTTATCATCGTTATTATTATATCGTATGGCTGTTATTAACTCATTCATAAAGGTTTCACAGGATACGTATATAATTTTTGCATTAGGGTTATTTTTCATAACCTCATTGCCTATAGCGTGCATAAGGTGAGTTTTGCCCAAGCCTACGCCGCCGTAGAGAAAAAGGGGATTATAGGCTGTACCGGGATTTTGTGATACGGCATAGGCAGCTGCATGAGCCATTTGATTGTTTTTGCCTACTACAAAGTTATTTAAGGTATATCGCGGCATTAAGCCGTTTTCCAGACGGAAGTTTGCATTTGCAAGAAAATTGTCTTTATTATTATTGTCGTTTATTTCAGGCTCAAAGGTTTCACCGTTTAAAATTACCTTAAGCTTTAAGTTAGAGCTGTTATTTATAAAGGTAAGTGCCTCTTCAATTTCGGAAATATATTTTCGCTCTATCATATCACGAACAATAGGCATTTCTGTTTTAACAACAAAGTTGTTGCCTATAATATTAACGGGCTCAAGCTTTGTAATCCATGTGTTGTAAGCTGTTCTGTTAAGCTTGCTTTCAAGTATATCAAGAGCCTGGTCCCAATATTCCTTATGTAGTTCCATAAAAAAACTTTAGCCTCCTTTAAATTTATCTGTGGAAATGTTAGCTGTTTTATTCACACAATGTGGATAAAATAATAAGTAATAAACAATATTTAAGTTTTCAACAAGGTAAAAAAACCTTGTTTTATAATATTTAGGTGTAAAAATCCACAAATTATCCACACATTTATAAACAAAATGTGAATAACTGTGGATTAGTGTAAAAAACGATTAACATTAATATTTTTAAGGACAGTAAACCCATTATAACATAAATCAGTTTAACTTGCATTACTTTTTTTATAATTTTATTGAAAATAATTTTTAATGTGCTATAATTAGGATAGTATTGTGTAAAATTGTGTAATTTTTTAGGAGATAGCTATGAGAGAGGTTAATGTAAGTGAGATAACAGCTTGTATAAAGGAGCTTTGCATAAAGGCTAATTGTTGTCTTAATGAAGATATTTACGGCTCCTTAAAAACTGCCTATGAGGATGAAAAGTCACCTATCGGCAGGGATATTATAAACCAGTTAATTAAAAATGCTGATATAGCTAAGGAAAAATGTAAGCCTATCTGTCAGGATACGGGTATGGCTGTAATTTTTATGGAAATAGGTCAGGATATACACTTTGCAGGCGGCAGTTTAACAGATGCCGTGAACGAGGGTGTGCGTCAGGGCTATAAGGAAGGCTATCTTCGCAAGTCAATAGTAGGTGACCCTTTAATAAGGGTAAATACAGGTGATAATACCCCTGCAATTATTCATTATAACATAGTTGAGGGTGATAAAATAAAAATTGATGTTGCACCTAAGGGCTTTGGCTCCGAAAATATGAGCAGGGTTTATATGCTTAAGCCCTCTGACGGTATAGAGGGTGTTAAAAAAGCAGTACTTGATTGTATAGAAAAGGCGGGTCCTAATCCTTGTCCCCCTATGGTTGTAGGTGTAGGTATAGGCGGTAATTTTGAAAAATGTGCTTATCTTGCTAAAAAGGCATTATTACGCCCTGTTAATTCCTCATCTGAAATTGAGTATATTGCAGATATGGAAAGGGAGCTTTTTGAAAAGGCAAATAAACTTGGTATAGGTCCTCAGGGCTTAGGTGGAACTACCACAATTTTAGGTATTAATATTGAAACCTACGCAACCCATATTGCAGGCTTGCCTGTTGCGGTAAATATAAGCTGTCATGTTACAAGACACGGGAGCTGTGAAATTTAAGGGCTTTTTAATTAAATTATATCGTTTTTATAAATTTTACCAAAAACAATTTTTCTATAAAACAGAGGAGAGAACATGAAAAAGAATAACAAAATTAAAAAGGAACTGAAAAATATAGATATTGTTTCAATAATATTTCTTTTAATAGCTGTCTTTACGGTAGTATATTATATGCTCGGCCCGTCAGAGGGCTATCTGCATTCTGACTGTGTAGATACCATGACCTGGGCATGGGCAAGTGTTGAAAGCGGTAAGCTTTTTAGTGAAAGCTTTTGTTATCCTTATCTTCTGCCCTTTGGCGGTACATTTTTTGTTTATCCCTTTGTAAAGCTTTTCGGTTTTACTATGTTTGCTTACAGATTTTCCATGCTTATGTTTACGGCAGCTCTTGCAGCTGCTGTATACTTTACTGCAAGAGGTATGCAATGGAGCAGAAACACAGCTTTTTTTGCAGTAGGTCTTGAGCTTATTATTTTATCCTCAAGCAATAAATTAAGGGAGCTTTTCTGGGAGCATATAATTCATTACAGCTTAGGTGCTTTATTAGCCTTTGTGCTTTTAGCCCTTACCCTTGTCCTTATAAAAAGATGTGAGTATAAAGGCTTTAATATTAAAGGGGATAAAAGGCTTATTGCTTTATCGGTGCTTGTTTTTCTTTGGTCCTTTTTCAGCACCTTTAACGGTGTAACAACCCTTGCCTTATCTACGATACCTGTAGTAGGTGCTTTGTTTATTGAGGTTTTAATTGACACAGAAAGAAAGATTTTTTCTAAGGAAAACAGGGGTATTTTTATTGCCTTTATTATAATTATTGTATCAACTCTTTTGGGAGCCGTTTTATTTAAAGCTTTATCGGAGGGTATTGAAACAGGCTACGGTAATGCAAGCTCCGTTATATCTGACAGCTCCGAGTGGAGCGGTAATTTAATGAAATTTTTACAGCACTGGAGTTCACTTTTAGGTGCTGATTATAAGGCAGGTAAGTCTATTACCGATAAAGAAAATATTTTTGCGGCAATTAAATTAGCAGGCAGTCTTTTAATATTCCTTGTGCCTGTATACGCACTTTTTATTTATAATAAGTTTAACAGATACGAAAAAATATTTTTGCTTTTCCACTGGCTTATGACAGCTTTTGTGCTTTACGGCTATGTTTTAGGTAATCTTTCAAGTGTAAACTGGAGGTTGTCACCTATTATACCATCTGCACTTATGGTAAATGTCTGTGTATGGAAAACACTTTTTCAAGATGTTAGCCTTAAAAGATTTTCTTTTCTTTTATCCGCTCTTGTAATATGTTCAGGTCTTGTTACGGTAGGTCAAATTTTAAATATGCCTTCAGACTACGGCAGGGATAACGACCACCACAAGGCAATAGAATTACTTGAGAAAAACGGCTTAAATTACGGCTATGCTACATACTGGAATGCAAATATCCTTACCCTTTTATCCTCAAGCAGTGTTGAGGTAAGGGACGTAAATGTGGACCTTGAATATCCCCGTAAGGGCTGGCTTAACACCGATAACCTTTGGTATGAGGACCAACCCAATCAGGACAGATATTTTTTCCTGCTTTCTAACAGCGAGTATGATGATTTAACAGAAAGAAATCATGTTGTTTTAGAGGATACTATAGGGGTTATCAGAGAGGGTAACTGGGTTATACTTGTAAAGGATAGAAACTTAAATTGGAGGCAGTAAAATGAAGGTAAGTCTTAACACACCCATTACAAGAGAGGATGCACGTAAGCTTAAAGCAGGAGATATAGTAGAGATAACAGGCGTAATATATACAGCAAGAGATGCGGCACATAAGCGTATGCTTGAAAACCTTGACAAGGGTATAGATTTACCTGTTGACTTAACCAACCAAGCCATATATTTTGCAGGTCCTGCACCTGCTAAGCCTGATGAGCCTATAGGCTCTGTAGGACCAACTACAAGTTACCGTATGGACGCTTATTCACCACGTACTATTGACTTAGGTCTTACCTGTATGATAGGCAAGGGTGCAAGAAGCAAGGAGGTTATAAACTCCATGATGCTTAAGGGTGCCGTATACATAGGTGCCGTAGGTGGTGCAGGTGCTTTATTAAGCGAGTGTGTTAAAAAATGTGAGGTAGTAGCCTATGAGGACTTAGGCTCAGAGGCTATCCACAGGCTTGAGGTTGAAAACTTTCCCGGTATAGTTATAATAGACAGTTGGGGTAATAATCTTTATGAAACTGAGGTTTTAAAGTATAAAGAGGACTAAGCCTATGAAAAAAGTTATGCCTTTATTTTTAATTTTGTTTCTTATATTTCTTGCGGGCTGCGGAGCTGAAAGCACCTCTGTTGAAATAACTACGGAGGCAACTACCCTGACGGAAACCACAACTGAAGCTGCAACGGAGCCTCAGACCTACACAGCTAAAATAACGGCTGTAGGTGATTTAATGATGCACAGCTATCAGATGGACTCAAGCTATAACAAGGCAACAGATACATACAGCTTTGACTATAGTTTTAAAAAGGTGTATAATTACCTTCAAAGCTCTGATTTAACCCTGGGCAACCTTGAAACGGTTTTTGCAGGCAAGGAAATAGGATATTCCGACTATCCCTGCTTTAACAGCCCTGAGGAGTTTGGCTATGCCATAAAAAATGCAGGCTTTGATGTTTTATCCACGGTAAATAACCACAGTATGGATAAGGGCAAAACAGGTGTGTTAAATACTATAGATTTTCTTGATAATTTGGGTATAGACCATTTTGGTACTTATAACAGCCAAAAATCAAGCGAAAATATATTTATTGAAAATGTAAATAATATTAAAATTGCCTTTGTAGGCTGGACCTACGGTGTAAACGGCATTAATATTCCCGACAGCTACTTAGTTAAGCTTTTAAATGAGGAAAATATAATAAAGGATTTAGAAAGGGCAAAGGCTCTTAATCCCGACGTAATTATTGCCATGCCTCATATGGGTAATGAATATGAGGAATTTACAAGGGACACCTTTAAGGAAAAAATCTCCCTTATGGTAGAGCATGGTGCAGATATAGTTCTTGCAAGTCACCCTCATGTTTTACAGCAGATGGAATTTGTTGAAGCAGGGGGAAATAAAGCATTTGTAATATACTCCTTAGGTAATTTTATCTCCTCACAAAGGGATAAGCCACGTGATGCAGGGGTAATTTTAAATATATATATTTCAAAAACAGAGGGTCAGGACTTTGAGTTTGACAAAATCTCCTACATTCCTACATGGGTACAGTGGAGGGACAGCAGCGGAAATTATAATATTCGTGTACTTTCGGTTTATGATGCAATAAAGTCCTATGAGGGTGATAACAGCTATATGTTAAGACCTAAGGACTATAACAGGCTGAAAGAGGTAATAGCTCATTCCTGTAAGATATTGACAGGAGAGGAAACTGATTATACAATGGTAAAAAAGGAATATATATTTTATAATAAAACAGAAACTCCTTCTACGGAAGAAGGGCAGAAAGAGGTGCAGTAATGGATAATTTAAAGGTAGTTATTCTTGCCGCAGGGCAGGGTACAAGAATGAAGTCAAAGGTGCCTAAGGTACTTCATAAAGTTCTTGATAAAACTATGGTGGATTATGTAATTGACGTGTCCTATGAGGCAGGTGCAAAGGACGTTTGTGCCGTAATAGGTCATCAGTCTGCTATGGTTAAGGCTATGATAGGCGACAGGGTTAAGCTTGCCTTACAAAAGGAACAGCTGGGTACAGGTCATGCCGTAATGCAGGCAGGGGATTTTATTAAGGATGGCAATATCCTTGTGCTTTGCGGTGATACCCCTCTTATTACGGCTGAAACCATAAGGGCATTAACGGACCTTCACGAGAGTGAGGACAATGATGCAACAGCTGTATCTATGATAGTAAGCGATCCTACAGGCTACGGCAGGATTGTACGTGAGTTTAATGATTTTTCACGTATTGTTGAGCAGAAGGACGCAACTGAGGAGCAAAAGAAAATAAAAGAGGTAAACTCAGGCGTATACATTTTTAAGGCAGAGGCTTTAAGCAAGGCATTTGAACAGCTTACAAACAACAATGCCCAGGGTGAATATTATCTTACGGATACCCTTGAAATCATTAAAAACAACGGCGGCAGGGTTGATGTTATGGTAGCTAAGGACTCTGATGAATTTTTGGGTGTAAATTCAAAGCTTCAGCTTGCCCATGCTACCGAGATTATGAAAAAGCGTATTAATGAAAAGCTTATGACAGAGGGTGTTACCCTTATGGACCCTGATAATACCTATATCGGTAAGGATGTTAAAATTGAGGCTGACACCATTATCTATCCCGGCTGTATGATAGAGGGTAAAACAGAAATAGGTACTGACTGTATTATCGGTCCTAACTGCCGTATTCAGTCCTCAATTATTAAAAACGGTGTTACCATTCAGTCCTCTTTCCTTATTCAGGCAGAGGTTGATAACTATACAACAGTAGGTCCTTTTGCTTATTTAAGACCTAACTCAAAGATAGGTGAGCATGTAAGAATAGGTGACTTTGTTGAAATTAAAAACTCTAATATTGATGACGGCACTAAGGTAAGCCACTTAACCTATGTAGGTGATTCCGATGTAGGTAAGTGTGTAAACTTTGGCTGCGGTACGGTTACCGTAAACTATGACGGTAAAAATAAATTCCGCTGTAAGATAGGGGACAATGTATTTATCGGCTGTAATTCTAACCTTGTTGCACCTGTTGAAATAGGTGATAATGCCTATACGGCGGCAGGCTCAACAATTACTAAAAACGTACCTGAGGACTCCCTTGCAATAGCACGTTCAAGACAGGATAACAAGGATGGCTGGAGAAAGAAATCAGGTAAATGATTTGCGAGGATAAGCTTATGAAAAAAATTAAGGTAATGAGTATATTCGGTACAAGACCTGAGGCAACTAAAATGGCACCTCTCATTAACGCTATGGAAAAATGTGAGGATATAGAGCAGATTGTGTGTGTAACGGCACAGCACAGACAAATGCTTGACCAGGTTTTGGAAATATTTAATTTAAAGCCTGACTATGACTTGGATATTATGACCCAAAGACAGACCCTTACTGATATTACAACCAAGGCATTACAGGGTCTTGAAGGTGTTATGAAGGAGGCTAAGCCTGACCTTGTCCTTGTACACGGTGATACAACAACCACCTTTGCAGGCAGTCTTGCAGCCTTTTACAGTGAAATTAAATTAGGTCATGTTGAGGCAGGCTTACGTACCTATGATAAGTTTCAGCCCTTTCCTGAGGAGATGAACAGACGTCTTACAGGTGCTATGGCTGACCTGCACTTTGCACCTACTCCCCTTGCTAAGGAGCATTTGCTTAAGGAGAATATTGACCCTGAGGGTATCTTTATTACGGGTAATACAGCTGTTGACTGCTTAAAGACCACCATTGAGCCTGACTTTAAGTTTGATGTGGAGCTTTTGAACAATATCGACTATAAAAACAAGAGGGTTATAACCATGACGGCTCACAGACGTGAGAATTTAGGCGAACCCCTTGAAAATATATGCAGGGCTGTGCTTCGTCTTACGGAAAGCTATGAGGATATAGAGGTTGTATATGCAGTACACTTTAATCCTGCTGTAAGAGAGGTAGCAAATAAAATCTTGGGCGGTCATGAGAGAATACACCTTATAGACCCTCTTGATATTAAAAATATGCATAACCTTATGAACCTTAGCTATATGGTTATGACAGACAGCGGCGGACTTCAGGAGGAGGTACCTTCCATGGGTAAGCCTGTACTTGTACTGCGTAACGTAACGGAAAGACCTGAGGGTGTTGATGCAGGTACCCTTAAGCTGGCAGGTGTTCATGAGGACGAGATTTTTGCTATGGCAAGTGAATTACTTGACAATAAGGAAACCTATAATAAAATGGTAGCAAGCAAAAATCCTTTCGGTGACGGCTATGCGGCAGAGAGAATAGTTGAGGCTATCCGCTATCATTTTGTTTTAAGGCAGGATAGACCTGAGGACTATAAATTCAACTGAATATAATTTTTAAGGAGATTGCAGTTTCAGCAATCTCCTTTTTTCTAATCAAATATTAAATTTATACATAAAGTATTTTAATTGACACTTAATACCGGCAGTTGTATAATTATAAGCACAATATAATTATTATAGGGGCAATACTTTTATTTATTAAGGAGGATGATTATGTTAAAAGTATTACAAACAGTAGCTTTATTAATGGTATTTTTAGCTTTGTTTATCGTAACAGCCTTTGCCTCTGATACGGTAATTACTTTGGAAAGTGCCACATTAAACGGGGAAACTGTTACAATTAAGGGTAGCCTTACAGACCCTGTTGATAACCAGCAGATTACATTTATTGCTACGGATTTACTTGGGGACAGCTATAATCCTGAGGGTATATTTTATATTGACCAGCAGGAGGCACAGCTTCAGGCTGATAACAGCTTTACCCTGAGTTTTAATATTAATGTGCTTTTAAGTGAGGATACTGTATACATTGTGCGAGTAGGCGGTACTAATATTCCAAATCCTGCTCAGATGATAATTACTACCTCAGGCGGTGAGGGTGAAGTTTTATTAGGTGATGTAAACCTTGACGGTATAATAACAGCAGAGGATGCCTCAATTACCTTACAGGAGGTTCTTTTCCATATTGAAACTCTGACTGATAGGCAGATTGCGGCAATGAAGGTTACTAAAAGCGATGTAATTACATCCAGCAATGCTTCTGAGATACTTTATAAGTCCTTGGACAGTATGTATGAGTTTTCTATTTTCAGGTAAAAAGGCTTTTATAGGGGAAAGGCTGAAATGCCCTTCTTTATTCAGATAAACGGAGGCGATTTATAATTATGCTGAAGAAATTATTATCAATTAAGTGCTTTAACAGCAATCCTTGCCGTTCCTTGTTACGGTCAGGAGGGCTGTGTAGTCTATACAGATGCCCTTGTAGGTACGGACTCAATAGCCCTTAGTGTTAAGTCCGATACGGCAGCAGAAGCTGTAATTTACGGAGCCGCATATGACGATGAGGGTTTGCTCGTAAGTCAGACTAATACAAGTGCAGCTCTCACGGCAGGGGTTAATGAAATAACTTTTTCTAAGCCAACAGGAGGTACAAGGCTCAAGGTTATGGTCTGGGACAGCTTACAGCGACCCTTAGGCAGTACCTATGTTGAAAATATATCTGTTGACTCATCACAGGGTGACGGAATTATTCATCTTTTAGGCGACTCTATAGATGCAACAGGTGTTTCAGGTGTGTCTGTAAACGGCACAATACTTACTATTAAAAGTGTAGGCACATATACAATAGAGGGTACACTTAATGACGGTCAGATTGTAGTTTCAGAGGACTTGGGAAAAAAGGATGAAGTTACAATTAACCTTAATGGTGTAAATGTAACCTCGTCAACCTCTGCACCCTTTAACGGAGCAGGAGGTAAACTTAATATAGTCCTTGGTGAGGGTACAACCAATACCTTTACGGATACCTCTGCCTATGCTGACTACACCTCGGCTAAGGACCCTAAGGGCTGTGTCTATTCAAGACTTGACCTTGCTGTAAGCGGTACAGGTAAGCTTGTAGTTAACGGTAATGTAAAAATGCTCTTGTATGCGGTGCCGATATGAAGATCGGAGAGGGAGCTAACCTTGATATTACAAGTGTTGACAACGGTATAAAGGGCAATAACTCTCTTACAATAGCCGAAGGTACAGGCACAATTACGGTAAATGCCGGGGGTGATGCCCTTAAATCAGACGCTATAGAGGTATTAACGGTAGATAATACCGAGTATGCCGTAATTGAGGCTGATAAGGGTGTTGTTGAAATAAAGGGCGGTATACTTACCTTAAATGCAGAGGGCGGCGGTATTCAGGCAGACAGCCTTGTAAGTATCTCGGGAGGTACAGTTAATATTAACTCAAATGCCGAGGGTATTAAGACAAATGAGGTCAACCTTTATGTATATGACGGTGAGGCACTTACAGTTGATGCAGAGGGTAATCAGGTTTACTTAAGCTCTGATATAAGCATAAGCGGCGGCAAGGTTACAATTGTATCGGGTGAGGACGGAATTAAGGCGGCAGAAAATATTGATATTTCGGGTACGGCAGATATTACAATTACGGCAACAGGTACAGACCCTACAGAGGGTACAGGATATGATGCAGTGCAGGCAGGTGACTCAGTAGATACTGTTGACGGAACAACTACCACAACAACAGTTACCTGTACGGGAAATATTAATATTAGCGGCGGTATACTTAATATATCGGGAGCATCTGATGATGCCATTGTATGTAAGGGCAGTATGACGGTAACAGGCGGAGAGATAAAAGGTACATCAGACTGTGATTTTATTAAGGTATACGATAACCTTACCATAAGCGAGGGTAATTTTGAGATAGAATGTAAGGGTGACGGTATTCAATCAGGCAAGGCACTTACGGAAACTACCTCAGCCTCAGGCACAACAAGCAGTAATTATACTTTAGGTAATATAAGCATTACGGGAGGTACCTTTAATATAAAGACAAACGGGGGTAGCTTCACAAGTCTTGCAGAGGACGCTGACAGCTGTAAGGGTATTAAGGGCAATACTGAGGTTGTTATAGGTGGCGGCAAGTTTACAATTAACAGTGCAGACGATGCCCTTCATTCAAACTATAATCTTAAAGTAACAGACGGCACCTTTGACTTAAATACAGGTGATGACGGCTTGCACGCTGATTACACCCTTACAATAGGTGCTGAGGGTGGTACGGATAGTCAGCCATATATTACAATAGGTACTTCTTATGAGGGTATCGAGGGTTCGGTTATTAATATTCTCAGCGGTACACAGTTTATATATGCAACAGATGACGGTATTAACGGAGCAGGTGACTATAACGAGGACGGCACCTTAAACGACACAGCCTCAGGCAGTACAGGCGGTGGCTGGCGGGGATCTAACCAAGGAGCAGATGATACCTCACCTTGCGGTATGGTTTATGTTAAGGGCGGTAAAACCTATGTTGAGGCACAGGGTGACGGCTTTGACTCAAACGGAAGTATTAACATGAGTGACGGTGTTGTAATTATAAACGGTCCTACAGGCGGCGGCAACGGTGTATTTGATATAGGTGACGACGGTGGCAGTGTCTTTAATATAACAGGCGGTACTCTTATAGGTGAGGGTTCAAGCGATATGATAGTAATTCCTACAGTAAGCGGTCAGGGCTACGCTGCAAGCGGTGGAAGTAACGGTGGTATGGGCGGTGGCAGACCCGGTCAGGGCAGCACAGGCTCAAGCGGTCAGGCAGGCTCACCTGTAAAGGTTACCACCGACAGCGGCAGCATAGTCTTTGTGCCAAAGGTAAACTGGGGTTATATGTTTATTACAACAGATGATATGACTTCAGGTAAGAGCTATACTATTGAAAGCATAAGCAGCTATGAGGATAACGGAACAGTTGTATTAGGCATAACCGAAAATAATACCTTTTATGGCTTGATTGAATATTAAAGATTTTATTATTAAATATTGATTTGTTAAGAGCTGAGGAAAACCTCGGCTCTTTTATATTTGTAAAAGATAATATAATCCTACAATTAGCAAAATTTTATACAAAAATATTAAAGAAAATTACAAAATATTTTAATAAAAAATTGTCCTAAAATTGTTTCACGTGAAACATTTTTGTGGTATAATATACACAAGTCTTAACTTGTGTACGAAAACAGCTCTGCTGTTTTCCTGTGGCTTGTCGCCACAGATTATACTATTCGCAATTAAAAATTGCTCATACCAAGTCGCAGAAAATAACCGCCCCTGGTGGGGGGTGCTTATTTTCTTTGCTCCTGTGGTATAATGTAAACAAGTCTTAACTTGTGTACGAAAACAGCTCTGCTGTTTTCCTGTGGCTTGTCGCCACAGATTATACTATTCGCAATTAAAAATTGCTCATACCAAGTCGCAGGAAATAACCGCCCCTGGGGGGTGCTTATTTCCTTTGCTCCTGTGGTATAATGAAAAATGTACATAAGTAAAAAAACTTATACTATTGGCAATTAAAATTGCTTATACCATGTTTATTATGATTTTAACAAATAATCAACCTTTGGGCAATTTGTTTTGCTACATACGGCATGGTATCAGCCCTAGTTAATAAAGCATATTTTTACAAAAGAAAGGGATAATTATGGGACGAGTTATTGCAATAGCCAACCAAAAGGGTGGTGTAGGCAAAACAACTACAGCTATTAATTTATCAGCGGCTTTGGCGGCTAAAAATAAACGTGTTCTTTTAATAGACTCTGACCCACAGGGTAATGCCACAACGGGTTTAGGTATCAGCAAAAACTCTGTTGAAAATACCTTTTACGATTTACTTATGGGTAACAGTGATTTTATTGACACTAAGGTAAGGGTAGACCTTTTTAATTCACTGGACATTCTGCCTACGGACATTCAGCTTTCGGGAGCAGAGGTGGAACTTATTGATATTGATGACAGACAGTACATACTTAAAAATCTGGTTAATAAAAATTGCTTAAGAGAGCTGTATGACTATGTTATTATTGACTGTCCCCCTTCATTAAATATACTTACCTTAAATGCCTTAGTGGCTTGTGATGAGGTGCTTATACCTTTACAGTGTGAGTTTTTTGCAATGGAGGGCTTAAGTCAGTTTATACATACCTATAATCTGGTTAAGAAAAAGCTTAATTCCTCAATTAAAATTGACGGTGTTGTATTTACTATGTATGACTCACGTACTAATTTATCAATGCAGGTTGTTGAAGAGGTTAAAAAATTTATGGGTAACGATTATCTGTATTCCATAGTACCGAGGGCAGTACGTATAGGTGAGGCACCGAGTCACGGCTTGCCTATAAATCTTTATGACCCAAAGTGTCCGGGTACAGAAGCCTATGACAGCTTAGCTGAAGTAATTGATGAAATGTAAAGGAGAAGGTTATGCCAAAAAAAGTTTCAGGTTTAGGAGGAAAAGGTGTTAGTGCCTTATTCGGAGCAGAAAATATGGAGGCTGACGTAACTGCTAAGGAAGGCGGTTTAATGGAGGTCAGCATAAACAAGATAGATAACAACAAAGAACAGCCACGCAGGAGCTTTGATGATGAAAGCCTTGCAGAGCTTGCCGACAGTATAAAAGAGGTAGGTATACTACAGCCCATCACCGTTAAGGAAGTGCCAAACGGCTATGAGATTATAGCGGGGGAAAGACGTTGGAGAGCTGCAAGAATGGCAGGACTTACAACAGTACCTGTTATAGTTAAAAAATACAGTGACCTTGAGGCACTGGAGGCGGCTTTAATTGAGAATGTTCAGCGTGTGGACTTAAACCCTATGGAGGAGGCACAGACCTATAAAAGGCTTTCAGCTGAATTTAAGCTTAACCAAGAGGAAATTGCATCACGTGTAGGTAAGAGCAGAGCAGTGATTGCAAATGCCATGCGACTTTTAAACCTTGACTCACGTGTACAGGATTTTGTAACTGAGGGCAGGTTAAGTAACGGTCACGCAAGAGCCTTACTTGGTATAGCTGATGAAAATGCCCAATATGAAATGGCAGAAAAGGTTATTGAAGAGGAATTAAGCGTCCGTCAGACAGAGGACCTTGTAAAGGAATTTAATGAACCTAAAGAGGTTGCAGCTCCTGTTAAAAGCGGTATTAAGGACCCTGAGGCAATAAGAGCCTATCGAGCTATTGCAAAGGACTTAAAGTCAGTTCTGGGAGCAAAGGTTAACATTAAAAATGGTAAAAACAAGGGTAAAATTGAAATTGAGTATTACTCAGATGATGAGCTTGAAAGGCTTGTAGGCTTAATTAAGAGCATAAATTAACTAAGAGAGAGCTAAACAATATCTGTTTAATTTTAAATGTTTCACGTGAAACATTAAATATTTTAAAAAGGAGTTTTATAAGTGGTAGAACTTGTAAGGGCATATTTACCTTATGCAGTATCAGCCTTAATTGTGCTGAATATAATATTAATTTTATTAATTATATTTTATATAGACAGGGTTAAAAAACTCAGACGAAGGTTTGAGCGTTTTATGACACCTAACAGCAAAAATCACAATGTCGAGCAAATGATTTTAGATAATATTCAGCTTGTTAAGGAAATTAAGGCTGAAAATGAAAGAATAAAATTTGAGCAGGACTACATTAATAATCGTCTTAAAAACTGTGTTCAATATATGGGTATTGTAAGATACAATACCTTTGAGGACGTAGGCGGTGACTTTTCCTATGCAGTAGCTCTTATGGACGAAGGCAAAAACGGTGTTGTCCTTAATTCCCTTTATTACAGACAGGGCTGTTATACCTACGGCAAGCCTATTGTTGACGGCAAGTGTGAGTATCAGCTAAGCCCCGAAGAGGAGCAGGCAATAGAGGCTGCCTTAAATGCAGATAAGCCAAAGCCTAAAAAGAATTTTGAGCGTAAAAGAATTATATTTAAAAAACGCAAAAATAAAAAACAGGAAAACAAGGGCGACGCTATGATAACTAAAGACGGCAGACGCAGTAATGAGGTTGCGGGAGCTTGAAAAAATATGTACAAGGACTGTTGAAAATCAGCAGTCCTTTTTTTTGTGGGTTTTTGGGGGTAAAACCTCAAACAAAAAATATTATGGGCTTTCGCCTCTTAAAAGGGGTTAGTAAGGAATGGACCTTACATAATTAAGTATTGACACAATTTAAAATTTAATACATACAAATAAAAAAAATACTTGAAAATTTATCAGTATGTGATATAATAAAAGCGTAGGTAAAACTACTTGTTGATTAAACTTCCTATATTATAAAGCGTTTGAGGGAGAATAAGCCTAAAAAGCCTTTTAAGAGAGTCTGCGGTTGCTGCGAGCAGATAAAGGAAAATAGGCGTTCCGCCTCCCGAGCTGTTGGGTGATAAATCCAAAGGGCGTGCCCTTTACAGCACACAAGAGCGGCATTTTTTAATGCAATTTGGGTGGCAACACGGTTATAACCCGTCCCTATCTTTGGGACGGGTTTATTTATTTTTATTTTCAGGAGGAAATTATGTTAGACATTAAATTTGTAAGGGAAAATCCCGACATTGTAAAGCAGAACATTAAAAACAAATTTCAGGACAATAAGCTGGAGCTTGTAGATAAGGTAATTGACCTTGATGCACAGGTAAGAGCCGCACAGAAGGAGGCAGACGGCTTAAGAGCTGAGCGTAAAACTCTTTCAAAGCAGATTGGTGCTTTAATGGCACAGGGCAAAAAGGAGGAGGCTGAGGAGGTTAAGGCTAAGGTAAATGCCGAGGCTGACAGGCTTTCAGCTCTTGAAGCTAAGGAAAATGAGTTAAGGGCAGAAATCACTAAAATTATGATGACTATACCTAACATTATCGACCCAAGCGTGCCTATCGGTAAGGACGACAGCGAGAATGTTGAGCGTGAAAAGTTCGGTGAGCCTGCAGTTCCTGACTTTGAGGTGCCGTACCACACCGATATTATGGAACGCTTTGACGGTATCGATTTAGATGCGGCAGGTCGAGTTGCAGGTAACGGCTTCTACTATTTAATGGGTGATATTGCAAGGCTCCACTCAGCTGTTATATCTTATGCAAGGGACTTTATGATTGACAGAGGCTTTACCTACTGCGTACCGCCTTTTATGATAAGAAGTAACGTAGTTACAGGTGTTATGAGCTTTGCGGAAATGGACGCTATGATGTATAAGATTGAGGGTGAGGACCTTTACCTTATCGGTACATCAGAGCATTCTATGATAGGTAAGTTTATTGATACCATTGTTAAGGAAGAGGAATTGCCTAAAACTCTTACCAGCTATTCACCCTGCTTCCGTAAGGAAAAGGGCGCTCACGGTATAGAGGAAAGAGGTGTATACCGTATTCACCAGTTTGAAAAGCAGGAGATGATTGTTGTCTGCAAGCCTGAGGAAAGCCCGATGTGGTTTGATAAGCTCTGGCAGAATACAGTTGACCTTTTCCGCTCTCTTGATATACCTGTAAGAACCCTTGAGTGCTGTTCGGGCGACTTAGCAGACCTTAAGGTTAAGTCTGTTGACGTTGAGGCATGGTCACCAAGACAGAAGAAATACTTTGAGGTAGGCAGCTGCTCAAACTTAGGTGATGCACAGGCAAGACGTCTTAAAATCAGAGTGGCAGGTGAGGGCGGTAATAAATACTTTGCCCACACCCTTAATAACACCGTAGTTGCACCGCCACGTATGCTTATTGCCTTCCTTGAAAATAACCTTAATGCCGACGGCAGTGTAAATATACCTGAGGTTTTAAGACCATATATGGGCGGTAAGGATAAGCTTATACCAAAGCATTGATTATAACCTGAAGGGGCAGATTTCTGCCCCTTTTTTAATCAGTATCTGTCCCTATATAAGTATTGGTGAATAAAAAATATATATATTAACTAATAAATATGTATAAGCGGATTTGACACTGACATAAAAAATTATATTCCCTTACAAAAATAATTTTGTTGGGGGTACACTTTATGTCTAATTTCCGTTTCGATTACAACGATATTCATAAACAAGTTGCGATTGCTGATTTAACAAACGAAAGCTCTAAGATTTATTTTCTCTTCTGGAAGCAAAAAAAGTACAAGACCTCTCAACTGACCGGAGAGGAAAGAGCATTTTTTTCAATGTTGCAGAGAGCATAGAAGTTATGCTGATAACGAAGATTTGGATACTGTTGTCTGACCTCATTGTGGTTCAGTTAAGGTTAAAAAAACGGAACAAGAAACAGCAGACAGAGATATTTTTGCAAAGATTGTCATATTATATAATTATATATTGGAACTTTTTACCGTTTTTCCCGTCTACATAGATAATGAAACAGTTATCAAACTTGAATTTGACAAAGGAGTAAGATTGTATGAAGAAAAAGAAAGTTATTATAGCTTTAATCTGTGTCCTTATGTTATGGCTTGCTGTCGGTATTGTTGACTATTGTAAAGTTCATAGGTTTGAAAGACCAATCTTTTGTGTTTGCACAGAACCAATGCAAGATGGTGGTTCCGGCAAGTATGTTGGTCTTGGGTATTCCTTTGACATTGAGGGGAACTTTATGCCGGACGACGAATTCCCGGGAGTAACAAAATGGACATACTATTTGTTTGGAGTTGAAATGCAAACTCAAATAAGAGATTAACAAATTTTGATTTATTGAACTTATTAACATATATTGACTGATAGGAGCAAGGTTGAAATATACCTTGCTCCTTTTGTTCCCCATTGTGCATTCACAAAAATGGATAAAAAGGTAAGTTATACACACCAATATTTATCCGGGACAGAGAGTTTAATTAAATATGTAATAAAAAATCCCCCGGCAACCCGAGGGATTAAAATTTTAATTGTCATATCTTGATAATCCAAGCTCAATAAGCTTATCTATAAGCTCCTCCGTGCTGTAGCCCGCCTCATTAAAGAGCATGGGATACATACTTATTGCAGTAAAGCCGGGGAGAGTATTAATCTCATTAAAGATAACCCTGTTTGTGTCCTTTTCAAGGAAAAAGTCAACCCTGGCAAGACCCTTACCGTCAAGAGCCTTAAATATTTTAACGGCACTTTCCCTGATTTCCTCAGCCTTATCCTGAGGAATATCCGCAGGCAGTACAGTTTTGGACTCCTTGTTATTATACTTAGCGTCATAGTCATAAAACTCTGTGGCAGAGAAAATCTCCCCCACTACAGATGCCTGAACCTCATCATTGCCCAGTACACCGCATTCAAGCTCATGCCCTGTAATATTCTCCTCAACAACAATGGTGCTGTCCTCCTTAGCGGCAATCCAAAGTCCGTCAAGTAATTCGTCCTTGTTATGTGCCTTTGTAATACCTACGGAGGAGCCTGCACAGGCAGGCTTAACAAAGCAGGGATAACCGCACTCCGCCTCAATCCTGTCAATACAGGTCTGAGCATTTTCCTCAAGCTCACTGCTATAAATAACAGTATACTTAGCCTGGTTAATACCCATTGAGTTTGCAATAATTTTAGTATAAACCTTGTTCATACTAACAGCAGAGGAAAGAACGCCACAGCCCACATAAGGCAATTTGGCAAGCTCTAAAAGTCCCTGAATAGTACCGTCCTCGCCGTAAGCTCCGTGAAGCACGGGAAAAACCAAATCAACGGGAATATGCTTGAACTTATCTCCCACAAGCCTTAATAAACCCTTGTGGGTAGCATCGGGACTAAGAATACAATTTGTAGCAAATTTTTCCCAACCATTAGAATTAATGTTTTCCACAGGACCGTCATATAACATCCAGTTGCCTTCTTTAGAAATATATACGGGAAGTACATAGTACTTTTCTGTATTCATATTGGAAATTACCGTAGCGGCACTCATTTTGGAAACCTCGTTTTCAGAGGACTGTCCGCCAAAAAGCACAGCTATTGTTTTCTTGTTCATTTACACTTCACTTCTTTCATAAAAAAATAAAATCTATAATATTATAATACTTATGTTCCTATATTACAAGTATATTAAGTAAATTAATTTTAGAGCAAGGTTACTCCAAATTATTTATTCTTGCAATGAATTCATCGGAGCTTGCATCAGAGGGCATTCTCCAGTCACCTCTGGGGCTGAGGCTTACAGAGCCTACCTTTGGACCGTCGGGTATACAGGACCTCTTGAACTGCTGGGAGAAGAACCTGCCGTAGAAGTTCTTAAGCCACTTTAATATTGTGTCATTGTTGTACTTATCCTTAAATGCAGTTTTAGCAAGGAAAAATATTTTTTCGGGAGGAAATGCCCTTCTCATCATATTATATAGGAAGAAATCGTGCAGCTCATAAGGTCCCACCACGTCCTCTGTAATCTGTGAAATATTGCCGTTTTCATCGGGAGGCAATAATTCAGGGGATACGGGTGTATCCAGTATATCCTCTAAAACCTCCTTGAGGACGGTGTTTTCCGTATAGTCGGCAGTATACTTTATAAGATACTTAACCAGGGTCTTAGGTATGGAGCAGTTTACACCGTACATACTCATATGGTCGCCGTTGTAGGTTGCCCAGCCTAAGGCAAGCTCGCTTAAATCTCCCGTACCTACCACAAAGCCGTTGTATTTGCCGGCTAAATCCATAAGCACCTGTGTCCTTTCTCTTGCCTGACAGTTTTCATAGGTCAGGTCGTGTATATCCTGATTATGACCTATATCCCTGTAGTGTAATTCAACGGCGGGAGCAATATTAACCTCCTTAAAGGTAGTGCCTAAGGCATTGCAAAGAGTAACTGCGTTGTCATGGGTACGCTTTGTAGTACCGAAGCAGGGCATAGTAACCGTAATAATGCCCTTTTTGTCAAGACCTGCAAGCTCAAAGGCTCTTGAGGTAATAATAAGGGCAAGGGTAGAGTCAAGACCTCCGCTTATGCCTATTACAACGTTTTTTGTGCCGATATGCACAAGCCTCTTTTTAAGTCCCAAAGCCTGAATATCCATAATTTCCTTGCATCTTTCCTCACGCCGTGTGCTGTCTGAGGGTACAAAGGGATGAGGGTCAACATAGCGGTTTACCTCTCCGTTATTAGGTGTAAAATCAAAGTCAATAAAGGTATAGCCCTCTGAATTAACCGTAAAGGTTGTATTTTTACGTCTTTCTGAAACCAGGCTGTCCACATCAATATCACCGTACACAAGGTCATTTTCAAAAAGCTTGCTTTCAGAGAGAATAATGCCGTTTTCACAAATAAGGCTGTGACCTGAAAAAACTACATCGGTAGTAGACTCTCCTTCACCTGCACAGGCATAAATATAACCTGCTATAAGCCTTGCAGACTGGTTTTGTACAAGTCCCCGTCTGTAGTCTGCCTTGCCCGTAATCTCATTCCCGGCAGAGGGGTTTACAATAATGGTTGCTCCTGCAAGGGCATGATAACAGGAGGGAGGAACGGGTGACCATAAATCTTCGCAAATTTCACAGCCTATTACAATATGCTCATAGTCCCTTGCCCTGAATAAAAGCTTAGTGCCGAAGGGTACCCTCTGACCTAAAATATCAATATAGCATGTCTGCTCGGGAGCAGAGGCAAACCATCTTTTCTCATAAAACTCATTATAATTAGGTAAAAAGGTTTTAGGCACTATACCCAGAAGGCTTCCTTTATAAATAAATACGGCACAGTTATAAAGCTTGCTGTTATATTCAAGAGGCAGACCCATACAAATAATAATATTTATGGCAAGAGAAGCTTCCTTTATATATGCCAGTGCATTAAGGGCGGCATTCAGAAGGGTACTCTGATTAAAAAGGTCACCGCAGGTATAGCCCGTTACAGAAAGCTCAGGCAGAACTATAAGCTCTGCACCCTTGTCTGCAGCCTTGCCTATTGCAGATAAAATACTGTCCCTGTTAAAGGTACAATCCCCTACCTTAATATTACAAGGACCTGCTGCTGTTTTAAAAAAACCATACTTCATATTAAAATCTACCTACTTTCTTTATATAACAATCATTATTGCACATTACTTCCATTTTATAATATAACAGGTCTTTTGTCCAGTATATATAGGGATTATTACACTAAATACAGACTAATATTACAGACAAATATCACAAATGTTACACTGATGTTTTTAATATTACATCTACTTTACAATAAAGCAAAACCCCTTGATTTATCTGAAAAAGGGTGTTATAGTAGGTTATGCAAACAGATAAAGCCCGATAACAAGGTAGTTTAGTCCTTTAAACGGGGGCATAACCCCTAAGCCTCAGAGGTAATAGTTTTGTTACATTATTATTACATCTGAAATTTGTTGTTGACGAGCTGAATTTGTGGTGCTATAATACTTTTTGTAAAAGAGGTAAATTATGCTAACACCTCTACACATTTAATTCAAAATTTCTTAAGGAGGAAAATGAAATGAAAAGAAAAATTGCTATCATGTTAGCAGCAGTTATGACTACTGCAGTGCTTCCTATGAATGTAATGGCTGCTTCTTCAAACTCTGTTTCTAAGAGAGTTACCGTTAAGGATGAAGATCCTATCGGTTCTGTTTGGGTAGACGAGAATGAGAATGAGGCTGCTACATCAGGTGCTAACTACAGCCCTGTTTATTTAAAGCTTTTACCACAGTCAGGTATTGATAAGGGTTCTTCAATCATCATCAATATCGAAAACGGTAAGTTCGATGAGGACGAGTTCCCAATGCCAGAGTACGCTTCAGCTAAGGGTGAGTCTTATGACAAGTTAATGAGCGACCTTAACAACGGTATGCCTTTAACAACAGTTCTTAACGGTGCTCTTGGTACATCTAGCGTTTACCTTCCATACAAGATTGTTAACGTTAGCAAGAGAGAAATCGAAGTTCAGCTCTTCCCTGTAGATGCAGCTGACTGTGATTCTTCATCTAACAGAATTTCTTATGATAAGGTTTACTACTACATTCCTATCCACGCTATTGCTGATGGTACAGGCGATGTAAAGATTACTATCGATGATAACGAGTCAAACATCACAGGTGGCGGTACTTATACAATCGCTACATCTTCTGATGATGACGGCAGCACAACAACTACAATCGATGACCTTACAACATTCCGTGATGCTGACTACATGGAAACAATCACAATTAAGGAAAATGTTAAGGAAACTTTCGAAGAAGGTAAGGACATCACAGTTAGAATTTCAGGTGGTTTCAAGTTCGTTGATGACGACAAGACAACTGCTACATTAACAGGTAGCGGCGAAGAGGCTGATCTTGCAATCACATATGATGATGATATGGAGAAGATGTATATTACTCTTCCTGCTGATTTATCAGGTTATGTTAGCAAGGTTGCTCGTATCAAGATTGAAAACCTTAAGGTTGAGGCTGATGACGAGGATGACGATTGGGGCGATGTAAGCCTTACATTCTCAGGTGCAGGTCTTACAAAGGAGACAATCCAGGTTGGTACACGTGCTGACTATGGCTTCAAGATGACAACTGTTGATTCACCTACAACTATTATGTCTGGTAGAACATGGATCGGCAACGATAGCACAGACCTTGAGGACGAAGACTTTGAGACAGCTGCAGTTAAGTTCGAAGAGACTAACGCAGGTAGCTGGTTAACATCAAGAAAGATGAAGTTTACTGTTCCTGAGGGTGTTAAGATCGTAGATTACGATTTCGACAGCGTTAAGTATGTATCAAAGGCTGACCTTTTCGATGCAGCTGAAATTACTTCAGACGGTACTGTTCTTTCACTTCTTAACAAGGAAATGGAAGTTGACGAGGGTGAGTGTGCTGAGTTCGAGCTTACACTTTACGTTTCTGTAGATGCTGACTTCGCAGGTGACATCACTGTTGGTGTTTCAGGTGCGGGCATCGAGGATGAGTCTACTCTTGAGGATGTAGTTGTAGCTACAGCTGTAACTCCTATCAAGGTAGAGTCTAACATTACAAAGGCTAACATGGGTTACCAGGCTGTTGATACTGCTGATATTACTATCACAGAGGCTGAGGCTGGTACACTTATCGACGGCGAGGAAGTTGTTATTGCTATCGATAGCCTTTACGGTTCTAAGGAACTTGGTTTCGCTGATGACGACGTTGATTACACAATCGAGGGCGAGCTTGAGATTGACAACTTCGATGTAGCGGATGGCGAAATTACATTCACAGTTGATAAGGATTCTTACAATGAGCCTTCATCAATCACAATTACAAACGTTAAGGTTGGTTCTACACGTTCTGTACCTTACGGTGCATATGACATCAAGGTTATGGGTAGTGCTGTAATCAACAACTACGCTGATCCTGTTGATGATATTTACCCAGTTCAGGGTTATACACAGGCTCAGGACAACAGCAAGCTTGATGACGAAGATCTTAAGGACATCGCTTACTTCGATACAACTGATGGCTACAGCTTCGATGATTACCTTACAATCGTTACAGAGACAGGTACTCTTGACAGCGTAGTTGAGGTTACAATCGGCGAAAGCACAATTAAGATGGACGGCGAGGATGTTCAGATGGACGTTGCTCCTTACATCCAGGCTTCAAGCAACTCTACAATGGTTCCATTAAGATTTGTATCACTTGCAATCGGTGTTGATGCTGACAACGTAAGCAACGCTGACGAGTCAAGCAAGGTTATGTGGGATGCTAACACAAAGACAGCTACTGTTCTTTACGCAGCAGGTAACGGTCAGAAGATTATTCAGTTCACAGCCGGCAGCAACGTTATGACAATCGACGGTACAGCTGTTCCTATGGAAAACGGCGTTGTAGCTGAGATTACAGATAGCAGAATGTTCGTACCTTTCAGAGCTCTTGGTCAGGCACTTGGTGTACCTGTAACTTGGGATGCTGAAACAAAGACAGCTATCTACAACCAGAAGTAATATAAATTGACTAAGGTCAGTTGATTATAACGGTTTGGAGGACTCCCTTTTGGGAGTTCTCCTTTTTTTTGTGCAAAATAATGGCTTTAAAGGTCTATGGTTGCTTATCCTTTGGACTGCAGGGATTTAAGATGAACCTTGTAACCGGGTTACGAAAGCTTAGGAGAAGATAGGTATACATAAATATGTAATATTCAGCCGCTTATAGGCATATACCCTATAAAGGGGTGATTAAATGAAAAAAACAGCCGTAATATACATACTTTTAATTGCTGTGGGTCTGGTGTATTCATATATTAACTTGAATGTACAGACCGCCGCTATGCCGATAGACAGTAAAAATATTGTAATTGACCCCGGGCATGGTGGCTATGACCCGGGCAAGGTGGCATCTGACGGAACAGAGGAAAAAGACATAAACTTAGGTGTGGCAAGGCTGCTGGCAGGCTATATGCGACAGGGGGGAGCAAATGTTATTCTTACCCGTAACAGCGATGCAGCACTGTCTGAGGCAAAGCGTGAGGATTTAAAATTAAGAACGGAGTTTGCCGCAGATAAAAATACGGACCTGTTTATAAGCATACACCAGAACTCTTTTCCACAGGAAAGTGTACATGGTGCACAGGTTTTCTACAAAAAGGACTCAGAATGCGGAAAAGCTCTTGCAATCTGTATCCAGAAACGACTTAAGGAGGTAGCGGATATAGGTAATACCCGTATGCCCAAAGCAGAGGGGAGCTACTTTGTACTTAAAAACAGTAAAGTACCCTCGGTTATTGTAGAATGCGGCTTTTTATCAAATAATGAAGAAAATGTAAGGCTAAAGACAGAGGAATACCAAAAGCATCTTGCTTGGGCAATATATATGGGTGTTTTGGACTACTACAGTACGGATAATGAATTACTGTTTAATTAATGAGTTAAAAAAATCCCTCTGAGCGAGAACTCGGAGGGAATAATAAAAATCAGTCAAAGGCAGGCTTTGTTACTTATAAATGAATTAAAGCCCCATAGTTATTAAAGGGATAATTCCATAAAAACTGCGGTAGTTGCAGGATTGTCATTATATTTGTCAATATAATAAAAACCCAGATTTTCATATAGCTTGATAGCACTCTTCATAAAGGGAAAGGTATCCAGCCTAATGTATTTATATCCGGTTTTTTTGGCATCTGATATTATTTGATTAGTAAGTATTTGACCTATATTCTGCCCTCTGAACTGAGGACGTACATATAATCTTTTAAGCTCACAATAATCACTGTCATTCTGAGTTAAGGCTACACAGCCTGCAATTACTCCGTCAGAAACGGCAATATACATTCTTCCTGTGGGTAAGCCGTATTTTTTTTCAACGTTTATCAACTCGTCGTTTAAATTCTGAGAGGATAAAACTTGGTTCACTTCGCTGTCCTCCGCTGAAATAGCAGAGGTGTATTCTCTTATAAGACACAAAAAATCATTAAGCTTTTCCTGTGCCAAAATAATTTCAACCATTTTTTCACGCTCCTGCTTTATGGTTTTTGTATAGGATAAAAATTGTTTGACAAAATATATTAATTGGTATAAATTTATACTTTTAATAAAAATCAAATTTGCTTACATCAAAAAGTCCCTTATCCGTCAGCTTAATTTCAGGTATAACAGGCAGGGCAAGAAAGCTTAGTATCATAAGGAGAGAGCCGGGTTCATCGGAGCTTATTTCCTTAACAGCCTCTGTTACCCTTTCATAATCACAAAGTGCCTGCTTATAAGGCTTTGAGGTCATAAGACCTGCCACCTCAAGAGGCATATAGGCAAGGAGCTTGCCCCTCTTAACTACGGCAATACCGCCCTCAGAGCCTAAGGAGTTTACTGCAAGTGCCATATCCTGCGTGTTGTCGCCTAAAACAGTTATGTTATGTGAGTCGTGACCGATAGTTTGGGCAACAGCACCGCCGCTTATATTAAAGCCCTCTGCAAAAGCCTTTCCGATGCGACCTGTAGCCTTGTGCCTTTCAATATTGGCACAAAGAAGTAAGCCTTCACTGCTCTCCTTATATACGGGAGTTGTTATAAGTGTTCCCGGTTTAGCAGATATAACAGGCATATGAGCTGAAAATTCAATTGCTAGGTCCTCAGGTTTAACCTCTTTTATGTTAACGCTGTTGCTTACAGAGGATATATCGGCTGAGCAAGTTTCCTCCTCAGTATATTTCTTACCTTTGATGTATACCGAATTAATATTTTCGGGGGCAGGGTCAGCCTTGTCCATAATTACAATATCTGCAACATATCCGGGAGCAATTGCACCTATGCCCTTTAAGCCGTAAAGCCTTGCAGTATTATATGAGCCAAGGGTAAAGGCGGTAACAGGGTCCATACCCAGACTGATTGCCTTTGAGATACAGTTTGATATTGTACCCTCTGCGTAAATCTTGTCAATATGCTTGTCATCGGTACAAAAGGCAAAGTGAGATATATTATAGGGTGTAACAGCTTTTATAAGCTCCTGCAGATTTTTAGCTCCCGTGCCTTCTCTTATAAATATATTAAGACCGAGGCTTACCTTTTCAAGAGTCTCCTGAGCCGTTGAACACTCGTGGTCATTGCTTATACCTCCGCATATATATGCCTGTAAATTTCTGCCTGTTGCAAGAGGAATATGACCGTCAATATTATCTGTCAGGCTAAGCTTTTCAACAACATCATTATCACAGTAAACAACCCCGGGATAGTTCATCATTTCCCCAAGTCCCAGATATTTGCCTTCATTCCACAGGCTTTGGCAGGCTTTGCTGTCAAGCACTGCACCACTGCTGTCAAAGGGTGTTGCAGGCACACAGGAGGGTAGCATATAAAAGGTACGAAGGGGTGACTTATCCCCTATCATAAAGTCAAGACCTGTTTTACCGCAAATGTTGGCAATTTCGTGAGGGTCGGCAATTACCGTAGCCGTACCCTTTGGAATAACCACCTTAGCGTATTGGGAGGGTGTCAGCATAGAGGACTCAATATGAACATGGGCATCAATAAAGGCAGGAGAAGCAAATTTACCCTTTAAATCTACCGCCTGAGCTGCCTCAAGCTCATCCTTACCTATATAAACTATATATCCCTCTTTAATGTAAATATTACCCTCAATAAAGCTATGTCCAAGCACATCAATTACAGTAAGGTTTTTTAATGCCAAATCGCAGGGAATACGCCCCATAGCGGCATCAATGAGAATTTTCCTGTTCATTAAAAAGACCATCCCTTTCCTTTAAAAAGCTATACTTGTATTTTATCATTAAGGGGATTATATATCAACTTAAATTAAAATTAAGTCTGCATATTTAGTTACACAATTAAAAATTAATGCTAAATAAACTATATTATCAACACTACACACAAAAAGCTTAATAAATTTGTGTAAAATTACCTAATATGTGGATAGATAAATATAACAAAAGCTAATATATATACAATATATCCAAAAAAAACAGAAATATTTGTATGAATTAACGAAGTTAAGTTACACTTATATTACAAACCTAAAAAAATTTAGTTAAAACCGTGTAAAAAACCCTAAAAAAAACCCTTTGCTCAAAAAAACAAATTGACTTTTTAGGCAAAAGGCTATATAATTCAAGTTGAAAGAATATTTTTTTAGGGGATTTTTTATGCACATTTCCGCTGATAAGATATTCCTAATTTACAAACTAAAAAAAGGAGGAAGTAAATTGAAAAAATCAACAAAGAGAATTGTAAGCATGATGTTAGCAGCAAGCATGATGTTTACAAGCGTTGCTGTGAACCCTGCGTTTGTGGCAGCGGATGAAGTAAATGCTTATGCAGCATTTGTTGGTACAGGCGATTTTGCTATGGCTGACGTTATTTCACGTCCTGAAATCCAAGAGCTTTGGGCTGTACCAAACGGCACTGATTTAGGTGGCGGTGTTTCAACAAAGATTGCAGACACAGTTAGTCCTTTCGATTTAAAGGATACTAACGCGGCAACCTTTACAGACGGTAAGTCTTTCACAGGTGCATTCCAGGTAGGTAACGGTAATGCAGCTGTAGATAAGACTCTTGCAGCTGGTGCAAGCATCGGCGATCCTGCATCTGCAGTAGAGAAGGGTCTTATGATTGAGGCAGGCGGTAAGGGTTCAGTTACTCTTTACGGTCTTGCAGGTAGTGGTAGCTACACAGCAGTAGGTAACACATACCTTGTAGATGCAACAGGTACTATTGTTTCTACAATCGCTTTACCACTTAAGACAGACAACGCTCCTGTTGTTGTTGACATTCCTGCAGCAGGTACTTACTACTGGTTAATCCCAGGTAAGCAGACAAGCCTTAACCTTTTCGGTATTTCCGTAAACTTTGAAGAGGGCGGCGGTGAAACAACCACAGTAGAAACAACTACTGTAGAAACTACTACAGAAACAACCACAGTAGAAACAACTACTGTTGAAACAACTACAGAAACTACTACTGTAGAAACTACCACAGTAGAAACAACTACTGTAGAAACTACTACAGAAACTACTACTGCTTATGTTCCTGCTAAGGATGAGGCTGTTATTCAGCCTGTAGCTGTTGGTGCTGTTGCACAGGACGGCGTAAACATGGTTGATAAGGATAACACATCCTTCACAGTAAACTTTATGCTTACTAACCTTGAGAACACAGTAGGTGTTAACAACTACACATTCTTCATTACTTATGACCCAAGCGTTGTAAAAATGACAGGTGTTGCTCCTGTTTCTAACAAGGCTGATTATGTAACATACAGCGGTACAAATGAAGAAACAGGCGAAGCTGAGGATAAGATTATTTACTCACCTTCATTAATCAAAAACAGCATTAAGCTTGTTCCTCTTGCAGGTGACCAGGACTACGTAGATGTAGGCGCTGACGGCGTTAAGACTTGTGCAGAGCTTGGTAAGGTTAAGCTTGCTAACTATATCGGTGAGGCTGATGAAACTAACACACTTAAGTCTACAACAAAGAGCGGTATCTTCGTAGCACTTACATTTGATGTTGTCGGCACAGGTAACACAAAGATTATGGCTGACGTTTCTTATCCAACAATAAACGGCTTCCAGCCAAATCCTAAGGATGCTGCTGCTGGTTTAGTTGTCAACAGCGTTGCTCTTGACGGCAACATCTACGTTGGTGATGTAGTAGAAACAACAACTGTAACAGAAACAACAACAGAAACAACAACTGTAACAGAAACAACAACTGTAACAGAAACTACTACAGAAACAACAACTGTAACAGAAACAACAACTGTAACAGAAACAACAACTGTAACAGAGGATACAACTGTTACTGACACAACTGTTACAACAACAGAAGCTACTACAGAGGCTACAACAGAAACTACTACAGAGGAAGAAACCGAAACAACCACTAAGAGACGTAGCAGTGGCGGTGGCGGCGGCTCATCATCAAATAAGGCTTCCGGTACAGCTGCAGTAGATAAGGATGATGATAAGGACGATGATAAGGACGACGACGATGATGATGTTGTTGAGCCTACAAAGCCTGAAAACTCATTCACAGTTTCCGGTAAGGACGGTCAGGAAGTAGTTATTACACCTCCTGTAAATAAGGTAAATGACAACGTTAACTTTAACGATATTTCATCTCGCCCATGGGCAACAGATGCTATTAACAAGCTTGCTGAGCTTGGTATCGTAAACGGCGTTGCTGAAGGTCAGTTTGCTCCTGATGCATACAGCAAGAGAGCTGACTTCGTAATTATGATTGTAAATACTCTTGGTATTACAGGTGTTCCTTCATCTAACTTCGATGACGTATACGCAGGTAAGTACTACTACAATGCTGTAGGTCTTGGTTACGAGGCAGGCATTGTTGAAGGTTACGGCGACGGTACATTCGGTCCTGAGAAGTTCTGTACAAGAGAAGAAATGATGGTACTCGTTGCTCAGACATTCAAGTTCCTTGGTGTTGACATTACTGCTGACGAGGCTGTTCTTGACAAGTATGCTGATAAGGATAGCATTTCATGGTGGGCTAAGCCATATGTTGCATTCCTTACAGCTGAGGGTATTGCAACAGGTACAGGTGTAAACCTTGAGCCTAGCGTATATATCACAAGAGCTCAGATGGCTGTTATGATTGACAAGGTTTATGACTACGTTGTAGACATGGCTGAGGAATTAGCAGAGGCTGAGACAGTTGTTGAGGAGTCAACTGAAGAAACAACAGAAACTTCAGAAGACGAAACTTCAGAGGAAACAACTGTAGAGGACGAAACTTCAGAGGATGAAACTTCAGAGGACGAAACTTCAGAGGAAACAACTGAGGAAGAGTCTGAAACAGAAGAAACAACTGAGGAAGAGTAATTCTCATTTATTTACTAAAAACTTGATTTTTTTCACCCCCTCTTTTTGAGGGGGTGTTTTTTGCGTAAAAAATAAATTTGCTATTGTGTAATTGCCCATTTTGAATTATTATAATATAAAGACAACTTTTCCGACAGGATAAGGAGGAGAGGGTATATGAAATATTGTAAAAAATGCTTTAGAAATGTGCGTGAGGATGTTAATGTATGCCCGTACTGCGGTCAGCCCGGCTTAGAGGAATACGGCAGTCATAACAGCGGAGAAAGCTTTTCCTGTGCTATGCCCGATAAAAGCAGTGGGGAAACAAAAAGCCCCGAGCCTGAAAAAGAGGACGCCTATACAATTAAAGAGGACGGCTTTGATGTACATAATGAAGAAAAAATCGATGCCTACGGCAATGTTATAAATGAG
>CATZZP010000019.1 GCA_958426775.1 uncultured Bacillota bacterium
AGCGAGGCTCACAGAAACGGTGATATACATATTCATGACCTTGATTTTCTTACAATGACTACAACCTGTACTCAGATTGATTTAATCAAGCTTTTTAAGGACGGCTTTAATACAGGCCATGGTGTTTTGAGAGAGCCTAACGATATTTCAAGCTATTCAGCTCTTGCCTGTATAGCAATACAGTCAAACCAGAATGACCAGCACGGCGGACAGAGCATACCTAACTTTGACTATGCCCTTGCATTAGGTGTGAGAAAAACATTTATCAAAAGCTACAGAGTTAATTTGTCACGTAACTGTGAAATGCTTTTTGATGAGGAAAATCCTGACGAAATGGCTTTAGAAATCCAGAATACTCTTTTTGCCGAGGGTTATACTCTTTCTATTGAAAATTATAAAGAGTATATGGAAGCAGAAAAGGACATACTTTTATCTAAGGGCTATTATCCAAAGGTTATAAGTAAAATACAAAGGCTTGCTTATAAAAACGCTCTTAAGGAAACAGATAAAGCTACTTATCAGGCTATGGAGTCACTTATTCATAACCTTAATACAATGAATTCAAGAGCCGGAGCACAGACACCGTTTTCATCAATAAACTATGGTACAGACACAAGCGAAGAGGGCAGACTTGTTATTAAAAATGTTTTGCTTGCCTTAGATGACGGCTTAGGTAATGGTGAAACACCTATTTTCCCAATACACATTTTCAGAGTTAAAGAGGGTAAAAATTATAATGAGGGTGATAAAAACTATGACCTTTTTAAGCTTGCTTGTAAGGTAAGTGCAAAAAGGCTGTTTCCGAACTTCTCATTTCAGGATGCACCCTTTAATCTTCAGTATTATAAGGAAGGACACCCTGAAACGGAAATTTCCTATATGGGCTGTCGTACCAGGGTAATAGGTAATGTACACGATAAAACTAAAGAAATAACTTACGGCAGAGGTAACTTAAGCTTTACCTCAATTAATCTGCCAAGGCTTGCAATTAAAGCTGATGGTAATATTGAATGGTTTTTTAATGAGCTTGATAAAATGATTGATTTGTGCATTGACCAGTTGTTGGACAGATTTAAGCTACAGTGCGTAAGAAAGGTTAAAAATTTTCCGTTTCTTATGGGACAGGGTGTATGGATTGACAGTGATAAGCTTGATAATGAGGACACTCTTGAAGAGGTGCTTAAGCATGGTACACTAAGTGTGGGCTTTATCGGTCTTGCAGAATGTCTTAAGGCTCTTATCGGAAAGCATCACGGTGAGTCTGAGGAAGCGAGAGAGCTTGGTTATAAAATAATTGAGCATATGAGAAAGCGTATGGACGATGAGTCAGAAAAAACTCAACTTAATTTCTCTCTTCTTGCAACACCTGCTGAGGGGCTTTCCGGCAGATTTGTTAATATGGATAAGGAGTTATTTGGTATAATTGACGGTGTGACAGACAGGGAGTATTATACAAACAGCTTCCACATTCCTGTATATTACCACATTAAGGCGGCTGATAAAATAAAGATAGAAGCACCGTATCATGCTCTTACAAATGCAGGGCATATATCCTATATAGAGCTTGACGGTGATACAGTTAAAAATGTAGCAGCTTTTGAAAAGATTATACGTTATATGAAGGAGTGCGGCATTGGCTACGGCTCAATAAATCACCCTGTTGACAGAGATCCTGTTTGCGGTTATACAGGCATTATTAATGATGAGTGTCCTAAATGCGGCAGGAAGGTTGATGTTGAGGGCAGTGCTCCTGTAGAGAGAATAAGACGAATTACGGGCTACCTTGTAGGCTCTCTTGAAAAATTTAATGATGCCAAATACGCTGAATGTATGGATAGGGTAAAGCATGATTGATGTAAAAAACAAACCATTAATTATAATCGCAGGACCTACTGCCTGCGGTAAAACAGCAGTATCTGTAGAGCTTGCTAAGTTAATCGGCGGAGAGATAATCTCCGCTGATTCTATGCAGGTGTATAAGAATATGGATATTGGTACAGCAAAAATCAAACCTGATGAAATGCAGGGTATAAAGCACTATCTTGTAGATGAATTATATCCCGATGAGGAATTTTCCGTAGCTGTATTTAAAAATAAGGCTACAGCATATATTAATGAGATATACAAAAAAGGTAAAGTGCCTGTTATGGTAGGCGGTACGGGCTTTTATATCAATGCTGTCTTATATAATAATGATTTTTCCGAGGATTGTTCGGATAACACAATCAGAGCGGAGCTTGAATATTATCTTGAAGAAAAGGGCAAAGAGGCTTTGTATGAAAAGCTTAAAAGCATTGACCCTGAAGCCTGCAAGACAATTCATATAAATAACACAAAAAGAGTAATCCGAGCTATTGAGTTTTATAAAACAACAGGCAAGCCTATTTCACGGCATAATAAAGAGGAAAAAGAAAGAAAGCCTTATTATGACGGTAAAATTTTTATTCTGAATATGGATAGGGAAAGGCTGTACAAGCGTATTAACAAGCGTATTGATATTATGCTTGAGGAGGGGCTTGTTGATGAGGTGAAAGGACTTTATCCAAAGTACAGCAGAGAACTTGTGTCTATGCAGGGACTGGGTTATAAGGAGATTATAGCTTACCTGGAGGGTGAATGTAGCCTTGATGAGGCTGTATATATTTTAAAACGTGATACACGTCATTTTGCCAAGCGACAGCTTACATGGTTCAAGCACCAATGCAACGGCATCTGGATTGATATAGATAAATTTGAAAGCAGTAAGGCTGTTGCACAATATATTTCAACTGAAATTAAGTAGGTAGAGATTTTTATTCGGTTACTTTGTTTTTTGCTCGATTTCGTGTTTTTGCTTCGCAAGAAACACCGGACTCGCAAAAAACAATTCCTACGGGAACGTAACCTTATAAAAATCCTTTAATGAAAAGCTTTTCTTTATGAGGGCATAAAGAAAAGCTTTACTAAAAGAAATTAGGAGCATTTATGGAAAATATAAGAAAGTATTTAAAGGATGAATATAATTTTGAGGATAGGGTAATAGATTTCTGTCTTGAAATTGAGCAGAGTATTGCAGATAAATTTAAGGAAATTGATAAGATAACCGAATATAACCAATATAAGGTCCTTAAGGCTATGCAAAAAAATAAGCTTAGTGAGGGCTGTTTTGCTGTATCTACAGGTTATGGCTATAATGATTTAGGAAGAGATACCTTAGAAAGTATATATGCTGATGTTTTTCACACAGAGCTTGCTCTTGTAAGACCCCAGATTATATCAGGTACCCATGCACTTACTGTTGCTCTTTTCGGTAACTTAAGATACGGAGATGAAATGGTTTCCGTCGTAGGGGCACCTTATGATACTCTTCAGGGCGTAATTGGCTATGAAAGAGAGGTTAAGGGTTCACTAAAGGAGCATGGTGTAATTTATAAGCAGGTAGATTTACTGCCTGACGGCACTGTAAACTACGATGGGATTGCCGAAAAAATAACTGATAAAACAAGGCTTGTGGAAATTCAACGTTCTAAGGGCTATGATTATCGCCCAAGCCTTACGGTAGAGGAAATAGCAAAGATAATTAAAACCGTTAAGGCAATAAAGCCTGATGTTATCTGTATGGTTGATAATTGCTACGGTGAGTTTACCGATATAATTGAGCCTACAGATGTAGGTACGGACCTTATGGTAGGTTCTCTTATTAAAAATCCCGGAGGTGGACTTGCACCTGTAGGCGGTTATATTGTGGGCAAGGAAGAGTATGTTGAAAATGCGGCATATCGCCTTACCTCTCCCGGTATGGGTAGAGAGGTCGGACCCAGCTTAGGTGTTATAACATCATTAATACAAGGTCTTTTCCTTTCACCTACAGTGGTAAATGCCTCCTTAAAAGGAGCAGTGTTTGCCTCTGCCATATTTAAAAAATTAGGCTTTGAGGTTATGCCTGAGCCTGAGGAAAAAAGAGCAGATATTGTACAGGCAATACAAATGAAAACTCCTGAGGGGGTAATTGCTTTTTGTGAGGGTATACAAATGGGTGCGGCTGTTGACAGCTATGTAAAGCCTGAACCATGGGATATGCCCGGCTATGATTGTCAGGTTATAATGGCGGCAGGCGCCTTTGTTCAAGGCTCATCTATTGAGCTTTCCGCTGATGCACCTATGAAAGAACCCTATACAGTGTTTATGCAGGGTGGCTTAACCTGGTATCATGCTAAAATAGGTATTATGATGACTGTAAATAATTTATATAAGAAAAAGCTTATTAAGCTTTAAGGAGAATAAATGCAGAATATATACATAGGTAACACTAATTTATACTATTTATTGTTTTATTTTGTGCTTTTCAGCTTTCTTGGTTGGCTTATGGAAACAGTAAGAGTATCCATAAAAAACAAAAAATACATTAACAGAGGGTTTGCAAATGGACCATATTGCCCTATATACGGCTTTGGTATGTGCTTTGTTGTAATATTTTTAAGCGACTTAAAAGATAATATTCCGTTGCTGTTTGTTTCGGGGGTTATTTTAACAACTACCTTGGAATACGTTACAGCATATCTGTTGGAAGTGATATTTAAAGCAAAGTGGTGGGATTATTCCTATAAAAAATTTAACCTTAAAGGAAGAATATGTCTTGATATATCTATAGCATGGGGCATACTTTCTGTAATAATGATAGAATGGGTAATACCGCTTATAGATGATTTTATCAGTATAATTCCGTTATTTGCAGGAGAAATTTTTTTGCTTGCTGTAATAGCTTTAATAGCCGTTGATGTTGTTATAACTGCAAAAGGTATGCTTTCCTTCAAGAATGTATTATATAAGCTCGCAATTTTAAAAGCTGAAACTAAGGAGGAATTAAATAATTTTATAGATAAATTTTCCGAAAACCTGCGGGAGTATATAGATATGGAGGAGCTTACCGAAAAGCTAAGCGAAGTAAGTGCTAAAAAATCTGACTTTAAGCAAATGCTTGCAGAAAAGAAAAAGTTAATTAAGGATATTGACTTTGAGGAAATCAAGGCAAGATTTGCTGATAGGGAAATCAGCGAGGAAAAGTTGGAGGCTATTAATAAAATACGCCAAAAATATGCAAGGTTTGTTGCAATTTCCAAAATGAATATATCAAAAAATCATAGACGTATTTTTAACGCATATCCTGATTTTAAGCTTAAAAATGAGGAATTTCAGGAGATTTTTAAAAATATTAAAGATAACTTTAAAAGAAAAAGATAATATAAATCATACATTTTGTATGCACCCCAAAAGTCAGATATTTTTGGGGTGCATTAAATTTTTAATCAAATACGGCAGGTATGCAGTCAATTAAATCACTTGCCGTAATTCCGTAAGAGGATAACCTACTTTCTGCAATTTCCCCTGCTTTTCCGCTTATATAACAACCTAAGGAGGCGGCAGTGCAGCAATCAAGCCCCTGGGCAATAAGCCCGCTTATAATGCCTGCAAGGCAATCTCCGCTACCTCCCTTGCTCATAGCAGGAGTACCTGTAATATTTATGGTAACCTGACCTTGCGGTGATGCTATAACAGTACGTGCGTCCTTTAGAACTGTTATTACATTATATTTTTTAGCAAAGCTTAGGGCTGTTTCAACGGGATTATTAATAATTTCCTTAACGCTTAAGCCTGTCAGTCTTGACATTTCTTTAGGGTGAGGAGTAATTACCGTATTATTGGGCAACATATTTTTTAATTCCTCATTTTGGGATATTATATTTAATCCGTCTGCATCAAGCACAAGAGGTATACTTATTTTGTTTAAAATTTCTTTTAAAAAGCCATAGGTAATATTGTTGTTTCCCAAACCACAACCTATAAGTATAACGGTAGCCCCTGATAAATCAATATTTCCTGCGTCACTGTTAATATATCCATCGGTTTCAGGCACTGAATTTACTACAGCCTCAGGCAGATGATATTGCATTATCTGAGAGCAGTGCCTTGTGGTATAAGCATATATAAGCCCTGCTCCTACTTTGTATGCACTTTTAGCTGACAGCACAGCTGCCCCTGTCATATTGTCACAGCCTGTAAAAGCGTATATTCTGCCGTAACAACTTTTGTCGGAGCGAGGTATTCTTTTGGGCATAAGCTCTTTTGCCTCTGTGTTTGATAATAACCTGTAGTTAGTTTTATTATCCTGCTTAAGGGAAATATTACCTACAATAAGCTCCCCTGTATGCTCGCAGGCAGGGTGTAGCATTAAACCTACCTTAGGCAGGTGGAAGGTGACGGTTTTTTTTGCATATACAGCTAAGCCGAAATCATCTCCGCTGTCTGTTGATACTCCCGTAGGACAATCTACACTGTATACAGGCTTACCTGAGTTGTTTATAATATTTACAAGGGTTGAAATAGGCTCTCTTAACTTACTTTCAAGTCCCGTACCGACCATTGCATCAACAATTAAATCGCATTTTTCCAAATGTTCTTTCAAATCGCTTAAATCCTGAATATACCTGTCAAAATAAACTATAGGTATGTTAAGGGCATTGACAGCATTTAAATTAGTGCAACAATCCTCTGTTGTGCTTTGCGGCATACCTATAAAAATAATATTAACGTCAATTCCTTTAGCGTAGAGCTGTCTTGCACAGGCTAAGCCATCTCCTCCGTTATTGCCTTTTCCGCAAAAAAGCAATACATTTTTGTAATTGTCCTCTACAATAAGCTCTGTTAAGGACATAGCGGCATTTTCCATAAGTAAAAGTGACGGCATACCCGATACTATTGCTTTTTGTTCAATAGCCTTCATTTGTGAATTTGTTACAAGATACATTTAATCATCCCCTTCAATAACTGCAAAGGCACAGGCTGTTGTTTTGTTATGAGATATTGTAATATATATTTTTTTACAATTTTTTTCGTTGAAAAGTGATAAAGCGTTGTTGTATAGGGTAACTGTGGGTGCACCGAGGTCAGAACGTAAAATTTCAATATCTTTTGCACCAAAACCTCTAAAACCCGTCACCAAAGCTTTTGCTACAGCCTCCTTTGCGGCAAAGTTGCCTGCCAAAGACTCAGCCTTGTTTTTAAGTAAAACCTGTTCCTTTTTTGTATATACCTTATTTAAAAAACTTTCAGTTGTATTTTCAAAGCGAGATATTTCTATTATATCAGTGCCTATTCCGTATATCATTTTAATACCTCCAATCCCTTTAATTTAAGTATAATTAAATTTTTTGTCAAAAGCAAGAAAATAAATATTAATAAATAATTGCAATATCTGCAAATTTGTTGTAAAATATAACAGAGATTGTTTAGGAGCAGGGTTAAATGAAATATAAAATACTTGAGCTTTTAAAAAACAGCTCCGGCTTTATCTCCGGAGAGGATATAGGTAAACAGCTTAATATCTCAAGAGCGGCAGTGTGGAAAAATATTGCAAAGCTGAAAACAGAGGGCTATGAAATTGAGTCTGTCAGCAATAAGGGATATAAGCTGATACAAGACAATAAGGACAATGTACTTAATAAGTTTGAAATAGGCATTGAAAACTGCGTTTTTTTGCCTGAGGTTGATTCAACTAACTTAGAAGCTAAGCGTATTGCACAAGCTCCCTTTAAGGACAAGCTCCTTGTTGTTTGCAATAAACAGCTTACAGGAAGAGGCCGACTTGGCAGAACCTGGCAGGATAAAGGCGAAAATGTATGTATGAGCTACCTTTTTAAGCCTGATATACCGCCAATGGATGCACAGCAGTTTACTTTAATATCGGGACTTGCCGTTGCTGAGGCTATAACAGAGCAAACAGGTCTTGAATGTAAAATTAAATGGCCAAATGACGTTATTTTAAACGGTAAGAAGCTTGTAGGTATTCTTACTGAAATGAGTGCAGAAATGGAGCATATTAACTATGTAATTGTAGGTATAGGCATAAATGTGAATTGTACAGAGTTTGACGGAGAACTTAAGGATAAGGCGACCTCTCTTGCTCTGGAGTTAGGACATAGCTTTAATCGAAGCCTTATTGTAAAAAAATGTGCAGAAAAAATGTTTTTGTACTATGACAGGTTTTGCACGGATGGCTTTGATTGCTTTATTTCTCAATACAATCAAAGATGTATTAATGTAGGCAAAACAGTAAAGGCTATATATAAAAACCGTCACCTTATAGGCTTAGCAAAAGGTATAGATGAAAACGGCGGGTTAATTATATTATGTGAGGACGGAAATGAAGTAACGGTTACTTCAGGTGAAGTTTCTCTAAGGCTTGAAAAAAATAATTATATATAAATTAAGGAGATTGTAACTAATGAAAAAGACAGTTTTATGTGCAGCATCTTATTATAATCACAAGTGTTATTATAATAATGAGGATTTTTCTGCACTTCCACAAGATGTAAAGACAGAGGTCAAAACCGTTGTTTCCGTTACTGCGGAAAAGGTAAGAGGTATAGTTTCTCTCGGCTTTTATGAAAATTCAAATGTCTTTATTGAAATCAGCTTTGACGAAAAAGATATGGATTATGATGAAATTGCAGCAAAGTATGAAATAGAAAAAGTACAGAAGAACAAGAAAAAGCTTATTAACGCTTTATCTCTTTGGTACAGGGTAACTAAGCTTGGTGCTAAGGGCATTGCAATTAAGTAAAATGAAAATAGGTAATATTGAGCTTGAAAATAATGTATTTCTTGCTCCTATGGCAGGAGTTACAGATAAGGTTTTCCGTGTACTGTGCAAGGAAATGGGCTGTGGTCTTGTGTATTCTGAAATGGTAAGTGCAAAGGGTATTATGCACAATAACCGCAATACACAAAAGCTACTTGAAATTGACAGAGCAGAAATGCCTGCAGCAGTTCAGCTTTTTGGCTCTGACCCCGTAATTATGGGTAAAATGGCAGAAAGGCTTGATGAAAATAAGGATATTGCAATACTTGATATTAATATGGGTTGTCCTGCTCCCAAAATTGTAAAAAACGGTGAGGGGTCGGCATTGTTACAGAACCCTGATTTAATAGGTGATATTGTAAGGGCTGTAAGCTCAAGCACCTCAAAGCCGGTTACGGTAAAAATGCGTAAAAGCTTTGACGGTAAGGAAAATACCTGTATTAAAGCGGCAATTAAAGCTTCTCAAAACGGTGCCGCCGCAATAACCCTTCATGGTAGGACAAGAGAGCAATATTACAGCGGTAAGGCAGATTGGGATATTATTAAGCAAGTTAAAGAAAGCATTGATATACCGCTTATCGGTAACGGGGATATAACATCTCCCGAAACTGCAAAGCAGATGTTGGATTACACAGGCTGCGATGCTGTTATGATAGGCAGAGCGGCAGAGGGTAATCCTTGGATATTCAAAAGAGTAAGTCATTACCTTAATACAGGAGAATTATTGCCTGAACCGAGTATAAATGAAAAGCTTGATATGGCAAGACGTCATTTAGATATGCTTGTGGACTTTAAAGGCGAGCATATAGGTGTTTGTGAAATGCGTAAGCATTTAGGCTGGTATATAAAGGGTATGCCCCATAGTGCGGAAATGCGTGTTGTAATTAATACAGCATCAAGTAAAGAAAAAATGCACGAGGTAATTAACCTTATTGAAACAAAGGCTACATTAATTTAACTATTTATTTTATAGGAGGATAACTATGGATTACAAGTCAGCTGGTGTAGATGTAGAGGCAGGATATAAGGCTGTGGAACTTATGAAGGGACACGTTAAGTCAACCTTCAGACCTGAGGTTTTAACTGATATTGGCGGTTTTGGCGGTCTTTTCAGCATAGCAAAAGCAAAGGATATGGAGGAGCCATGTCTTGTAAGCGGTACTGACGGTGTAGGCACAAAGCTTAAAATTGCTTTTATTATGGACAAGCATAATACAATAGGTATTGATGCTGTGGCAATGTGTGTAAACGATGTTGTTTGCAGTGGCGCAGAACCATTATTTTTCCTTGATTATATTGCTTGCGGCAAAAACGAGCCTGAAAAAATTGCAGATATTGTAAGCGGTGTTGCAGAGGGCTGTCGTCAGTCTGGCTGTTCCCTTATCGGTGGTGAAACTGCTGAAATGCCGGGCTTTTATCCTGTTGATGAATATGACCTTGCAGGCTTTACCGTAGGTATTATGGATAAGACAAAGGCTATTGACGGCAGTAAAATTCAGGCAGGCGATGTGCTTATCGGTATTGCATCAAGCGGTATTCACTCAAACGGTTATTCCCTTGTAAGAAAGGTGTTTAATCCGACATTAGCAGGTCTTAATGAATACATAGAAAAGTTAGGTTCAACCTTAGGCGAGGCACTTTTAACACCTACTAAAATTTACGTTAAACCTGTGCTTGACCTTATAAGTAAGGTTGAGGTTAAGGGATTAAGCCATGTTACAGGCGGTGGTTTTATTGAGAATATCCCACGTATGATGCCTGAGGGTACAAAGGTTAATATTGATGAGGGTACATGGCCTGTACTTCCTATATTTGACCTTTTACAGCAGCTTGGCAATGTTGAGCGTATGAGTATGTACAATACCTTTAATATGGGTATCGGTATGGTTGCCGCAGTTAATGCAGAGGACGCCGACAAGGCAATTAAAATCCTTGAGGAAAACGGCGAAAAGGCTTATAAAATCGGTTATGTAACCCAGGGCAGCGGCATTGAAATTAATTTGCAGTAATTGAGAGTGAGGGCTTATTATGCTTAAAATAGGTGCACTTGTAAGCGGTGGAGGTACAAACTTACAGGCAATTATGGATGCTATTGACAGGGATAATATACCTGCTGAGGTAACCTGTGTTGTAAGCAGTAAGGACGGTGCTTACGCTCTTGAAAGAGCGGCTAAAAGAAATATAGAAACGGCTGTAATACGCAAAAAGGATTATGCTACGGCTGAGGAGTATGAATTAACTCTTGCCAAATTTTTTAAGGACAGAGATGTTGACCTTATTGTATATGCAGGCTTTATGATAATCTTAGGCGAAGCCTTTGTAAATCAGTTTGAAAACAGAATGATAAATATTCACCCTGCACTTATACCAAGCTTTTGCGGTAAAGGCTATTACGGGCTTCATGTTCATGAGGCTGTTTTAAAGGCAGGAGTTAAAGTGACAGGTGCAACTGTGCATTTTGTAACTGCTGAATGTGATGCAGGACCTATTATACTGCAAAAGGCTGTTGAGGTTATGGATGATGACACACCGGAAACCTTGCAAAGACGAGTTATGGAGCAGGCGGAATGGATAATATATCCCGAGGCTGTAAGGCTTTTTGCAGAAAATAAGCTGGAGATAGTTGACTGTATTGTAAAAAGGAGAAATTAAATTATGAAGGTTTTAGTTGTAGGCAGTGGCGGTAGAGAGCATACTATTTGCTGGAAGCTTGCTCAAAGTCCAAAGGTTGATAAATTATACTGTGCACCGGGTAATGCGGGCATAGGTGAAATTGCAGAGCTTGTACCAATCGGTGCAATGGAGCTTGATAAATTAGTGGACTTTGCTAAGGGAAAAGCAATTGACTTAACCGTAATCGGTATGGATGACCCTCTGGTTGCGGGTGTAGTTGATAAATTTGAGGCGGCAGGCTTAAGGGTATTCGGTCCAAGGGCAAATGCGGCTATTATTGAGGGCAGTAAAGCATTTAGTAAGGAGCTTATGAAAAAATATAATATTCCTACTGCCGCTTATGAAACCTTTGATGATTATGATAAGGCTGTTGAATATGTTAAAGCAGGCAGCTTTCCTGTTGTACTTAAGGCGGACGGTCTTGCCTTAGGTAAGGGTGTACTTATTTGCAATACTCTAGAGGAAGCACTTGACGGCCTTAATACCCTTATGGTAGATAAAAAGTTCGGTGCAAGCGGAAGTAAGGTTGTTGTTGAGGAGTTTTTAACAGGTCCTGAGGTATCTGTATTATCCTTCTGTGACGGCAACACTGTAGTACCTATGGTATCTGCCCAGGACCATAAAAGAGCTTATGACAACGATGAAGGTCTTAATACAGGCGGTATGGGTACATTCTCACCTAGCCGTATCTATACAGAGGATATTGCAAAAGAATGTATGAAAACCATATTTATGCCTACTGTTGAGGCACTTAACAAAGAGGGCAGACAGTTTAAGGGTATAATTTACTTTGGCCTTATGCTTACTAAAAACGGACCAAAGGTTATTGAATATAATGCACGCTTTGGTGACCCTGAAACACAGGTTATATTACCACGCCTAAAAAGCGACCTTTGCGAAATATTTGAGGCTTGTATTGACGGTACTTTAGATAAGCTTAATGTGGAGTGGTATGATAATGCCGCTTGTTGTGTTGTGCTTGCAAGCGGAGGCTATCCTGAAAGCTATGAAAAGGGTTATGAAATAACAGGTCTGGAGGAGGCTAAGAAAGCCGATAATATAGTTGTGTTCCACGCGGGTACAGCCTTAAAGGACGGTAAATTTGTTACTAACGGCGGACGTGTTTTGGGCATTACAGGTATTGGTAAAGACCTTGATGATGCTATTAAAATTGCCTATGAGGGTGTAAAGACAGTAACCTTTGACAAGGTGCATTACAGAAAAGATATAGGTATTAAAAAGTATTGATTTTTACGGGGCTGCTTCGGTTGGAGCAGCCATTTTAGTAAGATGCAGAGGTGTTAAAATGAATATAAGACGGGCTTTAACTAAGGATATAAACGATATTAATAAACTTCTTTTTCAGGTGCTTGAAATACATCGCCAAGGCAGACCTGATTTATTTAAAAATAATACAAAAAAATATACAGAGGATGAGCTATTGTCAATTATAGGTGATGATACAAAGCCTGTTTTTGTCTGTGTTGATGAAAATGACCATGTTTTAGGCTATGCTTTTTGTATTTTTAAAGAGGTTGTTAATGATAATATTTTAAAAAACATTAAAACTTTGTATATTGATGATTTGTGTGTTGATGAAAATGCAAGAGGCAAATGTATAGGTAAAAGCTTATATAATTATGTAATAAATTATGCAAAGAAAAAAGGCTTTTATAATGTAACTCTGAATGTATGGGCATGCAATGAAGCGGCTGTTAAATTTTATGAAGGCTGTGGTTTAAAGGTTAAAAAAACAGAAATGGAATTTATTTTATAAAATTTACGGAGGTAAATATGACAAATTTACATTCAATCTTAAAGCAGGTTGAAAAGCCTGCAAGATATATCGGCAATGAAATAAATATGGTTGAAAAAAATCCTGAAAGCGTAAGCACAAGGATTGCCTTTTGTTTTCCCGATACCTATGAAGTGGGGATGAGCCACTTGGGCTTACAGATATTATACTATTTTTTTAACAGACGTGAGGATACCTACTGTGAGAGGTGCTTTGCTCCATGGCACGATATGGAAGGAAAAATGAGGGAGAATAATATTCCTCTTTATGCTCTTGAAACGGGAGAGCCAATTAAAAACTTTGACTTTGTTATGTTTACTCTACAGTATGAAATGAGCTATACCAATATAATCAATATGCTTGATTTGGCAGGTATACCTGTTTTTGCCAAGGACAGGGGCGAAAATGACCCTATTTTAGTTGGTGGCGGACCCTGTGCTTATAACCCTGAGCCTTTAGCTGACTTTTTTGATGTTTTCTATATAGGCGAGGGTGAGGTAAGCTATGATGAGTTTTTGGATACCTACAAAGCACATAAGAAAGAAGGAGGAACTAAGGAGGACTTTCTTAAAAAAGCACTTAAAATAGAGGGTATTTATGTACCTAAATTTTACGATGTAGATTATAAAGAAACAGGAGAAATTAAAAGTATTAAGCCAAATCATCCCGATGCACCTGAAATTATTAACAAGGTAATTGTTAAGGATATGGACTCTGTATTTTATCCTGAAAAACAACTTGTACCCCTTATCGAGGTTGTACATGACAGAGTTACCCTTGAGGTATTCAGAGGTTGTATAAGAGGTTGTCGTTTTTGTCAGGCGGGCTTTGTTTATCGACCTGTAAGAGAAAAGAGCACAGAAAGACTGGTGGAATGCTCTAAGTCCTTAGTTTCCCATTCAGGGCATGATGAAATCAGTCTTACAAGCTTGTCAACAGGTGATTTTACAGACTTTAAAAACCTTGCAAATAATCTGCTTGATTTATATGCTAAGGACAGTATAAATGTATCTTTACCCTCTCTCAGAATAGATGCCTTTAACCTTGAGCTTATGCAAAAGGTACAGGAGGTAAGAAAGTCAAGCCTTACCTTTGCACCTGAAGCAGGCACTCAACGTTTAAGGGATGTAATAAACAAGGGCATTACCGAGGAGGAAATTTTAAATGGTTCGGGGCTTGCCTTTGAGGGCGGTTGGAACAGAGTCAAGCTTTACTTTATGGTAGGTCTGCCTACAGAAACAGAGGAGGATTTACTGGGGATAGTTGACCTTGCCAATAAAATAGTTGATAAATACTATTCAATGCCAAACAGAGGCAACAGACAGGTTTCTGTTGTTGTAAGCTCCTCATGCTTTGTGCCTAAGCCTTTTACACCGTTTCAGTGGGTAGGTCAGGCAAGTGTAGAGCAATTTTTTGCAAAGCAAAAGTTTGTTAAAACTCATATGTATAAAAAACAGGTTCGCTTTAACTATCACGAGCCACAGCTAAGCTCAATGGAGGCGGTGCTTGCAAGAGGTGACAGAAAGGTATCCGCCATTATATATAGAGCTTGGCAGTTAGGTGCTAAATTTGACGGTTGGAATGAGCTGTTTAAATATGATGCATGGATGCAGGCATTTGAGGATACAGGTCTATCAAAGGATTTTTATGCTACACGTGAACGTAGCTACGATGAGGTTTTGCCTTGGGACCATATATCTATAGGTGTAAGCAAAAAGTTTCTTATTAATGAGGCGGAGAGAGCAAAGCAGGAAATGGTTACGCCTAACTGCCGTGTTAAATGTCAGGGCTGTGGTGCGGCATTCTTTGGAGGAGGTGTTTGCTTTGAATAAGTATAGGCTTAAATTTGAAAAAAAGGATAAAATGATTTATATAGGGCATCTGGATTTAATGACTTTTTTTCAACGTGCTTTAAAAAGAGCGGAACTTCCCATAGCCTATTCTCAGGGCTTTAATCCTCATCAGCAGATGAGCTTTGCTGTTCCCTTATCTCTTGGTAGCTATGGTTACGGTGAATATGTGGATATTGAGCTTAAAGAACCTGTTGAGGAAAAGGAGATTATATCAAGGCTTAATTCGGTTATGAATAAGGGGCTTGTAATTACACAGGCACGCAGACTTAACGAGGGTGAAAAAACTGGTGCTGCTATTGTAACATCTGCTGACTATAGGGTTACCCTACCCATAAAATTGAAAAATACAGATGATGTTATACAGGCTTTGCTTGCTTCTGATAAAATGGAAATAGAAAGAACAAGTAAACGCAAAACAAAATTAGTTAATATAAGACCTGATATTTTTTCTTTAAGTGTGGATAACAGCGGTGATAATACAGTGCTTAATATGCGTATTGCAACAGGCAGTGCAAATAACCTTAAGGCAGAGCTTGTGTGTGAATACATTTATAAGTATTGTAATGTAGAGTTTAAGCCTTATGAGCTTGTTATTGAGAGATTACAGCTTTTAAAAGGGGATAATGAACAAGGCTTTAGTGTGCTTTAAGGTGATGCTATGAACAGTATTTATATAGACGGCTTATCGGGAAGAGTACGTACCGCTTTAAAAGAAAACGGTGAGCTTACTGAAATAATATACGAAGAGGAAAATCCCTTTGAAGTAGGTAATATCTATATAGGCAGGGTATCTAAGGTTTTAAAGGAACAGTTTATTTTTATCAATATAGGTGATGAAAAAAATGCTTTTTTACAGCCTGATATAAATAAAGAACCTGTTATTTACAATAATATGGGTAAGCTTGCTGTTAAAGAGGGGGACAGTCTTTTAGTACAGATAGTTAAGCCTGCTGTAGATGAAAAGGGAGCGGTAGTTACCACAAGACTTAATTTTACAGGTAAATATTTGGTTTTAATTGCTAATGACAAGGGAATAGGTGTTTCCAAAAAAATTTCAGATGAAGCTAAAAGGGCTGAGCTAAAACAGCTGGCACGGTCTGTTTTACCTGATAATTATGGGCTTATTATGCGTACAGATTGCGAAATTACAGACATAAATAAAATTTTACAAGAATTAAAATATTTAATCAAAACAGCGAATGCCGTTATTACCAAAGCTTCATTTATTAAACCGCCTGAATTATTGTACAGTGAGTTTAACAAAACTTTGCGTACAGTCAGAGATCTTGCTGTAGGTAAAGAAACTAAGGTTATAACTAACAGTACTGAAATTGCCCATGATATACAAAACAAGCTTGGCAATATTGATATTAGCATTTATGAAGATAATATACCTATGTTTCGGAACTTCGGTATTGAAACCGGCATAGAAAAGGCTCTCCATAGAAAAGTCTGGCTTAAAAGCGGTGGTTATCTTGTAATAGACTATACAGAGGCTATGAATGTAATTGATGTAAACAGCGGAAAGCTGGTAGGCAATAACCAAAAGAATTTTGCCCTTAAGGTTAATCTTGAGGCAGCAAAGGAGGCGGCAAAACAAATAAGGCTCAGAAACCTTACGGGAATGATAATAATTGACTTTATTGATATGCAAAGTAGTGAGGATATTAATAAGGTTTCAAAGTATTTAAGGGAGTGTATCTCTCATGACAGAGTTACAACAGCCATTGTTGGTATGACAAGCCTTGGACTTATGCAGCTTACCCGTAAAAAAGCAGGACTTCCTCTACATAAGGTTATTATGCGTGATTGTCCTGTATGTGGAGGTACAGGTATAACGGAAAATGAGTTTTATATATCAGACAAGGTAATAAATGAGCTTATTTCAATTTTCAGCCAAACTATTTATAAAAAAATTAAAATCAAGGGAAGTGCAGCCCTTATTGCTGTATTAAAAAGAAGAATGACTCAATTAAAGCTGGTTGAGGAAAGGTTTAATGCTGAAATATCCTTTGAGGAAATCTCAACAGGTAAGATTTATTATTATGAAATTGAAAAAACGGTGTAGTTTTATATTCAAGGCTACACCGTTTTAATATAGTAAGCAGGCTAAACCTGCATAATAAATAGTGGAGGTGGCGGGAGTCGAACCCGCGTCCGAAAACCTATCCACAAAGACTTCTCCCATTACAGTCTGTCTATTATCATTCCCTCCTGTCAGCGTGAACAGACACACTCAGACAATCAGTAGCTTCATAAATCTTTTTGCGGCTCAAAGCTTTGCCGAAAAAGTGCCTCGCCTGTTCGACGCCGGTTACTTAGGCAGCGAGTTACCTAAGGCCGACGGCCGCTAAATTAAGCAGCTAAAAGAACGTTATCGTTGTCTTTTATTTTTTAAAGTTTTGGGCAGTTTGGATGATTACCCGGCATCAATGGCTATCTCTGATTCAAAATCCCCGTCGAAACCATTGCACCCCCATAAATGGGTGCATACCGATTAAATCGGCACGGTAATTATTATTATAATATAGTATTTAATAAAGTCAAGGGTTTTAATATGACAAATTAATTACAATTATTATTCTCGTCCTCAGAAAGACTGCTTATTTGAACGGATTTCTGATATTCTTTAGGTGAAATACCGTATTCCTTTTTAAAGGCTCTGAAAAATGAGGTATAGTCACTAAAACCGTACGTTTCTGCAACGTTGGTAATAGATTCCCCCGTAGCTATATTATTTTTGCAGATACTAAGCCTTTTCTTTATTACATATTGATGTAAGGAAATTCCTAAATTATCTTTAAAGATATGAGATACATAGTATTTACTTGTATAAAATTCTTTTGCAATTTTTTCCAAAGAAAGCTCTTGTGCAATATTTCTGTTAATATATTCTAATATTAAAGTATGAAGCTCTTTTTTAGAGGTAGCTAATGATGATTGGTTCTGATAAATTAATCTGTTAATTTTATATAATGTGTTAATAATATATGTTGTGGTAATTGAATTTTTAAAAATATCGCTGTTGTTGTATTCAACCCACATATCTAAAAAAATACTAAGCATTTCATTAAATTGTATGTAATCAAGGTGGTAGATGTAGCGTTTATTGTCCTTAGCATAATCCAGGGCGTATTTTACATCATTAAAAAGCTTTGTCATATTTTCAACATAATCATAGTTAAGCCAAACAACAATCCTTTTATAAGAGCTGTCACCTAATGTTATATTAGGGTGGTGAGGTACATTGGGAGGTATAATAAGCAAATCTCCGGATTTTAAATCATAGCTGAAATCCTCCACATTATAATTAACCGTACCCGATATAAAAAAATACAGCTCATAATTAGGATGGGAGTGTGTCTTAACTTTTTCAAGAGAAATATCAGAATAGTAAAACATTTCAAAATCCCCGCGGCTCATATATTGTCTACAAACAAAGGGAATAGATGTATCATATTTGGTTGATTTTTTATGTTTCAAGAAAAACACCCCGCAATCTATTGAAAAAATACACAAAAATAAATTAATAATTTTTAAAAGCTTAATTATATTCTACAATATTATAACAATTTTTGCAATGTTAAAAACAATAATAACAATGTTATAACCTAAAAATTATATATATAATTAAATTAACTTATAAGGAACCAAACAAAAAAAGGAGGAATTTTTATGAAATTATCGTTCAGATGGTATGGGGAAGATGACAAGGTAACCCTTGAAAATATCAGACAAATCCCCGGTATGCAGTCTATTGTTACTGCTGTTTATGATGTACCTGTAGGAGAGGTGTGGAGCAGAGAGAGTATTCAAAGGCTTAAGAAGCTTACAGAGGATGCAGGTCTTGGCTTTGACGTAATTGAAAGCATACCTGTTCATGAGGATATTAAGCTGGGCAAAGGTGACAGGGACAGATATATTGCAAATTATTGCGAAAATATCAGGCGAGTTGCCGAAGCAGGTATTAAATGTATCTGTTACAACTTTATGCCTGTGTTTGATTGGACAAGAACGCAGCTCGATCATGTGCTTGAGGACGGCTCAACCTCATTAGTTTATTATCAGGAGCAGGTTGACAAGGTTAATCCTCTTGAAAGTGACAGCGACCTTACCTTACCCGGTTGGGACGCAAGCTATACAAGAGAAGAACTAAAGGCTGTAGTTGCTCAATACAACGCTATGAGCGAGGATGATTTATGGAATAATTTAACATACTTCCTTGAAAGAGTAATACCTATTGCAGCTGAATGTGATGTTAATATGGCTATTCATGAGGATGACCCATGCTGGAGTATATTTGGTTTGCCAAGAATTATTGTTGATGAAAAGAGCCTTGACAGATTTTTAAGCATTGTAAATGACAGACATCATGGAATTACACTTTGTACAGGTTCACTTGGCTGTTCAGCTAAAAATGATGTAGTGAAGATGGCTGCAAAATATGCTAAAATGGGCAGAATTCATTTTGCACACCTTAGAAATGTTGCAATACTCGACAATGACAGAGGCTTTGAGGAAAGAGCACATCTTTCAAGCTGTGGTTCTCTTGATATGTTTGCCATTGTAAAGGCACTTCACGATAATGGCTTTGAGGGTTATATAAGACCTGACCACGGCAGAATGATTTGGGGTGAAACAGGCAGACCGGGATACGGACTTTATGACAGAGCTTTAGGTGCTACCTACATTAATGGCTTATGGGAAGCTTGTGAAAAAATGAGTAAATAATTTCCCTGACAGAAGGAGGTACTTTATATGAAAGGTAAAAAAATATTTAGTGCAATACTGGCAACTGCATTAACGTCTGCATTGCTTACAGGCTGCGGAAGCGATGATGACGGCAAAACTATTGTCAGAATAGGTCATAATCAGTCACAGGAGCATCCTACACATATTGCTCTTGTTGAGTTTGAAAAACATATAGAGGAAAATTTAGGTGATAAATATAATGTTGAGGTTTATCCAAGTGAGCTGTTAGGCTCTCAAACAGATATGGTACAGCTTACACAAACAGGTGCTATTGATTTTTGTGTTGCCAGCAATGCTATACTTGAAACCTTTAGTAAAAACTATGAAATTTTTAATCTGCCTTATCTGTTTGTAAATACAGAGGCTTATCATGCGGTTATGGATGATACAAGTATTACAGACCAGCTTTTTAAATCTACATCAAAGGCAGGCTTTGAGGCAGTAACTTGGATAGATGCAGGTACAAGAAACTTTTACACTGTCAAAAAACCTATAGAATCTCCTGCGGATTTAAAGGGTTTAAAAATAAGAGTTCAGCAGTCACCTACAAATGTTGAAATGATGCGACTTTTAGGTGGTTCAGCAAACCCTATGGGCTTTGGTGATGTTTATACTGCTCTCCAATCTAATATTATAGACGGTGCGGAAAACAACGAACTTGCACTTACAAATAACGGTCATGGTGGTGTTTGTAAATACTATTCATATGATATGCACCAGATGGTGCCTGATATTTTAATAGGTAACTATGAATTTCTTGAAGGACTTTCAGAAGAAGACCGAGCTATCTTCGATGAAGGCTTTAAAATTGTTAATCAGGTAGAGCGAGAAGAATGGACAAAGGCAGTAGAAGAGGCTAAAGAAAAGGCAGAGAAGGAACAAGGTGTTAAATTTAACTATCCCGACCAGGAACCTTTTGTTGAGGCTTGTAAGCCACTTCACGAAACTGTACTTAACAACAATCCTGAAATAAAGCCTATTTACGATGCTATTCAAGAATACAATGCAAAGTATGAATAAAGGAGGTATATAGTATGGACAAAACAAGAAAAATTTTAAACAGTATATTAAACTTCCTGGCGGCAACAAGCTTTGCAGCAATGGTTTTGCTTACCTGCTGGCAGGTGTTTACAAGATATATTTTAAAAAATCCTTCTCCTTGGTCAGAAGAGCTTGTATCCTATCTGTTTGCATGGATGACGCTTTTAGGTGCATCTGTAGTAACAGGTGAAAGAGGACATATGAATATACCTGTTTTAGTAGACCGTATGGGTATAAAGGGCAAAATTGCCATGAATATATTAGCTGAAATTATAGCATTCTTATTTGCTGCAATTATTCTTGTATACGGTGGTATAAAGATTACTAACCTTGCTATGGGTCAGCTTACATCTGCATTAGGTGTTTCTATTGGTATATTCTATACCGTAATGCCTCTTTGCGGTGTACTTAATATGATTTACTGCGTGCTTAATATTGTTGAAATTTGTACAAAAAAGGAGGTATAATTTATGGCTGTTGAATCTTTATTAATTATTATTGTAATATTAGCGGTATTGCTTGCCTTAGGAGTACCTATATCTTATGCGATAGGTATTTCCGCAATGGCAGCAATTATTCAGACCGTACCTCTTGATATTTCTGTTGTAACAGCGGCACAAAGAACCTTTGTAGGTATGAGTAAATTCAGCTTAACTGCTATTCCGTTTTTTATACTTGCAGGTAATCTTATGAATCAGGGTGGTATTGCAAAGCGACTTGTTGATTTTGTTAATGCACTTTTAGGCAAGCTCCCCGGTTCACTTCTTGTAACAAATGTTGGTGCAAACGCTCTTTTCGGTGCAATTTCAGGCTCTGCTTCCGCAGCGGCGGCAGCAGTAGGTAATATGGTCAGAGAGGGCGAGGAGGAGCTTGGTTATGACCCTGCGGTATGTGCGGCAACAAACGGTGCATCTGCTCCGTCAGGTCTTTTAATTCCGCCTTCAAATGCACTTATAACCTATTCTCTTGTATCAGGCGGTACATCTGTTGCAGCTCTTTTCCTTGCAGGCTATATCCCTGGTATAATTTGGGCTATATGCTGTGTTATTGTTGCTGTTATTATAGCTAAGAAAAAAGGCTATGTAGGTATTAAGGGCAAGTTTAGCTTTAAAACCTTAGGTATTGCAACACTCAGAGCGTTGCCGGCTCTTTCTCTTATAGTTGTTGTTATCGGTGGTATTGTAGGCGGTATTTTTACGGCTACAGAGGGCTCTGCAATTGCAGTTGTATATGCACTTATATTAGGACTTATATATAAAAATATCACATGGCAGAATTTTAAAGAAATCCTTATTGAAAGTGCTAAAATGAGTGGCATGATTGTATTCCTTATCGGTGTATCAAATATTTTAAGCTGGGTTATGGCATTTACACAGATACCTCAGGCTATTGCATCAGTTTTACTTGGTATTACCGAAAATAAGTACATTATTCTGCTTATTATGAATGTTATTCTCCTTATTGCCGGCACATTTATGGACGTTACCCCTGCTATTCTTATCTTTACACCTTTATTCCTGCCTATTGTTAAGGAATTTGGTATGCACCCTGTACACTTTGGTTTAATACTTACCTACAACCTTTGTATAGGTAATATTACACCACCTGTAGGTAACACACTTTTTGTTGCAATTAAGGTAGGCAAAACAACTTTGGCAAAGGTTATGCCATATATGTTAATGTTCTATTTATCTATAATCGTAGGCTTGCTCCTTGTAACCTATGTACCGGGCATAAGCATGATTTTACCTGAAATGGCAGGTCTTATTAAATAAGGAGGTACAATATGAGGCTAAATTTATATGATATAAAAAATAATCCTGATTGGAAAAATTCATCAATAGCTTTGCCGTCTTATGACGGCGAGGCTATTGCCCAAAATACTAAACAATCTCCTGTCTGGGTACATTTCGGAATTGGAAACATATTCAGAATTTTTATTGGCGGTATTGCCGATAAGCTGATTTCTGAGGGTAAAACGGATAAGGGTATTACCTGTGTAGAATCCTTTGACTTTGATGTGGTAGATAAGATTTATAAGCCATACGATAATCTTGTGCTTTCTGTAACCTTAAAGGCTGACGGCACAACAGAAAAGTCCGTCTTGGCATCGCTTACAGAGGCAATTAAGTCAGACAGCAGTAATGAAGAACAGTGGAGCAGGTTGAAAGAAATATTTAGTAATAAGGATTTACAGATGGTATCCTTTACCATTACCGAAAAAGGATATGCTCTTTGTAATTCAGAGGGTATGTTTTTCCCTTTTATACAGGCAGATATTGATAACGGTCCTAACAAAGCTAAATCAGCAATGGCAGTTGTTTGTGCTATGCTTTATGAAAGATTTAAGGCGTGCAAAGCACCTCTTGCGGTAGTATCTATGGATAACTGTTCACATAACGGTGAAAAGCTTGGTAATTCAATTAAAACCATGGCTGAAAAATGGCTTGAAAAGGGGTTTGTTGAGCCTGAATTTTTAGATTACATTAAGGACGAAAATACTATTTCCTTCCCATGGTCAATGATTGATAAAATTACACCAAGACCCTCTGATATTGTAGCCAAAAGTCTTGAAGCGGAAGGTGTTGAGGATATTGGAGCTGTTGTAACAAGCAAAGGCACCTATATTGCACCTTTTGTTAATGCAGAGGGACCTCAATACCTTGTAATAGAGGACAATTTCCCTAACGGCAGACCTGAGCTTGAAGCAGCAGGTGTATACATGACAGATAGAGATACTGTTAATAATGTGGAAAGAATGAAGGTAACAACCTGTCTTAATCCCCTCCATACAGCCTTAGCTGTATATGGCTGTCTTTTGGATTATACCCTTATTGCCGATGAAATGAAAGATAAGGAGCTTAAGGGCTTAGTTGAGGGTATAGGTCTTACAGAGGGTATGCCTGTTGTAATTGACCCGGGTATTTTATCTCCCGATGACTTTGTATCAGAGGTTTTAAATGTAAGAATGCCTAATCCTTTTATGCCTGACGCTCCTCAGAGAATAGCTACGGATACCTCTCAGAAGGTGGGTATAAGATATGGTGAAACCATTAAGGCTTATGTTAAGAAATACGGTGATGCTAAAAAGCTTACCTACATTCCGTTAGCTATTGCAGGTTGGTGCAGATACCTTATGGGAATAAATGATAAGGGTGAAGCCTTTGAGCTTTCCGCTGACCCTATGCTAAGTGAGCTTTGTCCTATGCTTGCTGATATTAAGTTAGGTGATAAGGACAGCTATAAGGGACAGCTTAAGCCTATATTATCAAATGAAAATATTTTTGGTGTTGATTTGTACAAGGCAGGTATAGGTGAAAAGATAGAGGAAATGTTTACAGAGCTTATAGAGGATAAGGGTACTGTAAGAAAAACTCTTCAAAAATATGTTAAATAGGTTATTGTAAATATAAAAGCACATCCCATAATTAAAAATGAGATGTGCTTTTTGCTGTCTAAATTTTATTTTGCAGCTTTTGTATAAGTTGTATTAACTTACTTTGTTGTATCAGTTTTTACGAATTGTGATTTTTATGCATTTGCTACACTTATCTCAGAAAATTTAACCGTATTAAGGTTATCAAGCTTGTTATTAACCTTATTTCCGTCAACTGCAAGACCAACATAAATCTTGGAGTTCATTGGAATTTCTGTTGAACCTACCTCTGCCCAATCTTTTCCGTCAGGTGAACAGTAAGCTGTGAAAACATCACCCTTACGTTCTAACTTAAGATAATAACCAAGCCATGTATCAAGCTCCTTAAGATGTATATCATTTACTAAAGGAATGCCTGCTTCTGCAGCTCTTTCAGGTGAATCAAGAATTTCGTCTAAAAGAGATATATCCTTATCTGTCTCAGTACGTGAAGCAAGATATATCGACCAAGGATTTCTGTAGTAGGTAGTAGACTTGCCTGTTTCGGGATTTTCCTCTTTCCACTGATAAGCTTTTGTCCAGCTGATACCAAGTGCAGCTGTTTTAGCGTTAGGTTCAAGACTCTCTCTGAACATAAGTCCTGCAAAGGCGTGGTTATCTACAGGAGTCATTTCATCAAGCTTAGCAATAATAACACCATCACCGTCTAAGGTAGTATAGGTGTAACGGAATTTATCGCTGTTGCTTTCAAGTTTACCTGAACCCTTGATTACAAGAGTGTCATCCTTTTGTACAGAGTTGCCCTTTATATTAGGGTTACCTATATCAAGAGTACTCCAGCCTTCGTTTGATACTTCCTTATTGTTTACGTGTATGGTTGCCGCAAAGGTTTGTGTTGAGTTGCCCTGAATATCTGTTGCCTTAGCACTGATACTGTAGGTGCCGTCAGAAAGGTTGACATTCATCTCATAAGGTGCTTCTGTATCAGTGCCTATAATTTTATCACCGTTATAGAAATCCACCTTAGCAATAGCATCATCATCCTTAACCTCTGCTTTAATGCTGATAGGCTCACTTACAGAGCATATTGCATTGTTAACAGGTGATGTAAGTTCGATTTCAGGGTTGTCCGGTACATAATTCATATCAACTAAAGAGTTAGCATAAACCTCAACATAAGCATATCCGCTTGGTGAAAATTTACGGCTGTCACTTGGATCATTTGGATTAAGTCCGTTAGCCGTTTCCCATTCATTTGGTATACCATCTCTGTCTGCATCAAGACTTGCAGGTCTTACATAAGTTTCTGTATATGGCAGACCGCCAACCTCCTCGTGGCGATTAGCAAATTCACCTGTACCGGCCTTAACTTCATTTAAAATTCTCTGGTCAAGAGCGTCACGTCTTGGATATGTAGCACCTGCCATTGCTATAACCTTCTTGTAGGCATCTTCAGCTGTATCTGTAGTAAGGTTACGAGCCTTAATACCATCCATAAGGAATGGTGTAGCAGAAATTTCTGTGAAAGGTGCATTACTTTCAGAAATATAAATACCCTTAGAGTTATCAGCAGTTACTTCTGCATTTCCCTCAAGGACATTACCCTTAAGGAAGAATTTGCCCGGCTTTTCCTTTTCGCCTGCATCCATAAGGCGAGAAGCAACATTATCACGTGTACCGGGACCCGGCTTTAAGTAGTTATAAACAAAGTTAGCCTCGCTGCGACCTCCTCCGTAACAGGAGTTAAAACCCCAGTTATAGATTACATTGTTACGCATATCAAATCTTGCAATATGGTCATTGTCATCAGCCTCAGGAGTTCCGCCGCCCATACGTGGGTTACGTGAGGTGTGGTTTGCAATAAGATTGTGGTGATAGGTAGTATTAACACCGCCCATAATAGCACCGTAACCATGGCGACCCTTTGTATGACCGCTCATTGTAAGACTTTCTGCAATAATTGACCACTGTACCGTCATATTTTCTGCACGGTAAAGTGACATTGTTTCATCAGTTGACCAGCTTGCAGAAACATGGTCAACAATAAGATTTTTCATACTACGACCCCATAGAGCATCCATAGAGTCACCGTCATGTACATTTTTAGCACCAGGGCGGAAACGTAAATAACGTAGAATAACATTTTCGCATTTACTTATGTTTGTTTCATAGCCGTAAATAGTAATACCGTCACCGGGAGCTGTCTGACCTAAAATAGAAATATTCTTGCCGCTTATTCTAAGCGGCTCCTTTAAGTCGATAACACCTGATACATCAAAAACAATAATTCTGTTGTCTTTACTAACAGCATCACGTAAGGAACCCTTAATAGGTGTTTCCCCCTGTGCATAGTCCTCAACAGTAGTTACTATGTATACCTCGCCGCTTCTGCCGCCTGTGGTATACTTGCCGCCACCCTCTGCACCTGGAAAAGCGGGTATAGGAGTATAGGCAAAAATGGGGGTAAGTGCGGAAAATGTCACAATACCCGAAAGAAGTAGTGCAATAAATCTCTTCATATAATACCTCCTTTTGCTTTTTTTATTTATTATATCAAATTTTATTAAGATAATCAATAAAATTGTGCTTTGTGTTGTCATTTGTAAAAATAAATAAAATATCTTACTCCCATTTTGCTAATATTGACTTTTTACGTAAAATTTCTTGATTATGTCTACTAAATAATATATAATATTATGATGTGACCGATTTTGATTACAGGTGATAATATGGATTTTATTAAAAGCGACAGCTTAGTTTTTGAATATACAGTATATAATGAAGCAGAGGGTAAAAGCGAGAAGTTACGTGCCCTTGATAATGTTACTCTTTCAGTACCTGAGGGACAGTTTCTTGCTGTGCTTGGGCATAACGGTTCAGGGAAATCCACCTTTGCAAAGCATATTAATGCCTTACTTACACCAAGTGAGGGTGTTATGTATGTAAGGAATATGGATACCTCCGACGATAAAAATTTGTGGAATATAAGACAGAGTGCCGGTATGGTTTTTCAAAATCCCGATAATCAGCTTATAGCTACAATAGTTGAGGAAGACGTGGCCTTTGGTCCTGAAAATTTAGGTGTAGAACCAAAAAAAATAAGAACCAGAGTTAATGATGCACTTAAAGCTGTAAGTATGGAGGAATTTCGTCGTACTGCACCTAACTTTCTTTCAGGTGGTCAGAAGCAGAGAATAGCTATAGCAGGTATACTTGCCATGAAGCCTCGTTGTATAGTTCTTGATGAACCTACAGCTATGCTTGACCCTGTCGGCAGACAAGAAGTTATTGATACAATACGCCGCCTTAATAAGCAGGAAGGCATTACTATTGTACTTATTACTCATTATATGGAAGAAGCCGCTCTGGCTGACAGAGTAGTTGTTATGGAAAAAGGCAAGGTTGTTATGGATGATGTACCTGAACAGGTGTTTTCTCAGGTTGAGCATATGAAGGAGCTTAAGCTTGATGTGCCTCAGGCTACAGAGCTTATGTATGGTCTTAACAAAAAAGGCTTTAACCTTAATCCAAAGGTACTGACTATTGACGGTGCAGTAGATGAGCTTTTAAAGCATGGCTTTAAGGGCGATATGAATGATATTGATATTAATCGCAAAAAAATCAATTACGAAAAAGGCGATAGCATAATTCAGGTAAAAAATCTTACCCATATTTACGGCAAGGAATCTGCCTTTGAAAGCGTTGCATTAAATGATGTCAGCTTTGAAATATATAAGGGTGAGTTTATAGGTCTTATAGGACATACAGGCTCAGGTAAAAGCACACTTATTCAGCACCTTAACGGACTTGTAAAGCCGGATAGCGGGAGTGTGTTTGTTGAGGGAGAGGATATTAATTCAGACAAAAATGACCTTGTTAATTTAAGACACAAGGTAGGTCTTGTATTTCAGTACCCTGAACATCAGCTTTTTGAATCAACAATATACAAGGATGTTGCCTTTGGACCTAAAAATTTAGGTCTTAAGGGAGATGAGTTAGACATACGTATACGTGAAAGTCTGGCTCTTGTGGGTATGGATGAAAGTTATTTTGAAAAATCTCCCTTTGAACTTTCAGGCGGTCAAAAAAGACGTGTTGCAATAGCAGGTGTACTGGCTATGAATCCTGATGTTTTAGTTCTTGATGAGCCTGCTGCCGGTCTGGATCCATATGCAAGAGAGGATATACTAAACAATATAAGTCAGATGCATAAAAAGCTTGGTATAACTGTAATTTTGGTATCCCATTCAATGGAAGATATTTCTCGCTTTGCAGATAGAATACTTGTTATGAATAAAGGCAGAACCGAAATGTTTGATACTGTTAAAAATGTATTTTTACAAACAAAAAGGCTTACGCAGATTGGTCTTGCCGCACCTCAGATAAGCATTATTATGGACAAGCTTTGTGATAAAGGTATTATGCTCCCCAGAGATGTATACACCGTAGATGAAGCAACAGAAATATTAAGTAAATTTTTGAGGTGAAAGCATGAATATTACTATAGGTCAATATTATCCTGTGGATTCCTTTATTCATAGGCTTGATGCAAGGACAAAAATAATTGCTACCATGCTTTATATTATAGGTCTTTTTACAGCAAAAGCTTTAATAGGCTATATAATGGCATTTATACTTTTAGGTTTAATGATAGCTCTTTCAAACGTACCTTTTAAGCTTATGCTTGGGGGTCTTAAGGGCATAATTATAGTAATAATTTTTACCGTTTTATTAAATCTTTGTTTTACAAGACAGGGGCAGGTTGTATTTGCTCTGGGTTTTATTAAAATTACTGATTATGGTATAATTTTGTCGGTTAAAATGGCTGTAAGGCTTATTTTGCTTATCATAGCATCCTCTGTTATGACACTTACAACCTCGCCTATTGAGCTGACTGTAGGTATGGAGTATCTTTTAAGTCCGTTTAAAAAAATCGGCTTACCCGCTCACGAAATATCTATGATGATGTCTATAGCTCTCAGGTTTATACCTACCCTTGTTGAAGAGCTGGATAAAATTAAAAAAGCCCAAATGGCAAGAGGTGCAAGATTTGATACAGGGAAGCTTACAGAAAGAGCCAAAAGTCTTTTACCGCTCTTGGTACCTCTTTTCGTATCAGCTTTCAGACGTGCTGACGAGCTTGCTATGGCTATGGAGGCAAGATGCTACAGAGGCGACATTAACCGTACACGTATGAATGAGCCTGTATTAAATAAAAATGATTATACAGCTATAGCTGTTTTTGTTTTGTTTGTGGTAGTTACTACAGCATTAAGATTAATATGGGGGGTGTAATATGAGAGTACTTCTTACAGTCGCATATGACGGCAGCGGTTACTATGGCTGGCAAAGGCAAAATGGCTTTGTAAGCGTTCAGCAAAGGCTTGAGGAAGCACTATCAGCCTTGCTTAAAAAAGAAATTACGGTGAGGGGTGCAAGCCGAACTGATACAGGTGTACATTCCCTGGGGCAAAGAGCTGTATTTTCTGATGATACTATTTCTATACCTGTGGAAAAAATACCCTATGCGGTAAACAGCTTTTTACCTGAGGATATAGTTATAACAAACGCTGTTGAAGTTGATGACGGCTTTCACCCTCAATATAGTGTTACGGATAAAACATATGAGTATAAAATACTTAACAGTGAATTTAAAATACCCATGTTAAACCGATATACAGAGTTTGTGCGACATAAGCTCGACATTGAAGCTATGCAGAGGGCATGTCCTTATTTTTTGGGTAAACATGATTTTAAAGCCTTTTGTGCAACAGGAGGCTCATCTAAAACTACCGTAAGAACAATTTACAGCCTTGAAGTAAAAAAGGATAATAATATAATTACAATCAGGATAAACGGAAACGGATTTTTATACAATATGGTTAGGATTGTAGCAGGTACACTTGTTTATGTCGGTCTGGGTAAAATTGCACCTGAAGAAATTGAGGGTATTATTAACTCCCGTGACAGGACAAAAGCAGGTAAAACTCTTTCGCCTAACGGATTAACACTAACGGAGGTTCATTATGAGTGAGGATAACAAGGAAAAGAAGCCTAAAATAGGACTTATTATTTTATTAGTTGTTTTAGCAATTATAGTAGGTGCTGTTATATTTTGCGTTGTAAAATTTAATCAGTTTACATCTTATGAAGTAAACAGTGCCGAACGTAAGGGCTTGGCACAACAGGAAATTGCCGTAACCATAGAGGATGGTGCAAGTGTAAGGGATATTGCGGAGTTATTAAAGGCTAACGGTGTAATTGACAGTGAAATTCAATTTTTATATCTTTGCAAACAAGACAACAGAGGCGGAAACTTTCAGCCCGGTGAATACACTTTAAATAATTATATGGACTTTAATGAAATTTGCGAAGCCCTTGAAAGCGGACGTAAGGACGATGAACAAATAAAGGTTACTATTAAAGAGGGTGCTTGGCTTTCTGAAATAGCTGTACAGTTTGAAGAAGTCGGACTTTGTACTGCTCAAGAGTTTATTGAGGCTTGCAACAGCAGAGATTATGACTATGACTTTGTTGCACAAATCCCCGAAAGGGATAATTTGCTTGAAGGCTATTTATTCCCTGATACCTATTATTTTTCTACTGATATGTCAGCCCACGATATTGTAGATAAAATGCTTGCCCGCTTTGATGAAATCTTTGATGTTGCTATAAGAGGAAATGCACAGCTTATGGGAATTACCGTTGATGAGGCTGTAATTATTGCATCCCTTGTGGAAAGTGAGGCACGATATGCTGATGACAGAACTAAAATATCATCTGTTATCTATAATAGATTAGAAGCAGGTATGAAGCTGCAAATGGATGCATCTGTGCTTTATGCTTTAGGAGAAAAGAAGGACAGGGTTTTATACGCTGATTTAGAGATAGCTGAGGAGCATAATACCTATTATGTTGACGGTCTGCCCGTAGGTCCTATAGGTAACCCGGGAAAGGCGTGCTTGGAGGCAGCAGTTGCTCCTGCTGACACTAATTATTTGTACTATGTGGTAGATAATACAGAAACAGGTGAGCATTACTTTACAGACGACTATAATGACTTTCTTAATGCAAGCAGCAGATATAAAAGCGGATTGGAATAAGGTGTAAGTTATGAGTTTTGTTGATAAAAGGCTGGAGGACTATGTAAGAAATATTCAGCCTCTGTGTAAAGGTGAGCTTGGAAAATTTCAAAAGGAAGCCTATGAAGAGGGGTTGCCTATTATTCCTAATGACGTGGTCAGACTTATAGGTGTATTACTTGGTATTATGCAACCTAAGCGTATACTGGAAATTGGTATGGCGGTAGGCTTTTCATCAATATTTATGTCTGATTTTCTTCAGAAGGGCGGCAGCATTACAACTATTGACCGTTATCCCTATATGATAGAGCGTGCTAAAGAAAATTTTAAACGCTTTGGTAAAGAAGAACAGATAAACTTAATTGTAGGTGATGCAGTTGAAGTTATTAAAGACCTACAACCTGATAACAGCTTTGACGTAGTGTTTATGGATGCAGCAAAGGGACAGTATATTAATATTTTGCCTGATGTAATTCGTCTTACAAGAAAAGGTGGGCTAATTATAGCTGACGATATTTTACAAGAAGGTCGAGTTGCTATGGACCGATTAGAGGTTCCTCGTCGTCAGCGTACAATGCACACAAGGTTAAATGAATTTTTAACCGAAATAAGTACAAACGAAGAGCTATATAGCAGTATTTTAACTATAGGTGACGGTGTTGCACTTATAAGAAAGCTTTAAGGAGTTGAATTTAATGGAAAGAAAAATAGAATTACTTGCTCCTGCAGGTGACCTTGAAAAGCTTAAAATTGCTGTACTTTACGGTGCAGATGCGGTATATTTGGGTGGTACAAGCTTTAGCTTAAGAGCAAAGGCAAAAAACTTTGATACAGAGCAAATGCGAGAAGGTATTGAGTTTGCACATGCTCATGGTGCAAAGGTCTATATAACTTGTAATATTTTCGCTCATAATGAAGATTTCGATAAAATGGCTGATTATTTCCGAGAGCTTAAAGAATTGGGAGCAGATGCTATACTTGTTGCTGACCCCGGAGTTTTTGCCCTTGCACGAAAAACAGTGCCTGATTTAGATGTTCATATCAGTACGCAGGCAAATAATACAAACTATCATACAGCTCTTTTTTGGAAGGAGCTTGGGGCAAAGCGAATTGTTATGGCAAGAGAGCTGTCCTTGAGAGAAATCGGAGATATATCCAAAAATATTCCCGAGGATTTGGAAATTGAGGCATTTGTTCACGGAGCAATGTGTATTTCATATTCGGGCAGATGCCTTTTAAGCAACTATCTTTCAGGAAGAGATGCTAATAAAGGGGCATGCTCACATCCTTGCAGATGGAAGTATTTTGTAACCGAAGCAAACCGTCCGGGTGAGTATATGCCTTTAGTTGAAGAGGAAAACGGTACTTATATATTTAACTCAAAGGATTTATGTATGATTAACCATATACCTAAGCTTATAAAAGCAGGCATAATGAGCCTTAAAATTGAAGGCAGAATTAAAACTGCCTTTTACGTGGGTACGGTAGTCAGAGTTTACAGAGAGGCAATTGATGATTACCTTAAGTCGCCTGAGCTTTATGAAAGCAAAAAGGACTATTATATACAGGAGGTTGCAAAGGCAAGCTACAGAGGCTTTACAACAGGCTTCTATTATGGTAAACCAAGTCAGAATGAGCAGATATATACTACAAGTGCGTATATCCGTAACTATGATTTTATAGGTATGGTTAAGGAGTATGACAGCAATACGGGCTTTGCAGTTATTGAACAGCGTAATAAATTTAATGTAGGTGATGAGGTTGAATTTATATCACCTAACGGTGGACTTGTTAAGCAAATTGTTGAGGAAATGTACACCTTAGACGGAGAAAGAGTTGAGTCTGCTCCACATCCTCAACAGCTTTTAAGGCTCAGGGTTGATGGCCCGGTTAAGACCTTTGATATGATGCGTAAGGAAGCAGAGGAGGATTAAAGTTGAAAAAACTATTTTGTTTTATTTTATTAATATTCTTAATGCTTTTTACAATTCCTGCTTATGCAAGTGATTATATTGTAACACTTAAAGAAAATGTTAATGCAGATGGATATAATCTGAAGCCTATAATTGAAGAGGCAGGGATATACCTGACTGATATTGATACAGCAAATATGCTTTATTCAAGGGGATTTGCAAGCTCTGTTTCAGAGGATGCTCCGCTGAAAATACCTGAAACTGATATTATATCAGACATTAGTTACGAGGAAAATCTTGCTGTATATAATGAAGATTATAATGACCCATATTATAGTGAAGAAATTTATTATGAACAGTCACGTATTAAGGAGTATATAGCTACATATCAACCAAGCGGTAAGGTACGTATTGCTGTTATTGACTCCGGTATACACAGAGAACATTTGGACTTTGCCAATACAGATATTGAAACAGGCTATAATTTTGTAATTAATTCTACCGATACTTCGGATTTAGTAGGTCACGGTACAATGGTTACAAGTATTATAGCGGCAGGAGTTAATGACGGCAGAGGCGGTGCAGGTATAGCATCTAATGCCACTATAGTACCGCTGGTAGCTCTGACAAAGGTTGATGGTGAAACAAAGGGTACATCTTCAAACCTTGTAGCTGCCATTAAGTCCGCAGTTGATGATTATAACTGCAAAATTATAACAACCTCCTTAGGTGTTACCTCAAGTTATCAGGCAATTAATGAAGCTGTAAAATATGCTAACAGCAAGGGCGTAATTGTTATTTCCGCCGCAGGTAACAGCGGTGCAAATTCAGATGAAGCTATTGCAACACAGCTAAGTTATCCTGCATCAAGCCCCGGAGCTATAAGCGTAGGGGCAACTGACAATAACTATAACAGAGCATCTTATTCACAAAAGAACACAAGGGTAGATGTTGTTACCTACGGCGGATATTTAACAATGCCCTCTTATACAAGTACAAACACTTATGTAAGAGCAATGGGTACCTCCTTTTCCTGCCCTGTTATTGCAGGTATAACAGCACTTTTTGTTTCTAATCATCCCGATATAACTCCTGAAGAATATTCCCATATATTAAAAGGCGGAGCTATGGATATAGGGGAGCTTGGCAATTCTGACTATATGGGCTATGGTATGCCTGATTGTATGGCTATGGAAAGTATGTACAATGACAGCCATCAAACCTTTATATCACCTGTATATAACGGTACACAGAGGAATATTAAAGTTATCTCTGATAATTCAATAACAAATGCAGTGCTTATTACAGCCACCTTTAATAATGATTTTATAAAAGATTTCAGCATCAATCCTATTAGCTTTGAAAATGGATATGCTTATATTAAAATGGATACAGCAACAGATAAAACAAAATATTTTATAATAGAAAGCCTTGATAGCTTAAAAAGTTTATCAATGGCTGTAGAATATTGAATTTAATAAAAACATATTGCTTTTTTATACAATAATGTGTAAAATAAAATTTGAAATTATATTTATTACGGAGGTATTAAAAATGAAGAAAAGAGCGTTAGCTTTATTTACTGCATTAGCAATGGCTTTATCAGCAATGCCTGTTTTTGCAGAAAATTTTGAATGGGAGGCTACTGTAAGTGATACAGAGGTACAGGTTGGCGATGTATTTTACTTGGATTTAGATATATTGGATAATCCCGGCATTAATAATGCTACAATAGATATTGTTTACAACCCGGTTGTAGTTAAGCCTACATTAACCACTGTTCCTGCAGAGGATCTTATTAGCTATGAAGATGATTTCGGTGAAAGCACTCCTTTATTTTCTTTTGTAAATGTAGACGGTCGTGTAAATGCTACCGATTTGGAAACAGGTACAATCCGTTTTGGTAATTATGTAGCTATACCTGATGAAAACAATACTCTTAAAGAAGCAACCGGTTCAGGTACACTTTTAAGATTATATTTTGAGGCAGTAGGTGAAGGCGATGCGGACTTGGACTTCGGTCAAATTATTAGTATAAAAAGTACAGCTAAAAGAGGTTTACCTGAATGGGCATATGATATTGATATACCTACGGTAACTGTAAGTGGTTACGGTGGTTCAAGCGGCAGCAGTACCGCAAATGAAAACACAACTACTACAGAGGTAACTACAAAGGCATCAAATTCTGACAGTAGCAGTAATAACAGCACCACTACCGTAACAGAAGCTACAACACAGGCAACCACACAATCTGTAACAGAGGCTGCTACAGAAGCAACAACAGCCGCTACAGACATAACACCATCAAATGCAACATTTACAGATTTATCAAACTATCCTTGGGCAGTAGAGTATATTAATACTCTTGCTCAGGCAGGTGTTGTAAACGGTTATAATGACAATACATTTAAGCCCGGTAACAACGTAAAGAGAGCTGACTTTATTATAATGCTTTTAAAGGCAATGGGTGTTGATACAACTACAACTCCGCATTCTAACTTCAGTGATGTTAGAGTTGACAAGTACTACTACAATGCAGTAGGTCTTGCTAAAGATATGGGTATTGCATCAGGTAATAATGACGGTACGTTTAATCCTGAAAGCAACATTACAAGACAGGATATGATGATTCTTGCCAAGAAGGCTCTTGAAATGAAGAATAATACCACACTTACAGGCAACACATCAGCACTTGATAAGTTTGCAGATAAGGCAAGTATTTCTCCATACGCAGTTGACAGCCTTGCGGCAATGGTTGAGGCAGGCGTTGTAAGCGGTACAGGCGATAATATTCAACCTAAGGACAATACAACAAGAGCACAGGCTGCAGTTATTATTTGTAAAATACTTGATTTAATGAAATAATTATTGTAGTAATAAATTATAAATTATGATATAATAACAGAGAGCGAAATTTATTTTGCTCTCTGTTTTTATATTTAAAGAATTGGAGATTAAGTCATGGATAGAATGAAAGAGCTTGTAAAAATATTAAATGCAGCTGCAGAAAGCTACTATCAAAAGGATAGTACAATTATGAGTGACTTTGAGTATGATAAGTTATATGATGAGCTTTTAAATCTTGAAAAGGAAACAGGTATTATCCTTTCAGACAGCCCTACACAAAAGGTAGGTTATACAGTACTAAGCTCTCTTAAAAAAGTAAAGCATGAACAGCGTATGTTATCTTTAGATAAAACCAAAGATGTAGAGAGGTTAAAAAGCTTTTTAGGAGATAAAGAGGGCATTTTATCCTATAAAATGGATGGACTTACCGTAGTTCTGACCTATGTAAACGGTCAACTGGAAAAGGCAGTTACCAGGGGTAATGGTGAAATAGGTGAGGATATTACACACAATGCTAAATGCTTTAAAAATATTCCGCTTAAAATCCCCTTTAAAGGAGAGCTTGTATTAAGAGGTGAGGCTGTTATATCCTTTAAGGAGTTTGATAGAATTAATAATGAGCTTGACAGTGATGAGCAGTATAAAAATCCACGTAACCTCTGTAGCGGTACGGTACGTCAGCTTGACAGCTCTGTTGCTGCTAAAAGAAATGTCAGCTTTATTGCTTTTTCTCTTGTTACAGCAGAGGGCAAGGATTTTTCAGACCTTAAGGAAGAACGTCTTGATTTCCTTGACAAGCTGGGTTTTGAGAGTGTTATGCGTAAAAAGGTAACCGCCCATACAGTGGAATTGGCAGTAAGGGAATTTGAACAACAAATCCCCGATAATGCCTTTGCAACAGATGGTCTTGTGCTTACCTACAACAGTATAAGCTATTCGGAAAGCTTAGGCACAACTGCCAAGTTTCCTCGTGATTCCATAGCCTTTAAATGGAAGGATGAAATTGCAAAAACCACTTTACTCAGCATAGACTGGAATACCTCCCGTACAGGTTTGATTAATCCTATAGCTGTTTTTGACAGTGTTGAGCTTGAGGGTACTACGGTAAGTCGTGCAAGCCTTCACAATTTAAGTATTGTAGAGGAATTACAGCTTGGTATAGGCGATACAATTACTGTTTATAAGGCAAATATGATTATACCTCAGGTAGCAGAAAATCTTACAAAAAGCGGGAATGTTGTTATTCCTGACAAATGTCCTGTCTGTAACGAGGAAACAGAAATTATAAGCTTACGTGACGGAAAGGCTTTAAAATGCACAAATCCTAACTGTAAGGCTCAACGTGTAAGCTCCTTTACTCATTTTGTATCAAGAGATGCTATGAATATTGAAGGTCTTTCAGAGGCTACTATTGAAAAGTTTATCCAAAAAGGCTTTCTTGATAAATATCCCGATATATTTAAGCTTTATAGATTTAATAAAGAAATAGTTGAGTTGGAGGGCTTTGGAGAAAAGTCATATAACAATCTTATTGATGCCATAGAAAAGGCTAAAAATATAGATTTACCAAATTTTATATATGCTTTGGGCATAAACCATGTAGGTCTGAGTAATGCAAAGTTACTTTGTAAGTATTGTGATAACGATATTAATAAAATTATATCCTCAAAGGCAGATGAGCTAATTAACATTGAGGGCTTTGGTGAAATTATAGCAAAGTCGATTGAGAGATATTTCAGCTATGCTGAAAATATCAGTCTGATTAACGAAATTATTCCATTAATCAATATTAATAAGCCGGATGAAAACACAAGCGAACAAAAGCTTTCAGGACTTAGCTTTGTAGTTACGGGTGATGTATATACCTATAAAAACCGTAAGGAGCTACAGGCAGATATTGAAAAGCTCGGAGGAAAGGTTACAGGCAGTGTATCAGCTAAAACAAGTTATCTTATTAATAATGATATAAACTCCAATTCATCTAAAAATAAAAAGGCAAAAGACCTTGGCATACCTATAATCAGCGAGCAGGATTTTATAAATATGATACAATAGGTATTATTATTTATTATAAGACAAATTTTTGTAATTAATTACACAAAAATTATTTAAAGTTATTGACTTTTTTAATAAAAAATTATAAAATATAATAGTGCTTTTATAGATGCAGATATGCATCTGCATAGCTTTACATAGTGTGCGGCAGTCAAAAGCCCATTGTTGCTGCTGCTTATATATATTTGTAAAGTATTGTACATTGAAAATTAAATATTGGGAGGTGTTTAGACTGGACACTATAGTTTGGATTGTAATAGTCTTTATCGCCTGTATTCTATCACTTACCGTTGGTATTTTTATAGGAAAATATCTTCGTAAAAAGTTTGCCGAGGCAACTATAGGCTCTGCCGAAAGAGAAGCTGATAACATTAAGTTAGAAGCTATGCGTGAAGCAGAGGTTGCTAAAAACAAAATTATCTTTGAGGCTCAGGAAGAAGGTCTTAAAGCTAAAAAAGAAGCTGAAAAAGAATACAAGGAACGTAAAAACGAATTACAAAGACTTGAAAAACGTTTACAGCAAAAGGAGGATGCTCAGGATAAAAAGAGTGAAGCTCTTGATAATCGTGAGCAGGCACTTCAGCATAAGCTTGAAAGTGTTGACGCTAAGTTTGCAGAAGCAGAAGCTTTATATCTTAGGCGTCACGAGGAACTTGAAAGAATTTCAGGCTTAACAGCAGAGCAAGCAAAGGAATATTTGCTTGACACAGTTAAAACAGAGGTTCAGCATGAAACTGCTATCATGATTAAAGAAATGGAGCAGAGAGCTAAGCAGGATGCAGATAAAAAAGCAAAAGAAATTATCGCATCAGCTATTCAAAGATGTGCTGCTGACCACGTAGCAGAAACTACTGTTTCTGTTGTTTCTTTACCCAGTGATGAAATGAAGGGTCGTATTATAGGTCGTGAAGGACGTAATATACGTACCTTAGAGTCACTTACAGGTGTTGAGCTTATTATTGACGATACACCTGAGGCTGTAATTTTATCTTGCTTTGATCCTATGAAGCGTGAAATAGCAAGAATAGCTCTTGAAAAACTGATTATCGACGGCAGAGTACATCCTGCACGTATCGAGGAAATGGTTGAAAAGGCTAAGAAAGAGGTAGAAACCTCTATTCGTGAGGAAGGCGAATCTGCCACCTTTGAAACAGGTGTTCATGGACTTCATCCTGAGCTTATCCGTTTATTAGGTAAAATGAAGTTCAGAACAAGCTATGGACAAAATGTATTAAGACATTCCATAGAAGTATCCCAGCTTTGCGGTCTTATGGCTGCCGAACTCGGTGTTGATGTTACGCTTGCTAAACGTGCAGGCTTATTACACGATATTGGCAAATCAATTAACCATGATATTGAGGGTTCACATATTGAGCTTGGTGTTACTCTTTGTAAGAAGTATCACGAATCCCCAATTATTATTAATGCTGTTGAAGCACATCACGGTGATGTTGAGCCACAGAGCATTATTGCTGTATTGGTACAGGCTGCAGACGCTATTTCTGCCGCCAGACCCGGTGCAAGACGTGAAACTCTTGAATCTTATATTAAGAGGCTTGAATCGCTTGAAGCGATTGCAAACTCATATGATGGTGTTGAAAAATCATTTGCAATTCAGGCAGGTCGTGAGTTGCGAATTATGATAATGCCCGAAAAGGTCAATGATGACCAAATGGTTATTCTCGCTCGTGATATTGCTAAAAAGATTGAAGCAGAGCTTGAATATCCGGGTAATATAAAAGTAAACCTCATTAGAGAAACTCGTGCAATCGAGTACGCAAAATAATTTTTTTAAGGACTGTCTCAGGATAGTCCTTTTATATTTAAAAAATTCGGCTGTACCGAAGGAAAGTACAGCCGTAATAAAGGAGGGTTCTCCCTAAAAAGGGAGTATATATATTTGGATTGGATAAATCCGACGGTCAAGCCGCCCTCGCCGTAGCGAAAATCCTTTTAACCAAAATACGGTAAATATTTTATGCAATCATTTTAATAACATCATTAGATTGCTGTAATAGTGTACAAAGTCTATCAATTACCTCAACCTGTTTATGATGTACGTTTAATAACCTGGTACAAAAAAGTATAACTGAAGTTATGTCGCTTAAAAGATTAATAGGTGCGTAAATCGCTGCAATCTCTTGTGATTCATCAATTGCTTCTCTGATTTTTTTGTACTCTGCTATGTAGCTTTGGTAAGCCTTTATCTGATCATTGCTTAATGTTATTTGCTCGCTTGCACACTCAGCAAGCTTATAATTTAAACAAGTATAGTTATTTTTAATTTGTGATAACATATCTCTTATTGTATTTGTATTGTTGTTTATAGATGAAATTAATGTATTTATATTTTCTGCAGTATATTCCATATATTAACCCCTTTCTCTCTTTATTTATATATATAATATCACAGGTTTATTAACAAAAACACAATCTATTTATGAAAAAATGATTAAGAATAATATGTCAATTTTAAATTTTTTTCTTGTAATTTTGGGAATATAATTATATAATAAATAGGTAAAATTTTTATAGCGTTGTATCTCGTCAGAGAACAGCAGCAAGGAGGAAATTTAAATATGGAAACAACTAAAAGCAAGTTCAAAACCATTGACTTGGTGGAAGTAGCACTTTTTACGGCTATTATTGCTATTTTGGCATCTACGCCGTTAGGCTACATTCCCTTAGGTGCAGTTAATGCGACTACAATTCATATACCTGTAATTTTAGCAGGTGTTGTTATGGGTTGGAAAAAAGGCGGTATCTTAGGTTTTATTTTTGGCGTAACCAGCTTTTTAAATGCTTCGTTTTTTAAGCCTAATGTTACAAGCTTTTTATTTACCCCTCTTTATCCGGGAGGTAATTTGTTTAGTCTTGTAATTTGTTTTGTACCCCGCATACTTATCGGTGTTGTTGCCTTTTTTGTATTTAAGGCTGTTATTAAGTTAATACATAATGAAACAATAGCTCTTGTTTTGGCAGGTGTAATTGGTTCTTTAACCAATACTGTGCTTGTTATGGGTGGTGCATATGTTTTTTTTGCCGATGCTTATGCACAGGCAACACAAAATGCAGTCGAAATGGTCGGTGCAGCAATACTTGCTATAGTGCTGGGTAACGGTATACCTGAAGCAATATGTGCCGGTGTTTTAACAGCGGGTATAGGTAAGGTTTTACTTGTATATAAAAGACGCAGGGGATAATTTTTCAGGTTAAGCTTTGGTTTTTTACACATTTTTTAAAAAAAGGAGATAAAGTATGTTACTTGCTATAGATATAGGTAATACAAATGTTGTAATAGGCTGTATTAATAAGGGTAATATAGTCTTTATGGCTCGTTTTATTACCGACAGAACAAAGACAGAGGATGAATATGCTATACAAATTAAAAATATTTTAGAACTGTATAATATTAATTTATCTGAAATCGGAGGCAGTATCATAGCATCGGTTGTTCCGCCTGCGTTAAACTCCATAAAGCGTGCAATAACTATGTTGACAGGAAAGCCACCCAAAATAGTCGGTCCCGGAATTAAAACAGGTATTAACATACTTATGGATAATCCCGCAACGGTAGGTGCCGATAGGATAACAGGTGCTGTTGCCGCATTAAACGAATATAAGCCACCTATTATAATTATTGATATGGGTACATCAACTACAATAGAAGTTATTGATAAAAATAAAAACTATATAGGAGGTATGATAATGCCTGGTATTAATATAAGCCTTTCGGCATTATCAAATGTTTGTGCTCAGCTTCCGGCAATTAGCCTTGAAGACCCAAAGTGCATAGTTGGTAAGAATACAATAGAAAGTATGCGTAGCGGCGTTATCATAGGAACAGCAGCCATGCTTGACGGCTGTGTTGAACGCATTGAAAAGGAATTAGGCTTTGCAAATGGTGAGGCAACCGTTGTATTAACAGGTGGGCTTGGCAAGTATATATCAAAGTTCTGTATGAGAAAAATGATTTATGCAGAGGATTTGGTTCTTAAAGGACTTGATATTATATATAACAAAAACATTTAATGTTAGATAATAAGTGCTAAAATAATATATAACTGCTAATATTAAGTTTTTTATTGATTTTAGCACTCATAATAAGGAGATGTACCCAAGTGGTTGAAGGGTCCGCACTCGAAAT
>CATZZP010000020.1 GCA_958426775.1 uncultured Bacillota bacterium
AAGGGAGAGAATACTAACCCACTAACACAGCAAATTGCCGAATGTATTATTACAAAGGGCAGAGAGGAATTACAAAAATATTATCCAAATGCACTTTATGAAGGGGAAACAACCAATTCCGAAAACGCTTCGGCATATCCCAAAACCTTCTCCGAGCCTTTAACAGCAGAATTACTGCAAAAGCATCAGGCTCTTTCTGAGGAATGTAAGTAAAAGGAGATTATAACCATGCCACATTATAAATTACTTACACCGGGTCCCTTAACTACTACACGGTCAGTTAAGGAGCAAATGCTTACAGACCACTGCACCTGGGACGAGGACTATAAAAAAATTACACGCAGCATTTGCTCAAGGCTGTTAAGGCTTGCACAGGTTTCGGAGCCTGAATATACCACTGTCCTGATGCAGGGCAGCGGTACCTTTGGAGTAGAGTCGGTGCTTACAAGCGTTGTAGGCAAGGAGGACACCTTACTTATTGTCGCTAACGGTGCATACGGCAAACGTATGGCTGATATTGCAGACCATGCCGGCTTAAATTATATTTTGTATCTTGAGGATTATGACCGTATACCCTCAAGTCAAAAAATTGCACAGATTTTAGCTGACAACCCTGCTATTACCCATGTATCCATGGTGCATAGCGAAACAACCTCCGGTATGCTTAATGATATTAAGGCGGTAGCTGAAGTTGTTAAGTCAGCAGATAAAACTTTTATTGTTGATGCTATGTCAAGCTTTGGCGGGGTTTATATTCCCGTAGGTGAGCTTGGTATCGACTTTATTATAAGCAGTGCCAACAAATGCATACAGGGTGTACCCGGCTTTTCCTTTATAATATGTCGCACAGATAAACTTGTGAACAGCAAGGGAAAAGCAAGCAGTCTTTCTCTTGACCTGTATGACCAGTGGGAAACCATGCACAAGGACGGCAAATGGCGGTTTACCTCCCCCACTCACGTTGTACTTGCCTTTAACAAGGCTTTAGATGAGCTGGAAGAGGAGGGTGGTATTGAAGCAAGAGCTAAGCGTTATTATGACAATAACAAGCTGCTAATTGCTAAAATGAAGGAGATGGGTTTTAAAACCTATATTGATGAAAATCTGCAGGGGCCCATCATTACTACCTTCTATTATCCTGAGGATATACCTTATGACTTTAATGAAATGTATAAATATATTAAAGACAGAGGCTATGCTATTTACCCAAGTAAGCTTACTGATGCCAACACCTTTCGTATAGGTAATATAGGCGAAATATACAAAGAAGATATTGAACAGCTTTGTAATATAATTAATAGCTATCTGGAGGAAAAGAAAAATGAGATTTGACGGCATTATTTTTGACTGGGCAGGTACGACTGTAGATTTTGGCAGCTTTGCTCCTGTTCAGGCATTTATTGAAGCTTTTCAGGAATTTGGAATTACTCCTACTATTGATGAAGTAAGAGCTCCAATGGGTATGCTTAAAATTGACCATATCCGTACAATGATGTCTATGGAGCGTATTTCAAAACTTTGGCTTGAAAAATATAACAAACCATGGGCAGAAACAGACATTGTAAAAATTTACGAAATCAGTGAAAAAAAGATACTTGAAATAGTAAAGGACTTCTCTGTACCTAAGCCTTATGTAATTGAAACAGTAAATAAGCTCAGAGAAATGGGTATTAAAATAGGCTCAACCACAGGCTATACAGATGAAATGATGCACATTGTAGTTCCTGTAGCCAAATCAAAGGGCTATGAGCCTGATTGTTGGTTCAGCCCTGACTCTGTAGGTAAGTTAGGCAGACCATATCCTTATATGATATTTAAAAATATGGAAAATTTACAGCTTGAAAAAGTATCAAAAGTATTAAAGGTAGGCGACACTGTTTCAGATATAAAGGAAGGTAAAAATGCAGGAGTTGTTACGGTAGGTGTCATTGAAGGAAGCTCTGTAATGGGACTTAGTCTTGACGAATATCAATCACTTTCAAAGGATGAAAAAACTGCAATATGTAAAAAAACCGCTGACAAATTTATTGAAGCAGGTGCTGACTATGTAGTAAATGATATAAGAGGCATCCTTGATTTATTTCAACAATAGTTAATTAAGAACTGTTTCCTTAAAAAAATTAAAAAAGGTATTGACTTATACTCCAAAATATGCTATTCTATTATAGCTGTCGTTAGTAATAACGCAATATAGGGGTGTGGTCAAATGGTATGACAGAGGTCTCCAAAACCTTTAGCGAGGGTTCGATTCCTTCCACCCCTGTCAACTAAGCGCTCCGATATTTCGGAGCATTTTTTATGCCAAAAAGGACAACGTATACTATTCCGTTGTCCTTTATTTTAAGTAAAATCTATTGGTATACCATTCATTTTAGAGTCAAACTCCTCCTCAGGATTTTTAAAGCTTAGCTCTCTGTCCTTATCGCCGTAGGTTTCCTCATGTGCCTTTTGGTAGTCAGACTCTAGCATTATCTTAAATTCAAAACTCTTACCAAAAAAATCCGCCAGCTTTTCCTTTAAATAAGCTCTGTTTTCCTCACACTTACTTAAGGCAAGAGGGTTATCACAGACAATAGCAGGCATATCATCACTTAAATATGCCGCTTTAACCGAGGTCTTGAATATGCCCTTTATAAGAATTTTATCAATGCTTAATACAAAATCATCCCAGCCCTTAATAAGCTTTTTAACATCCTCAGGCACAGCCTTTTCAACAGCTTTTACGGGCTTTTTCTCGGTGGTTTCAAGGGGCTTTGCAGGCTGTTGCTGAATATTTTTAACAAAGCCTCCGCTTTTCACCATTTCCTCTAAGTTTTCAAGTCGTTTTGCTATTGCACCGTTGCTTTCCTGCGTAACAGGCGTACACGCCTTAATGCAGGCAACCTCCAACAGCACTCTCGGACTTGATGAATACTTCATTCTGTTGCTAAGCTCGGAAAATTCACTTATAAGCTCTAAAATATAATCATAGCTTACCTTTTGTCCCTGATTATACAGCTTTTCAATATAGCTTTCAGAATAATCAAGAGCCTCTGAATTTTTGCCTACAGACACCGCAAGAAGCAAATTTCTGAAATGCACAACAAGGTCATTGGTAAAATTAAGTATATCCCTGCCCTTTTGTATAACCCTGTCAATTATTTCAAGACAGCTGTCGCAGGAGTTTTCACAAATAGCCTCTGTAAGCTCAAAAAGCACCTCATTATCAACTGCACCTGTAATTTCAGTAACCTTTTCAACGGTAATTTCCTCGCCGTAGTAAAAGCTCATACACTGGTCTAAAATTGACAGAGCATCACGCATAGCACCGTCTGACAGCCTTGCTACATAGTCAATAGCCTCATCGGTAATTGCTACGCCCTCATTTTCCATATCCTTTTTAAGCTCTGCGGACATTTCCCTGACGGTAATACGGTGAAAATCAAACCTCTGACACCTCGAAAGTATTGTTACGGGCAGCTTTTGAGGATCTGTTGTTGCAAGTATAAAAACCACATGCTCAGGTGGTTCTTCAAGGGTTTTAAGCAGGGCATTAAAAGCACCTGCCGACAGCATATGCACCTCGTCTATAATGTAAACCTTATATCTTCCCTCTGTGGGAGGATACTTAACCTCTTCTACAATATCACGTATATTATCAACACCGTTATTAGATGCAGCATCAATTTCTACCACATTAAGGCTTCTGCCCTCTAATATGCTTTTACATACACTGCATTCATTACAAGGCTTATCTCCCTCTGAAATACAGTTTATTGCACGTGCAAATATCTTTGCAGTTGAGGTTTTACCCGTACCTCTGGTACCGCAAAACAGATATGCGTGATTTATTCTGTTATTTTTAATTTGATTAGTCAGGGTTTTAATTAAATGCTCCTGACCTATAACCCCCTGAAAGCTTTGGGGTCTTAAGCGTCTGTATAATGCGGTATATGCCATAGCAAAACTCCTTCAACTAATTACTTATTTTATTATAATTCATTTTAACCCTAAGTTCAATATTCTATTTTTAAAGAAACAAAAAAGACCGAGGTACATTTTGTACCTCGGTCATAATAATAAGCGCGAGACGGGATTCGAACCCGCGACCCTCGCCTTGGCAAGGCGATGCTCTACCACTGAGCCACTCGCGCATAGAACATAACAAATTATATCATCATATTTTTGCTTTGTCAAGAGTTTTTTAAAACTTTCATTTCTATCGCATCACTTGCGACAGCTTTAATAGAATAACATATTTTTTTAACCTTGTCAACCCCTTTTTGTTTTTATTACAATAATATTAAATATCCGCTATTTTACTTTAATTTTTTTTATATTTTGATATAATAGTAAATGCACTTTAAATAAAATATACGGAGGTAAAATTATGAGGTATCTTAGGGCTGTTACTGCCTTAATATTATCAATAGCTATTCTATGCAGTCAAACCTTTGCTGCTGGTAAATACATAAATATGACACTTGAATATGACGGTGCTGCACACAACTACAACGCTGAGGAGGTCAGCCTTGTTGTAGACGGTAAAACTCTTACGGATTTACCTATGCCTCCCATTATTTTTGACGGTTACACTCTTGTGCCTGCAAGGGAGGTTTTTGAAGCTTTAGGTGCTGAAGTAAACTGGATAAGTGATTTATATCAGGTTTATATAAAGTATAATGAAGATGTTGTTATGCTTGAAATCGACTCAAAAAAAGCCTATGTAAACGGTGTTGCTATGGAAATGACCATAGCACCTAAAATAATTAATGACAAAACTATGATTCCTCTAAGGTTTGCCTCAGAGTCAATCGGCATGGAGGTAGGCTGGGACTCAGCAACAAGGGTTGCAAGTGTTTCTAAGACTGTAATTACAACCACCACTACCGAAATTACAACCGAAACAACAACAGAGGCTACAACCGAAACAACAACAAAATCCGTTGAAATTGTTAAATCAGGCAGCAGTGCAAAGATGAGCGGCTATATGTCAGGAGATTATGACAAGGTTAATATAACCTCTCTTACCAAGGCATCAGACAGTAATACAATTTTTTTAGTAAAAGCAAGCGGTGCTATCAGTACCGTTGAGGTAAATGAAATTTCGTCAGATACTGTTGCTGTTGATATTAACAATGCCAACAACACCCTTACTAATGATGTTTATATAGTTAATGACAGTATGGTAAGTGATATAGAGGCATCTTCTCAATCAGGCACAAAGCCTGTTACAAGGCTTTTATTTAATATGAAAGAAAAGGGGAATTTTAGGCTTTATCTTTCCTCTGACAGAAAAACCTTAGGCATTAGTGTAGATACAAACGAAATTACCGAAATTACCTTAGATAAGCTTATAGGCGGAGATAAAATAACCATTACGGGTAAATCAACTCCGTATGTACAAACTACCCTTTCAACCACAGGTGATTTGCTTACTATTGACATTACAGATGCAATACTTGAGGGGGATAACGGTAAAATAGAAGAGGGTAAGATAGTAAGCGGAGGCAGCTATCACCAATATAACGCAAACACTGTACGTATTTCCCTTGACCTTAAAGAGGAGGCGGGCTATAGCACAGAAACAAAAGACAACAGCATTTCCCTTACTATTGCTCCGGGGCTGGAAACAGACAACGGTTCTTTAGGCGGCAGTGTACGTTATGAAGAAGAATTCGGTCTTATTTTACCCGGTGTAGCAGGTATGGTAAATACAAACTCCATTGAGCATGAGGATAATTACACCGACCTTAACTATGTGCTTACACTGCCCGGTAATTTAACCTCACTGCTTTCCGACCAGGCTATAACCGTTAATAACTATAATATTGATAATGTAGAAATTACTGTGGAAAGCAGTCAAACAAAAATTAAGTTTAACGAGAAAAAGGTAATGGCTATGGATATTACCACACAAGGCAGTGACCTCTGCATCAAACCTATAACACCAAAGGAAAAATACGATAAGATTATTGTACTTGATGCAGGTCACGGCGGTAAGGATGTTGGTACAGGCTGGAACAACACCATATACGAAAAGGATATTGTACTTTCAATGCTTAACAAAACAAAGGCATTATTTGATAAAGACGGAGAAATCAAGTGCTATGCAACACGTACAACTGACGTTTATCCATCCTTTGATGACAGAACAAGCCTTGCAGATATAGGTGATATGTTTATATCCATACACATTAACAGTGCAGGTACTAACACTACCGCAAACGGTACGGAAACCTTTGTACAGTATGCAAACAACTTAGGCAACGGACTTACAAGCTATATCTTGGGAGAAAAAGTTTTAAACAAGCTCCTTGACAATCTGGGAACAACTAACAGAAAGGTTAAAAGCAACAATTTAATTGTACTCAGAAACAGTCATGTACCTTCCACCTTAGTTGAAATAGGCTTTATTACAAATGATAAGGACAGGGCAATTATAACAAGTGAGGACGGTCAGAATAAAACCGCACAAGCTATATATGATGCTGTTAAAGAGTTATTTGAAGAATATCCTACGGTAAGATAAAAAACAGGCTGTATGCAATGGGGCATACAGCCTGTTTTCTCATATGCTCAATTTATATTTATTCATCCAGTAATTAATCTGTAAAAGGTATGCCATAAGCTGAGGTGCCGCCATAAGCTGACCGAAAAAAGGCTTACCGTAATCAGTAGGTGCTGTTACAAGCCTCATTATTGCAACCTTATCAACCAGTGTATTAATCGGTTGTGTAACATCTGAAATTACTTCCCTTAAGGTATCCTTTAAAATCAACTCATATTCAGGATTATAGGTTTTAGGGTATGGAGATTTTCTGCGGTAAAGAATTTCATCAGGCAATAATCCCTTTGCACTGTCACGAAGCAACCCCTTTACTACACCGTTACGGCACTTGTATTCCCAAGGTACATTAAAAATATACTCAATTATTCTGTGGTCTGCAAAGGGTACCCTTGCCTCTAAGCCGCTGTACATCGATGCTCTGTCCATTCTGTCTAATAGAGTTGTCATAAACCATTTTATATTAAGATAGGATATTTCTCGTCTGCGTTTTTGTTGTTCATTTTCCCCTTGTAAAAGAGGTACTTCCTTTAAGGAATTATAATACTCTCCCTTAACATAGTCCTCTAACTTAAGCTCTTCTTTTAAATCAGCCTTTAAAATGCTTTGTCTTGGCTCCATATTTACTGACCAGGGAAAGGTATCTGCCTTAAAAAATTCCTCCTTATGAAACCAAGGATAACCTCCGAAAATTTCATCGGCACATTCTCCTGTCAGGGTAACCTTATTATGTTCCTTTACCTTACGGCAAAAGTATAAAAGAGAAGCGTCAACATCAGCCATACCGGGTAAATCCTTTGCATCAACAGAGGTATAAAGCTCCTCTGCAAGCTCCTTCTGTTCACAAAACAAATAGGTGTGGTTAAGCTTATAGGCTTTCAGCATTTTATCTACATAAGGTCTGTCCTGCTCAGGCTGAAAACTGTTTGATTTAAAGTATTTATCATTACCTGTAAAATCAAAGGAAAAGGTATTAAGCTTACCTCCTTGTTTTTCAAGGTGTTTACTTGCTAAAGCAGTTACAATGCAGGAGTCCACTCCGCCCGAAAGAAAGGAACAAACAGGTACGTCTGATACCATTTGTCTTTCAACTGCATCCCTTATAAGATGAGCTGTATGCTCCACCGTTTCCTCATAGCTGTCCTTATGCTCTTTGCTTTTAAGGTTCCAATACTTTCTTTCACTAAAGCCTTCCTTGGAAAATACACCTACACTGCCGTATTTAATTTCCCCTACATTCCTGAATACGCCGTTTCCCTCTGTCCTTGCAGGCCCTAATCCTAAAACCTGACGCAGGCTGTCCATATTTATTTCTGCCTTAACCGTAGGGTATTTGAAAAGTGCCTTAGGCTCTGATGCAAACACAAGGGTATCATCTGCCATGGTATAAAACAGGGGCTTAATTCCGCACCTATCTCTGAAGAGCATTAATCTTTCCTCACCGCTGTCCCAAATTGCATAGGCAAAAATACCGTTAAGCATACTAACGCTGTCAATTCCGTATTCCATATAAGCATATAGTATAACCTCTGTATCAGTGGTGGTTTCAAAGCTGTATCCCTTTAAAATCAAGTCTGCCTTAAGCTCATCACAATTATAAATCTCACCGTTGTAAACAATAGCATAGATAATACCGTTTCTCTGCCTAATAATAGGCTGATTACCACCGTAGAGGTCACGTATTGTAAGCCTTGTTTGTGACAAGCCGCAGTGAGGTGTTAAATACTCTCCTACGGTATCGCTTCCTCTGTGAGCTATTGCCTCACGCATAGCAACGAGTACATCGCAAAAACAATCTCTTTCTTTTGTATAATCTCTATTGAAATTGGCAAATCCCGATATTCCGCACATATTTCGCTCTCCTTAAAGAATAGTCCTATATATGTTATTCATCAAGGCAGATTTTATGCAGATAAGGTCTTAAATTTGCTTTCTTACGGTAGCATATTCATCATTTAATCTGTAATAGGGACAGGCAAAATTTGCCGACCTCATATATTTTTCGGTTTCGTCCTCATCAAGAGAAACCTCACAATAATAATTATCATTCTCTTCGTCATATACGTAAAATAAGCACCGCTCACAGTTAGTTGATTTTTTCAATTTTATCACCTCTTTTTTATTATAGCATTATTATATGCTTTTGTAAAACACCCCTTGTAAAGTCTATTTTCTTATGCTATCCTTTGAAATGAGGTGAATAAAATGTATGACAGTATAATTTTTGACTTAGACGGAACACTTTGGGATGCTGTTGATAATATCCTGATTTCTTGGAATAAGGTCCTTGAAAACAATAACAAATTAAAAATTACCAAACCACAGCTATCAGCCTGTATGGGGCTTAAAATGGACCTTATAGCAGAAAAACTTTTCCCCGACCTTGACAGAAAAAGCCAAATTGCACTTATGGAAAAATGCAGTGATTATGAGCTTAAATATCTTGCAGAACACGGAGCAAGGCTTTATGACGGCATTGAGGAAACAATAAATACCCTAAGTAAAACTCACAAGCTTTTTATATGCAGTAACTGTCAAAAAGGATATATTGAGTGTTTTTTAGGCTGTTATAAATTAGGTCAATACTTTACCGACACAGAATGCTGGGGCAATACAGGCTTGTCCAAGGGTGAAAACATATCCCTTTTAATAAAGAGAAATAACCTTAAATCGCCTGTATATGTAGGAGATACCCAAGGTGACAAAGATGCCGCTTATGAAGCAGAAATACCTTTTGTTTTTGCCGCCTACGGCTTTGGAAAAACAGATGAATACGATTATAAGGTTCACTCAATAAAGGAGCTTCCCCATGTAATAATCAACTAAAATCTTTAAAAAAACACTATTATTTTATACATCAACATATATTGACAAATTTTGTAAACAAGAATATAATATGTAGGTTGCTAACGCTTAAATTATAAAAGGGGGTTTCTTTCTCAATGGAAAGACTTATACCAAAGCTGTTTACCGTTATGAAAACCTACACAAAGGAGCAGTTTGTAAAGGATATTATAGCGGGTATTATTGTTGCTATTATTGCTCTGCCTTTGTCTATTGCACTTGCACTGGCATCCGGAGTTACACCTGAAAAGGGCATTTACACCGCTATTACGGCAGGCTTTGTAATTTCCTTCTTGGGCGGTAGCAGAGTTCAGATTTCAGGACCTACTGCGGCATTTGCCACCATCGTTGCCTCAATAGTTGCCGAGAATGGTATGGACGGGCTTATCGTCGCTACCATAATAGCAGGTATTATTTTAATGATTATGGGCTTTGCAAGGCTTGGTACTTTAATTAAATTTATACCCTACACCATTACAACAGGCTTTACCTCAGGTATTGCAGTAACTATATTTATCGGACAAATTAAGGACTTTTTAGGACTTAACGTAGTTACCGAGGAGCCTTTAATAGAAACTGTTGAAAAGCTTAAGGCTGTATTTACCTTTATAGATACCATAAATATATGGGCATTTTTAGTAGGTATGCTCTGTATGGTTATACTTATTGTATGGCCTATGTTACCCGGATTTCTTAATAAAATTCCACCCTCACTTATTGCGGTTATAGTTAGTATTGCGGTTGTTAAGGGCTTTGAACTGCCTGTAAATACTATAGGTGATTTGTATACAATTTCATCTGATTTACCTGCATTGTCAATCCCTGATGTAAGCTTTTCAATGATAGGAAAGCTTTTACCTAATGCTTTAACCATAGCTATTCTGGCAGCCATAGAGTCCCTTTTATCCTGTGTAGTTTCAGACAGTATGGTAAACGGAAGACATCGTTCTAACATGGAGCTTATTGCACAGGGTGCAGGTAACATTACCTCAGCTCTTTTCGGCGGTATTCCTGCAACAGGTGCTATTGCACGTACAGCGGCTAACGTTAAAAACGGCGGTCGCACACCTATAGCAGGTATGGTTCATGCTATTGTACTTTTACTTATACTTATTGTGTTTATGCCCTATGCAGAGCTTATACCTATGCCGGCAATTGCGGCAATCCTGTTTATGGTAGCCTACAATATGTCAAGCTGGAGAGAGTTTGTTTATCTTTGCAAGTACTCACCTAAAAGTGATATAATCGTACTTGCTACAACCTTTGCACTTACTGTTATATTTGACCTTGTAATTGCTATCGAAGTTGGTATGGTTGCCGCCGCACTTCTGTTTATTAAGCGTATGAGTGAGGTAACCGAGGTGCATGGCTGGAAATATGCCGATGATGACGACGACCCTGACAGCATTACTCTTCGTACAGTACCAAAAAACACCCTTGTTTATGAGATAAACGGACCTATGTTTTTCGGTGCAGCCGACAAAATTTTGCAGATTGCCGTTAAGGATACCACAAACTGCCTTATTTTACGTATGAGAAGTGTAAATGCCATAGACGCAACCGCCATGCGTAACCTTGAAAAGCTTTATAACCTATGTAAAATGAAAAAAGTCACCCTCATCTTATCTCACGTAAATGAACAGCCAATGTCAATTATGGAAAAAGCAGGCTTTGATAAAAAAATAGGGGCAGAAAACTTCTGCCCTCATATAGATGACGCTCTGGCAAGAGCTGCCGAGCTTAACGTTTAATATAAGCTTTAAGTGTCTGTTGAAAAACAACAGGCACTTTTTTATGCCCACAAAAGCTTGCAAATCCAAAGGCTTGCAATAATACCTGCCAAATTTGCCATTAATGCTCCTGCAAGAGTATATCTTGTATTTGTGATTTTCACTGCCATAAAATAAACACTCATAGTATAGAATACCGTTTCGGTACAGCTCATCATTACAGAAGTAAGTCTGCCTGTAAAGGAATCTACCCCATAGGTCTTAAATAAGTCCAGCAAAATGCCTGTTGAAGCAGATGAGGAAACAAGCCTCATAAAAGTCAGAGGTATAGCCTGTGCAGGATAACCTGTCAAATCAGCCAGAGGCTTTAAAAGCTTTGTTATTAAATCCAAAGCACCGCTTGCATTTAAAATTCCCACAGCTACCATTAAGCCTATCATTGTCGGCATAATATTAAGAACTACATAAAAGCCCGATTTTGTTCCCTCTGTAAAGCTGTCGTATATATCTATTTTTTTACTGTATCCGTAAAAAATTATGTAAACAAACACAAGGGGTATCATTAAGTCCGAAATAAAGGTTACAATTCTAAGCATTATTCCTGCTCCTCTTCTCCATAAGCTTGGCAAATATAATTGATACCGCCGTTGATATAAGAGTTGTAAATATACCCGGTCCTATAATCTCCGAGGGGTTTTGCGAACCGTATTGAGTTCTGTAAGCAAGCAGATTTACCGACACTAACTGTAGAGAGGACATATTAACTATCATAAACATACACATCTCCTTGCTTGCAATATTCTTACGTCTGTTAAGGGTTTGCAGCTCCTCCATAGCCTTTATCCCGGGAGGGGTAGCCGCCCAGCCCAACCCTAAAAAGTTAGCAATAAAATTAGCCGAAATATATTCCAATGCCTTATGTCCCTTTGGAATATCAGGAAAAAGCCACCTTAAAACAGGCATAAGCTTTTTTGTAAGGGCTTTAATTAGTCCCGCATCCTCACCTATCCGCATAATCCCCGTCCACATAGAAAGTACACCCAGCATTGTTATACAAATTGTAATTGCCTCCTTTGCAGACTCAATTGCTCCGTTTGTTACTTGAGGTAATCTGCCTGTAAAAGCTCCTACAAGCACACCCAGTAATATCATACAGCCCCAAATATAATTAAGCATACTACCACCTCTGTTTTTTTACCATTTTATGTTAATTGACCTTTATTAATTCTTTTAGAGTATAATTTTTATTTTCTTAGGGCAACCTTAGTTATATAAAAATTACGGAGGGATTATTTATGGCACTTAACAAGGTGGAAATTTGCGGAGTTAATACAACTAAGCTCCCTTTACTTAAGGCCGATGAAAAGGCGGAGCTTTGGGAAAGACTCCAAAAGGGAGATGAGCAGGCACGCAATCAGTATATATACGGCAATCTCCGCCTTGTATTAAGTGTTATACAAAGGTTTTCAGGCAGAGGAGAAAGCCCCGATGATTTATTTCAGGTAGGCTGTATAGGACTTATAAAAGCCATTAACAACTTTGATACCTCCCATAACGTAAAATTCAGCACCTATGCTGTACCAATGATTATAGGCGAGGTAAGACGATATTTAAGAGACTATAACAGTATAAGGGTATCACGCTCTATAAGAGATACAGCCTACAAGGCTTTACAGGCAAAAGAAAAGCTTACTAGCGAGAAAAGTAGAGAGCCTACCGTTGAGGAAATAGCTAAAGAGCTTGGTTTGAAAAAAGAAGAGGTTATTTTTGCCCTTGATGCAATACAAGACCCTATATCACTATTTGAGCCTGTATATCATGACGGAAGTGATGCTCTCTTTGTAATGGACCAGGTAAGCGATGATAAGAATACGGATTTATCATGGATAGAAAACATTGTTTTATCAGAAGCAATAGATAAGCTAAGTGACAGAGAACGGCATATTATTAATTTACGTTTTTTTGAGGGTAAAACCCAGATGGAGGTAGCTGATGAAATAGGCATAAGTCAGGCACAGGTCAGTCGTCTTGAAAAAAACGCCTTAAAAAGTATGAAAAAATATATGTGAGGGATAAATATGGAAATCACAACATTTAAAACAAAGGGCATAGATGTATGTCTGTGTAACACAAAAAAATTTAACACTACCTCTATTTGTCTTGTGCAGCGTGTACCCCTTAGGAGAGAAACCGTCAGCAGTTATTCACTTATACCAAGGGTGCTGTCAAGGGCAAGTAAAAAACATTCCTCCTTGAGGGGTATAAACTCCTATCTGGAAGAGCTGGGCGGAGCTGAATTTATACCTGAGCCGATAAAAAAAGGTGAAGAGCAAATAATATCCTTTTATATTACAGCACCCTCGGAATTTACAGGCAAACTTTTTGAGTTTTTAAGCAGTACCGTTTATAACCCCTTAACAATTGAAGGAGGGTTTATGCCCTCTTACGTACACAATGCCTGTAATGTTGCCGCAAGAGAGCTTGCCTCAAAGATAAACGACAAACGTAGCTACTGCACCGAAAAGCTAATTGAAACAATGTGTAAAAATGAATACTTTGGTATATGCAGTGACGGATATATTAAAGACTTTGGGGATATATCGGGAAACAGCCTCTACAATTCTTATAAAAGCCTGTTAAGTAACGGCATAACACAGCTTTATATAACGGGAGATATTACCCCTAATCAAGCAGAAAGCTATGTAAACAATCATTTCGAACAGGCACAAAGCACTGAAATTGATAAAGCAGAGTATAAGCTCCTTAATCCTCACTCCCCTGAATTTAAGACTGAGGAGGGCGGCACCTTTCAGTCCTGTCTGTCAATCGGTATACGAGCCGACAAAACATATTATCCTAAGCTTTTGATTGCAAATGAAATTTTAAGCGGTTCAGCTTCCTCTCGTTTATTTAACAATATAAGAGAAAAAGAGGGTCTTTGTTATTACATCAGCTCAAGCTTATACCGTTACAAAGGCATAATTGCCATACAGGCAGGTATTGAAGAGAATAATGCTCAAAAGGTAACTGACGCTGTTGACAGGGAGTTAAAGTTAATTTCAGAAAAAGGAGTAAGTGAGAAGGAATTAACAAATGCCAAAAACAGCCTTATTAATTCACTTAAAGCCTTGGAGGACTATCCCGCAAGACTTATGGACTATATGCTTTCACTGTCTGTAGCAAATGTTGAGCTTTCTATTGAAAATTCCGTCAACGAAATATCTGCCGTAGATGATATAAAGGGTGTGTTTGACACAGCCTTTATTGACACCGTATTTTTACTAAAGGAGGCTAAAAATGAATAACGTCCTGTTCAAAAACCTTGAAAACGGCTTAACTCTTTGCTTGATTAAAAAAAGAGGCTATGTACAAAAAGAGGCTATGCTTGCTTTTAAATGCGGCTCGATTAATACACAGTTTTTAACCCCCGGCGGTAAATGCCGTGTACCCTTCGGAACAGCCCACTTTGTTGAACATAAGCTCTTTGAGAAAAAGCACGGAAATGCATTTGATGACTTTTCTGCTTTGGGTGCTAATGTAAATGCCTTTACCTCTCTTGATACCACAGCTTATTATTTTACCTGCTGTGACAATTTTTATAAGTGCCTTTCCCTTTTGGGCGAAATGTCTGCTAACCCTTATTTTACCGATAAAAATGTAAAAAAAGAGCTTGGAATTATCGGCAGTGAAATTACCATGTATGAGGATAATCCCTCCTGGCAAGCTCACTTCAGTATGCTTAAGGGCTTATATGACAAGCACCCTGTAAGCTATTCCATTGCGGGCAGTAAGGAGGATATTGAGCAAATAACTCCAAAGGCACTTCAAATATTTTATAACAGCTACTACACAGGCGGAAATGCTATTTTAATTGCAGCCGGAGATATTAACGAATACGAATTTTTCAGTGAAGCCGAAAAGGCTTTTCCTTTGAAAAAAAGCGAAAATATTAAAAGCCTTTTTCCTAAGTCGGAAAAAATTGAAAGAGTGTCTGTTAAAAAGCATATGCCAATTGCAACACCCGTGTTCAGTATAGGCTTCAAGGAAAATGGCTTTGATATGTCGCCTGTAATGCGTATACTCACCTCTAAAATCCTTTTAAACATATTAGCAGGCAAAGGCTCTGTTCTTTATGAAAAGCTTTACACCTCAGGACTTTGTAACAATCCCCTGAATATAGACTATATCTGCGGTAAGGATTACGGAGTATCGGTTTTATCAGGCACCTCACAAAATCCCGAAAGACTTTTGTCCATGCTCCACTGTGAAATAACAAACTTCTTAAATTACGGTATTGCTGAAAACTATTTAAACAGGATAATAAAAAAATGTAAGGGCAGTCTTATACAAAGCTATGACAGCCTTGACTTTTGTTGCTCCTTTACAGCAGATAATTTTATAAAATCCGTAAAAACACTGGACATTTTTGATAAATATGATAGTATTAATAGTGATGAGCTTATTATGAGGCTAAAAAATCACTTTAGGGCAGATAATTTATGTATGAGCCAGATTATGCCCCTTTAATCTCCCCCTTTGGGGATACATATAGGAGAATGAAATGAATACACCTGATATTTACTTTCCTAATTTAGGTATAGAAATTCAGCACCTTGACAGAGTTGCCTTCAGCATTTTTGGTTTTGACATATATAAATACGGTGCAATAATATGCTTAGGCGTTATACTGGGTATTATCCTTGCAATTTATGAGGCAAAAAGAACAGGTCAAAATCCCGATGATTATACGGATTTTGTATTTTGGGCAATCCCTTGCGGTATTGTAGGTGCAAGGCTTTATTATATAATATTTAACGGAGGCTCTTTATCCGAGTTTTTTGCAATACGTGAGGGTGGTCTTGCTATATACGGAGGTATTATAGGTGCAGTTATTGCTGTTATTATTTATACCCGTATAAAAAAATTACCCCTGCTTCTGTTTACCGATACTGCTGCCATGAGCTTGCTTATAGGTCAGATTTTAGGTCGTTGGGGCAATCTTGTAAACAGAGAGGCATTTGGCAGAGCATATGAAGGACTTTTTGCCATGGCATATAAGGCGGAACAGGTATCAGGGCTTAGTATAGAGGGCAGTAACGGTATATACCACGGGGAAGCTGTATATCCTCTTCACAGCTTAAACGGCACGGACTATATATGGGTTCATCCTACCTTCCTTTATGAAAGCTGTTGGAATTTAATGTTGCTTATAATTATATTTATTATAAGCAGACATAAAAAATTTAACGGTCAGCTTACAGCCGTTTATTTTTTAGGCTATGGTATAGGCAGATTTTTTATAGAAAGCTTACGCACAGACCAGCTTTTAATCCTGGGTATACCCGTAAGTATGCTTTTATCGGCATTACTTTCTGTTTGTGCCGCTGTTTATATGACATACAACTTAATAAAGGCAAAAAAATAACAGGTCCGCCAAACCTGTTATTTTTTCGTACAGGCTTCCTTAAGGAAGCAGACGTTGAAGCTCTCATTTTGCATAACGCAACAACCCATAAATAAAAAGCACAGAGGAAGGAGTCTTTATTTATAAGGTCTAACTAACAAAACAAAAGGGAAGGCGTTATAAACAAAATGAGGCGTTGAAGCCTAAGCTCCAACGCCTTTGTATGGCTAAATTATATTCTGAATATATACAATTGTCAATAATGTATATACCAAAAAGCAAAAATTTAACGAAAAAAGGTCGTAAAACCAAAAATTCTATATTATCTGCCTACAATTGATATACTAAGCTTATCCTCGATAAATATTTTTTCCGCAATTTCATAAATTGACTTGCTTGTTACACTATCAATTTTGGCAACAGTTTCATCACTTTCAATCATTACATCTCTGAAAAGCATATTTCTTCCGCAATTTTCTATCAGATTAATAGTACTGTCAAGTCCCAAAAGAAAACCGCTTTTTATTTGTGCCTTTGCCTTTTCTATATCCTCATCTGAAATTTTACGGATAAATATACCTCTTATTTCCTCCAGGATAAGCTCCTTTGTTTTTTCCTCATATTCAGGGTTTACAGCCGAATATACAGTAAATATACCCGTGTCGGTATAGCTGCTTGCATAGCTGTAAACAGAATATGCAAGACCATACTTTTCTCTTACAGTCTGATACAGCCGTGAACTCATACTGCCGCCTAAAATAATATTAAGTACATTTAAAGCATATCTGCTGCTATGGTCTATAGGTAAGCCCTCATAGGTCATACAGATATGGACCTGTTCAATATCCTTATACTTTCGTCTGTTGCAAATTTGATATTCAGCCTTTTCCACAGGCATAAAGCTTAAATCAGTATCCCAACCGTTTTCAAAGTATTGCTCCAAAAAACCGATTATTCTGCTTGCCTCAACATTTCCTGCAACAGCAACAACCGTATTATCGGGGCGGTAATGTGCCTTTAAGTAAAAAATAAAGTCCTCTCTTTTAAAAGACTTGACGCTGTCAGCAGTACCCAAAATAGGTCTGCCCAATGCATTGTTATTTTTCCAGATGCCTGCCTGAAGCTCATCAAACACAAGCTCGTCGGGAGTATCCTCATACATATTAATCTCTTCAACAATTACGGATGCCTCACGCCTAATCTCCTCACTGTCAAATTTTGAGTTAAAATACATATCGCAGAGTATATCTGCCGCCTTTTCAAAATTATCATTAAGTACTCTTGCATAATAGCAGGTGTATTCCTTTGTAGTATAGGCATTAAGATTGCCGCCCATAACGTCCATTTCCTCGGCTATATCTGTTGCACTTCGGTTTTCAGTGCCTTTAAAAAGCATATGTTCAATAAAATGGGATATACCGCCCTCACCTATGCCCTCATTACGTGAGCCGTTGTGTACGTAAATACCCATACTGACACTTCTGCCATAGGGCAGGGAATTTATAACAAGCCTTACGCCGCTTTTAAATGTATGCTTAATAAGCACAAAATCACCTCTGGATTAATAGTAAAACACGCTATAAGCACCTTTTGTGACTATAGCGTGTATGTTTATATATAGTTTAAAGCAAATTAATGCCTTTATTCTTGCAAATTTCTGTCATTTCCTCAGGCCATACGGAGGCTTGTACCTCACCGATATGTACCTTTTCCAAAATAACCATACAAAGTCTGGACTGACCTATACCGCCGCCTATAGTAAGAGGAAGCTTGCCCTCCATAATACCCTTGTGGAAATCAAATTTAAGCCTGTCTTCATTTCCGCTTTCCTTAAGCTGAGCGGCAAGAGCCTTACTGTCAACTCGGATACCCATTGAAGATACCTCTATTGCCGAATTAAAGGTGTCGCTCCAGACAAAAAGGTCGCCGTTTAAGTTCCAATCATCATAGTCCGGGGCACGACCGTCATGACGCTCACCGCTTGCGAGCAGTCCGCCGATTTGCTTAATAAATACGGTTTTATGCTCTCTTGTTATCTCATTTTCTCTTTCCTTTGGAGAAAGGTTAGGATACTTGTCTTCAAGCTCCTGAGAGGTAATAAAGTATACCTCTGAGGTTACGCTTTCCTTAAGCTGTGGAAAATCAGCCTTTACAAGCTCCTTTGCAAGGTAAAGAGCATGTGCTATTTTACGTACTGTTTCCTCCAAGTACTCATTTGTACGCTGTTCAGGTAAAATTACCTTTTCCCAGTCCCACTGGTCAACAAATACAGAGTGGAGATTATCAACCAGGTCATCTCTTCTGATTGCATTCATATCTGTATAAAGCCCCTCACCCGGGTTAAAGCCGTAAAGATAAAGAGCCATTCTCTTCCATTTAGCAAGGGATTGTACAATTTCCGCCTCTCCCTCCATTTCCTTTAAGTCAAAGCTAACCTTACGCTCAACACCGTTAAGGTCATCATTAATACCACTGCCTGCCCAAACTGCAAGAGGAGCAGTTATACGCTCCAGACCGAGAACCTTTGCAAGACGACGCTCAAAGGTATCCTTGCAAAGCTTTATTGCACGCTGTGTCTGTCTTAAATCAAGGGCAGACTTATATCCCTCGGGAATTGTAAGCTGATACATTGTATATTATACTCCTTTCAATTATCTGATATTGCCTACGGTACGTGGGTAAAGAATTACGTCACGTATGTTGGAAATACCTGTTACATACATAATCATACGTTCAAAGCCAAGACCAAACCCACTGTGAGGTACAGAGCCGAACTTTCTTAAATCAAGATAATCATTATACTCATCAATGGACATATTTTTAGCCTTCATAGCCGAAAGGAGCTTGTTAAGGTCAGCCTCACGTTCGGAGCAACCGATGATTTCGCCTACCCCCGGCACAAGTAAATCTGTTGCGGCAACTGTTTTACCGTCAGGATTTTGCTTCATATAGAAGGACTTAATATCCTTTGGATAGTTAGTTACAAATACAGGCTTATTGTAAACCTGCTCGGTAATATAGCGTTCATGCTCTGTCTGTAAGTCACAGCCCCATTCTACAGGGTATACAAAGTCAACCTCTGCCTTTTTAAGCAGGTCTATTGCATCAGTATAGTCAAGAATTGCAAAGTCGTGAGAAACTACATTTTCAAGCTTTTCACGTAAGCCCTTTTCAAAGTGCTTTTCAAAAAATTCAAGCTCATCGGGACACTTTGTCATAACAGTATTAATAATGTGCTTAATCATTTCCTCTGCAATCTCTATAATATCAGGAAGCTCTGCAAAAGCCACCTCAGGCTCTACATGCCAGAACTCTGCCACGTGCCTTGGTGTATTGCTGTTTTCAGCTCTAAAGCTGGGACCGAAGGTGTAGATTTTACCAAATGCCATAGCGGCAACCTCGCCCTCAAGCTGACCTGACACACTTAAGCCTGCTTTTCTGCCGAAGAAATCATCAGCATAATACTCATCAGCTGACTTATATTCCTCAGAGTAGCCTATAGTGGTAGCCTGGAACATTTCGCCCGCACCCTCACAGTCACTGCTTGTTAAAATAGGTGTATTTACATATACATAGTGACGGCTCTGGAAATACTCATGTATTGCAGCTGCAACTACGGAGCGTACACGAAAAACAGCGTTAAAGGTGTTTGTTCTCACTCTTAAATGAGGCATGGTACGTAAAAATTCCAAAGTGTGGCGTTTTTTCTGTAAAGGATAGTCTGCCGGACATTCACCAAGCACCTCAATAGCTTCCGCATTTATTTCAACACCGCCCTCCTTAACAGCAGAGGTAACCAAAGTACCCTTTACGTTAAGTGCAGAGCCTAACTTCATATAAGCTGAAGAATTGTCAATAACTGCCTTATCAATTACAATCTGCATATGCTTTAAGGTTGTACCGTCATTAAGCTCCAAAAATGCCATATTTTTAGAATCTCTTGAGATACGCACCCAACCGCATACATTAACCTGAGTGCCTATATAGGCAGGGTTATTCATTAAATCAAATAAATCCGTATGTTTCATAAAGTGTTAAATCCCCTTTTGTTAGTTAGTCTTTATTATTATATACTTTAGGTAAAATTATGTCAAGTTTCAGGCTTTATCACAAACCCTTCCTTAATTTTGTTATTTCAGATTTACTCCTCTGTAATGTCACTTATTTCAGTCTGAATTAACTTTTTATTTTTTATTTTATAAATTCTGTCGCAGTTTTTAATTGTACGATATTTATGAGAAATAAAAATACAGGTTCTGTTTTCAAGCTTTTTAATATTTTCAAGCAATGCCTTTTCAGTTTCCTCATCTAAGGCTGAGGTTGCTTCATCTAAAAGGAGTAGGGGTGCCTGACTCAGCAAAGCACGTGCCACTGCTATACGCTGTATCTGTCCCTCGCTTAAGCCTAAGCCTCTTTCGCCTAACTCTGTTTCCATTCCCTTAGGCAGGGTGCTGATAAAGTCCCAAATCATAGCCGACTTTGCCGCCCTCATAACCTCAAAGGAGGAGGCTTCGCTGTTACAAAAAGCAATATTATCCCTGATTGTGCCTGATAAAATCATATTGCCCTGAGGTACATAGGCAAAAAGCTTTCTAAGACCGCTGTCTATATTAATTTCACCGTCACTTGTTTTTATATACATACTTCCTTCATCAGCATCAATTAAGCCTAAAATAAGCTTCATAATTGTGCTTTTGCCTATACCCGAGGGTCCTGCTATCGCAACGGTTTCTCCTTTATTTACAACCATGCTTGCACCCTCAAGGACATTTTCATTTTTATAGGCAAAGGTAAGCTTTTCTATGCAAAGGCTTTCCATTTTTTTATATATTTCCTCGGCTGATTGGTTATGAGTCTGTATTTTTTCATCCTCAAGTCCCTCAAGCTCCATAATACGCTCTGCCGAAGCAAGCATTGAGTAAAACTGAGGTATAAGTCCGCTTATATTCTTCATTGGAGCTTTTATCTGTTCTATAATCTGCAAAAAGGCAGTAAGTGTACCAAAGCTGATTGCACCTAAGCCGATTTGTAAAGCACCCCATACAAGAGCCGCATAATAGCCTGCCGTAAAAAGCACATATACCCCCGTGCTTGCAATGTTGCTTATGGTATTTCGTTTAATCTTCAGCCTGAAAAGTTCTCTTTGCCTTTCATAAAGCTTAGCCTTGCTGTTTTCGTTATTAGCAAAGGATTTTATAACAACAAGGTTCTCTACGCACTCCTGTATAAAGGAGCGTACAACACCATCTGCTGACTGCACAAGCTTATGTAAATACTTAAAATGCTTGCTGTATATCTTACTTGCAACAAAAACTATTGCACCTACACCGCAGACAATAAGGGTAAACCTTGCATCTATCATAAGCAGTACTCCAAGACCTGCTATAAGCTTGGTAATAAGAGCTATTGCCTCAGGTAAAATACCTATTACACCGTTAACCACAATTTCAATATCACTTGTAAAGCGATTTAAAATTTCCCCCGAATGAAAGGCTGTTACCTTTGTATACTGCTTATTAAGCAAAGCCTCAAACAAGCCCTGCTTAATTCGAATATCGATTTTTCCTGCGGCACGCACTATTATATTACTGTAAAGCACGTTTAGAAAGCCCTGCATGGCAATAATAAGTATTATAGCTACAGCATAAGCATAAATATTACCCTCTCTATCTCCTGTAGCTATATCAAGCACATTTTTGGAAACCAGAGCCAGCAAAATAAAGCTTAACGCTACCGCACCGCTTATAAGGGATAGACCTGCTACCCATATAAGCTGTTTTCTTGTATATTTATATATCCAAAGCAAAACGTCCTTTGTTTTTGACATTAACTCACCCCGTACCAAAAAATCGGAACGAATAATACCGTTCCGATTTATGGTTTTAATTATTTATTATTCTTTTCTTTATAAAGTATCTCAATATATGCAAGTACAAGAGGACCAACACCCTTTGCATCGTTCTGTACAACAGGCTCGCTCATATAATACTCATATGTACCGTCACGTCTTGTATTATCTGCAGGACCTAAGCCTGCTACAAGGCAGATACCGTCAAGCTGAAGCTCCCCGTCCTTTTGTGAAAGGTATCTTTCACAGATACCGTTAAATGCCTTTTCACCATATTTAAAATAGCTTTCATCAAGTATGCCCATACGTACGCTTTTCATAATTGAGTAGGCAAAGATAGCACTACCGCTTGTTTCAAGATAGTTGCCCTCTTTATCACCCTTATCTACAACCTGATACCACATACCGCTTTCATGCTGAAATTTAAGCATAGCATCAATAAGCTCTTTATAAATACTGCAAAGCTTGTCCCTCTGCTCCTTAAATCGGTCAGGCATAATATCAACCGTATCTACTAATGCCATTGAGTACCAGCCTAAAGCTCTTAACCAGAAGTTTTTAGAAAGACCTGTTTCCTTATCTGCCCAGAAAATTTCCTTTGATTCATCAAAGCCATGGTAGTAAAGACCTGTTTTAGGGTCTCTCATTTTGTTATATACATTTATAAACTGGTTATAACTATCCATACAGTTTTTGCAGTCGTTATATTCTACCTCATACTGCATATAGAAGGGTTGTCCCATATATAAGCCGTCAAGCCATACCTGATTGGGATAAATCTTTTTATGCCAGAAATTGCCTGAGGCTGTTCTTGGTTGATTTTTAACCTGACTATAGATAGTTTCAATAGCTTTTCTGTACTTTTCCTTACCTGTAATTTTATAAAGGTCGAAAAGGGTTTTGCCTGCATTTACATTATCAATATTATATTCCTCGGGGTCATAGGAGGCAATGCTTCCGTCCTCACGCACAAAGTAATCAATAAATTTATCGGCAAAGTCAAGGAATTTTTTATCGCCCTTTATTTCATAAAGCTCAAGAATTGCTTTAATCATACAACCGTCAATATAATTCCATGTTGACGGCTTGCCGCTTCTTATCTTTTCAATATTCCAGATAGGAGCCTGAGGAGTACTCTTTTCAAGCAATTCATCAATATATTTATCAAGTATGTCCATTTATATAATCCTCCCGATTAATAGTTATTTTTATAATATCACAGTTATAAATATATTTCAACTCATAAATTTACCAAAGATTTTGTTTACAACATTATTATCGGGAAAATCCCCCGTTTTTACCCTTTCACTACCGCAAATGACAGCAAATTGCAGAGCCTTATCATAGCTGTAATTATTTTCAAGGGCATAAATATAACCTGCAAGAAGGCAATCTCCTGCACCTACCGTATTTACAGGCTTAACCTCAGGTGCTTTACAAAAATAAGTGCCTGAATTATTAACAAGCACAGCTCCCTTTTCACCCATGGAAACAAGTATATTTTCAACACCCTTTTCAAGTAATTTTGTTGCACATAACTCCGCTGTATTAATATCCTTGATTTCAATATCAAAAATCTGACCAAGCTCAATATGATTAGGCTTTACAAGATACGGATTTGCCTCTATTGCCTTTAATAAAAGCTCTCCCTCTGCATCAACTATAGTAATTACGCCCTTTTTATTAAGCTCTGATACTATTTTGCCGTAAATTGACTTATCTATACCCTGACAGACACTTCCTGACAGAATAACCGTATCGCCCTTATTTATTGCTGCAAGTATTTTATTAAGCTGCCCAAGGCTTTCCTCATCGGCTGTTGTGCCTTTACCGTTCAGCTCTGTAGCAATTTTGCTAAGCTTAACATTTATACGGGTTACGCCCCTTGTATAAATCGGTTTAAGCTCTATGCCCGCTTCCTTAAGACCTTCTGCAAGTGCCTTGCCTGTAAATCCGCCTACCAAGGCAACAGCACAGCTTTTACAGCCAAGCCTTTTCAGCATTCTGCTGACATTTATGCCTTTACCGCCAAACACATAGCTTTCTCCGCTGCTGCGGTTAAGGCTGCCTACAGCTAAATTATCAATATCCATATAGTAATCAACAGACGGATTTAGGGTAAAGGTATATATCATTACTAATTCTCCAAAGATAAAATTCGTTTTGCGTTTTCAAATAAAATATTGTTATAGTCCTGTTCCTTAAGCTTTTCAAAAAGGACTGCATTTACGTACATTGATGGGTTACATATAGGGTAGTCTGTGCCGAAAACAAACCTTTCACTGCCCACCTCTCTTACACCGTAAGCTATAAGTCCGTAACGGAATATTCCCGTTCCGCTTAAGTCCAGATAGTAATTTTTGTATTTTCTTATTCTTTCAAGGTGTCTTAAAAACTGCTCCTTATCTCCCGGATGTGCCGCCACAAAAGTAATATGGGGAAAACGGGATACTGCCGTATCAATAGTTTCCTCGTTTATGGTATGAAGACTGACTACCATTTTCAGCTCATTAATAACACCGTAAATTTTAGCCATATTTTCATCATAATAGTCCTGCCAGCCCATGAGATAAGGTACAAGCTCCCCTACCAGCCTAACGCCCTTATTGTGCATTAGTTCAAGCTCTTCTATACTTTCCTTAACAAAATCCGGATGAATATGTACGCCGGGTATATAAAAATACTTATACATATACATATCCCTTAGTGCTATTGCCTCTCTGTTAAGTTCACGTATAATTTGAAAATCCTTAACCTCAGTGCGTCTTATAACACTACCGCATACCTTGGTAATACCTGCCCTTTTTAAGTCAGACATAAAATCCTCTGTTGAATTTACGGTATTACCGTAAAAGCAAAAGTTATTTTCAGGTGATATAAAGGGATGAATATGAAAATCTATTATTTCTCTCATTTTTTAACCCTCGCTGTTAAGCTCATGATTTTTCTTTAAACGGCTGTATACCTTTTGATGCACACTGCCTCTTTGATAGCTGCCGTTTTTGTTGATACCGCCTGCCTTTGTACCCATAAGAAGCTCAATACCCTCGTCAATGGTTGCTATTGAATAAATATGGAATTTACCCTCTTTTACTGCATTTACAACTTCATCTGACAGGGTTAAATCCTTTTCATTCTGTACAGGGATAATAACCCCCTGACTACCTGTAAGACCTCTTTTTTTGCATATATCAAAAAAGCCCTCTATCTTATAGGTAACACCGCCTATAGGCTGAATTTCACCCATTTGGTTTACACTGCCTGTTACTGCCAGCTCCTGGTTTATAGGAATACTGCTTAAGCTTGATAAAATTGCATACAGTTCTGTGCTTGAGGCACTGTCTCCGTCAACACCGTTATAATTTTGTTCAAAGCAAATACGGCAGCTTAAATTCAACGGAAAATCTTGTGCGTACTTTCTGCCTAAGTAACCTATAATTACCTGAACACCCTTATCATGAATAGAGCCGCTCATTTCAGCCTCTTTTTCAATATTTACAATGCCTGCCTTACCCATATAGGTGCTTGCAGTTATTCTTGTAGGCATACCAAAGGTTATATCGCTTGTTTCCATAACGCAAAGACCGTTAATCTGACCAATCTTTTTTCCGACGGTGTCTATCATAATTTCATTATTAAGTATCATTTCACGATATTTTTTACTGTAAAGACTTACTCTGCTGTATTTTTTCTCAATAGCCTTTTTAATATAGTCACCGTTGACAGCTTCCGCCTTATCAAGCCTTGCCCAGGTGTCAGCTTCACAAAGAATTTCGTTTATTTTAGAAAAACGTGTAGTCAGCTTAGTTCGGTTTTCCGCAAGCCTTGTTGAATGCTCAACAACAGTCGCAACGGCATCACCTGTTAAAGGCAAAGCCTTGTTATCCTCAATAAAGGACTTTATAAAAGCAAGCATACCCGTAATGTTGCTATCGTTATTATCCATTTCATAATCAAACATTGCACATATTTTAAAGAGCTTACCGAAATCGTCTTCATAGGCTCTGAGCAATTCATAATAATAATTTGTACCTACTAAAATTATTTTTACATTAATAGGAGTGGGCTCGGGCTTAACACCCGAAACATTAATACCACCCAGCTGATATTCCTTTATAGGCTCAATAGTAAGCTCACCTGTTTTAAGAACACGCTTTATACACTCCCAACCAAAGGGTGTAGATAAAAGGTCTGACGCCTGTAAAATAAGATAACCGCCGTTTGCTTTATGAAGTATACCGGGCTTAATTTTAGTAAAATCAGTGGTGAAATTACCGTTTTCGCTGTCATACTCCACCTCACCTACAAGAGCAGCATAGCTTGGAGCATAATTAACTATAACAGGTGCTCCCGTTAAGTCAGAGTTATCCACTATAAGATTGACCTTATATCTTGTAAGCTCTGCTTCTCCGCCGCCTGCAAGCCATGGCATAACAGCGGTAACAGGGTCTTCCTCGCCGCCCTCATTGTCGTTTATAAAGTCATTTAAGTTGTCAAGAATATCCTCTTTAACAGCTGATAAATACTCCATAGCCTCCTGATTGTCACTGTATTTTTCCTGTATCGACATAATAAAGTGACCTACGGTTAAAAGACCTACATTATATTCGGATTTTTCTGTTTCCAGCTTAATCTGCTTATCTACATTTTTAAGCTTTTTCATAGCCTCAACCGTAAGCTCCTGAATTTCCTCTGAGCCTTCGGTTATAGACTTTCTTTCTTCCTCATCAAGCTCCTCAAACTCTTCCTCGGAAATGGTTTTGCCGTCAACTATAGGCATAAAATATACCCCGCCGTTACCCATTCTTACACCAAAATTCTTTTCTCTGGCTATTTCCTGGAGCTTTTCCATTATTTCATCTTTTTCAGCTTGAAAGCGTTTTACGATACGCTCCTTTTCCTCTTCAAAATCAGCGGAGTTAAACACCTTTGTAAGCTCCTGCTTTAAAAGTGTTATAAGCTCCTCCATATCAGTTTTAAACTCCTGGCCTTTACCTGCTTTAAGCTTAATAAGCTTAGGCTCATTAGGCTGTGTGAAGTTATGTACATAGCATAAATCAGGAGGAATAGGCTCATCCTTTGCCTGTGCTGCCGCAAACCTTTGGGCAAAGGTAGTCTTGCCGCTTCCCGGTAAGCCTGCTACATATATATTATAGCCCTTTGACTTGACGGTAAGACCGAATTTTATAGCCTCAGCACCCTCTCCCTGTCCTATAATATTATTCACATCAATTTTATCTATATCAAGATTAATATCCTTATTGTAAAAGCATTTAAGCTCGGTATAGTCAAGCTCCTTAATCATATAATCACCTCTTTTATGTGATACACTCTACAGGTATAAGGTACTTCCACATAATGTAAGCGTCCTCCCTGTTATCCTCATAATATTCCTTTCTTATGCCCTCCATACCAAAGCCATGCTTTTTATAAAGAGCTATTGCCGCCTTATTACTTACACGTACCTCTAAGGTAACACCAAGCATTTCCTTTTCATCGGCAATTTCAAGCATTTTAGCTACAATAGCATCTGCAATGCCCATTCTTCTGTACTTTTCATCAACTGCTATGTTTGTTATATGTCCCTCTGTTACTACATGCCACATACCGCCGTAGCCTGCCACCTTACCGTCAACTAAGCCAACAAAATAATATGCAAGACCTCTTGACATTCTGTCCAGCTCATTCTCCATAGACTTACGTGACCAAGGAATGGCAAAGCAGCTTTTCTCAAGCTCTAAAATAGCATCAAGATGCTCACCTGTCATTTTAACTACTTCTATCATGGGTTACCTCTCAGCTGTTCCTCTCTTTCCCTTTCTGCCTGGGATTTTCTTAAATATATAATTTCAAAATCGTCATAGCTGACCGCCTTATCATATCTTTGTAAGGCTAAAGCACCTACACAAGCGGCTCTCTGCATATTACAGGACACAGGTGCAAAGGTAAAGCCCTGACTGTATTCCTTGATTTTATCTGCAAACACAGGCACACCGTCACCTAAAAATACGGCATTTTCACTTATAGCCTTAACATATTCCAAAAGTTCGTTTATATCACAAGCCATATATTCGCTTAAAAGCTTAAACTCACTTGAGGTGTCATATACAGCTGTATATACCTGATTACGCCTTGCATCCATTATAGGCACTACAAGCGAATTGCTGTGTGTTACATTATATGCAATGGCATCTAAAGTAGGTATGGGAATTATTTTTTTATTAAGACCATGGGCAAGTCCCTTTGCAGTAGCCGCACCTATCCTTAAGCCCGTAAATGAGCCGGGACCGTTGGCACAGGCAATATAATCAATATCCTTTAAATCAACCTCAATCATTTTGCATATAGCCTCTACCATAGGCATAAGAGTCTGAGAATGAGTCTTTTTATAGTTTGTGGTAAATTCCGCTATGGTTTTATTTTCATCGACTAATGCACAGCTTGCTACCAAGCCTGTTGTATCAAGTGAGAGTATTTTCATTCTAACACCTCTATTTTTCTGTAGTTTACACCCTTTTCAAGATCTTTTGTAATGTTGATATTTATAATATTATCAGGTAACAGCTCTTTAATAAGCTCTGCCCATTCAACAAGGCAAACACCGTTACCGAAGAAATACTCCTCATAGCCTATTTCATAAAGCTCCTCAGGGTCCTCAATACGATATACGTCAAAATGATAGAAATTCAGTCTTCCCTCATATTCGTTTACAATAGTAAAGGTTGGGCTTGTAATATGCTCATCTATATCAAGACCTAAGGCAAAGCCTTTTGTAAATACGGTTTTTCCCACACCAAGGTCACCGTTAAGGCAATAGATTTGTCCCTCTTTTGCTGTTTCGCCTATTTTTTTGCCGATAAGGAGCGTTTCCTCCTCGCTATGGGTTTCATATACCAACACTATCACCTCACATTACTACATTACTATTTCAAAGGGCCAGTCTATAATTCCGCCGAAATCAAGTACATTTTTATAGCCAAGCTCAACAAGCCTTTTTGCCGCTATTGCACTTCTCCTGCCGCTTCGGCAGTATACCAGATACTCTGCCTCCTTATTGGGTAAAAGCTGTTTTGCCTTATTGTCAAAGTCGCTTAAGGGTACAAGTATACTGCCCTCAATATAACCCTCATCAAGCTCATCAGCCTCACGCACATCAACAATTATGTCATTGCCTTTATCCATTATAACCTTTGCCTCTACGGGGTTTATCCTTTTATACATATTTTACCTCATTTCAAGCTCTACGGGACAATGGTCAGAGCCAAAAACCTCTGTGTGGATTTTAGCATCTATAAGTCTGTCCTTTAATCTTTCACTTACAATATAATAGTCAATACGCCAGCCTGCGTTTTTTTCTCTCGCCTTGAAACGATAGCTCCACCAGCTGTAAACTCCCTCCGTATCAGGATAAAAATATCTGTAGGTGTCCACAAAGCCACTATCTAAAAGCTCTGTCATTTTGCCTCTTTCCTCATCGGTAAAACCTGCATTTTTCCTGTTGGTTTTAGGATTTTTAAGGTCAATTTCCTTGTGGGCAACATTAAGGTCACCACAAAGAATAACAGGCTTAACCTTGTCCAGCTCCTTTAAATAGCTTCTGAAGGCATCCTCCCAAGTCATTCTGTAGTCAAGCCTTGCAAGCTCATTTTGAGAATTGGGAGTATAACAGGTTACATAATAAAAGTCCTCAAATTCAAGGGTAATTACTCTGCCCTCCTTGTCATGCTCCTCAATATTAATACCATAGCTGACATTTAAAGGTTTAAGCTTACTGAAAACCGCAACACCTGAATATCCCTTTTTTTCAGCATAATTCCAGTAGCAATGATAGCCTTCGGGGGCAAAGTCAATTTGTCCCTCCTGAAGCTTTGTTTCCTGTACGGAAAACAAGTCTGCATTCTCTTCATTAAAGAAGTCAAGAAAGTTCTTGCCCACACAGGCTCTTAAACCGTTTACATTCCAAGAAATCATTTTCATAAATTAACAACCTCGTATAATCTGTACAACGCCCAAAGACCTATTTCATTTGAAATTGAACCCTCTGAAAGCTCATACACGTCATTTAGTTTATTTTCATCTATTCCCTTATACTCCAGACTTGCCTTAAGCACAGCTGTCATAGTTTCTCCGTCAAGGACTGCCTCCGGATAAAAATAACCCTTGCTGTCACCTTTTATAATACCTATGCTTCCTGCTGAGCCTATAGCCTTCTCATAGGATTTACCGCTTACTATATCCTTAAAATTAGAAGTATAGCCTTTATTTTCTATACCTATTATTTTTACAAGACTTTCGATAAATTCACCTCTTGTAAAAATATCCTTTTCATTAAGCTTTGCATCTATAATATAGTTTTTAAGGGTAGCAGAGGAATACTTTAAGTTGTTCATAATCTGCTTAGCAAGAGTTTTTGCACCAAACTCACTAAAAGAGCTTGCGTCAATGCCCTTTTTGCTGTCTAAAGGATTAAGTACCTTACTGCCTTCCTCACCCATATTTTTATATAAATTATAGGATATATCGCTGACATTTACAAAGTAAAGGGAATGGTCAATTACAATATCCTTTATATCATCAGCATATCCCTTTGTAGTATCAACAGCCTCACCCTTATCGTTAAAAGCTCTGTCGCAAATAGGAGTTAGAAGAATAGGCACTGCCTTTTTGTCAAGCACAGGCTTAACATAATAGTTGTATACATTATAATAAAAGCTCTTATTGCTTTCCTTATTACCGCCGCTTGGCAGATAGCCTGCACCCAAGCTGTCGCTGTCATATCTGCCAAAGGAAATCATAACATAGTCGCCCTGCTCAATATTATTCATAAGGTGGGTATATTCCTCAGACTGAGCAAACTTCTTTGCTGTAGCTCCTACCTTAGTATAGTCCTTTACGGTTATTTTATCTGACAAATATTCATCAAAATATTCACTGAAGCTATGTGAGCTGAAAATATCACTATCCTGTGAAGTTGCACCTGTATCACCCACTACAAAAAGGTTAGCTGTTTTCATAACATCTGTTTTTGATACAGCCAGTGATGAGGCTTTAAGGTGAGCCTTAAGCTCCGGAATTTTATCGCCTATAGCCTCTGCAAGTTTACTTGCTACTATATTGGCACCAAACTTATTATAGTGAGTTAAGTCCATTGAGCCATCGTCCTTAACATCATGCAAGCCCTGTGTAGTCATTACACCGTAGCTTTCATACAAAGAGGCAGTAATTGAATAAGCATCTATACAGATAACATTATTTTCCTTAGCTACCTGCTCTGCAGCTACCTTATAGCCATTATCCTCACCAAAGGCAGGCTGTATTTTGCCGTCCTTATCAAAGAGAACACGACAAACAGGGGTAATAATTACGGGAATACCTCCCTTTTCCCTGACCTGCTCAACATACTGCTGTAAGTACCATTTAAAGGTACCGCTTTCATATGGGTAAAAGGTCTTTTCATAAGGATAATCATCATTTTTATAAAACTCATAAATTCTATCAGGAGTTTTTGTTTTAGTAGCCTTAACTGTAGGATATATACCGTTTTCGTCAGGTGTACCCAAAAGTACTGAATGCTCAATACCCGCATTTTCATCGGTTCTGTTATCATTATGACCAAACTGTATAAATACATAATCACCCTGCCTTAGCTGTGAAGTTATATCCTTAAGTCTGCCCTGATTAATGTAAGAGCGTGTACTTCTGCCTCCCTCGCCCTTATTAATAATATCAACGCCGTCGTCAAAGTAGTTTACTACATATTCACCCCAACCGCCTATGGAGTTATCCTCACCGTAGTATTTAACAGTTGAGTCACCTGCAAGATAAATCCTTATCTGATTATCCTTATCAAGCTTTTTAACCTCATCAACGGTAATCATATCAAGTAACCAGATTTCAGGCTTACCGCTAAAGTCAATCCTTAAGCTACCGCCCGATAAAGGCTCGGCATCCGTTACTGTTTTGTTTATAAGCTTTGTATCACTGCCCTCAAGGCGGTATGAAAGATTAATTTCACCTTCATTTTTGGTAAGAGTAATATACATATACGGATTATCCTTACCACTGTTGGTAAATACGGCATTTTTCAGCCTGTTTTCATCCTGATAAAGTATAGTTTCCTCACCGTTTAAGCCCTTATAGAGGTTAAGCTTTAAACTTTTTGTATTACCGCCTCTTTCAACAGATAATCTGTAATATCCCTTTTCGCTGTTATTAATATAAAAGTCCAGCTTATCCTCACTGCTTAAGCCTGTACCCTGCGGATTACATCTTATTTTAAACTCATATTTACCCTCTGTAGGGCTTAAGGTATTATATTCAAGTGAAGCAGTTTCACTTACGGGTGCGGCAACACTATTGTTACCCTCCGTAACAAGCTTCCACTCGCCCTTCGTCTGAAAGGCTGTTAAGCTGTTAAAGCCATCTCTTAAATAATTTGAGGTGCTATCCTCTGACTTAACTACTGCACCCACTGAGGTAGCTCTTACCTCCTCGCCTAATGTACCGTAGGTGGTTTCTGTAGCAGGGCAAACGCCTAAAACAATTTGTGAGCCTACATCACCGTTCTGTACTGTATAGGTTTTGTAATAGTCACCAATGCCTTCCTTCAAAAGTGTAGCTTCTCCGTTTTTAAGAGCATACCATCTGATAAGAGATTTATCTGCAGCATTATCACTGCTAAGAGCAAAGCTATAGTTTGCCGTAAGCTTATCACCCGGCTTTATTGTATCCTTAGCAGAGATTTTAATACTTTTAACCTGAGGCACAGGTGTTTTAGCCGCTGTTACATTTACCTCGGCATAAGCTGTTAATCCGTTTTCAAGCTGAGCGTATACCTTCGACTTACCAAGCTTTAAAGCAGTAATTTTATCATTTTCCACCTTAACATTGTCATTATCTGCATAGTAGGTTACATTACTTTTAGCCCCTACAGGCAATACCATTGCCTTAAGCTGTGTGCTTTCACCTAAAGGCAGATTAACTTCATAGTTATCTAAAGTAATATCTGCGGCTTTTTTACTTGATTTATCAGCCTTTGCAGGATTCCAGTCATCATTACCGCTAAGCACATTATAAGGGTTATAGGCTTTTGCCTGCTCCTCCGTAAGCTGTTTTACAAAATCTGCTCTTGCAGAGGTATCAAGCTTACCGCCCTTTGAATTTTTACTGTCATACTCCATAAATCTTACTTTACCTGCGACAGTTGTATCGTCCCAAAGACTAAAGCCCTCTGCTGAAAGTAAATCAGGCATTTTACAGTTAATAAAAACTGACTGTGAACCATAGTTAGGATAACCTCTGTCACACTGCCAAGGTCTGCCTAAATCAACCTTATTTTGAAGCTCCTGTGTATACTGCTTGTCTACTGTAAGTTCACACTCATTAAATACATAGCCTAAATTAAAAAGAGTTGTATTGGGGGCTGTAAAATGACCTCCGTTTTCATAATATGCCATAAAAAGCTTACATTTATTAAAATACGCTGTGGCATCACCAAAAATAAAGTCAACTGTACCCTCAATATAACAGTTATCAAGATAAACCCTTGCACTATTGCTCTTGCCGTATACATTCTGACCCATTGAGGCACCCTTTAAATAAAGGGTATCCTGTCTGCCTATAAAGCGACAGTCCTCAAGAATAACCTTATCTGCAAGGCTGACAAAAGCTACTGCCTGGGTTTGCTTACGTGCTGTGTCTGTAAGGTTATAGCTGTTTTCAAAGGTAATATTTTTAGCTGAAAAGCCCTTTGCCTCAGCAGTTACGGTAAATGAAGCAGACTTTTCGGTACCTGCATTCTTGCCGCTGTCTTCATGACCGTTTGCCTTGTCATAGGTAATTACAACCTCCTCAGCCTTTCCTTTACCAATAATATTAATATAAGGCTTATCTACCTTTACACATTCCTCATAAACACCCTTATCTACATATATATAAACAGGATTATTTTCGGTAGGAATATGACTGACAGAGGCAACAGCCTCGTTAATTGTATTATAGTCATATCCGTTGCCCTTACCTACATTTATACTAGTGCTTGCCATTACACCTACAGGATTAAGTGCTGTTACGGCTGTCATTGTAATAACCATAGTCAACAGCTTTGCTGTAAACTTTACAAATCTGTTTTTCAAAAAAATCACTCCTAAATTTATAATTTATATAATACCAACTTTATTACATAATTTCCTATTGTAAATAATATCACAAAGCAAGCTTTTTAACAAGCCTTTTTCCACGAAAAAAAGGAGTGCCCATAAGCACTCCTTAATTGGTTTTATGATATTTGGTGCGAAAAAAACACACCAAATATTTTTTGCAGATAATTTATAATAATAAGTGCAACACAAATAAATCATAAGATAATTTCTGTGGTATTATGAAATTGACCAAATAACTTGACCAAAGAACAAAAATCTTATGAGCTATAATCATCTTACCATAAACAAAAGCTCTTGTATATTTCAATTTCAAAAAATTTAATAACAATCTATACCGCCGAAGCTCAGATTTTGTCGACCACAGGTTGACAAATAACCTTAAAAAATAAAAAAACTGTCATTTCTGACAGCATACTTTAAATAGTGGCGACCTGGAAGGGGCTCGAACCCTCGACCTCTGGCGTGACAGGCCAGCGCTCTAACCAGCTGAGCTACCAGGCCACATTATATAGATAAAAAGTGGGCTCTCAGGGACTTGAACCCGGGACCGTCCGGTTATGAGCCGGATGCTCTAACCAACTGAGCTAAGAGCCCTAAGAATTTCTCTACTCTATAAGAGTAAGAAGCCGATGAACGGACTCGAACCGTTAACCTGCTGATTACAAATCAGCTGCTCTGCCAATTGAGCTACATCGGCATAAACTAAAGCAAACTTTAGTTTATAATTAAATTCGGCATTTCAGTATTTAAAAATACTAGCACCGTAGGTGACTTTTGCTTTAGAAATGCTAAATTAATAATTGAATTCGGCATCCACTTACTTTCCCGGGCGGTCACCCACCAAGTATCATCA
>CATZZP010000021.1 GCA_958426775.1 uncultured Bacillota bacterium
ATTTTATTATAATACATGACTTAGTTTTTTGTCCACTTTTTTAGTATAGCACCAGATATACTTGCAGGCAAGTTTGATAAAGGTGCAAATGTAACAATTGACTATACAGAGGATAAGTTTATAACCCGATAAATTGAAACTACCACTGAATTTCAGTGGTAGTTTTTTTAATCCTTGTTTGCATTTATTGCAACGGTACGTTGCTTGTCTTTTTTCCCGGAGCATAGCTCTAAACAGCAAATTGCCGAATATTTGCAATACTTACATGGATTGGTTTTTTCTAAAGGATAGGCATTAATAGTACCTTTAGTAATTTCTTTGCCAATATCCGTTACAATTTTGACAGCACTGTTTCTTAAATCGTCAAATTCGTTCTCATGCATTAGTAAATAACTGGCTTTTGTTCTTTTGTCGGTTATTTTTTTGCGTTCACTTTCGCTTAATGCATTAATTACGGTGTAGTTATCATCTTTAAGAGCAATACCTCCGCTTAAAAGGGTAAGGTGTGTGTCCTGAGGAGATTTTTCATAAACAGGGTTACTTATTCTGTAATAGAAATAACCCCCGGGCTTGTATCCCGGATTGGATTTAGTATATGCCTCAATATACAAGGGTAACTGTAATTGCACACCTAAATACATTTTTTCATTGTTAAATATAGTCTTATTTTTATCGCTTGTTTTATAATCTGTTATTTTAACGTAAATGTTGTTATCAGGTGATTTATATAAATCAACTCTGTCAATTGAGCCTGTAAGTACCAGTTTAAGACCATCATCAAGGTCATATACTAAGGGCGGAAGGCTTTTATCTGAGGAAGGGCCAAAGGATACCTCGTAACCGCAAGGGACAAAGCCGTTTATATTTTGTGAGAAAGCTTTAATTGTTACATAAGCAGTGTTTTTAAGTATATCGGAAACATATCTGCCGGTGGCTGAGGAATCGAGATAACCGTCATTAAATTCGGCAATACTGTTATTTATAATTTCATCAACAGTGTTTTTAATATAGTCATCATCAAGATTTTTCCAGGATTTTTTCTTTTCTGCCTTAATTGAAAATTGCTTTAAAACACTATGAAAAAGTGTTCCGTAGTGCAAGGCACTTGGCTCATATTCATCACGTTCATTAGCATTAAGACCATAACGCAGAAAGAACATATAAGGACATTCGGCAAAATCCTCCAGTCTGGAAATTCCCGATATAAAGGCATTATTTTCATCTAAATAAAGCTGTTTTGCAGTTTTCTCGGAAAGCCTTTCTTTAGTGGAGTCCTTGATGCTTAGCCATTTTTCTATTTGCTCCAGGCGTCTTTTGTAATATTTATTTTGTACTAAATAAGCATATACAGCTTTGTACACGGGGGCAATTTTCTTTTTATCATTGTTAATAGAAGCAAGGTGCTTTAATAAAAGCTCATAAGCTTGTTCCTCTGAATAAATTCCGCTTACATCCGATACAGTTGAAATTACATCCTCAGGTGTAATCTTGAATATATCACATAAATCTGTAATTAACGGTGATTTTGAGTTGTTTTCGGTATTTATTTTATAGGATAAATAAAGCTTTTCAGAGGGCTTTGTAATGTATGAGTATATGTTAAACATATCCCTGTTAATAAGCCGCAGACTGTCACAGCTAAGCTCACAGCCCTCGGAAGCCAGTATTGCCTTATCCCTGTCAGATAAAATATTTGTATCAATACGGTGAGGCGGAATAACCCCTTCATTTACACCTAACATAAACAATGCCTTTATATTAGGCAGACGACTGCGATTAAATTCAGCTATAGTAACACTGTCGCAGGTTGGAGGAATAATTCCAAGGGTGGCATTTTGTAAACCTGTTTCAAGTATTTTACCGTAATCTGCAAATGATATTACATCATCTCCCATTATTTCACACATTTTACTGAAAATATTTCCTATAATGCTCCATATCTGTTTATGTATTCTTGCAGATACCTCGTCATTTTCTTCAATAGCGTGATTAATAAACTCAGTTAGAGTTTCCTGCACATTAAAATAATCAAAAAGCTTATAAACCTTTGCAGATATATCCTTTACGGTACTGCCTTTGCTACGTAGGGTTTTTATGTTTTCAAGCATATCACAGATATAACCTCTTATATCATTAAGGTCATTAAGCTGTTCCTTAAATTGAGAGGAAGGTATATATTCCCATTCATTAAACCATTTTTTGCCCTTTATACCACAGGCAATACAGTAATTTTCCGCAAGAGCAATTTCGTTGTACTTAAAGGTATTAAAGCCTGTTTTTAACATTCTGAAAACCTGAGATGTACCGTAATTTGAATTAAGTATGGCAAAAAATGAACGTACAAGCTCTGTAAGAGGGTGAAAAAGAATATTGCTTTTAATGTCAGTAAAATATGGTATATTATATTTCTCAAAAATATTTTTTAAAGGCAGATAATAGCTTTCAGAGCTTACAAGCACAGCAATATCACTACAGCGATAATGGTTTTCACGAAGTAAGCTGAGTATTTCTCCTGCTGTCTTATCAAGCTCTGCATCTATTGTAGCTGCGGAGTATATTTTAATATTTTTGCATTTTTTTGTATAGGGCTTTTTGTCGAAATAATTGTAGGTTAGGTGTTCAATTTCAGGAGCTTTATTATGCCTTAGGTCATTGTCCGTATAAACTGTAGGCTCAATTTCTGCCTTTAAATTTTCAGCAATATGCTTTATTTTGTTAATACTGTATTTTATATCGTAATAAGGGTCGAAGCTGTTGTAGGCAGAAAACACTTTGTCAGAGGAAGCGGTGAGGGCAATATTAACCCTCGGACAAACCCTGATAAGGGCTTCTATTATTTTAAAATCCTGAGGATTAAAGCGTGTAAAGCTGTCAATCCAGACCTCGGTGTTGTTTAATATGGTTGTTTGAGGTATTCGTTCTGCAAGTATGTCAAGTAAGGATTCTTTAGCAATGTAACGGGTATTGATATTTTCGTTAAAAGCAGAGAAAATTGTACCAATATCATGAAGCTTATCTGCAAGACGCTTGTTCTTATTATCAAGCAGTCTTGATTTATCTAAAAGTAATTCAGGTGAAACGGAATACTGTATACACTCTGTAATTAAATCCGATATACTGTCAATAAAGCCCTGTTTTGTTGCACTTTTACCATAAAAAATAAGTGAATTGGTTTTTAAAAGGTCATTTATAATTTTACGTAGCAAAAGAGCCTTGCCGTTATCATCAAGTATTTTTTCATTGCCGGCTCCTGTTTTAAGTATTACACGGTGTGCAAGATGAATAAAGCTTAAAACATCGCTGTTCATCAATACATTATTGTTACTTTTAGCACATAAAATTCGCTCGGATTCAAGAGAATATTGTTCAGGTACAATGTAAACAGCCTGCCTTCCCTCAGAGGAGGCTTTAACAATCTCGTCAACACATAAGGTGCTTTTGCCGCTTCCCGGCTTGCCCAGTATAAATCGTAATTTCATTTGTATCACCCCTGAAAAAATCTACAGCTATATTATAGCATAAAATAATGATTTGGTTAATATATTATTTAAAAAAGTAATCGGGAGGGAAAGTTTTGGGTACAAAAATATTTGTTGTACGTCTAAAGACAATAATTAAGTTTGTATTGGCAGCAGTGTGCATAGTTGGTGCTATAGCAATTCTGGCGTTCATGATGTTAAAAGGAGAAAGCAAGCCTACATACTCTCCGGGTACGTACAGTGCAGAGATTGTACTTCATTCAAATCCGGTAAGCGTACAGGTTACTGTAGATAAACATAATATACTGGCTATAGAAATGCTTAATATGGGTGAAACCGAAGCGGTATTTTATCCTGTATTTGAGCAAAGCTTTGAGGACATAGCACAACAGGTTATTTCTTTGCAGTCAACTCAACAGGTACAGCTTACAGAGGATAATGCGGTAACAGGAGGTATAATACTTGACGCTGTTGATACTGCTCTTGCTGCAGCTGCCAAAAAATAATTAAAATTTACTGTTAATCCCTTGACACATATAGTGAAATGTAGTAATATATTAAATGCACTTGACTTTCAGTTAAGTGCAATAACGGGGCGTGGCGTAGCTTGGTAGCGCGCTTGAATGGGGTTCAAGAGGTCGCAAGTTCAAATCTTGTCGCCCCGATTTCAAGGCTGTAGTATATCTACAGCTTTTTTTATTGAAAAATACGCATAAATGAGTTATAATATATATAAATTAAGACATAACTATTCTATTAAGGGGGTATGTTTATGTACACATTTGAGTTTGTTATGCATAAAAGAGATAATGAGGCAGAGGCACTTAAGGCATTTAAGGCATATACCTCTGCTCTTGAGCTAAACGGACAGATTTTAAGACGCCACAGAAGCTATACAAGTATAGGCGATACTATTGAAATGCGAGTTGTTGCCCCTGAAAGCACGTCTTTTAATGAGGAAAATGAAAATTTAATTGTGCAAAGTGCAAAGGCTGAATTTGAAAAAATTTACGGCGATAGTGTAATATGGAATTGTATAGGTGAAAACCGAAATGTAATGGGTAGCTGTGAGTGTAATAAAAGCAAATACTACATACTAAGGGGCAATATAAAGGATACGGTTTCCCCTGTATTATGCGGATATTGCGGGAAAAGCGTGCCTCTTTATACCTTACCCAGAAACTATAGCCGAGAAGAGTATTATGACATTTTAGAGTGGCAGAGAGCATATAATGATTTACACGACCTTTTTAAGCAGGGGCTTGATGAAAGATATGCTTACGAAATGCTCAACAAGGCAAACAGCAGTCTTAATGTAGAGGGTAGACGTATAGCAAAGGCACTTAAGGAAAAAACAGGTGTGCCTGTATACTATCATATGTTCAAGTACTACGGTAAAAACAAAAATGAATGCCCTATTTGCGGGGAAAAATGGGAAAATAACGATAAAGAATATAATGTAGGCTATATTTGTCACAGATGTATGCTTGTATCAAACGATACGGAATAAAATTTAAGCCTTGGGTTAAATACTAACTCAAGGCTTTTTTAGTGTGTTAATCAGCATTAATTCTGACTCTGCTTGCAATTACGGGACCAATAAAGGCACTTAAAATAACCTTAGCAAGGTCTATGGCTAAAAAGGGAACAACACATACCGTAAAGGCATACCATAGGGTGGTTTTTTGCAGAAAAGCAAACCAAAGCACTGCAATTGCGTGTGCAACAAAGATAGACAGGTATATACCTATAATCTGAATTATTTTATTCTTTGGGAATTTTTCAATAATAATTCCCGAAAGGGCGGCAGTTATAAAAAAGCCGACAATCCAGCCTCCGGTAGGACCCACAAGCTTTGATAAACCTCCTGAAAAGCCCGAAAATACAGGTAAGCCGAAAACACCTAACATAAAATATATAAAATAGCTCCATATTGCACCTCTTGTGCCGAGTATGTAGGCTGAAAAGTATATAACAAGGTTTGTTAAGGATATTGGTATTATACCTATTTGCAGTGACATAGGGCAGAGTATACACATTACAGCTGTCATTAGGGCATAGGCGGTCATTTTTTTAGTAGTAAGCTTTTTATTCATGGTAATCTCCTGTATTTAGTTAATTGTAAACATAGTTAATTTAACGCGGTTTACATTATGCTGTATATTGTAGCATTAAAAACGAGGATTGTCAACCGTAAACTTGAATTTAGTTTACAATTGTAAAAAATAAAAACCTCCGGCTGATTAACAGCACGAAGGTCGTTTAATGCTTAATGCTACTATTCGGTGTCCTCGCTGTCCTCAAAGTCAAGTGCGTGATAGTCCTCCTGAATATCATCATCCTCGTCTTCATCAGCATAGTCACTATAGTCAAACTCATCGTAGTCATCGTCAAAGTCTGCATAGTCACCCCAAGTCATCTTGTCCTTAAGCTTAAGTACAAGTATTACGGTAACAAGTACAATAACTGCAATACCTGCTACAACAAGCACTATTGTTCTGATGTTGTTTTTCTTTTCAAGTCGGTGCATAAAGCTCCTTACTTCATCAATACTGAAATCATTTCTCATAATAATAACCTCCTGTTATTTTTAGTGAACGGATAATCAGGCATTATTAGTCCTGTTCATATAGTCATTATATTCGGCATAGGCACGACGCATTATTTGTTTTTCGTCATGGAATTTAAGCAAATAAAATGCCTCGTGTTGCTTATAAAAGCCGGCATCTGCAAAAAACTCCTCAGCCTGAGGCTTGCAGTCGAAGGATTTAGCTATCATAAGATACCAATGTACTGTTTTATTTACAATATCGTTACTCCCCCGGAAGGTATACTGTGTTTTACCGATGTATTTAATTATTTCGGCGTCAACGTTTGTTTCCTCCTTTACTTCCCTTAGGGCGGTTTGCTTAAAGGTTTCGCCGTTTTCAACGGTACCCTTAGGCATTACCCAACCCATATAACGTCCGTTTTGGTTTTTATAAAGCAACAGAACCTTGCCCTCATGGATAACAACTCCGCCACAGCTGACTGCTTCAATCATGGCAAAACCTCCGATTCTGTTAAAAAGTGACAGTTTAACTGCCAAAACATATATTGAATATATTATACACCTATTTAAAAATTATTTCAACTGAAAAAGCAAATTTTGCTAAAAAATAAATTAAATAAAGGGTGCGCTTTGTATATGTTTATTGATTAGCTGTGCTGATTTTATCCATAAATAGGATATAAAGGCAAAGAAAGGGATAAAAAACAGAGGCGATTTAATAAAAATAATAAAGTCATATATGCCATGTAATATATAAGGGCATAAAAAGGCATAAAGCATATAAAGCTTATTGTCCTTAAATATGCCTATAGAAAAAAGATACCCCATAAATACACCGAATATTCCATGACCGGGCAAGGAAAATATTGCCCTTGCAAGGGCGGTTGTATATCCGCCCAGCTGTGGGTTAAATACATAAAATATATTCTCAATCAGTGCAAAGCCAAGGGAGATAAATACAGCATAAACAATACCGTCTACAGGCTCGTTCAGGTTACTGTTAAACCTTAAGAGCATATACAAAACCAAAAATTTAAACCCCTCTTCTACAGGGGAAATTGCAATAAAGCTCATGTAAAAAGCATAATAAAAATTGCTGTCAGTATTAAGCCTGTTTATAATATATACCTCACAGGGAATAATTACGCAGGTTAAAAGAGTGCCGTAAAAAAGAGAGAGTGCAAGTAAATAAAAAGGCTCCTTTTCATATTTATCAATCTTATAAATAAAGGCACACAATAAAATTGCAGGAGCTACAGCACAAAATAACAAAAGCATACCGAAAAATCCTTTTGTTTTTCAGTATGCCTCAAATTAAATTATTTCATACGTATATCATTGCCGTAGAAGTGATGTATGTTGTAGCTGCCTACAATACGTGATACAACTCTGTCGGAGTACTGTATTGAAAGCTCAGAAGGCTTTAGGTTGGATGAAATTACTGTAGATTTCTTGTTAATAAGACGGCTGTTTAATATATTAAAAAATTCAGTAACCGTAACAGAGTTAGGCGATTCGGTACCTAAGTCATCTATTATAAGCAAATCTGCTTCAAAAAGCATATCAACAGCTTCATCATCCTCTTCAAGCTCGTCATGCCTGAAACGGTTCTTTTCAAGCAGGGTGGCAAGAGAATAGGCTGTCATATATATAACGCTCATACCTCTGTCTAAAAGACTTTTAGCAATACAGGAACTCATAAAGGTTTTTCCCAAGCCTGAATTACCGTAAAAATAAAAATTAAAATAGCGGTTTTTCTTTGTATCAATAAGGTCCAATACTTCCTCTAATATATTGCTCATATTAGCAAAAGGAGTAAGCTCTTCGTTGGGATAAGGCTCATTTGAGTAGTGACTTAAGTCAAATTTTTCAAAATTCTCATATTCAAGTACTGTGTCAAGGTTAGATAATGCGTAATATTTTTTTATAAGCTTGTTTTTTAAACAGGTACATTTTTCACTGTCTATATAGCCTGTATCCTTGCATAGGCTACAGGTGTAGATAGGAGCTAAATACTCCTCAGACAGCCCTGCACTTTTGAGAATAGCTGTTCTTTTGGCTTTTAATAAGCTGATTTCATGCTTGATATTCTCAATGCTTGGGCTATGGCTGATAATTTGCTTGGTCAGGCTTATGCTTAAAAACTTAAGCTCCTTATCTGTTTCCTTGAGTTTAGGTAAACGCTCATAAAGGCTGTTTAAACGTTGCTCCTCAAGGCGGCTGTTTTTATCTCTTTCAAGCTCATATTCTCTATGAATTTGTTTGTAAATGGTTTGTTTATTCATTTTTATTCCTCATTTTTTTACGCATAATTGCCGCATTTATTTCTTCATCAGAGTAAGTGGGCTGATTATAGTTTACAAATTTAGTAGGCTTTTGTTGAGGCTTAGCTGAATTTGTAATATGTATTTTATTTACCTTTTTCTGCTTGTATGCCTCGTCATAAGCCTCCAGCTGTGCAGTAGTTTTAACCTTGTTCTTATGCCAATCCGTTAATATACTGTTAGCATAGTCAAAGCTTGCTTTGCCTGTTTTGCTTACAGTCCGTTCGCAAGCAATTTTTATTAATTCCATAGGCATTTCAAGAGTGTAAAGCCAGTTGTTTATATGTGTCTTTTCAGCATCTATAGGTGCTCTGCCCGAAATGCCGAAATATGACAATACTTCTCTGTATTTGCTGTAGTAGGTGTTAATGTAAGCTTCAGCATCCTCATAGGTTTTTATTCCGTTATCTGCCCAGTCACAGGCGGTTTTCTCAATATATCGCATAGGCTTGTCACAGCATTGTTCAAACAAGGCCAAAATAACCTCCTGACTTAAGCCGAGCCAATGGATAAAGCCTAAGATAGTGTTTATGTCTGCTGAGCTAAAGGGCTTTGCATATATTTTTTCAAGGCTGTTTATAAATATATGTGTATCGGGTGAGCCTTGTAAAATATTCTCCATATCCTTTACACTGTAGTTTGGCTTTGCAGGTAATAAAGCTCTGCTTTCAAGTGTTGTTGTTGCCTCCGGAACAAGGGTTGTTTCCGAAAGAATTAAAAATTCAATCAGACAATCCTTTTCAACAAAGGATAACTTGATTACACCCTGCTCCGCCCAGTATTCCCAAGCCTTAATAACATCAGACTCAAGTATGCCAAGCTTATCTGCAATCATATCATTACTTAATTCCTCACCTGAAAGAGCATACTTTAAGGCGTAAATATATATTACCGAAAATATGGCAGACTTACAGGCAGGCATATATTTTTCTATAAAAACATTACTGACGAGGGTACCCTGTGTCGGTGTTTTAAATATTAACATAAAAAAACTCCTTGTGATTTTTATGGAGTTTATTATACCACAAATGACAAGGAAAAAAAAGCACAAGTCTAATAATTTTTTATTGTTTTATTTATCAAAAAATGGGATAATAATAGTTAAAATGAATTTGGGGTGATTTAAAGTGTTAAAGCTTAGATATGGCTTTTATCGGGAGCTGACAGACTACGCAACAGAGAGTAAGCCCTTGGAGGTTTGCGGACTTTTAGGCGGAGTAAGAGAGAGAAAAACAAAGACTGTTAAAAAAATATATTTTATTAAAAATGTGCTTGAAAGCAACTGTGAGTATCTGATGGATACAGCCGAGCAATTAGCGGCGGCTAAGGATATGCGTTCTAACGGCTTAGATATGGTAGGTTGTTTTCATTCGCATCCCGAGGGTCCTCCTCATCCCTCGGCAAGCGATGTTAAAACTTCAGTTTTTGATAATATAAGTTACGTTATTATATCCATGGAAAATGATGTGCCTGTTTTAAAATCATATAAAATTGTAAATGGCTTATATATGGAGGAGGGTATAATTTTAGTCTGATTTGTCGTTCAATTCCTTTAATATTCCGGATACAAGTACAATAACAATAAATAAGGTGCAAACATCTGAAATAGGCTGAGCGACCATAATTCCGTTAAGCTGCCATAGCTTACTGCCTATTAAAACAGCAGGTATAAATACAAGACCCTGTCTTGATATAGCTATTATACTTGCCTGCACAGGTTTTCTTATTGTTTGGGTAAGCATATTTGAAAGCACGATAAAGGCGTTCAGGGGCATTGTAATACATTGCAGACGGAAGGCCTTTGCCCCTATAGCAGTTACATCGGCATCGCCACGACTGAACTTGCCTATAATTTCTTCAGCATTTAATATTGAAAATACACTTACAATTAAAAGAAAAATAAAGCATGACTTTACGCAAAACCAAAAAGCTTTTTTAACTCTGCCAAACTTACCCGCACCGTAATTAAAGCCGCAAACAGGCTGAAAGCCTTGACCGAAGCCGATTACGGCGGAATTTGCAAACATCATAACTCTGGATACAATGCTCATTGCGGCAATAGCTTCATCACCAAAGGGCTTGGCAGATACATTAAGGCAAGTTGTGGCAATGCTTGCAAGACCCTGTCTGAAAAGAGAGGGAGAACCTCCTGCAATTATCTCGCTTAAATAAAAGAAGTTTGGTTTAAATCGACTTAGCTTAATGTGTATAACACCGCTGTGCAGAGTGCCTATAAAAAGCATACAAAAGCTTATAAACTGACTTATTATTGTACCAAGGGCAGCACCCTTTACTCCCATATGGAATACATGGATAAAAAGCGGCGTTAAAAACAAGTTTGTAACAGCACCTGAGGCAATGCCTATCATACCGTAAAAGGCATTACCCTGGAACCTAAGCTGATTGTTAAGTACAAAGGAGGCAGTCATATAGGGTGCACCTAAAAGAATAATGCTTAAATAGTCCTTTGCGTAAGGGGCAATAGTAGACGTTGCACCTAAAAAATAAATAAGCTCATCACATATAATAAGTCCGAATACGGTTATAAAAATACCAAATATTATAGAACAGAAAAAGCCTGTAGCTGCCATATTTTCCGCTTTTTCTATATTTTGTTTGCCTAATTCACGACCCATGAAGTTTCCGCTGCCATGACCAAAGAAAAAGCCAAATGCCTGTATAACAGCCATAAGGGGGAATGCAATGCCGACACCGCCTACGGCACTTTTGCCCAGAGAGCCTACAAAGTATGTATCCGCCATATTATAAAAGGAGGTAATAAGCATACTTATAATGGTAGGCACGGCAAGAGAGCATATAAGCTTTTCCACAGGCTCTGTTGTCATTTTTATATATTTTTCGTTAGTTTGATTATTTTCGTTCATAAAAAACCTCTCATCCTTTGCTTTGTATTTTATATTGTACACCCATATGACGATTAATGTCAAATTACTTTAACTAATGCAATTTTGTAACGAAAAAGATATATTTTTTTTGTAGTAAATTGCTTGAAAAATAGTCAGATATATTATATAACTATATTAGTATAAGATTTATAATCAGTGAGAGGTAAGTATATGGATACAAATTTATCCAATGGCTTAGTAAAAGAGCCTGTTAATAGAGGAAAAAAGGTTGTAATAGGGGTCAGCCTTGTAATAGTGGCTTTAATTACAGTTTATATTGTTATTGCTTACGCCGTGTTTTCTGACAGATACATACCGGGTACGGTTATTGACGGTATTAATTGCGGATTTATCAGTGAAAAAGAGGTTATTTCTACTCTTGAACAGGTGGTGGAAAATTACAGCCTTGAAATCACTGACGGCAAAACAACAGATACAATTTTGTCGGCAGAAATTGACCTTAAGGGTGACTTTGAAAACAGCATAGGTAGTGTTGAAAAGCAAAATAAGCTTTTGTGGGGATTAGGCTTATTTAAAAAGACAGAGCTTGTATCAGAATCCACGGTAAGCTTTAATTCAGATAAATTAACACAAAAAATAAATGAGCTAAAGCTTGTGTCGGGCGAGAATGTAACAGATTGTGTAAACGCAAGGCTTGAGCTTAAGGATGATAAATTTGAAATTATACCGGAAACTTACGGTACAAGGCTTAACAGGGAAGAATTTTCTAAAAGGGTAATTTCTGCTGTTAACGGACTTGAAAAATCTATTGACCTTACTAAGGAGGATTTTTACATTAAGCCTGAATTTACTGCAGATAGTGAGGCTGTAATAAATGCAAAGTATACAGTAAATAAATGGCTGGAAGCGGTTATTACATATAAATTCGGTTCAAATACAGAGGTTGTTGATGCAGATGTTTTCAAGGACTGGATTGTAATAGGAACAGACTTTAACCCTTTCTTTGATGGTGAAAAGGTAGGAGCTTTTGTAAGAGAGCTTTCAAGAAAGTACGATACTTTCGGAGAAACAAGAACAATACCTACAACCTACGGCTTTAATGTTACTGTGGCAGGGGGAAATTACGGTTACAGAATAAACAGAAAAGCAGAGGTAAGTAATCTTGTAGCGGATATTAAAACAGGTAAAAAGCTTGAAAGAACACCTGACTATTATCAGGAGGGTGCAAGCTATGACGGTCTTGATATAGGAAATACCTATGTTGAAATAGATTTGACAGGTCAGCATCTTTTTCTTTACAAGAACGGCAATATGGTGCTTCAGACAGAGATTGTTTCAGGTCACCCCGTAAAGGGAGTAACCCCCAACGGTACTTATAGGATTACCTATTGTGAAAGAAATGCAACTTTAAAAGGTGAGGACTATGAAACTCCTGTTGCATACTGGATGCCCTTTAACGGTGATATAGGTATGCACGATGCCGAATGGCAGCCTAAATTTGGCGGAGATTGGTATGTAAAACACGGCTCTCACGGTTGTATTAATTTGCCTTTGTCAATGGCGGAAAAAATTTACAGCTATGCTTATACAGGTATGCCTGTTGTTTGCTACCGTTACGGAACGGAGCATTATAATGCGGTAAGCAACTACAGAAAGTCACAAGGCTTAAAAGAGATCTTTGATTTACAGCCCGAACCTGCTGCAGAAAACACATCATCTGTAACAGAAACTACAACTCAGAAGGCAACAGCGGCTACATAAGCAAACAAAATAAGCTGTTGTACTTGACAGAAAATTAATTTGTTGTTATGATTATAATATAAATGTTTTGCATGACTGACGGATAATGTGGGTTACCACAGGGGAGTGCAAAATCAGTATCAGCCGACCGTCTGGGCAGTTATCTTAAGTAACCTTATGCCCAAACGGGCGGTTTTTATTATTTTAAGGAGGAAATTTATGAGAGCATTAATCAGTGTATCAGACAAGACAGGCATTGTTGAGTTTGCATCAAAGCTTAATGAAATGGGTATTGAGATTGTATCTACCGGAGGCACCTATAATAAGCTTAAAGACGCAGGCTTACCTGTAATAGGCATTTCAGAGGTAACAGGCTTTCCTGAGTGCCTGGACGGGCGTGTAAAAACTCTTCACCCTAAAATCCATGCAGGCTTACTTGCAATAAGAGAAAACAGCGAGCATATGCAGGCTGTAAAGGACCTTGGCGTAGACCTTATTGACCTTGTTGTTGTAAATCTTTATCCTTTTAAGCAGACTATTACGAAGGATGGCGTAACATTAGAGGAATGTATTGAAAACATTGACATCGGAGGTCCGTCAATGCTCAGAGCTGCGGCTAAGAATTATCAGGACGTATCTGTAATTATTGACCCAACAGACTATGACAAGGTAATTGATGAGTTAAAGGCTAACGGTAAGGTATCTAAAGAAACCAACTTCTATCTTGCGGCTAAGGTGTTTAACCATACAGCTTACTATGATGCAATGATTGCAAACTACCTTAAGGATAAGGCAGGCTTACCTAAGTATACAGATACCCTTACCCTTACCTTTGAAAAGGTACAGGATATGCGTTACGGCGAAAACCCACATCAGTCAGCTGCTTTCTATAAAGAGGTTGGCAACAACAGCGGTATGCTTACAGGCATTGAACAGCTTCACGGTAAGGAGCTTTCTTTTAATAATATTAACGATACACACGGTGCTCTTGAGCTTTTAAAGGAATATGACGAGCCTACGGTAGTAGCTTGTAAGCACTCTAATCCTTGCGGTGTTGCAAGCGGCAGCAATATTTATGAGGCTTATATGAAGGCTTACAATACAGACCCTACCTCTATTTTCGGTGGTATTGTATGTGCCAACAGAGCTATTGATAAGGCAACGGCAGAGGAAATAAGCAAGATTTTCCTTGAAATTGTGCTTGCACCTGATTTTGATAAGGATGCACTTGAAATTTTAGAGCAGAAAAAGAATATTCGACTTTTAAAGCTTTCGGATATTGAAAAGAAACAGCCTGAAACTGCATATGATTGTAAAAAGGTAAGCGGTGGCTTGCTTATTCAGGATATTGACTCTAAGCTTTTAGGTGAGGAGCTTACTGTTGTTACTGACAGAAAGCCTACCGAAAAGGAAATGGAGGACCTTCTCTTTACTTGGAAAATTGTTAAGTATACCAAGAGTAACGGTATTGCTATAGGTAAGGATAAGCAGTCCGTAGGTATAGGACCGGGTCAGGTAAACAGAATTTGGGCAACCGAGCAGGCTATTGACCATTGTAAGACTCAGCTTAATGAGGACTATTTGAAGGGTGCCGTGCTTGCTTCCGATGCTTTCTTCCCGTTTGACGATTGCGTTGAGGCGGCTCATAAGGCAGGCATTACTGCTATTATTCAGCCGGGCGGTGCAAAGCGTGACCAAGATAGTATAGATAAGTGTAATCAGTACGGTATTGCTATGGTATTTACCGGTATGCGTCACTTCAGACATTAACAATAAGCTTACAGGCTGTACCTATATGATACAGCCTGTTTTTTTACGGTTCTTTTATATTTAAACTAAGCTTTCAAGTAAATCATAAAAATCAGGGAAGGATATTGCAACACAGTCGGCGTTGTTAATAGTAGTTTCTCCTTCTGCCGTCAGTGCGGCAACAGCTATTGACATAGCAACTCTATGATCTAAATGGCTTTCTGTAACAGCCCCCTTAAGACTTTGTTTGCCGGGGATAATCATACCGTCATCTGTTTCGGTAATTTTTGCCCCCATTTTACCAAGTTCACAGGACATGGTTGCAATTCTGTTTGACTCTTTAACCTTTAATTCCTGTGCATCCTTAACATAGGTTATACCATCTGCATGAAGAGCGGCAACAGCGAATACGGGTATTTCATCAATCATACGCGGAATAATATCCCCGCTTAGAGTAGTAGCCTTAAGCTCTGAGGTTTTTACTTCAATGTCAGCAACTTCTTCGCCGCCTGATTTTCTTTCGTTAATAATATTAATATTTCCGCCCATAGCCTTAAGAGCGTCAATTATACCTGTTCTTGTAGGGTTAATCCCTACGTTTTCAATAATAAGATGAGAGTTTGGTACTATAAGCCCTGCTACCATAAAAAATGCTGCAGATGAAATATCACCGGGTACGGCAACAGGCTTGCCGTAAAGCTCATCAACAGGCTTGGATATAATCCTTCCGTTATCATTTGTAATATCTGCACCAAAATAATTGAGCATTATTTCTGTATGGTTTCTTGAGGCGATAGGCTCATTAATAACTGTTTCGCCTTCGGCAAAAAGACTTGCAAGCAATATTGAGGATTTTACTTGTGCACTTGCAACAGGCATTGTATATTCAATGGAATGAAGCTTTTTGCCGTGAATTGTAAGGGGTGCATAGCCGTCATTAGTGCTTTCAATATCAGCACCCATTTGTGCAAGAGGCTTAATAACTCTGTTCATTGGTCGCTTTTGGATTGAAGCATCACCGTTTAAGGTACAGTCAAAATTCTGTGCAGAAAGGATACCTGATATAAGGCGTATGGTAGTACCGCTGTTGCCTACGTCAAGTGTTTCTTCAGGGGCAGTAAGACCCTGAAGACCTTTTCCGTGAACAACAACTCTTTCACCATCAACCTCAATATCAATGCCCAGCTTTTTAAAGCAAGAGATAGTTGACATACAGTCATCACCTGTTAAAAAGCCTGTAATTTCAGTATCTCCTTTAGCAAGAGAGCCAAACATAACGGCTCTGTGAGATATAGATTTATCTCCCGGCACCTTAAGGGTCTTATATATAGATGTAATTGGTTTAATTGTTTTTTTCATTTTAATATTTCCTCATTTATCATATACTGTGTAATTCATTTGTGTTAAAAGCTTGTGGCATTTATCCTTTGCTTCCTTGCTTTCAAGGACTATCTGAAGTATACCGTCCGCATACTCCCTATTATTAACAACACCTATGCTTTTAATATTAATGCCGTTAAAGCTTAATATTGTAGCAACACAGGCAATAATACCCGGCTTTTCGGCAGTGTCAACCAAAAGCTCAAAGCTGTTTGCATAAGAAGCAGCTTTTTTACCTGAAAAGCTGTTTCTGTAGTCCCTTGCATCTGCAAAGGATTTATTCAAGCTTTGGCTGTTATTTGTAATAGCATCTGTAAAGCTGTCAAGGCTTGATTTAAAGCTTTCAATTACCTGCAAAATGCTTTCTTTGTTATCAACGCATATACTGCTCCAAACCTCAGGGCTTGAAGAAGCTATACGAGTAATATCCTTAAAACCGCCTGCCGCTAAGGCGTGCATAAGCTGTTTGTCGTTATCAAGCTTTTTTACGGTATTTACAAGGGCAGCTGCAATAATATGAGGAGCGTGACTTACCGCCGCAACAGCATAATCATGCTCGGCAGGGTCAATGATTATTGAAATTGCACCTGTTTGCTCAACCAATATTTTGAACTGCTCAATATATTTTTTATCAACCGTTGGTGATGGGGTAAGTACATAGTATGCGTTTTCTAGCAAAAAGGACTTTGCTGCCTTATAGCCTGTCTGTTCAGAGCCGGCCATCGGATGACCGCCTATGTAATTTATTTTATCGCCGAATTTAAGCATTTCGTTATAAATATTTTTTTTTGTACTGCCTACATCAGTGATTATGCAATCTTTTTTAATAATTGGTATAAGCTTTTCAACATAATATGGTATAAGGTCAACGGGAGTACAGACAAAAATAATATCACTGTCTGCTAAAATTGATAAATCTTCGGTTGAACCTTCATCAATTACCTTATCACTTATTGCCGCATCTAAGGATAGACTTGAACGGTTAAAGGCTTTTATTGTATAGCCCTCATGTCTTTTAAGTGCCTTTGCAATAGAACCGCCTATAAGTCCTAAGCCGATAATACCTATGTTTTTCATATACGGACTTCCTTTCTGAAGTGCTTTTATACATAGGCTTATTTTAACATTTTATTGCCCTTAGGTCAACGGTGATAATTTGCAAAAATAAAAATTTACAAAAACCTCCCCTCAAAATTGTTGGAATTGTACAAAATGTTAAAAATATGTAATTTTAAAAGGAGATTTGTAATTAATGTTGAATATTTTAAATTATAGGATTGAAAAAAATTGTGCAAGTATATGATAAATAACTGATAAACCATTTTAATATGTTGCATAATACACAGAATTCCTAAATTATATGTATGGGGTGATTTTTTATGAAAAGCTATTCCGCTGATCAAATCAGAAATGTTGCAATCTTAGGCCATAGTGGCTGCGGTAAGACCACTATCACCGAGGCGTGTCTTCACGTAAGCGGTGTGACAAAGCGTTTCGGACGCATTGAAGAAGGTAATACCGTCAGCGATTACGACCCTGAGGAAATTAAACGTAAGGTTTCAATTAATTCCTCAATTATACCTGTTGAGTGGCTTGATGAAAAAATTAATTTTATTGATACTCCCGGTTATTTTGACTTTGTGGGAGAGGTTAAGCAGGCTTTAAGTGTGGCTGATATGGCACTTATTGTTGTTAATGCAAAGTCCGGTATTGAGGTAGGTACGGAAAAGGCTTGGGAAATGGCTGAAGAAATGGGTATTCCTAAGATGATTTTCATAAACGGCATGGATGATGAAAATGCCAATTTTGATGATGTTGTTGAAAGCTTGAAGCAAGTATTCGGTAAAAGCATAGCACCATTACAGGTGCCAACATATAAGGATGGTAAGTATTCAGGCTTTATCAATGTAATTCGCAGACAGGCAAGAGGTTATTTTAACGGTATGGTTGAGCCTTGTGATATGCCTGACGGCTACAGTGATGCAGTTGAAACAATGAGAAATATGGTTGAAGAGGCTGTTGCTGAAACTGATGATGAGCTTATGGAAAAATTCTTCAATGAAGAACAGTTTACTGTTGAAGAGATACATAAGGGTCTTAATATAGGTATTCTTGACGGTACGGTTACACCTGTAATCTGCGGTGCTGCAATTTATACAATCGGTATAAGAGTACTTATGAATTCAATTAACAAATTCCTTCCGCCTACATCAAAGGCTAAGCCTGTTATTGAGGCTATTAATCCTAAGACTGATGACCCTGTTGAAATCAACTGTGATGAAACAGAGCCTGTTTCTGCTTTTGTATTTAAGACTATTGCCGACCCATATGTAGGTCGTTTAAGTATATTTAAGGTTTGCTCGGGTGTTCTTAAAAAGGATAGTATGATTAAGAACGTTAACAAAAATATTGCTGAGAAGATAGGTCATCTTTATATCCTCAGAGGTAAGGAGCAGATTGATGTTGATGAGCTTAGAGCAGGTGATATTGGTGCTATTGCTAAGCTTCAGAATACAAGCACCTGCGATACTCTTGCAAGTGCGGACAGACCTGTTCAGCTTCCGCCTATTGAATATCCTTCAGCTCTTATGAGTATGGCAATTAAGCCAAAGACTAAGGGTGATGAGGATAAGCTTGCAGGTGCAATAGCTAAAATTCTTGAAGAGGATAAGACTATGAGCTTTGAGGTTAATAAGGAAACAAAGCAGTCTATTATCAGCGGTACGGGCGATACACAGATTGATGTATTTGTAAATAAACTTAAAAATAAGTATAAAATTGAGGTTGAGCTTTCAGAGCCTATTATCCCATACAGAGAAAAGATTAGCTCTAAGGTTGAAGTAAGAGGAAAGTATAAAAAGCAATCAGGCGGACATGGTCAGTACGGTGATGTACTTATGTCCTTTGAGCCTAACTATGATGATATGTCTGTACCTTATACCTTTGAGGAAAAGATTTTCGGTGGTGCTGTTCCTAAGCAGTACTTCCCGGCTGTTGAAAAGGGCTTACAGGAGTCTGTAAAGGCAGGTCCTCTTGCAGGTTATCCTGTTGTAGGCGTTAAGGCTGTATTGCTTGACGGTTCATACCACCCTGTAGACTCCTCCGAAATGGCATTTAAGATGGCTACCCAAATGGCATTTAAAGATGCCTTTACTCAGGCTAAGCCTAAGATTTTAGAGCCTATTGCATCAGTTGCTGTTACTGTGCCTGATGCTTACACAGGCGATATTATGGGTGATATGAATAAGCGTAGAGGTCGTATCTTGGGTATGGAAAAAGAGGGTACAAAGCAGGTTATTCAGGCTGAAGTACCTTTAGCGGAAATCGCAAGATATGCTACTGACCTTCGTTCAATGACTCAGGGCAGAGGCTCATACACAATGGAGTTTGCACGCTATGAGGAAGCTCCAAATGATGTACAGGCTAAGGTTATTGAAAAGAGAAAAGCTGAATTAGCAGCTGAATCTAAATAATAAGTCCTATTTATAGGTAATAAAGACTTCCTACATTTTTTATAGTCTTTTGTCAACCTATGGTCCAAAAATCTAAGCTTAGGCGGTATAGATTTTCATTAAATTTATGCCGCCTTTTTTTATTGAAATCAGCATTAAATTCTGTTATAATATATAAGATTGTTTGGCAGTAGATTTTTTAGACAGAGGTGCAAAGATGTATTTAAAAGGACTTGAGCTTCAAGGCTTTAAATCCTTTCCCGACAGGATAAGGTTGGATTTTAATAAAGGTATTACCGCCGTTGTAGGTCCTAACGGTAGCGGTAAAAGCAATATTTCCGATGCAGTACGTTGGGTACTTGGCGAAAAAAGTGCCAAAAGTCTGCGTGGTACTAAAATGGAGGATGTTATTTTCAGCGGTACCGCAGACAGAAAGCCTATGGGCTTTGCAGAGGTAACTCTTATAATGGATAACAGTGACAGTGTGCTTAATGTGGATTACACCGAGGTTTCCGTTACAAGAAAGGTTTACCGTACAGGTGACAGTGAGTATCTTATAAACGGCAGAACCTGCCGTCAGAGAGATATTTTGGAGCTTTTTATGGATACAGGTGTAGGTAAAGAGGGTTACTCTATTATCGGACAGGGACGTATTGATGAAATTATCTCCAGTAAGTCAGAGGACAGACGTAATCTTTTTGAGGAGGCTGCGGGTATAGTTAAGTACAAGGTAAGGTGTAATGAGGCTCAGAATAACCTGGAGCATACAAGAACGAACCTTGTAAGAGTAAACGACATTATTTCAGAGCTTGAGGCTCAAGTAGGTCCTCTTGAAAAGCAGGCTGAAAAAACTAAAAAATACCGTCAGCTTTATGAGGAGCTTAAAACCATACAGATAAGCATTTTTGTTGAGGATGCTGACAAGTATGAGGTTGAAATAAAGCAGTTTAATGACCAGATAACAAAGCTTAAAAGTGATATTTCAACTACCAGAGTAGAGCAGGAGCGACTTGAAAATGAACAGGAAAAATTCCGCCAAAGACTTATTGATATAAACACTGAGTTTGATGAAACCTCTGCAAAGCTTTCCGAAAAAAGAGCAGAGGCAGAAAAACGCAGCGGAGATATAAGACTTTGTGATAATGATGCGGAGCATATAAAAGACAGAATTACCTTAACTAAAAAGGATATTGCAGCCAACCTTAATACTATAGCTGAAAATGAGGCTAATATAAACGCCCTTAATGCAAAGCTTGATTCCAAAAAAATTGAGCTTAAAAATAAGGTTGATGCCTATGAAAAGCATCGTAGCGAAACTGAGGAAATCAGTGCCAGATTAAATGAAAGTCAGGAGCAATTAAACAAATATAATGATGAAATGTTTAATAAGCTTGAAATACGAAATGACCTAAATGCAAGGCTGTCAGAGCTTAGTGCCGTTTTAAAGCAGTATAAGGAAAATGATAAAAGCTCAAATGAAATTTTATCAAGCTATGACGGCAGAATACAGCAGACCAAAGCAGCACTTGCCGTTCAACAGCAGGAGGCTGAGGGCATTGACCTTGAGGGTCAGACCATAACAGAAAATATAAACAGACTTAACGGGGAAAATCAGCGAGTTAAAGTCCTTTTATCAGATAAAACAAGAGAAAAACAGTCTATTTTAAAGGAAATTAATGAAAAAAACTCACGTATAAAGCTGTTAAATGACCTTAAAAATGATTATGAAGGCTATTACGGCGGCGTAAAGGCAATACTTAAGCTCAGGGATAAAAATGCTGAGGGCTTTGAGGGCATTAAGGGTGCTGTAGGTGAAGTTATCAATATGCCGCAGGAACTTGAAACCGCTATTGAAATTGCTTTAGGCGGTGCTGTACAGAATATAATTGCCGATAATGAAGATAATGTTAAGACAGCTATTGACTATCTTAAGAAAAACCGACTGGGCAGAGCTACCTTTTTGCCTATGAATGCAGTTAAGGGCAGAACTATGGGTAGTGATAAATACAACATAGTAAACGCCAAGGGCGTTGTAGGTATTGCTAAGGAGCTTATCAGTTATGAACCGCAGTATGAGGGTATTATGTCCTCTCTCCTTGACAGAGTAATTGTTGTTGATAATATTGACAACGGTATTTTGCTTGCACGCAGTACAAAGTATGCCTATAAAATTGTTACATTAGATGGCGATTTATTTAATGCAGGCGGTTCTATGACAGGCGGCAGTAACAGCAAAAAAAGTGCAGGTATATTCTCACGTACAAGGGAAATTGTGGATTTGGAGAACTCCCTTAAGGTATTAAAGGAAAACAGCGAAAAGCTTGATGGTGAGCTTTTAAAGCTTAATGACAGAGCAGAGGATATAACAGAAAGTCTTGATGAGGCAAGGGAGGAGTTGCAGAACCTTGCTGTTGCCAAAAAAGAAAATAATGTAAAGCTTGAGCATATAACCAAAGAGCTTGAAAACCTTGAAAAGGAAAAGCAGGAGCATATTATGCGTATGCAGGAGCTTAGTCAGAACCTTGAAAGCACTAAGGAAAAAGCCGAAAAAACTCAGTCAAAGCTTACTGAGCTTGATGCTGAAATTGAAAAAATCAAGGAAAAGGTTTCAGGCTACAGCGACAGTATAAAGGCTCATAAGGAAAGCGTAGACCTTATTAATGAGGAAATCATTCTTATGAACGGTGAAATTAACCGTATTAAGGGTGAATATCAGGCTGTTAATGCTGATATTGAAAGAAATCAATCCGATATTATAAGCCTTAAGGAAAAGAATGTTTCTCTTGAAAAATCTGTTAATGATGATATGGAGGCAATTAAAACCAAGGAGTCGGATAAGGAACAGCTCAGAGCTGAAGCAGAACGCATTATGAGCGAATGTGAGCAGTTAATTGAAAAACAGAATAAGCTCTCAGAGGAAAAGAGAAAAAATACAGGTCTTTCTCAAGAATACGAAAGACGCATAAGGTCAATTATGCAGTCTGTAAGCGGACTTGAAAATGAAAATACACGTATTACAGGTAAGCGTGAGCAAACCGAGCAACGCAGCAGGGAGCTTTACGACCGAATGTTTGAAAGCTATGAAATTACATATGTTGCGGCAAAGGCTTATCCGCCTCTTGAAATGAAGTATGAGGCTAAAAAACGTGAGGAAAGTCGTTTGAAAGGCGAAATTAAGCAGTTAGGCAGTGTAAATGTAAATGCTGTTGAGGAATATCAGGCAGTTAAGGAAAGATATGACCAATACACAAAACAGCAGGCAGATATTATAGATACGGAAAAGAAGCTTAAAGAAATTATAAATCAGCTTCAGAGCCTTATGGAGGTACAATTTAAGGAGCAGTTTAAGATAATAAGTGAAAACTTTTCAAGAGTTTTTGCGGAGATGTTCGGTGGAGGTAAGGCTACTCTTAAGCTGGCAGATGACAGTGATGTGCTTAATTGCGGTATTGATATAGAGGCACAGCCCCCGGGAAAAGCACTTCAGAATATGATGCTTTTATCGGGTGGTGAAAAGGCTATGACAGCTATTTCTCTCTTATTCTCTATTCTGGAAATGAAGCCGTCTCCGTTCTGTATACTTGATGAGATTGAGGCAGCTCTTGATGATGCCAATGTTGTACGCTTTGCGGAGTATCTGCGTAACTTTACCGATACGACCCAGTTTATAGTCATAACTCACAGACCCGGTACAAGGGAGGTTGCGGATATGCTTTACGGTGTAACTCAGGAAAGAGGTATATCCAAGCTGTTCTCAACCAATATAGACGAAATTATAAAGGAGCGTGAAAATAGTGGGGATATTTGATGTTTTTAAGAAAAAGAATAATGAAAATATTATAACAGAGGAAAATTCGGTAGCTGAGGAACTTGTATCAGAGGAAACTGCCGAATCTGAGGCTGATTATGCCGAAGATACTTATGTAGAAGAAACTGTTAAGGAGGAAAGCTCTGTTGAGGAAACTTATTCAGAAGAAACTGCCACAGAGGAGCCTGTTGCAGAGGAAAACCCTGCGGAGGTACCTATAGATGAAGAGCCTACAGAGGAAACAGCTGAGCCTGTTAAGGAAAGTTTTTTCTCTAAAATTAAGTCAGGACTTCAGAAAACCAGAAACAATATTATGTCAGGTGTAGAGAATGTATTAAAAAGCTTTACTACCATTGACGAGGAGCTTTACGAGGAGCTTGAAGAGGCTCTTATAATGGCTGATATTGGCGTGGAAACCTCTGTTGAAATTATTGAACGATTGAGAGAAAGAGTTAAGGCGGAAAAGATACATGAGGTTGAGGCTGTAAGAGGTCTTATTGTTGATATTATTACTCAAATGCTTAAAGAGGATAAAAGCGAGCTTAATTTACCTAATCCAAGCGTTATACTTGTAATAGGTGTAAACGGTGTAGGCAAAACTACTACGATAGGTAAGCTTGCAAATAACTTTAAAAAGCAGGGTAAATCAGTTGTGCTAGCGGCGGCAGATACCTTTAGGGCGGCAGCTATAGACCAGCTTGAAATATGGGGAGAGCGTAACGGTGTACAGGTAATAAAGCATCAGGAAAACTCTGACCCTGGTGCAGTTGTATTTGATGCAATTCAGTCAGCTAAGGCAAAAAAGACAGATGTACTTATTTGTGATACGGCAGGCAGACTTCATAATAAGAAAAATCTTATGGATGAGCTTGCTAAAATTTTTAAGATTATTACAAGAGAGTACCCACAGGCACATCAGGAAGTATTTCTTGTACTTGATGCAACAACAGGTCAGAATGCTCTTCAGCAGGCTAAGCTTTTTAAGGAAGCGGCTGATATAACAGGTCTTGTGCTTACTAAGCTTGACGGTACTGCAAAGGGTGGTGTTATAATCGCCATTAAAAATGAGCTGAAAATACCTGTAAGATATATCGGTGTAGGCGAGGGTATAGACGATTTACAGCCATTTAACGAAGAGGACTTTGCAAGGGCATTGTTTGATGAATAATAAAATTAATAAGGCAAGGTTAAGGCTTTGCTTTGTTTTATTAATAAGGAGGAAGCTATGAAAAAGTTAATTTGCTTATTAATGACGATATGCTGTCTGTGTGGCTGCAATAATGTAAATCAGCAGACCCCGGAGAATACAGAGGCTACAGCCGAGCAGAAAGAAGATATAACCTATACTCGGGACGATTTTACCCTTTATACAAATACTGATTCAGGTAAAATGCCCGTAGTATGGCTTGGTATGACAGAGGATTATGTAAATGAAAATAAGACTGCATACAGAGAATTTTTTGAGGGTCTGGAGTCTTTAAGCTTTAATACCCAGAATGTGTACGAAAACGGACAGCCTACAGAAGACACCGTAAATTATATAGGCTTTTTCAGCTATATGGGCAGCAGAGAATATCTGGAAACTCAAAAGGGCATTCGTACCTCGGGTTTTTATGATACTGCCTCAAAGCCTAACAGCACAGCTGAGGAGGTAATTAAGGCGTATGACTTGAAACCGGAGGAGGAGAGTATATATATAGGAGATGCTACAGAGGATAACTACACAATAGCACTTTACTTTGATATTGACAGTGAAAATCAGGTAAAGCGTATAATTTTACCTGAGGGTAGTGATATAAGTGATATTTCCATGGTGGAAAATGCAGATTATTTTATCAAGTTTATGATAACACAAAATCAGGTTACGGGTATACAAATGTACAGAAAACAAAAAAGTGCAGTTATTGAATAATAAAAAAGGGGTTGTTTTTCAACACCCCTTTAAAGCTTTATGTAAGCTAATATTCAATTTTAACTGATAAGTACGTCGCTGATTTCAGCAGGAAGTGTAGCCGGATTTACATTAGCTGAAATAACAAAGTTAATATTGTACTTATCACTCATTTCCTTTAACTTGGCAACAAGCTTAATAATATCCTCATTGTCAAGTTTATTAACTATTTTGTAAAGACCGTCAATAAAAATCTTTTCAATATCACTATCCTGTGAAAGAATACCGTAGATAAAGCCAACAAGCTCTCTGTAATTAGCAATAGGAAACTCCTTTACTTCTACAAAACGAATGTCATAATGCAAATCGTAAATGTGTCTGTTGTCGTCATCTATATAGACAACGTGTCCATCGGACTCCTTGATAGCTGTATTAGCCATCTCAATAAGACGTTTTGTCTTGCCTTCGCCCTTTTCACCTGCAAGAATCTGAACCATAATGATCTCCTCCTTTATATTAATACATTTTATAAAATGTATAAAGATTATTTGTTTATATATACTATTCTATAAAAAACAACAAAACCCTTTTTTATTTTTACATTTTTTTTATAAATTTTTTCAAATAAATTATAGGGGAAATAAAATCACTTGCAAAATTTATCAATTTAATGTAAAGTATAATATGGCAGTTTGTGGTTAAATAAGGTTTGATATATACAGAGGTGTTAATTTTGGCTAGAAAAAATACAAAGGAATATACTAACGACAGCATAACTTCCTTAAAGGGAGCTGACAGAGTCCGTTTAAGACCTTCGGTTATTTTTGGCTCTGACGGCTTAGAGGGCTGTGAGCATTCCGTATTTGAAATACTTTCCAACTCTATAGATGAAGCAAGAGAGGGTTACGGCAGTGTTATCGAGATAACCCTGTTTAAGGACCATTCTATTGCTGTTTGTGACCATGGACGCGGTATACCCGTTGACTATAATACAGTTGAGGAACGCTATAACTGGGAGTTGCTTTTTTGTGAGCTTTATGCAGGCGGTAAGTACGACAATAACAGCGGTGAAACCTATCAATACAGCTTAGGTCTTAACGGCTTAGGTCTTTGCTCAACCCAATACAGCTCCGAGTATATGAATGTAGTTATATATCGTGACGGCTACAGATATGAGCTTAATTTTGAAAAGGGTGAAAATGTAGGGGGACTTAAAAAAGAGCCTACCACCAAAAAGGCAACAGGCAGTAATATTCGTTGGAAGCCGGACAGAGATGTATTTACCGATATTAATATACCTCTTTCTTATTTTCAGGAAACCCTTCGTCGTCAGTGTATAGTAAATGCAGGTCTTACCTTTGTGCTTACAGATGAGGAATCGGGAGAAACCTTTACCTATTGCTATAAAAACGGTATCAAGGACTACCTTGAAGAAATCACAAATGATAAAAACCTTACCGAAATACAGTACCTTTCTACCGAAACTATGGGTCGTGACAGAGAGGATATGCCTGACTATAAGTTAAAGTTTGAGCTGTCCTTTTGCTTTAATAACGAGGTTAACGTAATTGAATACTACCATAATTCAAGCTTTCTGGAGCACGGAGGCTCACCTGATAAGGCAACACGCTCTGCCTTTGTATATGCCATTGATAAATATTTAAAGGATAATAATCTGTATAAAAAGGATGAAAAGAAAATTGTCTTTACTGATGTTGAGGATAGCCTTGTGCTTGTAATTAACTCCTTTTCAACGGTTACAAGCTATGCTAACCAGACTAAAAAGGCAATCAACAATAAATTTATTCAGGACGCTATGACTGACTATTTAAAAAAACAGCTTGAGGTTTATTTCATCGAAAATAAGGCTGATGCAGACAGAATAGCGGCACAGATACTTGTAAATAAGCGTAGCAGGGAAACTGCGGAAAACACACGTATCAATATTAAGAAAAAGCTTACAGGCACTATTGATATGAATAATCGTGTTGAAAAGTTTGTAAACTGCCGTACTAAGGATACCTCAAAGCGGGAGCTTTATATAGTAGAGGGCGATTCTGCCTTAGGCTCCTGTATGCTGGGCAGAGATGCAGAATTTCAAGGAATTATGCCAATCAGAGGTAAAATACTTAACTGTCTTAAGGCAGGCTATGACACCATATTCAAAAGTGATATTATAACCGACTTATTAAAGGTTATAGGCTGTGGTGTGGAAATTAAGGCAAAGCATGGCAGCAGCCTTAATGAGTTTGATTTAAGCCAGCTTAAATGGAACAAAATCATTATCTGTACCGATGCTGATGTAGACGGCTTCCAGATACGCACACTTTTGCTTACTATGATTTATCGTCTTGTACCTACACTGATTAATGAGGGTTATGTATATATTGCAGAATCACCTCTGTATGAAATAAGCAGTGGGAAGAATACCTACTTTGCCTATACGGAAAAGGAAAAGCAGGAGATAACAGACAAGCTTACGGGTAAGTATCATATTCAGCGTTCAAAGGGTTTAGGCGAAAATGAGCCTGATATGATGTGGCAGACTACCATGAATCCTGAAACAAGACGGCTTATAAAGGTTATGCCGCAGGAGGCATCAGCAACAGCTGATATGTTTGAGGTGCTTTTAGGTGATAATCTTCAGGGGCGTAAGGACTATATCAGAGAAAACGGACATAATTATATTGACCTGACAGAGCTTAGCTAAGGGGGTGTAAATTTTGGCAAGGGAAAAAAGTGACGGAGGACACCATGCAACAGGTGTCGAAAATAAATTTCAGGAGCAGGGCATAGTAGATACTCTTCGTGTTAATTATATGCCTTATGCCATGAGCGTAATCCTGTCAAGAGCTATACCTGCTATTGACGGCTTTAAGCCTGCTCACCGTAAGCTGCTTTATACCATGTATAAAATGGGGCTTTTAACGGGAGCAAGAACAAAATCAACAAATGTAGTTGGGCAGACTATGAAGCTTAATCCCCACGGTGATGCTACAATATACGAAACTATGGTACGTCTTACAAGAGGTCATGATGCTCTTTTAATGCCTTATGTTGACTCAAAGGGTAACTTTGGTAAACACTATTCAAGGGATATGGCATATGCCGCATCAAGATATACTGAGGTTAAGCTTGACAATATCTGTAATGAGCTTTTTAAGAATATTGATAAGGATACCGTAGACTTTACGGATAACTATGACGGTACTATGAAGGAGCCTGTGCTTTTTCCCACAAGCTTTCCCAATATACTTGTTGCCCCTAATCAGGGTATTGCCGTAAGTATGTCAAGTAATATATGCAGTTTTAATTTAAAAGAGGTATGCAAGGCAACGGTTGCATATATTAAAAATCCTGAATGTGATATAAAGAAGTATATGCCTGCCCCTGATTTTTCTACAGGTGCACAGCTTATATACGATGAAAATGAAATAGACCAAATTTATAATACCGGTATTGGCGGCTTCCGTATGAAGGCAAAATATCGCTATGACAAAAAGAACTCTCTTATTGAAATATATGAAATACCCTACAGCACAACAATAGAGGCTATTATTGACCGTATTATTAAAAATGTTAAGGAAAATAAGTTAAAGGAAATTAACGACGTCAGAAATGAAACTGACTTAAAGGGTCTTAAAATTGCCATAGATATAAAGAGAACAGCTGACCCTGACAAGCTTATGGCAAAGCTTTATAAAATGACTCCTTTATCGGACAGATTTTCCTGCAACTTTAATATTCTTGTTGACGGTGCTCCGCAGACCTTAGGTGTAAAAGGTATTCTGAGAGAATGGCTTAAGTTCCGCACAGAATGTGTTAAGCGCCAAACTGCTTATGACCTGGATAAAAAGTATGCAAAGCATCATTTGCTTGCAGGTCTTAAAGAAATTTTATTGGATATTGACAAGGCAATTAAAATTATACGTGAAACCGAGCTTGAAGAGCAGGTTATACCCAACCTTATGTCAGGCTTTGGTATTGATGAGCTTCAGGCAGAGTATATTGCGGAAATCAAGCTCCGCAACCTAAATAAGGAATATCTTTTAAACCGTATTTCCGAAATGGAACAGCTTGAGGCTGATATGGCAAGGCTTACGGATGTTTTAAGAGATGAGGAGCTTGTTAAGGAAATTATAATTGAGGATTTGAATGCCGTTGCTAAAAAATACGGCACTCCAAGACGTACTGAAATTATACCTATTGAGGCTGAAAAGGAAAGCCAAATTGCTACAGATGATTTTATTGAGGACTACGGCATAAGGCTTTTCCTTACAAAGCACAATTACTTTAAAAAGATAACCCTTGTATCTCTTCGTTCCTCAGGTGAGCAAAAGCTCAAGGAGGAGGATGAAATTATACAGGAGCTTGAAACTACAAATAAAGCAGATATTCTTATGTTCTCAAGCAAGCAGAATGTCTATAAGGTAAAGGCATACGACCTGCCTGAAACAAAGGCAAGTAATATGGGTGAATATTTAAATAACCTTATTGATATGGATGCTGATGAATATATTGTCTATATGGCAGCCACTACAGAATATAAGGGATATATGCTCTTTGCCTTTGAAAACGGCAAACTTGCAAAGGTGGATATGTCTGCCTACGCAACAAAGGTAAACCGTAAAAAGCTTATAAACGCATACTCAGATAAATCTCCTCTTATCAAGGCGGCATTTATTGATGAGGACTGCGATATGGTACTTATAAGAGATACTGACAAGGCACTTCTTTTTAATACAAGCCTTGTAAGCCCTAAGACTACTAAAAATACGGTTGGCGTGCAGGTGTTTACTCTTAAAAAGAAAAACAGCCGTCTTACGGATATGCTTTCAATAAGTGACTTTAATTCAGAAGAAGCTGAAAAACGCTACCGTACCTATCAAATACCTTCGGGAGGTCATTTCTTAAGCGACAGTGATAAGCTGGCAAACGGTTTACCGGCTCAAATAAACCTATTTTAAAAAGCTGACTTAGCTTTTTAACGGGAAGTAAAACGGAGTTACAATGAAGTCAAAATATATTTTTATACTGTTTTTATCAATGTATATAAGTGCATGCCTTTCTCCGTGGGTAAAGGGCTGCATTCCCTTTACACTTACGGATAAGGTTTGCTATATTGCCATGATACCTATATGTTATATTATGGTATTATTATTGGATATAATTTTAAATACTGCTTATAAGAGAGCAGGAGAGGTAACCTGGCTTGATATATATGAGCGTCCTTTAATAGAGGAAAAGCGTATTTACGGTCTTGATGTAGTACGCTTTTTTGCAGTTGTTTTCGTGCCTGCAATACATTTTATGGGCTTAACGGGCTTTTATAATACACCTCTAAGTGGCGGTGAAATGTTTTTTGCCAACTGTATTAGGTGGCTTTTTATATGCTGTGTGCCTCTGTTTTTAACCCTTACAGGTTATTTAAAGCATAATAAGGGCATTAATTTTGACCATTATAAAAGTATATTTGAGGTCCTTGCAACTCATGTATTTATTACAAGCATAAGGCTTTATGTGGATTTTAAATACCATGGCATAGAGCTTACAAGAGATTATATTTTGGATAAGCTTGTTTATTTTGAATATGGCTGGTATGTAAAGCTTTACATAGGTATTATGCTCCTTATACCGTTTTTTAATCTGATATGGAGCTCCCTTAAGGAGAGATTGCACAAAGAGCTTTTAATACTTACCCTTGTATTTTTATGCTCCTTAGGACCTCTTACCTTTGGTATAGTGCCTTCAAGCTGGACAATAAACTATGTTTTTATTTACTATTTTATAGGAGCATACCTTAGTGAGTATGAGGTTTGTATAAATAAGTGGCTTAACATATTGCTTATTGTTGCTATGGTTGTATTGACTACTGTAGGTAACTTTTTATCACCTACACAGGAGGGCTTTTTTAACTGGGATTTTGCAGCTTACGGCAGTAACTCCGGTTATTCCTCTTTGCCTGCGGTTATACTTACCTTTCTGATTATGACTCTGCTTATTGATACAGATACGGGCTTTAAGCCTATCAGAGGCTTTTTCTGCAGTTTTTCGGTGGTGTCCCTTGAAATGTATATGTTCAGCCAGATGTTTGACGGTATTATTTATCCAAAGCTTGAATATGAGGGATTTTTAGATATTTTCCCATATATGCCAGCGGTAGTGGGTGTAATAGTGGCACTTTCGTATGTTGCCTCGCATATAAAAAGATTAATATTTTTTATTATAAAACTACCTTTGTATATTATCAACAATAAGTAAGGGGTTTTATTGTAGGTTTTATACAAAGTGACATTTTTTTAACAAAAACCGTTGACATATTATTATTTATTATGTATAATGTAATTACAAAAAAGAAATACATTAAAAACAAATTTGACAATGTATTTTCTTTAAAAGAAAAATAATTTAAAAGAAGGGAGTGGGTTCCGCCAAAGACGTAAATATCGCTTAACGGTTAAATAGTTTTACAAATACCTTTTACAACTTTTCATTTCAAATGTAACTGATGTGTAGAACAGACTCTTATCTTTCGTGAATGATTTTGGAGCGTTAAAATTTTAAAAAAATTTTTCATATAGATAAGCTAAATTAGCATAAAAACAGTAAAGCTAAAAGCCGATTAAGCACAGGACAAAAAATTAAACTTGTTGGTAAATGGCACGAGGTAAAGACCAATGGACAGTTAAATCCAAATTAAGAAGTTAAAATCTAAAACAGGAGGTACGGTCCAACAAAAACTTAACTTGAGGCTTACAAAAAGAGTCAGGGAAAGAAAAACTTTAGCGAGGTACAGGCCAATGAAAATTGAAGTTTATATCGGTAAAAATTAAACTTAATAATTTAAACTAAAGCTTAAGTGGTTGCTAAATCACAAATAGGAAATGAAAAGATAGTTAAATAAATTAGAGAGATGATTTAAAACCGATAAAAGGAAATTGTTTTATAGAGCATAGCTAGCTTTCAAAAACAAAAAAGTAAAAATTCGAAGTTGGATACATAGTCCAATGAGAATAGCAAAATTTAACTAATAAGAATGGAGTTATGAAGTGAAAACAGATAACGAAATAATAGTAGGATGACCTGTCGCTTTAAGTGGTTATTAGAGCGGCAGGTTATTTTTTTGTTCTTTTTCAACCTGTGTCGATAGAAATCTAAGCTTAGGCGGAATTGATATATACAGGTTCTTTCATTTATGGTAAGATGATTATAAGTCACAAGATTTTTCTCCTTTGGTTATGTTATTTGGTCTACTTCAGTATACCATAGAAATTATCCTATGATTTTTTGGGTATTTGTTTTTATAAATTATCCGGAAAAAATATTTGGTGTGATTTGAACTGACCCCCAATAGTTAGACCAAAAATCTAACGAATGGGAGGTCAGTTTTT
>CATZZP010000022.1 GCA_958426775.1 uncultured Bacillota bacterium
CCATGTCACTTAGCATAAAAAAACCTCCTTCCCCTATATATTATCCCGGGAAGGACAGGATTGTGACAAAGATAAAGGACTTTATCCCAGGATAAAGTCCCCGATTTCAGAACACTGAATATTTAAAAAATCTCTTAATTGAATTTACCTTTAAGTTTAAGCCCTGTGGGTGCGGCACCTTACGGTGAGGCTTATCAAAAATATAAGGTTTTAAGCTTTCAAAGCTTTCAGTACCGCCGCCTGCGGTAACTCCCCTGTCAATCTGTTTTGCAATAAGCTCTGTAATTTTTGCAGTAAGCAGGAAAGCACCAAACTTATTAAAATGAGTATCCTCACAAATTATAGCGGGATTATTCTTAGCGGCATCATAGTCCTCAGGCCACTTGCCCGTAAGAGAGCCTGTCTTAACGGAGGTAAGATAGTGAGCAGGTACATTGCCTAACACCTCAAGCATATTTTTAAATTCGGTAAACAGGTCAAGAAGAAGAACGTCCTCCTCCTTAGCAAGCTGTTTTACAGCACGTATATAGGCATAGTTATCTCCTCCGTGAAGTCCCGGACCGTCAGCAAGACGGTTAGGTCCTGTGTAGGTCAGTCTTGGAGGTGCGGCAACAAGCACAGGGATTGCACCTGCCTTCCTTGCAACAAGTATATACTGCTTCAAAAACCATTTAAATGTGCCTAAAACTCCGTCATTTGAGTAAGGATAATATAAGTCCCCGTAGGAGGCTATGGTTTCATAAGCAGTAACCAAGGTTTCCCTATCTATATAACGCATATTAGCCGAAAGGGCATTAAGATATTCGGCAGGCAAATAGGTTGAGCTTATCATCTCGCCTTTGATAAGCGGATAATTGCCGTTGCCGTCAGGCTTGCCCAGTGGCGTAAGGCGGTTATACATTGTATCAAAATTTTTTGTTTCGTCATCGTTATGGCAAAACTCAATAAAAAGGTAATCTCCGCTTTTTATTTTGCCTGCAATTTCCCCCAGCAGTCCCTCATTAATAAAGGAACGTGAGCTACGACCGCCCTTTGCATAATTGCAAAAGGCAACCTTGCGTCCGTCAATAAAAAGATGAAGATACTGTCCCCAACCGCCTGTAAATTCGTCAGGCTCATAGGTTTTAACTATAGAGTCCCCTGCCAAATATATAGACAGTAGCTTTCCATCATTCATGTTATTCACCCTTAATTATTTATATTGCACAAACAATATTATAGTATATTATACTAAAATTTTTTTTTATAAACAAGGGGTTTATGTAAAAGTTTATAAAATTTATATTGTGTTCATTTTTCCGTGGTTTTCGTTTATTCGACATTATTATTTGGTAAAATATGTGTATATAATTGAAATTAACTTAAATTAATGCTATAATATTTTTTAAGAGCTTTAAGGGAGGAATAATATGGGTATTATTAATTGGAAAGAGGCACTGCTTCCTTACGAACAGGCAGTAGATGAAATTACAACTAAGCTAAAGGGGCTAAGGCGGGAGTATACAGCCTGCGGTAAGCATTCGCCCATCGAACAGGTGGAGGGACGTGTCAAGTCTATAGCAAGTATAATAGAAAAGGCAAACAAGCGTAATATATCAGTTGACAAGGTCTTTGATGTATTAGAGGATATAGCAGGCATCAGAGTTATATGTCGTTTTGTTGAGGATATAGACAAGGTAGTAGAGCTTTTAAGGGCACGCAGCGGTAGTGATATGACTATTCTGGAGGAAGAGGATTATATTACCAATACCAAAAAAAGCGGATACCGCAGTTATCATGTTACGGTACTTTATCCTATTGTTACGGTATCAGGCAGAAAAGAGGTTAAGTGCGAAATTCAAATACGCACCCTTGCTATGAACTTCTGGGCAACTATTGAGCATTCCCTTAGATATAAATACGACGGGAATATGCCTAAGGAGCTTCAGATAAGGCTCCAAAACTGTGCTGAGGCAGCCTTTAAGCTGGATAATGAAATGACAACTATTCGTGATGAAATACTCCAGGTACAGCGTACTATCCAGACAAGAGATTATATAGTAAATGAAATTGTAAATAATATACATAACCTGTACTTCCATGCAGGGGTGGAAAAAATGAATTCCTTTAATATTCGTTTTACGGAGCTTTGCCAGGAGGGTAATGTGGAAAAGCTTTTTGACTTTAATAAGGAGCTTGAAACTATGGCGGATATTTACAAGGTTAAACATATTTAAGGAGATAAAAATGGCACTTTATGCTTTGTCTGATACCCATTTAAGCTTTGCTAAGGATAAGCCGATGGATATTTTTGATGAAATATGGAAAAATCATCCTCATAAAATTAGAGAAAGCTGGCTTAATATAATAACTTCTGAGGATACAGTCCTTATGCCGGGAGATATTTCATGGGCAATTAACTATAATGAGCTGCAGCCTGATATGGAGTTTTTATTGTCCTTGCCGGGTAAAAAGGTTATCTCTCCCGGAAACCATGACTATTGGTGGAACTCAACCCAAAGGCTTAACGATATGTATAAGCCTATTACCTTTGTTAAAAGTGATTTTTACCCCTACGGTAATACGGCAATATGTGCTGCCAAGGGCTGGGTTTGCCCTAACGATACCCGATATACACCACAGGACGAAAAGCTTTATTTAAGGGAAACCAACAGGTTAAAGACAGCACTGGACAGTGCGGTTAAAAAAGGCTATAATGATATTATAGTTATGATGCACTTTCCTCCTACAAACGATAAAAAAGAGAAAAGTGCTTTTGTAGAGCTTCTGGAGCAATATCAGGTAAGAAAGGTGATTTACGGTCACCTTCACAGTAACCGTAGCTATAATTCAAGCTGGCAGGGCTTAGTAAACGGCATAGAATATGTGCTTGTTTCCTGTGATTACAGAAGCTTTGCACCAATAAAAATTGAAGATTGACGGAGGATTTATTTATGTCAAACCCTATTGTAACCTTTAAAATGGAAAACGGCGATATTATTAAAGCAGAGCTTTATCCCGATATTGCACCAAACACAGTTAAAAACTTTATCAGCCTTATTAACCATGGCTTTTATGACGGACTTATTTTCCATAGAGTTATCCCGGGCTTTATGATTCAGGGCGGTGACCCTGAGGGTATCGGAATAGGCGGTCCCGGCTACTCAATTAAGGGTGAGTTTGCTCAAAACGGCTTTGAAAATAATTTAAAACATACAGCAGGTGTGCTGTCTATGGCAAGAAGTGCCAGACCTGATTCGGCAGGCAGTCAGTTCTTTATTATGCACAAGGATGCACCTCATCTTGACGGAGCTTATGCAGCCTTCGGTAAGGTTATTGAGGGCATGGATATAGTTGATAAAATTGCTAACGTGCCTACTGACTACAGTGACAAGCCTTTTGATGATGTTGTTATGGACAGCGTAAGCGTTGAACAGTTCGGCGTGGTTTACGATGAACCTGAAAAGTGCTGAATTTAATTTAGAGGGATTGCTATGCAGTCCCTTTTTTCTAATCTATATTTAATTTTAGGTTAATTGAAGGCTAATTATGAGGGAATAAACTAAGAAAAAAGGAGGTATGTGCTTTGAGCGAGGATACTAAGGCAAAGATTTTAATAGTTGAGGACGAAACCAAGCTTGCACGCTTTGTAGAGCTTGAGTTAAAGCATGAAGGCTATGAGGTGTTGGTGGCAAATGACGGCAGAGCGGGTCTTGAATGTTTTTCTCAGTGGAAGCCTGATGTGGTGCTGTTGGATTTAATGCTGCCGGAGCTTAGCGGTATTGAGGTTTGCAGACGTATACGTAAGGAGTCAGAGGTTCCTGTTATTATGGTAACCGCTAAGGGAGAAACCATGGACAAGGTATTGGGTCTTGACAGCGGTGCAGATGATTATATGACAAAGCCTTTTGCTATTGAGGAGCTTCTGGCAAGGCTGAGGGCTGCTCTAAGACGTAATAAATCAGGCAACTCCGATACAGGTGACAGCTTAAGTCTTAACGGGGTTACTATAGATATAGCAAGGCATACGGTTAAGTATCAGGATAATGTAATTGAGCTTACAAAGCGTGAGTTTGAGCTTTTGGAATATCTTGTACGCAATAAAAATATAGTTCTTACAAGGGAGCAGATATTAAACAAGGTATGGGGCTATGACTACATAGGGGAAACCAATGTGGTGGATGTTTATATAAGATACCTGAGAACAAAGATAGATGATAAGTACAATATTAAGTTAATTCATACAATAAGGGGTGTGGGTTACTATGCAAAGGATGAAGATTGACGGACTGAAAAAAATATCAATCAGTAAAAAAATAACTATAATTTATTCAATATTTTTTCTGCTTTTGTTGGTGGTTTCATCTGCCTTTATACTTATTAATGCGTGGCTGTATTATGGTAAGGTATCCCGTGATGAGTTGGAGGAAACTGCTGATAAAATAGTGAGCTATATTGAAGAAAACGGTGAAATAAGCGAGGAAAAAATACAGGAGCTTAACCCTAATAAGTATATTGTAGTTGCCGTAAACGAAAGAGGTAAGATACCTCCCTCTGTAAATAATATGAACGGCTTTCCTCCTCCGGAGTTTGATTTAAAGCCTCACGATGAAGAGGGCAATATGCACTTTAGAAGAGGCGAGTTTAACAATATGCAATATATGTATACCATGCGTAGAGTAGATTATGGGGATAAAATATTCTCCGTTCAGGTGTTCAGACAGCAAAGTGCTGAGGTTGGCATAATGAGAATGCTTATAATTATCTTTTTAATTATAAATGCTTTTGCAGTGTTGCTTTCTGTAGGCATAGGACGTTTTATAAGCAATAAAATGCTGCAGCCTATACGTGAAATGACAAAGACTGTTGATAATATAACTGCTGAGGATTTAAGCAGACGTATTGATGTGCCTGTTGCAGATGATGAATTCAGAAGCCTTGCAATTACCTTTAACAATATGTTTGAAAGGCTTGAAAACAGCTTTGAAAAGCAAAAGCAGTTTGTATCGGATGCCTCTCACGAGCTTAGAACCCCTATTTCTGTTATACAGGGCTATGCTAACCTTGTTGACCGTTGGGGCAAAAGTGACGGAGCTGTTTTAGATGAGGCTATAAGCTCTATTAAGTCAGAAACCGAGCATATGAATATTCTGATTAACCAGCTTTTGTTTCTTGCAAGAGAGGACAAGGGTACAAGTGTTATTAATAAGGAAAAAATCAGTATTTATGATATTGCAAACGAAGTATTGGGCGAATGTGAAATGACAAGTCCTGAGGGTGAGGTTGTTACAACCCTTGAGGGTGATAAGGATATTTTTGTATTTGCCGACAGTCACTTAATTAAGCAGGCTTTCAGAATAATAACTGAAAATGCCGTTAAATACACTAAGGAAAAGCCTTGTAAAATTGATGTAACCATAAAGTCGGACAGAGGTAAGGTGCTTTTAACCATAAAGGATAACGGTGTGGGTATACCAAAGGAGGATATAAGCCATATTTTTGACAGATTTTACCGAGGTGACAAGTCAAGAAACAAACAAATACCGGGTAACGGCTTAGGTCTTTCTATAGCTTTGAGTATAGTAAAAAGTCATAATGGCAGAATATGGGTGGAAAGTGAAGCAGGAAAGGGAACTGCCTTTTATATTGAGCTTGATAGGGCAAAATAAAAAAATCTGCTCTGTAAAAATAAAATACTTGACAGGGCAATCAATATAGTGTAAAATAACACAGGTGAGTGTAAAGTAATATTGATTGACAGGTGGGGTTATGGATAAGGTACTTGAAATTACTTTACTATATGACTTTTACGGTGAGCTTCTTACCGAAAAACAACGTGATGTAATAGAGCTTTACTATCTGGACGATTACTCACTTAACGAAATTGGTGACCGATACGGTATTACCCGTCAGGCAGTCCACGAAATGATAAAAAGGACAGAAAAAATACTGATGCAGTATGAACAAAAGCTACTCCTTGTGGATAAGTTCCTTAAACAGAAGGAAAGGCTGAGGGATACTGTAGATAAGCTTGACAGTCTTCTTGCAGAAAGAGGCTTGTCAGAGGATAAGGACTTTGCTGAATTAAGACAGGTTGTAAGCTGTATTTTAGATTAGGAGGCCGAGCTTTAATGGCATTTGAAAGTTTATCAAATAAGCTTCAGGATGTGTTTAAACAGCTTCGCGGTAAGGGAGCCTTAACCGAAAAGGACGTTAAGACGGCTTTAAGAGAGGTTAAGCTTGCGTTACTTGAAGCTGATGTTAACTTTAAAATAGTTAAGGACTTTATAAATCGTGTAACCGAAAGAGCTATAGGCAGTGACGTGTTAGAGGGTCTTAACCCTGCCCAGCAGGTTATTAAAATAGTTAATGACGAGCTTTGCGAGCTTATGGGCAGCACCCAGAGCAAGCTTACATTTTCGCCTAAGTCACCTACGGTTTATATGATGGTTGGCTTGCAGGGTGCAGGTAAAACCACAACAACAGGTAAGCTTGCAGGTCAGCTCAGAAAGCAGGGCAAGCATCCATTACTTGTGGCTTGTGACGTTTACAGACCGGCGGCTATTAAGCAGTTACAGGTGGTAGGCAAAACCTACGATATACCTGTGTTTGAAAAGGGTCAGATTAACCCTGTGGATATTGCTAAGGAGGCAGTTGAGTATGCCTCAAAAAACGGCAATGATATTGTTATTATAGATACTGCAGGTCGTCTGCATATTAATGAGGAGCTTATGGAGGAGCTTGCTAACATTAAGGCAGAGGTAAGACCTCAGGAAATTTTACTTGTTATAGATGCAATGACGGGTCAGGATGCAGTAAATGTTGCAGAAAGCTTTAATGATAAACTGGGTCTTGACGGTGTTATTATTACCAAGCTTGACGGTGACACAAGGGGCGGTGCCGCACTTTCCGTAAGGGCGGTTACGGGCAAGCCTATTAAATACGTTGGTATGGGTGAAAAAATGGACGATTTAGAGCCTTTTTACCCGGACAGAATGGCATCACGTATACTTGGTATGGGAGATGTGCTTAGCCTTATTGAAAAGGCACAGCAGGTCTATGATGAAAACCAGGCAAAGGAAATGGAACAAAAAATGCGTTCCAATGACTTTAACCTGGAGGACTTTATGGCACAGCTCCAGCAGGTTAAAAAAATGGGCCCCATGAAGGACCTGCTTAAAATGATACCCGGTACAGGTAAGCTTAACCTTGACGAGCTTAATATAGATGAAAATGCAACTGCTAAGGTAGAGGCGATTATTCAGTCTATGACAGTTAAGGAAAGGCAAAACCCCGATATTATAAACGGTTCTCGCAAAAAGAGGATTGCAAGCGGCAGCGGTAGGACAATTCAGGAGGTAAACCAGCTTTTAAAGCAGTTTAACGAAATGAAGAGTATGATGAAAAAGCTTACCGATATGACCAAGGGTAAAAATATGAGAGGACGTATGAAGTTTCCTTTCTTCTAAATTTGCTTTATAAGATGAATTTCTTATGAATATAAAAAGTTTTACTAAGGAGGTGAAAGTAAAAATGGCAGTAAAAATCAGATTAAAGAGATTAGGTGCTAAGAAGGCTCCTTTCTATAGAATAGTTGTTGCTGATTCAAGAACACCAAGAGGTGGTAAGGCAATTGCTGAGTTAGGCTACTATGACCCAACTAAGGAGCCTGTTGAGTTAAAGGTTGACGTTGAGGGTGCTAAGAAGTGGATCGGTAACGGTGCACAGCCTACAGATACTGTTAAGGATCTTCTTAAGAAGGCAGGCGCTATTGAGGCTTAATATTTGCTTCGTGGTCTAAATCCGGGAGGTCACAATATGAAGGAATTACTGGAAGTTATTGCAAAAAATCTTGTAGACAATCCTGATAAGGTTGTTGTAAATGAAAGAATGGATGAGGATACTCTTGTTCTTGAGCTTACAGTTGACGGTGAGGATATAGGCAAGGTTATAGGCAAGCAGGGCAGAATTGCAAAGTCAATTCGTGCCGTTGTAAAGGCTGCCTCTACCCGTGAGGATAAAAAGGTAGTCGTAAAAATTATGTGATTATAAAGGTTTTTGTCAACTTGAGGTGGACAAAAATCTAAGTTTCGGCGGTATAGGTTAAATCTATGCCGCTTTTTTTCGGCCCACAAAAAGAAAGTCTTGAAATAGATAATAGGTGTGAGTAAGCAACCCATCTTGATTTCAGCCTATGACTTTTTCAGCGTTGTACTTGTTATTATATATTATCTGCAAAAATATTCGGTGCGATTTTTCAACCGCACCAAATATTACAGAAGATGGATTTCCGCCCTTTTTGGCATTATTTATAATTACAAGAAGTTTTATGCAATAGCCTTGCCTAAAGCAATGCAGGATGCCTGAGCCTCGGCATCGGGAGCATCGTTGCAGATAACAAAATCGCAAGCTAATACTGCTCCTGCTGAAATACAACGTTCTTCCCAGTTTCTCATCCATTCGCCGTCACCCCAGCCGTAGGAGCCGAATAAGGCAATTTTTTTACCTTTGAGTTTTTCCTCGCAAGCGGCAAACATAGGCTCAAATTCGGCTTCTTCCAAAACCTCGGCACCCATTGCGGGGCAACCGAAAGCAATTGTGTCAAAAGCATCTATCATATCGGTACTGAATTCCGATGCCGTAAACATGGAAACCTCTGCACCTGCTTCCCTTGCACCTTCGGCAACATAGCCTGCCATCATTTCTGTGTTACCTGTACTGCTCCAAAATACAATTGCTGTTTTACTCATAAAAGCAAACCTCCTTAAAAATATTATGTCCCAACGGTAAGTCTTAAAATCCACTTATGTCAAGCCATAGTTATGTGTTTTTTGTCCCTGTTTCAGATAAATTTCGTTGCACTGTCAAAGGACAACAACTGGTTAGCGTACGCTAACCGATATTTAAAATATATAGGCATAATCTATGCCTATTGATGAGTTAGCTAATGCTAACCGAGTAAAGAATATCATAATATTCTTGCTTTGTCAAGTGGATTTGAAAAAATGAGTGTTAATGTGTAACCAATCATTGACACTTTAACAAGGTTAGCATAATCTACCTGTAATACGGTATTGATTTAAGGCATTTGTTAGGGTATAATAGGTTTAATTATAATTAATCAGCCTCTAAAACAGATCGAAAAGACGGCGTAAAAGGCATAGTTTATTACTGTTAAAGCAGTAATATATTGAAAGGCGGTAATGTATTATGAATTTAACAAGGCAAGAAGCGTGGGAGCTTTTAAATGAATACAACAAAGAGCATTTTCATCTTAAGCATGCTGTAACTGTTGAGGGTGTTATGAAATACTTTGCAAATAAGCTTGGTTATGGTGATGAGGCTGAATTCTGGGGAATAGTTGGGCTTTTACATGACCTGGATTTTGAGCAATATCCGAATGAACACTGTGTTAAGGTACAGCAGATAATGCAGGAGAAGGGCTTTGATGAAAGGCTTATTCACGCTGTGGCAAGCCATGGCTACGGTCTTACCGTAGATATTAAGCCTGAACACGAAATGGAAAAGGTGCTATATGCGGTTGATGAACTTACGGGCTTAATAGGTGCAGTCGCTGTAATGCGTCCGTCAAAAAGCGTATCGGATTTAGAGCTTAAATCCGTTAAGAAGAAGTACAAAACTACAAGCTTTGCGGCAGGTTGTTCAAGAGAGGTTATCGGCAAGGGAGCAGAAATGCTTGGCTGGACCTTAGATGAGCTGATAAGTGAAACAATACTTGCCATGAGGAGCTGCGAGAGCATTTATGAAAGCATCTGATTTAATATATAAGCTTGAGGAAAGCAGAAATCTTACAGATAGTGAATTTAAGACTGTTCTTGAAACCGATTTATATGATAATGAGTTAAGAAGACTTGCGGACAAGGTACGACGCAGGGTTTACGGTGAAGATGTATATATCAGAGGACTTATTGAATTTACCAACTATTGCAAAAACAACTGCTATTATTGCGGTATACGCAGAGATAATAAAAATGCTGTAAGGTATCGTCTTACAAAGGAGGATATTCTGCTTTGCTGCAAAGAGGGCTATGACCTTGGTTTTCGTACCTTTGTATTACAGGGCGGTGAGGACGGATACTACACAGATGATGTAATGTGTGATATAATATACCATATAAGAAAGGCTTTTCAAGATTGTGCAATTACCCTGTCGGTAGGCGAGAAATCAAGGCAGAGTTACGAGGCTTATTTTAATGCAGGTGCTAACCGCTATCTTTTAAGACATGAAACTGCAAATAACAGCCACTACGGCAAGCTTCATCCTGAAAGCATGAGCCTTGAAAACAGAAAGAAATGCCTTTTTGACTTAAAGGATATAGGTTATCAGGTGGGTTCGGGCTTTATGGTAGGCTCGCCTTATCAGACTGTGGAAAATATTATTGAGGATTTAAGGTTTTTACAGCAGTTAAAGCCTGATATGATAGGTATGGGTCCATATATTAACCACAGGGATACACCCTTTAAGGACTGTAAAAGCGGTAGCTTAGAGCTGACCTTAAGGCTTGTATCAATTTTAAGGCTTATGTTTCCCTATGCTCTTATTCCCTCAACAACAGCCTTAGGTACTATTCACCCCGAGGGTCGTGAAATGGGCTTAAAAGCAGGGGCAAATGTGGTTATGCCAAACCTATCGCCTGTAGGGGTAAGAAAGCTTTACCAATTATACGAAAATAAAATTTGCACTAATGAGGAGGCTGCTCAATCCATAAATGAGCTGAAAAGGCGTGTGGAAAAGGCGGGCTATAAAATAGTTACCTCCAGAGGTGACGTGAAAAAGGAGAATTTATAATGAATATTTGTCAATTACAACAGGAAATAATCAAGCTTAAAAAGGAAAAGGATGTGTGCATACTTGCACATAGCTATCAAACAAGGGAGATTGTTGAAATAGCTGATTTTACCGGTGACTCATATCAGCTTAGTGTAATGGCGGCACAGGCACCCCAGAAAACAGTTATAATGTGCGGTGTTCGCTTTATGGCAGAAACCGTTAAAATACTTGCTCCCGAAAAAACAGTGTATATTGCAAACGGATATGCAGGCTGTCCTATGGCAGAGCAAATGGGTAAGGAAATGATAGCTAAGGTTAAGGAGGAATATCCCGACTATACCGTAGTTGCTTACATAAATACAACGGCGGCACTTAAAACAATCTGTGATGTATGTGTAACCTCATCATCAGCAGTTAAAATTGTAAAAAAACTTGAAAATAACAATATCCTCTTTATTCCCGATTGTAATTTAGGCAGTTATGTGGCAAAGCAGGTGCCTGAAAAGAATATTAAGCTTTTAGACGGAGGCTGTCCTATTCATGCAAGCATATCAGCAGAGGAGGCAGAGGAGGCTAAAAGGAATTATCCAGGTGCAAAGCTTCTCGTTCACCCTGAGTGTATACCCGGCGTTCTTGCACAGGCTGATTTTATAGGCTCAACCTCAGCAATTATGGACTATGCGGAAAAGTCAGAGGACAAGGAATTTATTATCGGTACGGAAATAAGCATAGCACAGCACCTTGCCTATGCCTGTCCCCATAAGAAATTCTATCCTATGTCAAAACGACTTATATGTGCAGATATGAAGCTTACAAGTCTTGTAGATGTATACAATACCCTCTCAGGTAACGGCGGTATGGAAATTATAATGGACGAGGACACAATCTTAAAGGCGAGAAAATGTATTGATAAAATGATTGAGTTAGGTTAAATCCCTTGATTTTTTTAATACCTTGGTTTATAATAATACAGCACCGTAATTTCAGGTGCTGTATTTTAATATGTAAAAAGTTAAAATTCTACTTGACATAAGTGGTAAGAGGTGGTATAATTTGTTTGTTGTAAAGAAGAAGCTCACTTCTCACCTTACGGTCAAGGCTTTAAGGTTAACCATTTTCATATTCACATTACCTGTGGTTATGTATTAGTAAATGGCAGAGCTTTTTTGCTCTGTTTTTTTATTGCAAAAACCAAAAACTTATTTTTAATTAAATTGGAGGTGTCAATTATTACAGATTTAATGATTAACGAGCAGATCAGAGATAAAGAGGTACGTCTTATCAGCGATACAGGCGAGCAGGTCGGTATTGTTTCTGCTAAAGAAGCCAGAAAGATGGCTGAGGAAAAACAGCTTGACCTTGTGAAAATCTCTCCGCAGGCAAACCCACCTGTATGTAAAATTATGGACTACAGCAAGTATAAGTTTGACCAGGCTAAAAAGGAGAAGGAAGCCCGTAAAAAGCAGAAGACTGTTTCCGTTAAGGAGTTACGTCTGTCACCTAACATTGACACACATGACGTACAGGTAAAGGTTAAAAATGCTATAAAATTCCTTAAAGAGGGCAACAAGGTAAAAATCAGTATCCGCTTCAGAGGTCGTGAAATGGCAAGAACGGAAACGGCTATTGAAATTATGAAGGACTTTGCTGAGCAGGTTTCCGAATTTGGTGTTATTGATAAAGAGCCAAAGATGGAAGCCAGAACTATGGCAATGTTCCTTGCACCTAAAAATTAAGGTGCTTTTGGTTCAATCAACTTTAATTATTTTTCCAAGGAGGACATTAAGATGCCTAAGTTAAAGACAAGAAAGGCTGTTGCTAAAAGAGTTTCAGTTACAGGTACAGGTAAGATTAAGAGAACTAAGGCTAACAAGCAGCACATTCTCACAAAGAAAAACAGTAAGAGACTTCGTAACTTAAGAAAGTCAACTATTGTTGATGCAACTAACGTAAAGGTAATGAGAAAAGAATTACCATATATCTAATTTTCAGGAGGATTTGTTGAAATGGCTAGAGTTAAAGGTGCATTAAACGCACGTAAGAAGCATAAGAAAGTTTTAAAGATGGCTAAGGGCTTTGTAGGTGCAAGAAGCAAGCAGTACAGAGTTGCTAAGCAGTCTGTAATGAGAGCTATGGCTCACAGCTTTGCAGGCAGAAAGCAGACTAAGAGAGCTTACAGAAGACTTTGGATTGTTCGTATCAACGCTGCTGCAAGAATGAACGGTCTTTCGTACAGCAAGTTTATGTCAGGTCTTAAGAACGCTAACGTAAACATCAACAGAAAGATGCTTGCAGAGCTTGCGGTAAATGATGCTGCTGCATTCACAAAGCTTGCAGAAACAGCTAAGGCTGCTCTTTAATATTTAAAAAGGCAAGAGGTTTTATCTCCTGCCTTTTTTGTTATTTCTGTTTTTTATCCATAATATATGAATAGAGCGTAAAACTTTATACTTATAGGATATATTTATTTGGGATTTTTATAAAACTTAGGGGACAAAAATATGAAAAAAATATTTACATTGTTTTGGGTATTAACCATATCCTTTGTATTGGTCGGTTGCAATACGGACAAAAGCACTAATACGGATAAATCCTTATATGACCATGGAATAGAATTGATTTCCTTAATGGAGGAAATGGCGGAAAGTGAAAGCTATATTGAGCTGTGTTCCACTAATGATGAATTAAAGGAAGTTGTTTCTGTTGTAGAAAATGTGGACTATACCGAGCCTAAGGCGGTTTATCGGATAAAGGTTTCGGAGGATGCAATTTCTGCCATGTCCGGGGTTGAAAATACAGATAATTTATCGGATACATTAAAGAAGCATGTAACAGAAATGACTCAAAATGCAGTTGGTGCTAAGATTAATGCAGAGGGCGGTGCAAATATGATAGCGGCAGCAAGTATATGTACTGCAGGAAAAACCTTTGTAAGTGATGAAGCTGATGATAATATTATTTACTTATACACCTATGAAAACTCTACTCCTGTAATAATTAGCTTTATTGTTGGTGAAAACAACACGGTATCAGCTAAAGGTAACTTTATTTTTAATGAGAATTTTAAAACTGATACCATAGAGGATATAAAAGAATATTTTAAACTGTTTTCAGCAACAGTTGAGGTGTTGGAGCAATAATAATCTAATTAAGGAACCTTTGTGTTCTGCAAAAATGCCTTTTTGTCAAGAGTTGGGGTAAATATTTTTGAAACGTAGGTGCTAAAACTTGCGTTTCTTTTTATGTCAGGTAAGCGTGCAAGCAAAATGTCAAACAGTTTATGTTTCTTAGCATATGTTAAAATTGCATGAAATTTTTGCCCTTTGGAATTGCCCCTAAACTCATCAATAGACAACACCTCGGGTAAGTATTTAGGTTTGTTGCAGGCTATATTATTTAAAAAACGAAAAACGGATGAACAAGAGATGTTAAGTAATTTTGCTACAGATTTTACACTTTTAAAGGTTTCATAAAATGCTTATTGCAACAATCGCAGTGGTATCTACGCTTTCTATAATGCAGGAAGGTGCTTTTATCCATAATAGGTAAGTCTTTTAAGACGGATGTGCGGCAGTCGTGAACCTTATCGGTTACAGCTCCGCAATGAGGGCAGGTATGAGGCTTTCTTTCTAAACTAAAAAATATATGTACCTAGGTATCGGAAGTGGTAATATCTTCAACATTAATGTATTTCGTTTCTAAGAGTTTTGTTATATAATTGTTAGTGGGCATAGAGTTCAATCCTTTCTATATTTTTGTTTGCAACTTAATTATACAGGATTTTGAACTCTATGCCTATTTAATTTTACCCTCACGAAAAGTTTACAACCAAAAAGGTGCAGTCACATTAAGGCTGACTGCACCAAAATATAAATGTTATTAAAATATCGCTAAATAAAGTAATTCGTAGGCTGAAATAAAGTCAAATAATACAGAAAAATAAAGCGACTTGCTGTATGAAGCTACTGTTTCCGCGACCAAATATATTGCGTTGATGTTTACCTGAATATAATTAACAATTGGCTCAAGCAAGAACAATACCAATGCTGTTACAGCAAAAGAAGATAAGGCTATGAAAAATTCGATATTTACTTTTTGCCGTAAAACAAATAAATACAGCCGAACATAGGGCAATAATTATATTTCCTAAGTATATATTCATTACCCTACTGACATTTAACCTATTATGATTACCATCTCCGTTTTGTCAAGCTCTGTTGCAAGGTAATATATTTTTATAAATTAAGACAGTAATAAGCTTTTACTGCTGTGTATCGGCAACTATCTTGTCATATCTTTCCTGTGCTTCATTTTTAGCAGTTCTTGAAGGGCTGTTATCTACAACCTTTTGGAAGTATGCCTTTGCGTTTGCTGTATCTCCTGACTCCTGGGCGATTATACCAAGCCTTAGCATAGCATTATATTTAACCTCCGTATCACTTAAGGCACAGGTTAGGCAGTTGTTGTAATGGGCCTTTGCCACATCATAATCTCCGCTGTTTTCAGCATCCTTGCCCAAATCATAGTACTCCTCAGATGCCTTTGGCAATATTTGCTGTCTTAAAGAATTGTAGGTGTTAATGGTTTCGTTGCTAAAGCCGTTTGTATTAAGAGCAATAAGCTGTTGTGCCGCATCAATTACCTGACCGTCTTCAAAGGCAGACTGGATTGTGGTAAGCTTGTTTACTCGTTCCTGAAGCTCCTTTGCATTTATATTGCTAAGCTGAGCTTTAAGCTCCTCATTTTCCGATGTAAGCTTATCGGTATTCTCGTTGGTTTTTAAGGTAAGGTCGTCAAAGTCCTTTTTAAGGGTGTTATATTCCTCTGAAATAACCTCATATTCTGATTTGTAACCCTCTGTAATGCTTGGTATTACAAGCACAAACATAACTATAAGGGTGCATATGCAGCCTACTGCAAACATTATAACAGGGTGTATGGTTCTGCCTATTTTATTATCCTGACTTGTGTCAGTAGGCATATAGTATGTTGCATACCGCATTTCATTTTTATAACTGCGTGGATCGGGACGGGATTTATCGGGACAAATCTGTCTGTAATAGCCCAAAGCAATTGGATTATTTACATCCATTCTAAGTACTTTGTTTACAATATCGAGAGCCTCGTTATTTCTTCCCCGCATAAGATAGCAAAGGGAAAGAAGGTTTAAAGCCTGAATAAACTTGTCATTTATATCAAGAGCCTTTTTTAGTCTGATTATAGCTAAGTCATCATTTTTTTGCTTAACATATTCCAAGGCTTGATTATAAAGGCTTACACTGTCCTCCATTTTTTCACTGCTACGCATATCTTCACCGTAGACACGCAGATACTCTACAGCAGGATTTTTTTCACTTTGGATATTTTGGCTTACAATCCATTGTACCAAAGCGTCTGCCATTTGACCTATCTCATAATATACAAGACCTAATACATTTCTTGCATCTACATTGTTTTTGTTAAATAGAATGCTTTTTTTAAGGCTATCTACAGCACCGGATAAATCCTTGTTTTTTGCTTGTTCTAAGCCTGTGTTGTAAAGCCTGATGGAGGCGTTTAATGCCTTAACCTTTAGCACGGCGGGATCTCCGCAGGAGGGGCAGACATAGCCTCTGTTAAATTTAAAACCGCAATTAGGACATTTCATTATATCTGCTCCCTGTCTTCTGTATTGGCGGGTTTGCTTGACTTGGCTATTTTAAGCAAATCCATAATATCCTGTATTTCGTTATCTGTAATTACTTGTTCAATTTCCTCAATTTCATGTAAAGGCTTATATTTAGAAATTTCCTTTTTAAAGTCAAACACAAATATCCACTCCCTATAGTAATCTTAATTATATTTATACCATACTTTAAAAATTAATACAACATAATTTAAAATTAAATATTGAATTTTTTGACGAAAGATGTATAATTATATTGTTAACTATATTTACGGAGGATATAAAATTATGAAAAAGAAAGTAAGTTTGGCATTAGCGACAGTTATGGCAGCAACAGCACTTACAGCAGGTGTAAGTGCAACAGAGTACACAAAGGTTAATCTCCTTGTAAACGGTGAGGCAGTTGAAACAGACCAGCCTGCAGTTATTGTTGAGAGCAGAACTATGGTACCTGTAAGAGTTATAGCAGAAAGCCTTGGCAGTACAGTTGACTGGGATGCAAATACAAAGACAGCTACATTTACCTATGGTGATATTGTTGCGGCTCTTGAAATAGGCGGTGATAACCTTAAGGTTACAGCAGCAGGTACAACACAGTTAATACCTGTAGATTCACCTGCAACTATCATTAACAGCAGAACTATGGTGCCTGTCAGATTTTTATCAGAAACCTTTGGCTACACTGTTGATTGGGATGCAGCTACTAAGACAGTAAACGTAACAGACGGCAAGGCAGAGGACGATACAACCTCATCAGCAGCTGTTGAAGTACCTTTCGAGGGCATGGCTGATAAGGAGCTTAAGGAAGAGGCTCTTGTTGCAGATGGTTACATTGCAATTTTAAATGAAAACACCGATAAGATGACTGATGACCAGAAAGAGCTTTTGGCAGCCTACAGCGGCAATGTTGCTGATGTACTTAAAATCTTAGATATGGGTGATTACACAGAGGCAGAAATCAGTGCGGGTCAGAAGGCTGTAGCAGGTGCTTTAGCAGGTCTTGAGGACCTTGCAGAGGCAATTGATGTAGATATTACTCCCGAGGAAATTTCAGCAGATGAGCTTAAGGCAGAGGCACTTGTTGTTGACGGCTATGCAACAGTATTAAATGACTATGCGGAGGATATGAGCAAGGAGCAGGCTGAGCTTTACGCAACCTGCTGTGATTATGTTGCAACTGCACTTAAGACTATTGATATGGGCAATTATACACAGGAAGAGCTTGAAGAGTGCCGGAAAGCTGTAGAGGACGCTAAGGCAGGTATGGAGTCTATAGCTAAGGACCTTAAGGTAGAGCTTACGGTTGAAGAGGTTTCTCAGGTTGAGGTTGAAGAAGTAACTGAGGAAATAACTGAGGAAACAACTGAGGAAACAACTGTTGAGAAGTAATTAATTTAACTAAAAAAAGCATCCGTTTTGCAACGGGTGCTTTTTTAGTGATTAAAGCTTTGCTAAATATTCGTCATTAAGCTTAATAAGCCTGTCAATATACTGCTTGGACGGACCGCCGTCAACAATACGTGTGTTTACACAGGTTTCAAGGCTGATAGCCTCATATATTGACTCATTAAACACCTCACTTACCGCCTTGTATTCGTCAAGGGTAAGCTCGTCAAGGCTCTTATCGTTGTTTATGCAGTAAAGCACAAGCTGACCTATTACCGCATGAGCATCCCTGAAAGGCATACCCTGCTTAACAAGCCAGTCTGCTGCATCGGTAGCATTCATAAAGCCTCCCTTTGCCGCCTTGTACATATTATCCTTTTTAACTGTCATTGTCTTAAGCATATTTGTAAATACGGGCAGACACATTTTAATTGTGTCAACAGCATCAAAGATGCCCTCCTTATCCTCCTGCATATCCTTATTGTAAGCAAGAGGTAAGCCCTTCATAGTAGTAAGCATACCCATAAGGTGACCGTAAACCCTGCCTGATTTACCTCTTATAAGCTCTGCCATATCAGGGTTCTTTTTCTGCGGCATAATTGAACTGCCTGTAGAATATGCGTCAGAAAGCTCAATAAACTTAAACTGCTGACAGCTCCAAAGTATAATCTCCTCACAAAAACGGCTAAGGTGCATCATTATCATTGAAAGAGTGCTTAAAAGCTCAATTACAAAATCTCTGTCACTTACACCGTCAAGGCTTACAAGGGTAATAGAATCAAAGCCTAAGGCATCACAAACTGCCTGCCTGTCAAGGGGATAGGTGGTTGCTGCTAAAGCCCCCGAGCCAAGAGGCATAACATTAGTCCTTTTATAGGTGTCGGAAAGCCTGTCATAATCCCTTTTAAACATTTCCACATAGGATAAAACATGGTGAGCAAGGGTGATAGGCTGTGCATTTTGTAAATGTGTATAGCCGGGCATAATAGTATCGGTATTATCCCTTGCAATCTGATTAAGCTCCGTCATAAGCTCCTTTACAAGTGCCTTAATATCGGTAATCTGCTCCTTAAGGTACATTCTTATATCAAGAGCAACCTGGTCATTACGGCTTCTGCCTGTATGAAGTCTTTTACCCACATCGCCTATCCTTTGTATAAGGATAGTTTCAATATTCATATGTATATCCTCAGCCTTTTCGTCAAAGGTTATCTTGCCTGCCTCAATATCGGCAAGTATTTCAAGGAGGGTTTTGTGTATAAGCTCGCTGTCCTCCTTCGGGATAATGCCCTGCTTGCCTAACATATCCGCATGAGCACAGCTGCCTAAAATATCCTGCTTGTACATTCTTGAGTCAAAGCTGATTGAGCTGTGAAAGTGGTCTGTAAAGCTGTCGGTGGATTGTGTAAATCGTCCGCCCCAAAGTTTCATATTAATTCTCCTTTATAGCAAGGGGCAGCCTAAGGCTTTAATTTATGCCTTAAAAGCTGCCGCCCTATATTGTTTTATTTATTCTTTTCGGCGTTCTGAAGCATCATAGCTCTAACCTTTAACGGTAAGCCCATAAGAGTGATAAAGCCCTCTGCATCCTTATGTGAGTAGTGGTCACCTGTTGTAAAGCTTGCCAAATCATCGCTGTAAAGGCTGTATGATGACTTAACACCTGCTGAAATAATGTTACCCTTGTAAAGCTTAAGCTTAACTGTACCCGTAACATATTCCTGTGTAACGTCAACAAAGGCTGCAAGTGCTTCTCTTAAAGGTGTAAACCATTCGCCTCTGTAGATTAAGTCAGCATATTTAATACGGATACTTTCCTTATAGTCTGTTGTAGCTCTGTCAAGGCAAAGATACTCCAAATCTCTGTGTGCGGCATAAAGAATGGTACCGCCGGGAGTTTCATATACACCTCTTGACTTCATACCTACAACACGGTTTTCAACAAGGTCTGTAATACCTATACCGTTTTCGCCGCCTACCTTGTTAAGGTAAAGCATTAATTCAAGAGGACTTACCTTTTTACCGTCTAAGGTAACGGGGATACCCTTTTCAAAACCGATTTCTACATACGTAGCCTTGTCGGGAGCCTGCTCAGGTGATACACCAAGCTTTAAAAGTGTGTCATACTTAGGCTCATTTGCAGGGTCCTCAAGGTCAAGACCCTCATGGCTGATATGCCAGAGGTTAGCATCTCTTGAATAAGAGTCTTCCTTCTTCATAGGTACTTCAATGCCTCTGTCTACAAGGTACTGAATTTCGTCCTCTCTTGACTGAAGTGTCCACTTGTCATCTCTCCAAGCTGCAATAATCTTAAGCTGTGGAGCAAGAGCCTTAATTGTAAGCTCAAATCTTATCTGGTCATTACCCTTACCCGTAGCACCGTGACAGATAGCATCGGCACCCTCTTTAAGAGCAATATCAACAAGCTTTTTAGCAATAAGAGGTCTTGCAATAGAGGTACCTAATAAGTACTTGTCCTCGTATACACAGCCTGCCTTTACCATAGGGTAAATATAGTCTGTTATAAGCTCCTCACGTACATCTTCTACATAAATTTTAGACGCACCCTGCTTAATTGCTCTTTCCTCAAGACCGTCAGTTTCCTTTGGTGTAAGACCTACATTAATACAAGCAGCAATAACCTCTGCATTGTAATTCTCCTTAAGCCAGGGAATAATAACGGAAGTATCAAGACCGCCTGAATAAGCCAATACTATTTTCATAAATATATGCCTCCTAAAAAATTATTTTTTTAAATTGCTATTATTATACACTGTATGCAAAGAATATGCAAGAGCTTTTTTGTAATTTTTAAGGGGAAAAGCACAGCTTATCAATGACTTTACAGCTTTAGAAACCTTGTTTTAAGCACCTTAGAGGGGGAAATAAATTTTTTTAAAAAAATGCTTGCATATTATCCGAGGCGGGTGTATAATTATGAGTATATTTTTCAGGCTTGTAAAAAGGTCTGTACATTTGTTAAAAAAAGTTGTAAAATAATTTACTATAATATATGTAGTTTTTGTGGAGGTTTTATAATGATTAAAGCAGGTATTATAGGTGCAACAGGCTACGCAGGCAGTGAGCTTGTCAGAATACTGACCCAGCACCCACAGGCAGAGCTTGTATCCCTTACATCACAGAGCTATGCAGGCAAAGCATATTCAGAGGTATATGAAAGCTACAGACATATTCCTTCCTATATATGTGAGGAGGAGGATATTGAAAAAATGGCAGATATTTGCGATGTTATTTTTCTTGCATTGCCTCACGGTGTAGCAAGCAAAAAGGTAACAGATGAGATACTTTCAAAATGTAAAATCATTGACCTTGGTGCAGACTTCAGACTTCAGGATTTAGATACATATGAAAGCTGGTATACAACTCATCATTCAAAGGATATTTTGCCTGAGGCTGTATACGGTCTTTGCGAAATAAACCGAGATAAAATTAAGGGCAGACGTATTGTTGCCAATCCCGGCTGTTATACAACCTGCTCAATTTTGTCTATGTATCCTCTTGTTAAGGAGGGTATGGTGGATTTATCTTCTATTATAATAGATGCAAAGTCAGGTGCTACAGGTGCAGGTCGTTCTCTTAGCTTAGGTAATCATTACTGTGAGCTTAACGAGTCCGTAAAGGCTTATAAGGTAGCCTCCCACAGACATACACCTGAAATTGAGGAGCAGTTATCCTATGCGGCAGGGGAAAAGATAGTAATTAACTTTACGCCTCATCTTATACCTATGGACAGAGGTATACTTGCTACCTGCTATGCAAAGCTTAAAAAGGATTACACCTACGAGGATATTAGAGCTGCTTATGAAAAGCACTATGGTAAGGAATATTTTATTAGACTGACAAATAAGGGCGTTTTTCCTGAAACCAAGTGGGTTAAAGGCTCTAACTTCGTAGACATCGGCTTTGCTGTTGATGAAAGAACAGGCAGGGTTATTGTAATAGGTGCTATTGATAACTTATTTAAGGGTGCGGCAGGACAGGCTGTACAGAATATGAATATACTTTTCGGCTTGAAGGAAACAGAGGGAATTGACCTTGTGCCAATATTCCCTGCATAAACGGAGGTTATTTGTTATGAAGGTTATAAACGGAAATGTAACTGCCCCAAAGGGCTTTAAGGCAATAGGTAATGCCGTAGGCTTAAAAAAGGTTAAAAAGGATATGGCATTAATAGTAAGTGAGGTTGAGGCAACAGCGGCAGGCTGTTTTACAACCAACGTGGTTAAGGCGGCACCTGTACTTTGGGATATGGAAAAGGTAAATAATAAAATTAAGGGTATTGCAGTAAACAGCGGTAATGCCAATGCCTGCACAGGTGAGCAGGGTTTAAAGGATACAGAGGCAACGGCAGAACATCTTGCCTCTCACATAGGCTGTTCAAAGGAAAATGTCCTTGTCTGCTCCACAGGTGTTATAGGTGTCAACCTTAATATGGATAAAATCAAGAATGGTATAGATATAACCTATCCTTTGCTAAGTGACAGCAAGGAAAGCGGTGACCTTGCCTCAGAGGCGATTATGACCACCGATACATATCCAAAGACAATTGCCGTAGAGATTGAGCTTGACGGCAAAACCGTTACCCTTGGCGGTATGGCAAAGGGCAGTGGTATGATTAACCCCAATATGGCAACCATGCTTTGCTTTATTACTACAGACTGTGCTGTTTCTAAGTCAATGCTTGATAAGGCATTAAAGGACTGTGTAGTTGATACCTTTAATATGATAACCGTTGACGGGGATACCTCTACAAATGATACAGTTCTTGTGCTTGCAAACGGTCTTGCAGGTAATAAGGAAATTACGGAAGAGGACGAGAGCTACAATAAATTCAAGGAAGCTCTTTATTTAATCAATAAGGAACTTGCCATTAAGTGCGTTGATGACGGAGAGGGTGCTACAAAGCTTATGGAGGTTACTGTAACAGGGGCAAAAACAAAAGCTGATGCACGTACTATAGCTTGCTCTGTCACCTCATCTAACCTTTTTAAGGCGGCACTTTTCGGTGAGGACGCTAACTGGGGTCGTGTTCTGTGTGCTATGGGTTATTCAGGCGCAAAGTTCAATCCTATGGGCATAACAATTAACTTCCGCAGTGAGGGCGGGACAATTATGCTTATGGATAACGGAACACCTATTGTATTTGATGAAGATTTAGCCTCTAAGATACTTAAGGAGCATAAAATTTTTGTTGATATTAGCCTTAGTGAGGGTAGTGAAAGTGCAACAGCATGGGGCTGTGACCTTACTTATGACTATGTTAAGATAAACGGTGACTACCGTTCATAATGCGGAGGAATAAAAATGTACGAGGAAATAATAAAAAAGGCGGAGGTCCTTACAGAGGCACTTCCGTATATAAGGGAGTTTTCGGGTATAACCGTAGTTATAAAGTACGGCGGTGCCGCCCTTGTAAATGATGATATAAAGGAAACACTAATCAAGGATATTGCTCTTATGAAGTTTGTAGGCTTTAAGCCTGTAGTTGTACACGGCGGCGGCAAGGATATTAATAAGGAGTTGGAGAAAATAGGCAAAGAGCCTGAATTTCGCAACGGCCTGCGTGTTACCGACGGGGAAACCATGGAGGTTGTACAGCAGGTGCTTGCAGGCAGAATTAATAAAAACCTGACAGCAGAGCTTTGCTTACATGGCATAAATGCTGTGGGTATCTGCGGTAAGGACTCTAATACTCTGCAGGTGGAAAAGCTTTGCCCTAACGGTGACGATATAGGCTATGTAGGCAATGTTACAAATGTAGACCCTACCTTGGTTGAAACTCTTATTGATAATGATTTTGTACCTGTAATTTCATCAATAGGTGTAGATGAACAGGGTAACAGCTACAATGTAAACGCAGACTATGCGGCAGTTGCGGTGGCAGGTGCTTTGCATGCTGAAAAGCTTGTATTCGTAACAGATGTTCCCGGTATTTTAACAGATGTAAATGATGCAAGCAGTCTTGTGCCTGTTATCCATATTGACGAGGTACATAAGATGATAGAGGACGGTATAATTTCAGGGGGTATGCTTCCTAAGGTAAACTGCTGTATAGCAGGTCTTGATGCGGGAGTACCTAACGTACATATTCTTGACGGACGTATTCCCCATTGCCTCATTATGGAAATATTTACTAACGAGGGTATCGGTACACTTATTAAAAATTAAGGGAGGTCATAAAAATGACAACAGCCGAGCTTGGCGAAAAATATATTTTACATACATACAACCGTTTTCCCATTACCTTTGCGGCAGGCAAGGGTATGTATGTTTATGATGAACACGGTAAGGAATATCTTGACTTTGTGGCAGGTATTGCAGTAAACAGCTTAGGTCATAATCACCCTAAGCTTGTTAAGGCGATAATTGAACAAGCCTCAAGGCTTATACATATTTCTAACCTGTATTGGACAGAGCCGCAGGTAACTCTTGCACAAAAACTTGCAGAAAACGGCTCACTTGATAAGGTGTTTTTCTGTAACAGCGGTGCAGAGTCTATTGAGGCGGCACTTAAGCTTGCTCGCCGTTACGGCAGCAGAACAGGCAGACAGGAAATAATTACCATGAACAATTCCTTCCATGGTCGCACCTTTGCGGCAGTAACTGCAACAGGTCAGAGCCATTATCAGGAGAACTTCGGTGATATGTTCCCCCATATTAAGTATGCCGATTACAACGATATTGCTTCTCTTAAATCAGTTATTACAGATAAAACCTGTGCAATACTTTTAGAGCCTTTACAGGGTGAGGGCGGTATTCATCCTGCTGATATACAGTACCTTAAAGAAGTAAGGGCTATATGCGATGAAAAGGATATTTTACTTATGTTTGATGAGGTGCAGTGCGGTGTAGGTCGTCTTGGTACTCTTTTTGCTTACCAGACCTTTGGTGTTGAGCCTGATGTAATGTCAACAGCCAAAGGCATTGCAGGCGGTATTCCCTGCGGCATCATGATGACAAAGGAGAAGTATGCTGATGTTTTAGGTGCAGGTGACCATGCCTCAACCTTTGGCGGCAATCCCCTTGCAGCTGCGGCAGGTAATGTTGTGGTTGATGAGCTTTTAGGCGGACTTCTTGACAATGTTAAGGAAAACGGCATTTACCTTACCCAAAAGCTTAAAGAGCTTGCTGATAAATATTCCTTTGTTAAGGACGTAAGAGGTATAGGCTTTATGCAGGGCATGGAGCTTGAGGTGCCTGTTGCTCCTGTTATATCAAGGGCTATTGAAAACGGACTTTTGCTTGTAAATGCAGGCAAGCATATTATCCGTTTTGTGCCTTCTCTTATTGCAACCAAGGAGGATATTGACAAGGCTATGTCTATACTTGATACTGCTTTGGCTGAGGTTAAATAAGCTTTTTATACCCTTGCTTTTCGGTGAGGGTATCTTTGTTTAAAAAATTACAAATTAATTGAAAATTTTGCTTGACATATTTTATAGCCTATAGTAAAATATTACTGTTTGAATTGTCCCTATAAGGGTTCATTAGCCCCGAAGCCTTATAGAACACAGCTCTTTTCGGACATTTTGAGCGTACAATTCAATAGCTTGAACATAATTGGTTATTTTAAAGTTTTGAGAGGAGATTTTCTATAATGAGAACAACATTTATAGCTAAGCCGGCTGAAATAGAAAGAAAATGGTATGTTGTTGACGCTACTGACCACACACTCGGTCGTCTTGCTTCAGAGGTTGCAAACGTACTTCGCGGCAAGAATAAGCCTATCTACACACCACACTGCGATACAGGTGACTATGTAATCATTATCAATGCAGATAAGATTAAGGTAACAGGTAAGAAGCTTGACCAGAAGCTTTACAGAAAGCACAGTGATTACGTTGGCGGCTTTAAGGAAACTACACTCAGAGTTATGCTTGAGAAGAAGCCTGAGGAAGTTATTAAGCACGCTGTTAAAGGTATGCTTCCTAAGAACACTCTCGGCAAGGACATGATGAAGAAGCTTTTTGTTTACGCAGAAGGCGAGCATAAGCATCAGGCACAGTCACCGGAAGTATTAGAAATTAAGTATTAATTTATAGGAGGTTAAATCATGGCAGCAGCTAGATATTACGGTACAGGTAGAAGAAAAAGCTCTGTAGCAAGAGTTTATTTAGTTCCGGGTAACGGTAAAATTACTATTAACAAGAGAGATATTGACGAATATTTTGGTCTTGAAACACTTAAGGTTATTGTTAGACAGCCACTTGAGCTTACAAACACAGGTGCAAAGTTTGATGTGCTTGTAAACGTATGCGGCGGCGGTACAACAGGTCAGGCAGGTGCTATCCGTCACGGTATTTCAAGAGCACTCCTTGAGGCAGATGCTGACTTCAGAGCTCCTCTTAAGAAGGCTGGCTTCCTTACAAGAGATCCAAGAATGAAGGAGAGAAAGAAGTACGGCTTAAAGGCAGCTCGTCGTGCTCCTCAGTTCTCCAAGAGATAATTCAAGAGCAAAAATCAATCCCACAGATACAAGGTTTTTCCTGTATTTGTGGGATTTTTCTTTTTGTCCGTTTTTATGAAATTTTGTCTGTTAGTAACAAGTTAGTAACAAGTTAGTAACAAAAATCAATAGCTTTTTCAAAACTATTATATTCTATTAATTGCGTCAAGTTTAGTATTAAGGTCAAGATGCGTATAAACAGCTTGTGTAACATTTTGTCCTTTATGACCAACTATTTTTTGTATTATTCTTTCATCAACACCTGCTTCTGTCAACAACGATACACAAGTGTGTCTCGTACAATGCGGAGTATATTTTTCTAAAGATAAACTATTCATTAATGGTATCCAATATGAATCATAATAATTACGATATGTAAAAGGTTGTTCATCTGGTGTACAAATTAAATAATCACATTTTTTCTGCATCCAGTGTTCAAAAAAAGGAACGATTTTTTCTGCTATTGGAACCTCTCTAATACCTGCATCAGTTTTTGATTCTTTTACATAAAACCATCTATCCTCTAAATGAACATCTGCCTTTTTCAAATCAAGCATTTCACCTATTCTAACACCAGTATATATAAGCATAAGAATAACAGATAAATACTCATTTGATTTTTCAGCAGACCATAAACTCTTAATTGCTTTTTTAGTAAAAGGTTTTCTATCATAAGCATTTGGGTTTCCGGGTTTACTTATGTCAACATATCTAACCATATCTCTTTTATCCGGTGTAACAATTTCATTAATAATCGCATAATCATACATAAGACCAAATAATATTTTAAGTTTTTTCAATGTTGGTGTATTTTTTCCTGATTCGTCCACAACTTTTTGCAAATGAGCTAGTTTTATATCAACAAATTTCATATCTTTTATTTTGTCACAAAGTTTATATGATGCTTTATAACCTTTAACATTAGATTCAGAAACTTTTTCAAAATGAATTTCTGACCATTTTTCATATACTTCTTTAAAAGTTATTGTGTTGATATGTAAATCATAAGGGTCCTCATTAAATGCTGCAAGTGCTTGAAGTGCTTCTGTCCTACTTTCATAATATCCTATAAATTTATAAACAGGATATGATTTCATCTTTTCAGGTACTTGTTTCCAACCAACTGTCTTTCGTGCTGCCCAAGGTTTTCTTCTTTTCCCTGATAACTTGTAAATTGAACCATAAGAATTTGGTAATTTCATTTATTTCATCCTTTCTTTTTTGCGGATGAAATGGTATAATTATATTGGTGATATTGGTAACCATTTCATCCATCCGATTTGGTTTCCATCCTGACCTCTGATTGTTGGTAGCAATCGGAGGTCTTTTTTTTATAGCAAATACCCAAAATGGGAATGTGCTTACAAATTTAAAAGTTCAACATAGTCATAAATCTTGAACCGTCTGAAAGGCTGTAATTTACTAGGTTTTTTAAATAAGCGGTTCAAGATGTACGGTTCTATATATATTATAGATATTTTTTAGAGAAACATAAAATTTTAATGATTTTATATTTTAATATATCCTTAACTTAAAAACATCTTGAACCATCTTGAACCGTACCCTTGAAACCCTTATTTTTACTGTATTTTATCGGTTCAAGATGATGTTGAACCTATCTTGAACTAACTTAAATATCTTGAACTTTTAATATTTTTGACGATTTTCAACAACTTTTCCAATAATATTTATTGGTTTTTCAAGAATTTCTTTGTTGGAATATTTCATTGGTTTATAAGCAGGATTGAAAGAAATCAGTGTAATTCCTTCCTGATACTTTACTAATCTTTTACAGGTTGCAGAATCACCATTTATTAAAACAATTACAATATCACCTGTCTCTGCATAATTCTGCTGACGAACAATTACAATATCACCTTCTGAAATCCTTGGAGACATGCTGTCACCATGAATTCTTAAAGCAAAGAATTCACCAGTGGATGCAAGTTCTTGTGATATTTCTTCACTACCTATGTAGTTTTCTTCCGTAAATATCGGTGTACCTGCAGCAACATCACCTAACACAGGAATTTTCATTCCTTTTTCTAGTCGGAACACATCAGAACTTAAAGCAGAAATATCTGCAACAGCGTCAAAATGTTGAAACATTTCTTTTTTAGTTTTATATTCTGATGTTCCAGTTAAATAATCAAGCTGAACACCAAAGTAATCTGCTATTTTTTTGAAGTTTTTCTGAACTCGGTTTATTTTTATCAATTTTACAAAGTGAACCTTTAGCAAATCCCAGTTCTTTTTCTAACGCATTAACAGATATAGATTTTTCCTTGCATAATTCTTTGATTTTGTTATACATAAAATCCCACCTTTTATAATTCTGAAAAAAATCACGCAAAAACTCTTGACATTCTGAAAATATTGCGTATAATAAAATTATGGCTTCTGAAAATAATACGCAATTAAAACAAAATGCCCTTGAAAAATATTTAAAAATTTTTTTGACACCTAAATTATATAATATTTTCAGAGGTAAGTCAATTAAAATCGTAAAATTTTCAGAATAATAAAAATAAAAGAGGTGAATTTATGTATTCAAAAATTAAGAAACTTTGTAAAAAACATGGTATTTCAATCGTTGAACTAGAAGAGAGACTTGGTTTTTCAAGAGGTTCGATTTGTAAATGGGATGTTAATGTTCCAAGCGTTACAAAGGTCAAAGCTGTAGCGGATTTTTTTAATTTAACAATAGATAAATTATTGTGAGGTGAACATAATGAATTCTACTAAAAATATTACTGATAATTTAAAGCAAATTGTTAAAAAAAGTGGGTTGAAGCAGTATGTTGTAGCCGAAAAATGCGGTTATTCGCCAAAAACATTTAGTGATATGTTAAATAACAGAAAGCTCATAACAGCACAAGACATTTATATGTTATGTGAAGGTTTAGATATTAGCCCTAATGATTTATTGGGTTATTAGGAGGTTGAGAAGATGGAACAGGAAAAACAATCGAATGAAATATGCCCAAGATATTGCTGTTATAAAGGTATGATACATTTCCTTAAATGTACAGTATTGATACACAGCTTTATCCTAGGTAGTATTATTTCTATATTAGTAAAGATTTTATCCAATCAATGATGAAAGGTGACAAGTCAATTAATTTTGTAAACAGGCTACCTAATATAGCAGCGACAAGAAGTTGAATCCAAGACCTGCGAACAGCTTTCTTATCACGAAGTTCTTGAATTTTCTCTTCGAGAGCTAAGCGTTTATCTTCACGGTCTTGAATTTCTAATTGAAGCTTACTCTGCTCGAACTTTTGAATTATTGATTGTTGTTCAGCAGGAGAGCAGCGACCACTACCTAAAGGAGCTCCTTTATAACAGAGGTTATATGTTCGACCTAATTGTTTACAAGTATCAATTGTGTCACAATCTTCATTATATTTTAATTCTGGCAAATTAAGCATAATTAATTCTCCTTTCTATAGATATTAACTAATATGCCACTATCAGTTAATTGAATTATAGCATATAAGGAGAAGTATTAAAAGTAATATTAGGAGGTAAAAACTTATGAATAATATACAAGTTTTTAATAATGAAGAACTTGGTTGTATAAGAACAGTAATGATAAATGACCAACCTTGGTTTGTTGGTAAAGATATTGCAGTTGCTTTGGGATATAGCAATCCTCAAAAGGCAATTCGTGACCATATTGATGTTGAGGATAAGACGGTGAACGATTCGTTCACCATTAATGGGACAAAGGGAACGCTTATTAACGAATCTGGTCTTTACAGTCTTATTCTTTCAAGTAAGTTACCTAGTGTTAAGAAATTTAAGCGTTGGGTTACATCAGAGGTTCTTCCTGCTATAAGAAAAACAGGGCATTATGGGAACACACCTTTGAAAGATGTAATAAATCTTATCCGTATCACCAGAGATAATATGGAAAAGCAAGGTGCATCACCAACACAGATTGCAGAAACAATCAATGGAATATGTGAACAGTATGGAATTAATCTTCCAAACTTTGTGATACATCCCGAACAGGTCACTATGAAAAATGTGTTTGATATGGTTGATTATGTTTTTTCACAGCCAAGGGGTAGAGGTCACAAAGCATTAACTTATGATGATTATGTAGCACATAAAGCAAGTGTGAAAATGATAGGCGGTGATTGATATGAAAATTTATAGTAATAGACTTTCAGTTGCAGAAGCTGCAAGTTTATTAGATGCTTCTGAACAATTTATCAGAATTGGATTGCAGCAAGGAACATTAAAATTTGGAATGGCTGTTAAAATGTCAGGACAATGGACTTATGTGATAACAAAGCAGAAGTTTGAAGAAGTAACAGGAATAAAAGTTTCACAATAAATATTTTTTGAAAGGATGGACAAAAAATGAAAGGTTATAAGGTTTTTAATTCTGACTGGACTTGTAGAGGTTTCCAGTTTGAGGTAGGCAAAGTATTTGAGGAAGATGTCACACCAGTTTGTTGTGATAAGGGATTTCATTTCTGCACAAAGGCATCAGACTGTTTTAGCTATTATGATTTTGACCCTAATAATAAAGTTGCAGAAGTAGAAGCACTTGGTGAGATTGACTCTAATGATGAAGATAGTAAGTGCTGTACTAACAAAATTAAGATTGTTAGAGAAATTAACTGGCAGGAAGTTCTTGAGCTTGTAAATTTGGGAAAAGCTTGCACTGGTCTTTGTAACAGCGGTAATCGTAACAGCGGTGATTATAACAGCGGTAATCGTAACAGCGGTGATTGGAACAGCGGTGATTGGAACAGCGGTAATCGTAACAGCGGTAATCGTAACAGCGGTAATCGTAACAGCGGTGATTGGAACAGCGGT
>CATZZP010000023.1 GCA_958426775.1 uncultured Bacillota bacterium
AAACTGACCTCCCATTCGTTAGATTTTTGGTCTAACTATTGGGGGTCAGTTCATTAAACACCGTTTTTTTAGTTTATCTTTGTTTCGTCTGTTCTATTCTCAGCCTTACGTTTAGCCTCTTTTTCAACATTCATATTTTCCTTTTGTCTGCGTTCTATAATCTTATCTGCTATATCCTGCCAGGTAAGACCCATTTCTACCATCAGAACCTCCAAATGAAAAATTAAATCACATGCCTCAGCTACAACCTCACTCTTATCATTATCCTTAGCGGCAATAATAGTTTCAGTCGCCTCCTCACCTATCTTTTTAAGAATTTTATCCTTGCCCTTATTAAAAAGATAGCTTGTATATGAGCCTTCCTGTGGGTTATCCTTTCTGCCCTTTATTACATTATATTCCTCAATTAATACGTCATTAAGATTAGCCATTATTATTCTCCTTTAAAACCCTCTATTTTCCTGTAAAAGCAGGAACGATTGCCTGTATGACATGCAGCCCCAACCTGGTCAATTAACAATAGAAGAGTATCACAATCACAATCGTATCTTATTTCCTTTACGTACTGATAATGTCCGCTTGTTTCTCCCTTTATCCAAAGGCTTTGACGTGAACGACTGTAATATGTACCCTTGCCTGTTTTTAAGGTTAAGTCGATCGCTTCCTTATTCATATATGCAAGCATTAAAACCTCTTTTGTTTCATAGTCCTGTGCTATTACAGGTATTAATCCGTCACTGTTAAACTTAAGCTCTATATCCATTTTTGTCACCTCAAATTCTTACAGGTATACCCTCTTTTTCAAGGTATTTCTTTAAATCCAAAATATCCATTTCCCTGTAGTGGAAAAGGCTTGCCGCAAGAGCCGCCTCTGCACCGCCGTCTGTTAAAGCCTCGGCAAAATGCTCCATAGTACCGGCACCGCCCGAAGCAATTACAGGAATAGATACGGCATCAGAAATTGTCCTTGTAAGCTCAATATCATAGCCTGCCTTTGTGCCGTCACAATCCATACTGGTTAGCAGTATTTCTCCTGCACCACGCTTTTCTGCCTCTACTGCCCACTCAACAGCATCCCTGCCTGTATTAACTCGACCGCCGTTAAGGTATACATCAAAGCCACCGCCATCTCTGCGTTTTGCATCAATAGCTACTACTACACATTGATTTCCAAACCTTTCTGCCGCCTCATTTATAAGCTCAGGACGGTTTAGTGCCGCAGAATTAACGGAAATTTTATCAGCACCTGCACTTAAAATACGTCTGAAGTCATCAATAGTACGTATACCGCCACCTACCGTAAGCGGGATAAACACCTGCTCCGCCGTTCTTGCAACAACATCAAGCATAATATTCCTTGCATCTGAAGATGCTGTAATGTCCAAAAAGACAATCTCATCCGCCATAGACTTATTATAGTAAGCCGCTATCTCAACAGGATCACCTGCATCTCTTAAATTAACAAAGTTTACACCTTTAACTACTCTACCGTTATTTACATCAAGGCAGGGTATAATTCTTTTGGTATGCATATATACACCTCTGTAAAATTAATTTTCACTCGTTTTATTTTGAATGTGTTTGCCCACTATCTCTGATACATCTGAAACAGTAACAAAGGCTGAATTATCATCATCTCTTATAATTTTGTACAGCAGAATAAACCACCAAATACTGTTGACAATAAGGGATATTCTGCACCCTCTAAAGGTTCAAAAAGCTACGGTATCACGAAAACACCGATAGCATATGCCGCCTTAAAACCATAGCCCTTACCTAACTGTTTATAACCCACCGCTAAAATATCCTTAATCTTGGAATTACCTAAGCTATTGCTCATTCCGGTGCCTCTGAACAATTATTCAAAATTTGTAATTACTTCACTTAAATTCAATGCACCGTTAAATAATGCCTTACCTATAATTACACCTGCAGAGCCTATTTTATCTACATTTTCCAAATCCTCCATTGTAGATACACCGCCTGAAGCAATTATATCAAGCCCTGTTTCATCTATAAGGCTTTTAGTAGACTCTATATTAGGTCCGCACATCATACCATCCTTTGAAATATCAGTATAAATAACGGTTTTAACACCATATTCCTTCATTTTAAGACAAAGGTCAACAGCTGTAACGGAGCTGACCTCTTCCCAGCCAGAAACAGCCACATAACCGTCCTTTGCATCAACTCCCACAGCTATTTTATCTCCGTAAAGAGCAACTGCCTCTTTAACAAGCTCAGGATGTTTAACTGCCGCTGTACCTATAATGACTCTTGATGCTCCTGCATTAATTCTGTCAGTTACATCCTGAATACTGCGAACACCGCCACCTGTCTGAATAGGTATGTTAAATTCAGCCTTAATATTTTTTATTATATCGGTTATAAAGCTTTTGCCGTACCTTGCTCCGTCTAAATCAACAATATGTATATATGTAGCACCTGACTCAACCCACTGCCTTGCAGCTGATACAGGGTCATCATTAAACACTGTTACATCATCAAATTTACCTTGTGTAAGACGAACCGCCTTACCGTCCTTTATATCTATTGCAGGATATATTTGCATATTAAAGTCCTCCGAAGTTTTTAAGTATTTGCAAGCCTATATCACCGCTTTTTTCAGGGTGAAATTGTAATGCAAAAATATTGTCCTTTTGTACAGCTACCTGAATTTCTTTACCATAGTTGGTTGTAGCCGAAATTACTGGTGCATCAGTTTCAAGATAATATGAATGTACAAAATATACATAAGGACTTTCAGGCAAGCCCTCATAAAGAGGGGCTCGCATCTTGATATTTAAGCTATTCCAGCCTATATGGGGTTTTTTTACATTATCTGGTAACAGCTTAACCTCGCCCTTTATAAGACCTAAGCCTTCATATTCGCCGTATTCATAGCTTTTATCAAATACCATCTGCATACCCAGACATATACCTAAAAACGGCTTCTTTTTGTCAGTTGCCTCATAAATAACCTTATCAAAGCTCTTTTCCCTGATAGTTGCAATAGCATCTCCAAACGCACCTACACCAGGCAATACAAGCTTGTCCGCCTTTTCCATTATTTTGGTATCCGAGGTAACAACAGCTTCAAAGCCTAAATATTCAAAGGCTTTTTGTACACTTCTGAGGTTACCCATACCATAATCTATAATTGCTATCATTATTATAACATTCCTTTTGTAGATAATACACCGTCAACACGGCTGTCTATTGTTACTGCCATATCTATAGCTTTACCAAAGGCTTTGAATATACCCTCTGCTATATGATGATTGTTTTTGCCCGAAAGCACTTTAATATGTAAAGTCATACCGCTGTTATCAGCAACGGCTCTGAAAAACTCCTCTACCATTTCCGTATCAAAATCACCCAACTTAGCTGTAGTAAACTCTGCATCAAAGCAAAGCATAGGACGACCGGAAAAATCTATTGCACAAAGCACAAGGGTTTCATCCATAGGGATTACGGAGTGTCCGTATCTTTTAATGCCAACCTTTGAACCTAAAGCCTGTGATATACATTGTCCAAGCACGATACCTACGTCTTCAACGGTATGGTGACAGTCTACATCCAAATCTCCCTCAACACCTACGCTTAAATCTATAAAACCATGCTTTGAAACATGGGTTAACATATGGTCAAAAAAACCTATGCCTGTATAAATATCGTTGATACCGCTACCATCTAAATCCAACCTCATTTTAATCTGGGTTTCAAGAGTATTGCGGGTTATTTCAGCAGTTCTGCTCATGCTTGCACCTCCGTTTTGTAATTTTTATTTCATTCTGATCTTAACTGAATTTGCGTGAGCTGTAAGTCCCTCTGCCTCTGCAAATTTAATTACATCATTGCCAAGCTTTTTAAATGCTTCTTGAGAGAAAGAAAGAATACTTGATTTTTTAATGTAGTCATCTATAGAAAGGGGAGAGAAAAATCTTGCCGTACCGCCTGTAGGAAGTACATGGTTGGGTCCTGCCATATAATCGCCTAAAGGCTCGGGAGTATAGTGTCCTAAGAATATTGCACCTGCGTTTTGTATTTTAGGCAATAATGCAAAAGGCTCTCTTGTACAAACCTCCATATGCTCAGGTGCAACGGCATTGCTTAATGCACAAGCCTCGTCAAAATTATTTACAAGTATAATTGCACCATAGTTGGCAAGGGATTTTTCTATTATATCCTTACGTACAAGAAGAGCTGTCTGTCTTTCAAGCTCAGCTTTAACGCTTGTTGCAAGCTCCTCGCTTGTTGTAATAAGTATTGCAGATGCCATTTCATCATGCTCTGCCTGTGAAAGCAAGTCAGCGGCTATATATTCAGGATTGGCACTGTCATCAGCTATAACAAGAATTTCACTTGGTCCTGCTACAGAGTCAATATTTACATAACCATACACACTTCTTTTAGCAAGAGCTACAAAAATATTACCCGGTCCTACAATCTTATCAACCTTTGGTATCGATTGTGTACCAAAAGCAAGTGCAGCAACAGCCTGTGCACCGCCCACCTTATAAATCTTATCAACGCCTGCTATATGAGCGGCAACTATGGTAGTAGAATTAATTTTACCGTCCTTATTGGGAGGTGTTGTCATTACAATATCCTCAACCCCTGCCACCTTTGCAGGGATAATATTCATAAGTACGCTTGAAGGATAAGCCGCCTTACCTCCCGGTACATATACACCAACTCTTGCAAGAGGTCTTATAAGCTGACCTAACATTTCACCGCTTTTATCAGGCTCAATCCAGCTGTTAGCTTTTTGCTTTTGGTGAAATGCGGCAATCCTTTGAGCTGATTTTTTTATAACCTCTATAAGCTCTTTGTCAACAAGCTCATAAGCCTCATCAATTTCCTCTTTGGTAAGCTGAATATTTTCAGCATTAACCGCAAATTTATCAAATTCCTTTGTATAGTCAAAAAGTGCCTTGTCACCGTTTGCTCTGATATTTGCAATAATTGCATCTACCGTTTCCTGAACCTGTTTATTTTCAAGCTGTGAACGGGATAAAATATCCACTACAAGCTTTTTGCCTTCTTCATCACCGTATTTTATAACAGAAATCATTTTAATTCCTCCAAAGATCTAAGTCCGCTTATAAGCTCGGCTATTCTTTCATGCTCAAGCTTCATGCTTACTCTGTTTACTACCATTCTTGCAGATACAGGGCAAATTTCCTCTAATACCTCAAGTCCGTTCGCTTTTAAGGTTGAGCCTGTTTCCACAATATCCACAATAACATCTGCAAGACCTACAATAGGTGCAAGCTCAACAGAGCCGTTAAGCTTGACTATTTCTATTGTCTGATGCTTTTTCTGATAGAAATATTCTTTTGCAATATTAGGGTACTTTGTTGCAACCCTTAAATCATTATTTTTACCTAAAAGTGCTTTAGCCTCTGCATATCCTGCAACAGCAAAGCGACATTTACCAAAGCCTAAATCCAACACCTCATAAAGATTGCGGTTTTCCTGTAACAGGGTATCCTTACCTACAATTCCTATATCTGCCGCCCCATATTCTACATATGTAGGTACGTCTGTAGCCTTTGCAAGGAAGAATTTAAACTTCTTTTCCTCATTGGTGAAAATAAGCTTACGGGAATCCTCCTTCATTTCATCACAGGTAATACCAAGCTGTTCAAGCAAAGCCATTGTTTTATCTGCAAGTCTGCCCTTGGCAAGGGCAAATGTAATATATTCCATTATTCTGCCTCCTTAACCTTAAGCTCTCTGCAATTATCTCCCTCAAAGTAAATAAGTTTTTTAATTGATTTCTTTTTGGCATAAGCTAAATTTTCATCAAGGCTGTAACCAATTAAACTAAGCTCTGCTTTAATACCGTTTTTTCTAAGCTCATCAGCCTTTTTAAATGCAGAAAGCCTACCCTCTTCATTATAGGCAACAAGTATATCGGCATTTTTTACTGCTTCGCCCTTTATAACAGACATAATATCATTTATCTTAACTGCAAGACCTACAGCAGGATAAGCTGCACCATATCCGCCTACAAGCTTATCATACCTGCCTCCGTCAATAATAGAAAAGCCAGTACCCTTTGTATATGCCCTGAAAACTGTACCTGTATAGTAGTCAAACTGACCTGTAACGCTGAGGTCAAAGGAAATATAATCGGAGTATCCGCAGCCTGCTAAAAGCTTATAAAGCTCACTCATATAATCCAAAGCAGATATTGACTTTTCGTTGCTTACAAGCTCCCTTACAGTATCAAGAATTGTAGCATCACCTATTAACAACGGTAAATCATTAAAGAGCTTTTTAAGCTTATCACTTATATCAAGGTCAGAGGTAAGCTTTGCTACCTCAACATAATTTTTGTTTACAATACTGTCAGTAATGCTTTCACTAAGCTGTTCATCAAGCTGAGCCTCTTCAAGAACACCTTTAAGAAAGTCAACATTTGCTATATCAACTCTGAATTTATTAATACCTACAGCAAGGAGAGAATTTATTGCTATAGTTATAGCCTCAACGTCTGCTTCAAGTGAATTTACACCTATAAGCTCAACTCCTGCCTGAGTAAATTCCCTGAGCTTGCCCTGATAGCTTTCATTGTATCTGAAAGCGTTGCCGACGTAGGAAAATCTTAAAGGCAGACTATCCTTGTCATATGCCGTTGCAGCAATACGTGCAATAGCAGGGGTAACATCAGGGCGAAGAGCAAGTATCGAGCCGTCTCTGTCAAGAAATTTATACATTCTTTTACTGTCAACACTACCCATACCCTCGTATACCTCTATATACTCAAAAGTAGGCGTAATTACGCATTTATAACCATAGCTGTCAAAAACAGCCTTAATTTTATCCTCTATTTGAGTTTTTAACAGACATTCACAAGGTAAATAATCTTTTACGCCTGCAGTAGTATGTAGTTTATTGTTAATCATAAATATACCTCACAGCTTTACTTTATTATGATAAAGTGATAAATCATTAAAATTATACCACAATTTATTCTTTTGTCAATAGCAATTTATCTAAAAGAGCCATTAAAGCTGATTTAAAAGCTTCATCCTGTGCTTTTGTTCTTTTAGGTATGTGGTGACTTTTGCCACCCACATTTCTTATTTTCTTGCTGATATGCCTTTGCATAAGCAGCATATCTATATTCTCATCTGTATACAGTCTACCATTCTGGTTAATGGGATAGGCCCCCTTACTAAGACACATAGCACCGAGGGCATAGTCCTGGGTAATTACAATATCTCCTTTGCCGCACCTTGATATAATGGCAAAGTCACTGCTATCACTTCCTTTTGATACTGTATGGGTTGTAACCAATGGGTTTTCAATGTCAAAAAAATGAGATGTATCTGCCACAATTACAGTTTCAATATTAAATTCTGCAGCTATATTAATTGTAAGGTTTACAACAGGACAACCGTCAGCATCTATATATATTTTCAAGCAATCACCCCAATACCTATATTTACACAGAATACAACACATTATATTATAACATATTTTACCGTAATGTCCATATTTTTTAAAAATAATCAAAGCTTGAATATAAATTCATTATACCATATCCCCATATATTGTTTGGATAAGTTATTTCATTACTCCGCTGTGTACCTAAAATCAGTTGTGCCGTTACGGTAATGGTATTAGCTGTATATATGCCGTTTCTTAATATAAGCCATTCAAGCATCAGAGCTGATGCACCGGCAGTAATTGCACAAGCCAGACTTGTTCCGCTTCTTCCGTCAAGACCTACGGCAGGTGCACAAAAATAGGGTCGTGTAGCTAAAAACCTTGTAGGTCCTCTGCCTGTAGGCGGATATATACTGTTATCCTGCGAATTATACCCCCCCACAACCATAACTGTATCTCCTGTTCCTGGAGTTGTTACGGTGACAGACGTATCTGAGTTTATAAAAAAGGTATTTTCGCTTATAAAAGGTGTAATAGGTAGCCATAAATGCACTGCCCCCTCCGTACTGCTGTTATTATACAGTCTTATTGTCCATATTCCCATAGCAGGGGCTGTTATTCTTATGTGGGTAAATTGGTCACTTGCTATATCCTCAGGCAGATAATATTTTACTTCAACCTGACCTCCGCCCTTAGGTAAATTAAAAATTCCCTCATAGTAAGTTACAGGCTGTATACGTGAAATTTCCTCGCCTAAGGGAGATATAATTCCAACTGCTACGGAGTTTGTTATAAAATTCCAAATCCACAGGTTTATTCCTTTTTCATTTTTTCCGACAGTAATTTCTACCTCCCTGTATTCTTCATCTGCACTAAGCTCCACAGAAGCGTGATGTCCGGCAATCCCCTCATTTCCTGTTGGAACACAAAAGCATACTCCATAGCCTTTGGCAACCTTTGCAAAATATTCTTCAATAGAGGTTTGTCCGCTGTGTCCCCCTTGATTTGTACCTAAACCCAAGCAGATAACCAAGGGTCTTTTTAACTCTCTTGCCTTTCTGTAGGCGTAACTTACGCCTAACATTACATCAGCTGATGAAAAAGCCGGTACATTATCTCCGATAAACATTTCCTCTCTTAAATCTCTCCTTGCACTTTTTAGCTTAACCACTATTAAGTCAGCTAAGGGGGCCGCTCCGTTTGTACCTGCTGCCAACTCTGCCATAGCTGTACCATGACCCACTTCATCATATGAATTTATTTCAATTTCATCATTTAAAGCATTGTTAATTTCTTGATTTATATATTCTCTGCCAAAGCAAACATCGCCTTCTCCGTTTATTTCAGTCTGATCCCATAAAAACTGTATTTTACTTGTACCGTCCTCATAAATAAAAGACTCATTACGATAATTTATACCCGTATCAATTATGGCTACTAATACTCCGTTTCCTCTTAGATTTAGGTAGGGCTGATTTTGTACCATAGTAATTCCGCTTTTTTCAAAAGCTTCATTATACTGCATTAAGCCCATTACATAAGGTTGTCTTATACCAAGAGTATTGTTTAACGTTTCCTTATTTAAATAATAGTAATCTTTTTGTATATAAAGCACATAGTAATCCTCATCAATTTCGCAATATTCAATATTTTCATTATTTTTAAAATCAAAAGCAAGGCTTTCCTGCCTTACAATAAACTCCAGATAATCTTCTGAAAAAGCTGTATTTACCGAATTATTAAGCTCTTGTATTGAAACAGAGGTGATACTTTGCATAATTAATCTCATAGTGTTTTCAAAGCAAAGCTTACCATAGCCTAAAACTCTGTTTGGATAAGTCACATTATCATATCTTACTGCACCTTTTTGAAGAAAAGCCTTTAACCTTTCGCCGTACATAAAAAGGTCATTACCCAAAACAATTCCCCATTGCATAATTAAAGAACACACCCCTGTAACATGAGGGGCTGCAAAGCTTGTGCCTGTAAATAAATCAACTCCTCCGCCTGCCTTAGGTGCAGGCACATTATAAGCAGGTGCAACAATATCAGGCTTGATAAAGCCCGTGTTTCTTGTATATCCTCTGCCCGTAAAGTCAACAACAGTTTCTGTCAGTTGATTGTAACCGCCTACGGAAATAACCTTATAAGCCGAAGAAGGCAAGGTTAAGCTAATATCAGCCTCTGCATCAAGGAAAAAAGTTTCTTCACCTACAACTTCACTAACAGGTAACCAAATATCGAAGCTACCGTTAATTATACTCTGAGACACAAACTGCAAGGTCCATATTCCCGATTGTATTTCCCTTGGATTTTCAAAATTTATGTAAATTTCTGTATTTATACTATAAGGTGAAGGTAAAGAAAACAATACATTTACAACCGTATCTGAAAAATTAATACGTGAGGTTGATGTAATAACTCCGCTTTTTTCACCATTGGGTGCAATTAATGTAATGCCTATGTCATCTAAAAAGGATTTCCATATACTAAGATACATATTACTTATGTTACCACCTACATTAAAGCGTACAGGCATATTGTCATTGAAATCTCCCGAATAATGATGTCCCGAAGCTCCTTCATTTCCTGTTGCAACACAAATACTGCATACTGTATTATCTGCAACCTCATTGAAATATTCCTCAAGTAACGAATTACCCTCATGGGAGCCGTCATTTGTACCATAGGATAAATTAATTGCAACAGGCTTATTTTCATTTTCTGCAATTCCTTTTATAAATTTTAATCCTCGCATAATATCTGTTGACCTTGCATAGCCGTCACCTAAGCCCAACTTAACTATAACAAGCTCTGCCTTTGGTGCAATACCTGTGTAATTGCTTTGTCTGCCGTTACCTGCACATATACCTGCTATTGCAGTGCCATGACCTTCTGTATCGTTAAAACTTATTTTATTTTCATTTTTAATTGCACTGTTTAAATTCTCTCTTGTATATATAATTCCATTATCAACACTTAAATCTAAAACGGCTGCAATCCTTGTATTACCCATATCATCTATAAAATCCTCATTATATATGTCAATCCCCGAATCAATAATACCTATAAGTGTACCCTCACCGTTTAATACTGTGTTATTTACAACTATATCATCATAAATACATACATTCCTTTGAGAGGAAAATCGCATAAAATATAGCCTTTTAGGTATTTCCAGATATTCCGTTTCAGGTAACCTGTAAAGGTTGTCAATTTGTGCTGTAGGTATTGTAACAATGGCAAAGTTTTCAGATAGAATTTCTGTTGTTCCTTCTATTGCTGAAACTGCTTTTATTAAATCTCCTGTATATTTTACAATTATCTCCGTTGTATTACCGTTACTTCTGTATTTAATTATATTATCCATTTAAACACCTCCGTTTACACAACTATATGCAAAAAAGGTGTAATAAATACAAAAGACTTCCGCTTAAAAAGCCTGAGAACATTATTAATTCTCAGGCTTTTTGAGTGTTTTTATACCTTTAAGTTAATATATATATTTTTTTGAAAAACCTTAAGCTGTATAAATTGACGTAGGTCCGTCTGCACCGCCTATTACGCCTATGCTATCAGTATCTATAGGCTCATACTCGCTAAAGTCGGGGAACAGAATTTCTTCTTTATCATAGCTGTATTCTTCCTTTCCCTCAAAATAAAGCTTTCCGCTGATGCTGTCAGCTTCATTGCCCATGTTATAATCAAAGGCTATATTCATATTTGAGGTACTTGAAATTAAGTTGCCTTCCTTATCAATTATACAACTTTGATTAATAGGCTCTAACTCAAGCTCTAAATAAGTACCGCTATCAGATAAAAGCTCTAAAAGCTCATCAATATTAAAACCAAGGCTATTTAAGCAAGCCTCCATATCTATAGTCATTTCAAGCTCTTTAGTGCCGTCTGATAACTCATTTACCTTACCGCTTACAAGACTTTCTCTCATAACATATTCTGAAAGTGTCTCCATTGCTTTAATACCGGATATAGTTACCATATTGCCCATATCCGCTGTGCTTTCATAAGGAGTAACCGTTTTTATACCATTGGCATCCGTATAAATATTGCCATCCTTCATATACATGGACATATTAACACTTTCAAGCTCACTGCCTATTATTTCTCTTAAAGCAGGTATATTAAAAGAGTAGTTTACATTTAATGCCATTTCATAAATGTCATTTTCTTCACTAGGCTTAACATCTCCCAAAACGCTATAACTGATACTTCCCTCAAATTCTTCGCCAAAGGCTGTAACTGTACCATTAACAGTACCATCAGACTTTGTTGTAATAATATTGTTTGTATTTTGAGAGGTATCTAAGTAAAGAGCAAGAGCATCTTCTGTTTCGGCATCAAATTTCTTATCACTGACAAGGCTGTCATTTTCTGCCTTTTCCATTATATCAGCTATTGCTTCATTTACACCTTCCATATAAGCCATAAGCTCATCACTTGGGTATCCTGTACCATAATAGTATGAATAGTATGCTTCTGCATCAATGCCCTTATCATATAAAATACTGTAAATATTGTATTCAAGCTTTTCAATGGTAGTTGCCGCTTCAGCATAGGTTATTTGACTGTCAGGCTTAAAGGTGTTATCCTCATAGCCCTGCATAAGCTCATATTTATAACAAGCATTAATAGCCTCAATATATTGAGTATCATTACTTACATCACTATAGGAAGGCATCCTGTCTGCTTCATAGATTGAATCAGGCAGGTTCTCTGATTTTTCATCTGCAAGCACGGTTTCAGCATCCTCTATAATGTTATTTATGCAAATATTAAGACCTTCTGCCCATTCTGCTCTTGTAATATAACCATTAGTATAGTTTGTTACATCAAATATTAATTCACTGTCACCATAATTTAACATATTAAACAACAGAAAGCTCTCAAGCATTTCAGTGCCTGCCTCATAGGTAACATAATCTGAATATTGCTCGATTGAGCAATATCCATATTCCTCTGCATAGCTCATAGCTTGACTTGCCCAATGATTTTCAGGCATCTCTCCTGCAAATACGCTTTGCTGTAAAAGCATTGTGCCGACTATCAGCAAAGATATAAATTTTTTCATATACAACACCCTTTCTTTATTTTTTATTCAGCTACCTGAGTGTTCTCTGCTACGGTAGTTTCCTCTATACTATTCTCCTCAGCTGCCTGCTGTTCCATTTCAGCAATAACCTCGTTTACATCTCTGTAGGTATCAAGACCTTCAAGCTTTTCTACCTTAGTGTTATTAAACTCTGTAAAGTTAGCTGTTACAGAATAGGTAAAAGGACTTTCTACGGTTTCTGTTGCCTCACCTGTTGCAGCTTCTGTATTTTCAGGAAGTGTGCCTGCTGTATCTGCACTTTCAGTTGATATAAACTTTGCATCAATCTCCATATCAAAGCCTTCAAGATAGCCGTCCTTATCTACAACAAAGTAAAGATATGCCTCGTTTAATATCATATCCTCACCCGAACCAAGAGGTGAACCTGCATTTGCCATATTATTTGTCATCATCTCAGACATAGCAGACTCATCAAACCTGATTATATATTCGGTTTCATTATCAGATTCTATCTTATATACATCTTCCACAACACTTTCGGTAAAGCTTAAAGCATAACTGCCTACCATGGCTACAAGGTCATCGTATGTCATAGTTTCCTTAACCAACTGTTCCTCTAAAGTATAGTAAAGGTAGCCGTCTTCATAATAACCGTCAATTGTACTGCTTTCTCCGTTATAGGTATTTGTTATTGCAACAGAAGCAACCCTTTCAGATTCAGCTGTCGCAGTGTCACTTCCTGTAGCATCTTCAGCAGTCTGAACCTCTCTTTGTTCTTCCTCAGCGGCAGTACCCGGCATATATTTAAGGGTAGTAGCATTGGTGCTTGATATTGTTTCCCCCGCCTCTGTCATAGTTATGGTAACCTCTGTATCAATGGTAGCTGAGTCTGTTGCCTCTGCCTTATTAAGTCCCTCAGTAAAAGCTGTAACAACAGCTGAACCATCTACTGCCTCACCATTTTTCATATCATTTAACATTTCGGCATTTGCCATACCAGGTGTAATGCCCTGTCCCTGCTGTTCCTTATTTGCTCCACAGCCTGTAAGCATTGAAATAATTATAGCTACAGCTGCTGTTATTTTTAAATTCCTTTTCATATAATCTCCTTAATTTTTATGCTTTAAATTTATTTGCCATTGCTTTCATATCTCTTGCAGCATTAAGAGTTGCATCGGTAATCTTTGCACCGCCTATAAGTCTTGCAAGCTCCTCCTCAACCTCATTATCCTCAATTTCGGTAACAATGGTTGTTGTACCCTCATCAGAGGATATTTTATCAATAAGATAATGATTGTCAGCCATAGCGGCAATCTGTGGTAAGTGTGTAATACAAAGTATCTGATGTGTCTTAGAAAGCTTAGCCATTTTCTCTGCAACACGCTGTGCAGTACGACCGCTGATACCTGTGTCAATTTCATCAAAGATAAATGTACCGATTTTATCTACATCGGCAAGGATAACCTTAAGGGCAAGCATAACACGGCTCATCTCACCACCTGAGGCAATCTTGCTTAATGGCTTAGGCTCTTCACCTAAGTTAGCGGAAATAAGAAATTCAACCTTATCCTTACCTCTTTCATTAAGCTGTTCCGCAGGGCTGATGTTTACACTGAATACTGCATTAATCATACCCAAATCATAAAGTACATCCTCAATCTGTCTGTTAAGTAATGCCGCCTGCTGATGTCTTGCCTCGCTTACCTCATCTGCAAGCTTATTGATAATTCTCTCATCAGCTTCCTTACGAATTTGGCACTCCATAAGCATTTCGGCACTATTTTCAATAAAGGCAAGCTTTTCTTCAGCCTTTTCAACGTAGTCATTTATCTCTTGGATAGTTGAGCCGTACTTTTTCTTCATATCATAGATTAATTGAAGTCTGATTTCAAGCTCATCAAGTGCTCTTGGGTCACTTTCAATATTATCAGAGTAGCTTCTGAGCTTTTCAATAACACCCTCAAGCTGAGCAGCAATGCTTTCAAGAGATTCTTCAACCGGGATTTGGGAGCTGTCATACCTTGTAATATTACTAAGAGCATCTATTGCCTGTGCAATTTTATCAGAGGCAGAGTTACTGTCACTGCGATAAAGTATATCAAGAGCTTCATCACTGTATTTTTTAAGCTTAACACCGTTAGCCATAACTTCACGCATATTATTAAGCTCTTCTTCTTCACCCGGCTTTAAGTTTGCTCTTTTAATTTCATTAATCTGGAACTTATAAAGGTCAATTTTAGCCTCTCTGTCTGCATCATCTCCGGTTAAATCCTCAAGCATTTTAAGAGTTTCCTTGAAGCCCTTATATCTTGCCTGTATTTTTTCTATATTATCTCTGATATTTTCACCGCAAAGTCTGTCTAAAAGCACAAGCTGACTGTCACTTTTAAGCAAAGACTGGTGGTCATACTGTCCGTGAATATCAACAAGGTACTCACTTACTTCCTTAAGCATACCTACAGTTGTAGTTTTACCGTTTATCTTACAGTTAGACTTACCGTCTAAGCCAAAGCTTCTTTCAAGAAGCACACAGCCCTCATCATCAGGAAATACACCCTTTTCAGCAAGTCTTTCCTTAATAAATTCATCATCAACGGAAAAAACAGCCCATACGTCTGCACTGTCCTTGCCTGACTTGATTTCTGACTTATCAGCCTTTTCACCAAGTACAAAGTTTATAGCACCGAAAATAATAGACTTACCTGCACCTGTTTCACCTGTAAGCACGTTAAGCCCTTTTTTAAACTTAACCTCTAACTCATCTATTAAAGCGAAGTTTTTAATATGTATTTTTTCCAGCATTTTTTATACCTCCCATAACGTATAAATATTAAATAATTTTTTGTTGATTAACTCTTTTTAAGTCTTTCCATAAGTGTAATTGCCTTTTCTTCATTTTTGACAACACAAAATACTGTATCGTCCCCTGCGATAGTACCCAATAACTCACTGTTATCCATAGAATCCAAGGCAGCAGCAACTGCCATAGCCATACCGTTAAGGGTTTTAATTACAATAATATTCTGAGCATAATCCATAGATACAACACCGTCTTTAAATACTCTTTCAAGCTTTTCTGACAGCTTATGGTCATTAGATGCAACCACTGCATATTTTTGCCCGCCGCCATGTGCAGGAACCTTAGTTACATTTAACTCCCTCATATCTCTTGATATTGTTGCCTGAGTAACATTAAACCCTTCCGAATTAAGCATTTCAACCAACTTATCCTGAGTTTCAATTTCATACTCTTTTATCAATTCTACTATTCGGGATTGTCGTTTAACCTTCATAAATTATCCCTCCGATGTATATAATATAATCACATATGAATAATTAACAATGTGATACTTATAAATATATTATAACTTTGTTTTTTTATTTTACAATACAAACCGCAAAATTTTAAATAAAAATTCAAATATACTGTAATTAATCCGTTTCAAGCATTTTATTTCTTAAAATATCGTAAAAACTCATTTTTGTTGTTCTTATGGTCTTTGTTATGTAGTCAGATTTTTGTATTGTCACAACATCACCGTTTGCAAGAGGCATACTCTCCTGACCGTCAAGATTAATTACAGCATTACCGTAAGAGCTTTCAACCTTTATTTTAACAATGTCATCCCCTGATACTACAAAGGGCCTTGCAGTAAGGGAATGAGGACATACATAGGTTATTGCCATAAGCTTTGTATCAGGCTTAAGGATAGGACCTCCTGCCGATAAACTGTAGGCTGTTGAGCCTGTAGGGGTTGCAACTATAATTCCGTCTGACCTGTAACTGCTTATATAATCCTCGTTAATTTCCAATGCAAGCTTTATAACCCTTGAAAATACAGAATTAACTACCGAAATTTCATTTAACGCAACGTTGCTTTCAAGCATTTCGCCGTTTCTTTCAACCCTTGCCTCAAGCATCATACGCTCCTCAATTTTAAAATTACCCCTTATGGCATTTTCTATAGCTTCCTTTGCATCATTACGTTCACAATCTGCAAGATAACCCAAGGTTCCGATATTGATACCTAAAAGGGGTACATCATACTTTGCGACACTTCTTGCAACCCTCAATATAGTACCGTCACCGCCTAATACTACCACAAAATCAGCCTGACTGTACATTTGGTCTATTGTAACCGTCGGTTCTTTTTCAAGCTCACCTGTGGCTACAGAAAGCATAGATATACAGCCATTTTCCTTAACTAAGTCTATTAACTGTTTTGTATAGTGCATCTGTGGGTCTTTATTTAAATTAGTTACAAAACCTATTTTTTTCACTTGTTTAACGCTCCCTTGCTTATAACTGTATTAAAGTCAAGTACAGCTGTAGTATCGCTGTTTTTCTCAAGATATAAAAGATACTCCGTATTGCCGTCACCACCCTTAATAGGAGATATATCTATACCTAAGGGTGTTAAATTAACCTCTTTGGCACAAGTCACAACAGCATTAATTACTCTTTTATGTATTTTAGTATCCTTAACTATACCTTTTTTATTAAGATATTCTCTGCCTGCCTCAAACTGAGGTTTAATAAGTATAACAGCCTTACCCTTATCCTTGAGTAAATCCTCTGCTTTATAAAGGACCTTTGTAACAGATATAAAGGAAACATCCATACAAATAAAATCAACCCTTTCAATATCTGCATTTCTTATGTCTGTATTTTCCATAGAAATTACTCTTTCGTCATTTCTAAGGCTTTCCGCAAGCTGACTTGTGCCGACATCAAGAGCAAAAACACGCCTTGCTCCTTTTTGTAAAAGGCAATCGGTAAAGCCTCCCGTAGATGCACCTATATCAAGACAGGTAAGTCCGTCTACGTTTATTTTAAAGCTATCAAGTGCTTTTTCAAGCTTTAAACCGCCTCTGCTTACATATTTAAGTATATCAAAGTCCTTTATTTTTAATACATCGCAATCCGAAACCTCCCGGGAAGACTTTAGTACTGTCTTACCGTTTAAGGTAACCTTTCCGTTTTCAATAAGCTCCTTAGCCTTTTGACGTGATATATTAAACTGCTCCTTTAATGCAATATCAATTCTCATTTTCCAAAATATATTTTATCTGTTCATACAATCCGTTACTATCCATTTTATATCTCTCAAAAAGCTGACCTCGTGTACCCTGCTCAATATATGTATCAGGGAAAGCAAAGTTTTTAACAACTGCCTTACAGCCCTTTTCCGCAAGAAGCTGGCTTGCCTTTGCACCATAACCGCCCGAATAAATATTATCCTCAAAGGTAAATATATAATCAAAGCTGTCTGCAAGTCTATAAAGCATAGTCTTGTCAATAGGCGAAATAAACCTTGCATTTATTAGCTCCGGCTTGTAGCCTTCATTAATAAGCCTTTCATAGACACCTACCACATGGTCAGCCATAGCACCAACGCTTACAAGAGCAATTTTTTCGCCCTTATAAATAAGTTCTGACTTACCATATTCAACAGGCTCCGCTGCACTTTTAAGTATATCCGATGCCTTGCCTCTTGGGTATCTCAGGCTTATAGGACCGTCAAAGGCTACCGCAAATTCCAGCATACTCTCTAACTCGTACTTATTTTTAGGTGCCATAACAGTAAGGTTAGGTATACTGCTCATAAAGGATATGTCATATATACCCTGATGTGTACAGCCGTCATCACCTACTATACCCGCTCTGTCTACTGCAAAAACCACATGAAGCTTTTGCAGGCACACATCATGTATAATCTGGTCATAGGAACGCTGTAAAAAGGTTGAATATACAGCAAAAACAGGAACCATACCGCACTTAGCAAGTCCCGCACTGAAAGTCACTGCATGCTCCTCTGCAATACCCACATCAAACATACGCTTAGGAAACGCCCTGCCAAAGCTTTCCATACCCGTACCTGAAGGCATTGCCGCAGTAATACCGCAGATACGTATATCTTCCTTTGCCATACGAACCAGTTTTTTAGAAAAAATATCTGTCCAGCTTTCGCCTGCATTTGAGGAAAGCATTTTGCCTGTACTAACCTCAAACTTACCTACACCGTGGTACTTACTTGGCTGTACCTCCGCAGGATTATAGCCCTTACCCTTTTTAGTAATAACATGAAGAAGTACAGGTCCGTTTATTTTCTTTATTCTGTTTAAAATATTAACAAGCTTTTTAATGTCATGACCGTCTATAGGTCCGAAATATTTTAAGCCAAGCTGTTCAAACATAACGTTTGGCATAATGGAATATTTCAGACCATCTTTTGTTTTGCCTACAAAGCTGGTAAGAGAATGACCTACCACAGGCACCTTATCAAGAGTCTTTTTAATATCTGTCTTGGCATCCATATATTTTTCGGTAGTTCTAAGCTCACTTAAATAGCGGCTCATAGCACCTACATTTTCAGATATGGACATCTGATTATCATTAAGGACAATAAGCATTTTTGTATTACTTCTGCCTGCATTGTTAAGAGCCTCGTATACAAGACCGCCTGTCATGGCACCGTCACCTAAAACTGCCGCTACATTAAAGTTTTCACCCTTTAAATCTCTCGCTGTTGCAAGACCTAAGGCGGCTGAAACCGAAGTGGAGCTATGACCTGTTGTAAAGCTGTCATACGGACTTTCCTTAACCTGAGGGAAGCCGCTTAAGCCATCAAGCTTTCTAAGGCTGACAAACTCATTTTTTCTGCAGGTAAGGATTTTATGAGTATACGCCTGGTGACCTACATCCCATACAATTTTATCCTTAGGGCAGTTATAGCAATAATGCAAGGCAATAGTAAGCTCCACCACACCCAGGTTAGAGGCTAAGTGACCGCCCGTCTTGGAAACGGAATTTACAAGAAAGGCTCTTATTTCCTCTGCCAGCTTATCCAATTTTTTTATATCAAGTTTTTTTAAGTCTTCAGGAGAATTAATTTTCTCAAGATACATAATTAAAACACGCCTCTCTCCCCAAATTTACGGAGTTTTTATATCAAAACAAAGGATACTAAGGCTACAACAAAGCCTAATAATGCACCTGCACTTACTTCAACCGGTGTATGACCCAATAACTCTTTAAGCTTAACATCAATTTTTAAACCTCTGTACTCCATACGTGACATAATAAGGTTAAGCACAGCAGCCTGCTTGCCCGCAGCACGTCTGACACCTGCTGCATCATACATAACAACCATTGCCAAAACCGCACAAATGGCAAATGCAGTTGAATTAAAGCCCTCAGTAAAACCAACCCCAAAGCCAAGTGAGGTTACAAAGGAGGTATGAGAGCTGGGCATACCGCCTGATGCCAACACAAGGTTTAAATCAAATTTTTTTGTTTCAATAGTGTCAGTTATAATTTTTAAAAGCTGGGCAATCAGCCAAGCTACAATAGAAGTAATTATCAGTCTGTTTTCCAAAAGTTGTTGAATATAGTGCATAAGCATCTCCTATTATTTTACTCTGTTTACAAGACTTTCACAGTATAAAGCCAAAAAGCCCTCCTTGCCTCCAAGCTTACAGGCAAGCTCATTTACATCTGCACAAAGGTTGAAATAATCTTGCCTTGCTTTGTCCATACCGTACATTGACACGTAGGTTACCTTGTCATTTTTTTCATCACTGAATACAGGCTTACCTAAAATCTCCTGAGTACTTGTAACATCCAATATATCATCCATAATCTGAAAGGCAAGACCAAGCTTGTCCCCCATCATCTCATATTTTGCCAAACGTTCCCTATCTGCACCGGCTATAGTTGCACCGCTGATAAGTGCCGCCTTGATAAGACCGCCTGTTTTATTTTTGTGTATATAATCAAGGGTTTTGTTATCAATTTGCTTTCCTTCAGAAGTAACATCTACCACCTGACCTACAAGCATACCTTCACTGCCGGAAAGTCTTGCTATAGTTTCTGCGGCACCAACGTACTTGCTGTCAAAGCTTTCAACAGCTTTTTTAAGCATAACCTCAAAGGCATAGGTTAAAAGTCCGTCACCTGCAAGAACTGCTATACCCTGATTAAACTGCTTATGACAGGTGGGCTTGCCTCTGCGGAAATCATCATTATCCATTTCCGGTAAATCATCATGGATTAAGGAATAGGTATGTATCATTTCCAAAGCACATGCAAACGGCATAACCTCAGCCTCGTTACCGCCCTCAGCCTCACAAGCAGACAGCATAAGCACAGGACGTAATCTTTTACCTCCTGCAAAAAGACTGTAGCCCATAGCCTCAAAAATTATTTCAGGATAACGGGGCTTTAAGTATTCCTTCAGACTGTTATCTACTGCCTGTATTTTTCTTTCCAATTCAGCATTAAAATTCATATTATTCCTCCACAGATTCAAAAGGTCTTTTTTCAAATACACCCTCTGCTGTTTTTTGTAAGACAGAAATTTCCTGCTCCGCCTCCTTTAGCTTTGAGGCACAAAAAAGGGATAAGTCTACCCCTTCCTTATAGAGCTTTACCGACTGTTCTAAGTCTACCTGTCCCTGCTCCATAAGCTCCACTATTTCTTCAAGCCTTTCTAAAGAGCCTTCAAACGTCTTTTTTCCCATAATTACTCCTTAATTACTGCGTTAATATCACCGTCACTAAGCTTTATTGTTACTGTCTGTTCAGGCTTAAGCTCCTTTACACTTTTAATAAGAGCACCTTCTTCATTAAATACCAATGAATAGCCCTTTTTCATAACAGTTAAAGGAGATAGCCTTTCCAGACCGTCTGTAAGATTAGTAAACCTAAGAGCTATATTTTCCTTTTTGGTGTTAACAGCTCTTGTCAGTCTTTTATAAAGCTCATAAAGATAGATTTCATTATTATTTATTTCCGTTAACGGATATTTAAATACATTTTTATTTATAAGGCTTTCAAATATAAGCCTGTTTTCCCTTAATCGTTTTTCCATATTAAGGTTAAGACGGTTAAAGAGCTGTGCTGTTGTATTTTTAAAGCCCTTAGCCTCAGGTATTGCAAGCTCTGCCGCCGCCGACGGAGTAGGTGCCCGCATATCTGCTATAAAGTCTGCAATAGTAAAGTCCGTTTCATGCCCGACAGCAGATATTATAGGTATTTCAGACTCAAAAATTGCTCTTGCAACTATTTCCTCGTTAAATGCCCACAAATCTTCAATAGAACCGCCGCCTCTGCCTACAACGGCAACATCAGCACCGCCCCATTCGTTAAGCTCCCTTATAGCTCTTACTATATCAGGTGCCGCACCCTCTCCCTGTACAAGCACAGGTAAGATAACAATTTTAACGTTAGGATTACGCCGCCTTGAAATTTGCATAATATCTCTAACAGCCGCACCTGTAGGCGAGGTAATAACTGCCACACAATCAGGATATGGAGGAATAGGCTTTTTATACTTAGGGTCAAAGACACCTGCTTTTTCGAGCCTTGCCTTTAACTGCTCATAGGCAAGATACAAAGCACCCTTTCCTGCCGGCTCCATAGTCTGTATATACAGCTGATACTGACCGGTTTTCTCATAAAGGGATATATATCCGCCTACTATAACCTTCATACCGTTTTCGGGCATAAATTTAAGACCCTCTGCATTAAAACGAAACATAACGCTGTTTATAGCCCCACCTTCGTCCTTCAGGGTAAAGTACATATGTCCGCTGCTATGTGCCTTAAAGTTTGAAATTTCGCCCTCTACCAATATATCTCTTAAAAATATATCATTTTCAATAAGCTGTTTTATATATTTATTTAACTGTGCTACAGTATAAACCCCTGAGTTCATATATTATTCCTTACTGCCTATAACCTTACTCAAAATACCGTTTATAAAGCCCGGTGCCTTATCCTCGCTATATTCCTTTGCAAGCTCTACAGCCTCATTAGCCGCAACCTTATCGGGAATATCCTCACAAAAAAGCACCTCATAAATTGCAATTTTAAGTATATCAACATCGAGCTTATTCATTCTGTCAACACTCCAGCCCGTTGCATACTTATTTATAGTATCAACAAGTATATCGGTATTTTCATTAATGCCCTCAAGCTCGCTTTTTATAAAGTATAAATCTCTGCTGTCAATTTTTTCTATTTCATTACTATAGGTTTCAATAATTGCATCCAAAGCTTCATCTGTATTGAATTCTGTCTGAAATAAAATTTTCATTACGTGCTTTCTTGCTGTTCTTCTGCTCATTTTAAACTCCTATTATTCAGCCTGAGTAGGCTCCTGATTTTTTTCAAACTCTATACCGCTTACATGTACATTCACACAGCACACCTCAAGACCTGTCATTGTTTCAACAGCTTCTTTTACCTTGTTTTGTGCTTCTACAGCTGCCTGCTGTATCTTACATCCATGCAGTACATTTACATTTATTTCTGCCTCAACTAATTTACCGTCAACCTTAATAGCAACTCCGGCTCTGTTTTTCTTACCCAGCTTACCAAAGCCTGCTCCTGCAAGAGAGCTGATGCCCTCTGCCTCAAGTGCAGCTGTTCCTGCAATAGATGCTATAACATCATCTGCTATCTGTATTTGTCCCTTAGCTTTTTCTTCCATAACATAACCTCCTGTCGGCATAGTTTTACTTATATATTATTATAACAGAATTTTGCTTTTTTGCAATACGGCTTTTATTATTTTGGCTGTAGACTATACTTAATATTTGATGTATAATAAAAATATTAAACAATAAAGAGGTAAAATATGGATAAAGTTAAATTATCGATTGCCACTACCTTTGGTTTAGAGGCAATAGTTAAAAGAGAGCTTATTAATTTAGGCTATGAAAAGCTCAACGTATCAGACGGTGCCATAGAGCTTGAGGCAAGCCTCAGGGATATTCCCAAACTCAACATAAATTTACGCTCTGCTGACAGAGTACAGCTTGTAGTCGGTCGTTTTAAGGCACTTACCTTTGATGAGCTTTTTGAGGGTACAAAGGCTTTACCCTGGGGTGACTTAATACCTGCAGACGGCAGATTTATAATTACAGGCAAGTCAATTAAATCCACACTTTACAGTGTGCCTGACTGTCAGTCTATAGCGGAAAAAGCTATTGTTGACAAACTGAAAGAAAAATATAACATAAACTGGTTTGAAAAAACAGGTGCCACCTATAAGGTACAAGTAGCCCTTTTAAAGGATATTGCCACCATCACCCTTGATACAACAGGTGAAGCACTTAATAAAAGAGGCTATCGTGACAGTGCGGTGCTTGCCCCGTTAAAGGAAACTATTGCACATGCACTTGTAGATTTAAGCTATTACCGTCCCGACAGAATACTCCTTGACCCTTGTTGCGGCTCAGGCACAATAGCTATTGAAGCGGCACTAAAAGCAAAGAATATTGCTCCCGGAATATCACGTAAATTTGTATGTGAACAATGGGGTCTTATTGACTCTGCCTGTTGGAGGGAAGCACGTACAGAGGCATTTTCAGCTATTAATGTTGACCTTACTCCTGAAATTTACGGCTCTGACATAAATCCAAAGGCTATTGAAATAGCTAAAAGAAATGCAGAAAATGCAGGAGTTGATGATTGTATACACTTTGAATTAAGGCCCCTTAACAAAGTAAAGCTTAAAGGAGAATACGGTGTTTGCATATGTAATCCGCCTTATGCCGAGCGTATGGGGGAGTTAGCTGAGGTTGAACAGCTTTACAGGGATATGGGCAAGCTTTTCCTTGCTGATAGAACCTGGTCTGTTTATGTGGTTACATCTCATGAAGGCTTTGAGCAGCTTTACGGTAAAAAAGCAGATAAAAAACGTAAGTTGTTTAACGGCAACATAAAGGTTGACTATTACCAGTACTTCGGTTTAAGACCTCCAAAAAAATAATTGAGTAAAAAAGTGCCTTCAGGTTAATCTGAAAGCACTTTTTTTGTTATTTATTTAAGACATGGAAACACATACTCATTATCAAGTACCTTGGTAATTACCTCCGCCGCATCTGCCGCATCCAAATCACCGCTGCCGTTTAAATCCAAGTATTCAAGAACATCTGCATTCACCTTATCAAGTCCTGTTTCAAAGTTATTATCAAGAACCTTTGAAAGTATAAAAGAGGCATCATTTGAGGTTATTTTTCCGGAGTTATCCGCATCACCGTATATAAATACCTGACCCTCACTTTGTACGAGTGATAAGCCGTAGGTTGCCATTTTGGAGCCTTTACAATACGCATAATAAGTCTTTCCTCCGGTAAGCTGATAGCTTGTTCTATAGAAAGCTGACTCTGTTGTGCTGCCTACAATCTCAGCAACAGTTGCACCTGTTTCGTCTGTCAGATAAAAGGTCTTGTTTTTATTAAGCTTAAATGCAATTGTAAACTCTGCATTATTTTTTGGTGTTAATTTAATTACACAACCTCCTGTCGGTATATTATCCGTAAAGCTTGGGTTTGAAGCAGAGCTTACTCTGCCCGCATAATCAATACCGTCAATGGTCTGTGAATCTACCGTAAAAGGCATATCCTCCAAAACAAAAACATCCCCGTAGTCAACGCCTGCTTTAAGCCCGTTAAAGATGTTTACTTCACCTGTTGTTGTGGTTTCGGTTGTGGTTTCTGTTGTCGTTTCGGTTGTGTTTTCTGTTGTAGTAATAACAGTTGTGGTTTCTGTATTATCTGTCGTTGTAGTTTCTGTTGTAGTTTCTGTTGTTGATTCACTTGGGTTTTCATTACCGTCGTTATCTTCAACACCCTCAAGTACATTATCACTTACAAGCACACCGCTGTTTGCAATACAATCTATCTTAGCCTGCTTTGCACTTGTAAGATACTCAACGTCACTTACATTATCGGTTGCATCATAGTAAAATTTACTTGTATCGGTATCAAAGTTATGATATGTTTCCATATTAGAGCTTACATCATAGACTTCATCTCTTGATACGGCAGTATAGATTGTGCCTGCTCTATCTCTCATACCTGAATTTACAAGCACATCATTATATGCTTTAATAACAGGGTTACCCTGACTTGAGCTTACCGTGGTCAGATAAGCATTATCGCAATCATCAAAATAGTTTGCCTCTGAAAACACCCATGCACTTGCTCTTGCATCAATGCAGCTACTGCCCTTATAGAAATAGTTATTATAGGAGTGTACATTTGCATGCCTTACAAGGGGCATACGTGAAGAGCTTTGGTTAAAATAATTATGATGCCATGTAATGTTATACTGCTTTACACTGTCGCTACCACCGTGTAAAGCAGTTTTATGACAGTTATTATAACGGTTATATGAAAGAGTAACATACTTTGACTCAATAATATCTGTTGAGCCGTCACCCTCATGCTTGTCCTGCTCAGTAGTTAAGTCATACTTATTTTCACCTATATCAAAGGTATTGTTATGTATCCATATGTGCTGACCGCCGCTGGTACTGCACGCATCCTCAGGATACTTGGTAAAGTTAAGATTTTTAACCTCTACACCCGTACCTCTTTTAAAAGTAAATCCCCACTTTTCAATAACTGCATCATCACCTATGCCCTCGATTGTAAGGTTTTTAGGGGTATTTACATCGCACATATTAAAGTAAGAGTCATCACTCATAGCCTTATCTGTAAGACCGTTAATAGCTACAACGCCGTTGTTTATATCAGTTGTCTTGGTACCGTCACTATCCCTTGTCTGGGTATCCACCTTGCCAATAATACGCACAATAAGAGGAGTACTTATACTATATGCATTTGTAAGTATGTTGCCTATACCCGTTTTACCGTTTAAGGTAACAGTGTTTTTATTTTCATTAGTTACATATAAAATTACCGCATCTGACTTAGGTGTACCATCGTCATTATAACCGCCTATATTGCTATAATTAAAATGTGCATAGCCTGAAATATCCGCACTCTCTACAGGTATCTCCTTACGTGCAAGGGTTGTACCGCTTGAGGTTTCAATACGTATATCATATTTGCCTGCCTTAAGACCCGGTATATCTACGCGTCCTCCTGTACCGTCCTGCCTTACAAGAGGTGCATCTACAGCTGTATACTCACTTGTACCGCTTTGTCTGTAATATACCTTAGCCTCTGCTGCATTACTGTCGTCCGACCATTCAGCATATACAGTGTTTATATCTCCTGCTGCTATGCTAAGCTGTGGTGCAGCTGAAGCCGTTACAGACATAACCGATAAAGAGCCTGAAAGAATAACTGCTGACATAAATGCACTTAAAAACTTTTTCATTTTAACTTCTCCTTATAAAATTTTTAGTTTATATATTATATCACAAATAAGGTTTTATGTCTAAGTATTTTTTTAATATGCCGTGTATTGTGCCATCATTTTATTACTTTTGATAAATACAAGCTAATTATGTTAAATCTGTTTAAATCTGTCGCAAAATTTATTAATTTTTTGTGGAAATTATTAAAGTATTATGTTATTATATTTTTATGGAGGTGGTTCTTATCAAGCTATATTCTAACATTCTTATTGCCGGTGCTGTTACTGCCCTTACAATTGCAGGCGGTATAAAGGATAATGCACAAAAAGGCAAGAACCTAAGCGAGAACCTTAATGCTCGGACAACCACCCTTACTACTGTAACGGAAGCTACTACAGAAGCTACAACCAACCTGATTTTTGATACATGCAAGTTATCAAACACAAGGTATGGTTGGTATTACATGCCTAACAAGGAGCATAAAACTCCTGCCGTAAAAAGCGGTATAGACTATAAAAAGTACAATGCCTATTATGTGGGGGATACCCAAAATAAAGTGATTTACTTAACCTTTGACGAGGGTTACGAAAACGGCTATACCTCAAAGATACTTGATATACTTAAAAATAAGCAGGTTAAAGCAGCATTTTTTGTTACAGAGGACTACATAAAACGCAATCCACAGCTTATTAAGCGTATGCAGGCAGAGGGGCATACAGTAGGCAACCACAGCTCCCGTCATTTAAGCTCACCTGAATTAAGTGACAACGAGTTTTCGCAGGAGCTTACAAAAACAGCCAATACCTATAAGGAAATTACGGGTTATGATATGCCTAAGATTTTCAGACCGCCTATGGGTGACTACAGCGAGAGAACCCTTGCCCTTGCCCATAATATGGGCTATAAAACTATATTTTGGAGCTTTGCTTATAAGGATTGGGAAACAGATAATCAACCCGGGAAAGACGTTGCCTACAACACCGTAATGGAGAGATACCACAATGGTGCAATATTGCTTTTACACGCAGTATCAAGCTCTAATACAGAGGCATTGCCTGATATAATAGACAGCTTAAAGGCACAGGGCTACAGCTTTGAAACCCTAAATACATTACAATAATGCAAACTAATATTATATAAAGAAGGGATGATGTAAAATGTCAATCAACTTTAAAACCAAAGGAGTAGAAAACTTTATTGCAGACGGTGAGCTTGCTAAGATGGAAACTATGGTACAGCTTGCCAACAAAACACTTAACGAAAAAACAGGAGCAGGCAATGACTTTTTAGGTTGGGTAAACCTTCCTTTTGATTATGATAAGGAAGAATTTGCTCGCATTAAAGCGGCTGCAAAAAAGATACAGTCAAACAGCCAAGTGCTTATAGTTATTGGTATAGGCGGCTCCTACTTAGGAGGAAGAGCTGCTTTAGAATTTATTAACGGCAGTAACTACAACCTTAAAAAGCACCCGGGATTACCTGAAATTTACTTTGTGGGCAACAGCATCAGTTCTGACTACTTAAATGATATTATCGAGATTTTAGGCGACAGAGATTTTTCGGTAAATGTTATATCAAAATCAGGCACTACAACAGAGCCTGCGATTGCCTTTAGAATTTTCAAGAAAATGGTAGAGGATAAATATGGCAAAGAGGGTGCTAAAGAAAGGATTTTTGCAACAACCGATAAATCAAGAGGTGCATTAAAGTCCCTTTGTGATAAGGAGGGTTACGAAACCTTTGTTATTACAGATGATATAGGCGGCAGATTTTCCGTGCTTACCCCGGTAGGTCTTTTACTTATGGCTACGGCAGGCATTGATATTGATGCAGTTATGCAGGGTGCGGCAGATGCGGCAACCAAGTATAAAGACGGTACCATTGAAACAAATGACTGCCTTAAGTATGCAGCTATCAGAAATTGTCTATACAGAAAAGGTAAAAATGTTGAAATACTTGCTAACTATGAGCCATCTCTTACTATGTTCGGCGAATGGTATAAACAGCTCTATGCCGAGAGCGAGGGCAAAGACCAAAAGGGTATTTTCCCTGTTAGTGCAAACTTCTCAACGGATTTACACTCCATAGGTCAGTTTATACAGGACGGCAGTAGATTTTTATTTGAAACCGTACTCTGGATTAAAAATGCTAAAAAGGATATTGTTATAGAAACTAACCCTGAAAATGTTGACGGTCTTAACTTTGCGGCAGGCAAAAGTATTCAGTATGTAAACAGTAAGGCATATGGCGGTACATATCTTGCTCATATTGACGGTGGCGTACCTACTATGGTCATTGAAATTGAAAAGGCAGATGCCTACACCTTCGGTGAGCTAGTTTACTTCTTTGAAAAGACCTTAGGTGTAAGCGGTTATCTCCTTGGTGTAAATCCATTTGACCAGCCGGGTGTTGAGGCATATAAAAAGAATATGTTTGCTCTCCTTGGTAAACCGGGTTATGAGGCTGCAAAAGCTCAGCTTGAAGCAAGACTTGAGGATTAATTAATGGCATCAAGCCAAGAATACCTCTGCTTTATTTTAGAATAATTATCTCAGTTAGATGATATAATCCATAAATCAATGATGGTAATATATTATCTACTATAAAGGAAAAATTGCAGACAGTATCTATGATGACAGATTACTTGTTAAGCCTGTGAAGTCTGCAATAGCTTATATGCCTGAGGTAATTTTTGTAAAGCCCTATAAGGGAGCTAAGGATATGCTTTTAGTGTCCGATGTTGATAATAAGTACTTTCTGACAGAGCTGTTTAATGCTATGTATGAGGATTTACCTACTCAAAAAAAAATAAAAATAACAAAACAAAAACAGGGTGATAAAAAAATTCTGCAATATTTGGTGTGGTTGAAAAAATTGATGTGACCCTAAAAAGTTAGACTTTTTTCAGCGTAGCAGTTTCAACAGCTGCTACGCTGTTTTTA
>CATZZP010000024.1 GCA_958426775.1 uncultured Bacillota bacterium
CGCCGCCACCGCCTGATGATGAACCACTGCTGCTATCGCCTGATGAAGGCTTCTTAGTTGTTGTTTCTGTTGAAGGAGCCTCTGTTGTAGCTTCTGTTGTTGTTTCTGTTGTTTCAACCTTGCTGTAGTCAATCTCATCACCTTCATCGTGTACATAAGGTGTTGTAAGAGCAAGGAAGTCACCCATTACAAATGAGCCGTCTTCATTTTTCTCATAACGACCGTTCTTAACAACATCAGAGCTATCTACGCTCTTGAAGAAGCTGTCGTCAACCATCTTTAACTCACTGTTGTATGAGTTAAGGTCATAAGTACCGTTAGCAAGTGTCTTAAGTGAGTTGTAGTTAAGCTTTGAACCGTTGTCTTCATAGTTCTTGAAACCGTAATGCTGGTTAAATACTTCCTCACTTGCAAATTGCTCATCAGCACCTGCTGAACCGTCAAAGCCATAGATGAAGTAGTTGTATGGGCTGAGAAGAGGCTCAACTGCCTGCTCTACATAAGTACCCTCAACATCTACGGAAGCTGAAGAAGCGTTTTCATAAGAGATATTTTCATCAAAGCTTACAGTACCAATTCTGTCTGCCTTAAGACCCTTATATGAAATAACACCCTTCATATCGTAAGCATAGTTACTTGGTAAGTCAGTATAAAGAGCTACGTTGTATCTTTCATTAGCATAAGAGATAACGTTTCTTGCCTTTAACCATGGGTTAAAGTTAGAGTCGATACCGCTACCGTAGTTCTCAAATGTAATACAATCCTTAAGATAGTGCATTACAGAAATATTTTCACCACCGGTCTTGAAACCGTTGTTACCGTCAGGATCAGCCCAAACGCCTTCAGTACCGTCGTCATAAAGCTCATAACCCTGTCTGTAAGCTACACAATCCTCAAGTGTAACAAGACCAATAGGACCTGTTGCAAGCTTGGTGTAAAGATCCCAACCATCGTCTACGTTATGGTGAGCCACACAACCCTTGAAGATGTTACCGTAGCCTGATGTAAGCTTAGCAGCAAAGCCGTCCGCATTGTTCTTGGATGGGTCAGCGTTGTTGTAAGACTCACAATTCTTAATATAGTTATAACCAGGCCATTCATCAATTCTGTCAGAATCATCTACACGGCTGATCTGAAGACCTGTATCACCATTGTCATGGAAGGTACAGTTTTCAACAATTATATGGTTACCGCCAACCTCAAAGGACTTGGTGTTACCTGCGGCATTGCATACAGTAAAGCCTTCAAATACCCAGTAAGAAGCTGCAATTGAGAAACCACCTGTAAGCTTGCGGCAGTCAATAACCGGGTTAGCACCTTCATCAGCTACAAGGTACTTTCTTGCAATAGGAGTACCTGAGTTAGCTAAAGGAATAGTAATCTTATCGCTTATATTATATGTACCGTCAAGCATAACAACCTTCTGACCTGCATTACAAAGACCGATAGCACTTTCAAGATCGATAGGATTCTCTCTTGAACCGTCACCTGTCTTAACAGAGCCGTCAGGACTTACATAAATGTTTTCAAGAGCTGTGTCAAGTGCCTTGTTTGTTACAACAAATCTCTCAACAACAGGCTCATAAGATACACAGTCGTCAACTCTACTTGGAGTATATGTTACTGTAAAGTTTGTCTTTGAATCAGGCTCAAGTGTAATAGGGAAGCTTGTTGCCTTTCTTGAAATAGGCATATCAGTATAAACTTCTTCATCGTTCTGTCTGATAGTAACAAGACCGCCTGACTTGTTGTTAGCCTTAAGAACAAGGTTGTAGTTTGAAGAACTTGTGTAGAGGCTTGACTCTACTGAAATTCTTGGTGAGTATGTTTCCTCTGTAAGGTTACTGATAACAGGGTCAGTTTCAGGGTTTGTCTCATAAAGCTCAATATTTGAAACATCAATATCAGCCCAACGACAAGCATAGAAGCCTACCCAGATGTTATCTCTATCCTCCTGTGTTACAAGAAGATCTTCAAGACCATCGGTTGTATCGAAGGAATAGTTGCTTCTTGTTTCACCTGTCTGATAGTTGTATGTAGTAATCTTATAACCGTAGTTAATTCTCTGAAGAGTGATATTATATCTGTCATTCTTCATAGCAGGTTCATCGGTAGTCTCGTAAGGGCCTACTCTTGTACCGCCTGAGTTAATATAGTCGGAAACACCCTTTCTAACGAAAAGGTTAATTCTGTTAAGGTGTGTATTCTTGTAGTAGCTTGATGATGTAATATCCTTAGAATATGTAGCACCACTGTAACCACCGGCAAGAACAATATTAGATGCAAACACAGGAGCAACGTTGGTAATTGTTACCTGTCTTTCCTTACCCTTGTAGTCAACAGCACTCATGCCCTTAACGTAAGCTTCCCAAATGTTAATAGGCTCACCGTACTGGTCAAGCTGTGCCTTGTTTGTATCAATAGTAATAAGGTTATCATCACCTAAGGTATCCTTAGCGAATAATGCTATAGCATCTCTTGCCTCAAGACCGAAAGACTCCTGTCCGTCACGAGACATATCAATTGCTTCCTCAAGTGTTACTGTACGTCCAAGAAGATCCTCAGCCTCAGCCTTAGTCTTAGCAAGCTCAACCTGATCGTCAGGATCATCAGGGTCAACAATATATCTGTTTACCTTAATATCAGCAGATAATGTAAAGTTATTGTCTGCATCAATTCTTGTGTAGTAGTAAGCAATACCGTCCTGGTCGCCTGAAATCTTACCTGCCTTATCCCAGGAAAGAAGTCTTACGTTATCAACGTTCTTAAGCTTACCGTTTTCCATAAAGCCGATAGCCTGATCATAATTTGAACCATCAACTAATGTACCGTTTACATAAATTTCTGATGGAGGCTCGCCGCCTGTACCATTGTTAAGACCCATTGAAGATGCACCAAAGATAGTTGGCTTCCAGATATGGGTTGCTGTTTCTTCAACAGTTACAGGGATTACTTCGGGTTCATAATCATTAAATACGATAGAAACCTGAGTTGTACCTACCTTAGTGTTGTCATAAGCAGAAAGGTCAATGTAATAGTCAGGTCTGTTCTCTGTATTGTTTAAAAGTGCCTCGTAGTCAACAGTATATGTACCGTCTGCATCAGGTGTAGCATCACCCTCTTCATCAGGATTTACTGTTGTATAGTATCTGCTACCATCAAAGTAGTAGTAGATGTCATTGTACATATCTTCAAGGTCCTCGTTATCAAAAAGAGTAGCGATAACCATACCCTTAGCATCGTATCTTTCACCAACGTTAAAGGTTGTTCTTGGATATGTTAAAATCTGTGCAGCAACTGCCTTTCTTTCCTTAACGGTAATATTGAAGGTAGTTGTCTTTGAAGGATCCTTCTTAAGAACAACTGTAAGAGTTTGCTTTTCGGCAGGCTTGCTGCTGTCAAAGCCCTCTACTGTGTACTCACTGTCAAGAAGTGCCTGGTACTTAACGCCTGTTGCAAGGTTGTATCTTGCTCTTACAACCAAACCTGCTGTGTTAAGCTCATCACCAATGTAATAAACTGTCTTTGCAGGAAGTGTACCAACATAAAGACCCTCAATCTCCGCTTCATCTACTCTAATATTAAAGCTTGCCACCTTACCGTTTGGATCAACGTTAGGATCCTGATCTGTGTACTCAACCGTAATGGTCTTTTCACCAATCATATCCTCGGTAAAGTAAAGAGAATCGTCAATAACCTGACCGTCCATCTTTAAGATGTAATCCTCTTCTTCAAGGGTTTCTACAGTACCGTCATTAAAAGTTGCCGATACAACAAGACCTACATTGCTGAATTTAGAGCCTGTGTAGAATACGTTTCTTGCTGTTGGATATGTAACCTTAATGTCAGATACCTTAAGAGGCTCAAGAGTTACATCAAAGGTATCCACACTGTTGCCGTATACAACGGAAATAGTATGTGTACCTGCTGTGTCCTTAACATCATCATAGCCTACAATGTCATATTCATCCTCTGAAAGAGTTTCCTGTGAACCGTCAGGAAGAGTGCCTACTACTCTAAGACCTGAGGTATCAAGGTCACTGCCGATTACATATAATGTCCTGTCAGGCTCCTGAGCTATCTCAATAGATGTGTACTTATCTGCAATTTTCTTGAACTCAATATTTGAGAATTCAACCTCAGCACCTCTTACAGCAAAAAGTGCAGGATAAATATCACCTGTAAAGTTCATATAATTGTATACGGTTACAGGGGTCTGATCTCCGTATGTAAGAATATAAGCATTACCATTCTTTCTGAGCTTAAAGTCAATTACATCACCTACTGCAGGTCTTTCCTCTGCCTCATTTAAGAATGCAGGGATTGAGCTTGTACTTGAAGGATCTGCGGTAATTAACTTTCCGCCATGTCTTGCAAATACCTTAAGCATACCGTTTGATTTACCTAAGTTATTCATCTGTACAGGACCTACTGAAATTGATTCAACAGGCTTTGTGATGTTTCTCATAGGTCTTACTTCATCTCTTACGGTAATACCAAATGCAACCTGATTATTTTCGTTAAAAATGTTTTTAATTTCAGCAGTTGCTGACAACTCAAAGTTATCATCAACAGTAAGTCCGTCCTTATAATACAAGGTTAAACCATCACTACTGCTTGAAATCTTACCGATAGCCTCAAGCAAGTTGCCGTCCTTATCAAAAAGACCCATACGCATGCCTACACTTCCGTCATCATTTTCAATTACGGAATAGTATGGCACATCGGTATATACAGCATTTTCGCCTGTACCTACGTACTTAACTTCACCGTCAACCTTAGCCTGTGAGCCTGCGTCACCGGTAACTGTTGCTTTCCATTCAGCATCTTCTGCAACGTTTGTAATCATACCGCCTCTCATAAACGTATCGGCAGCATAGGCATCAAGTGCAGAGTCCGATGAGGCTTCATCTTCACTGACAGATGCTTCTTCAACCTTTGCCTCTACAGCAGCCTCTGAAACAACGGCTTCATCTGCAAAGGTAGCAGTAGGAAAGCTTGAAAACACCATAGTTGTCGCAAGTGCTAAAGCAACTATTCTACGTTTTTTCATTAATTAATTCCTCCTTTTTTATTTCGGTTATAAACCCGATTGTTCCTATGAAATGATAACTTTCACAATTCCGACATACACATTTAACTTTACACAGACTTGAGCTGTTTCGTCAAATCCATATGCACAACTACAAAATTTACTATTCATAGATAAGTACATTATAACCAAATTTGAATATAAAATCAATATAATTTTTTAAATATATCGCACTTTTTTTATAAATTAATTACAATTTTTCAAAATATTGTTATGGGCTGTGTGTTAAAGTGTAATAAAAATTTTACTAAAAAAAGACCGCATTAAACGGTCTTAATTTCATTATAGCTGTAGATATATTTTTTCGCAAGCTTTTTAATCCGAGGTATAAATTCCTCCATGGTTTTATCATAAACACCGTAAACCGTATATCCGCCTTTTACAGCCGCCTGTACAGCATGAAGTGCATCTTCAAAAACAACTGTTTCCTCTAAAGGAGTACCAAGCCTTTGCCTTGCCCTGTCATAAATAGTACTGTTGTTTTTATCCAGCTTTTCCTCACTGCAGGTCATAACAAATTCCATACATTGTAAAATATCAAGTCTTTTTAAGCAATCCGTAATATACGCTCTTTCCGAGGCTGTTACTACACAAAGCCTTACACCCATACTGTGAAGCTTATGAATAAACTCATATGCACCCTCCTTTAGGGGAACCTCATAGCGGTATTTATCTGCAACGATATTTACTATTTCCGTAATCATCTCATCTACGGTTTTATTAACCCGGTATTTTCCAATAATGTATTCACAGGCAGAAGCAAAGCTCATTGTAGATATTTTTTCATCAAGCTCACTTTCAGGCTTTATTCCTATACTTATAAGATAGTTACTTGTTGCATTATCCCATACAGGCATTGAATCAAGTATTGTACCGTCAGCATCAAAAATAACAGCTTTCATCAGTTAAACACCTCATTACAAATTGCCCTTAGCTCTTTTGAGGCACTATATATATCTTCTTTGGCAAATATGGCAGAAACCACAGCCGCACCATTAAGCCCCAAGCCTTTAAGCTCACTTATATTGGTTATGTTAATGCCGCCTATTGCAACTACAGGGATTGTAACACTTCCTGTTATCCTATTTATTTCCTCCCTGCCAACCGCTGTTGCATCGGTTTTGGTATCCGTATGGAAAACCGCACCTACTCCAATATAGTCTGCACCGCAGCTTTCTGCTGATAAAGCCGACTCAAGAGTTGCCGCTGACACACCTATAATCTTATCATTTCCTAAAAGCTCTCTTGCCTTTTGTACCTCCATATCACTCTGACCCACGTGAACACCGTCTGCATTTATTTCTTTTGCCAGCTCAACGTTATCATTAATAACAAAGGGTACCTTGTATTTACGACAAATTTCCTTTATCTCTAATGCAAGCTCTTTGAACTCATTATAGGGAGTGTCTTTTTCTCTTAACTGAATAAAGGTTGCTCCGCCCTTTAATGCCTCCTCAACAGCCCATGGCAGGGTTTGTCCCTCCTTAAGCCACGCTCTGTCGGTTACTGCATAAAGACACATTGAAGCCTTGTCAACCTTCATATTAATTTCTCCTTTCTTTCGGTATCACTTTTATGACAAGGCTTTAGCCTTATCAACTATTTGCTTTACGCTTTGCTTGTTCACAAGCATATCATATTTACCCTCACTGCCTACGCAATAAAAGTTATCATTATAATTATAAAATTCCGTAGTATTTGTTGTTCCGTCTAAAAGGGTATAGGTAAGCGTAACCGAAGGAGTACCGCTTTTTTCGGTATGGTCACTTATCTGGTCAAATGTAAGCCCTGCCAAAAGCTCATAAAAGTTTATAAAGTCGTCACCCTCAATAGCCTTACCATTAAGGATGGTAAGTCTTTTATCGGTAACCTTGCCCTCTTCATCGGTAATAATTTTGTTCTCACCCTCTGCCTTAAAATCAAGAGTAAAGTCACCAAACTCACTCTCAAGCTGTACGGAATGAATATCATTTCTCATATGGAATGCCACAAACTTTTCAATGAAATCTGTAATTGTATAGCTTTCAAAAGGCTCTAAAAGGCTCTTGTTCATAGTAAATACACTTATACTGTCATTTACCGTAACATAAACATTATTTTCATCTGCCTGACTGCCAACCTTAATTTCCAAGGAGCCTGAATTATCCTTAAGTCTTACAGTCATATTAGGCTTATCAAGTCCGTATATGCCGTAATCAGCAGGCTTAGCCTCAATCACTTGATTTAAAGTAAGGCTTGAACAGCTCCTTAAAATTGTATCTGTCAGGTTGTAGGGATAAACTGTTGCACCCTCTAAGGGCTTTTCCATTGTAAGGGTGGAAAGTCCCTGACTTGCAAAGTTTTTATTTGCATTGGACTTTTCCTCATCAAAGTACATAAGCAGCTCATCACCGTTACTGTTAATTACCTCAATATAGGTTGTATAGTTAGGCTTGATGGTTGCTATGGTTGTATCCACCAAGTCGTTTATTGTATACAGCAGACGACCTCCTACTATCGCATCAACAAGATAAATACCCTCTGTTTCCGAGCTTTCCATATAATAGTACTTTTTATCCGCAGTAAGGTTGCCTAAAGTTAAAGTAAGGCTGCTGCCGTCCTCATAGGTTGCAACACCTGTTGCAAGAGGTGTTGCAAGACCGTACTGCTGTCTGTCGCTTTCTTCTATTTTATTATCAGAATAAAGACCTAAGAAGGTGCTTGCAATACTTGCAGTATTACTCATATTAAGGTCTACACCCTCATAGCCATCCACAGTATAGCCCTCAGCACTGTATTTTAAAACAAGCTGATTTTCGCCTGCCGTAATTTTAATATCTCTTATATTCTCTGCCGATTTATCACAAAGGGTATACTGACCTGAGTTTACAAAGGACACAGCCTGAGTTGTTTCCTCCGTGGTTGGCTCTGTACCGATTTGGGTATCACCGTCACTTCCTGATTTATAGGCATAAACCCCAAGCAGTATGGCAAGCACTGCCACACCGCCTACAAGGGGAAATAATTTCTTTTTCATTATCCGTTTCTCCTTATTATCCATACAACAAAGCCGCAAAGGAATAACGCACCGGGGATAACAGCCCAGCTTACAATCTGAATTTTGGTTTTGTCACCCTCTGCAATTACAAGAGAGTCACTATATAAGCTCTTTGACTTAATGCTGACAGTTTCTGCACCCTCATCAAGCCACTTTATTGAGTCCATTAAGAAGGTTGCTCCCGTGCCGTTTACAATGCTGTCAATTTCACTTGAAAGCATATAGAAGTTACCTGAAATTACAACCTTTGTTGTATGGCTCGTATCTGTATAGCTTGAATCTGTTACAGCGTAAGCCAAATTAAAGGGACCCTCTATATCTCCCTCCTCCTTATTCATGGACATATTTTCAAGATTGTCGCTTTTAATAAAGGAGCTGTTGCTTGTTGTCATAAGAGGCTTAATTTGAAGACCCTGCTTTTTAATTTCTGTTTCCTTTAAAGCCTGTGACATATACGCAAGGAGATTATAGCCGTTGTCCTTAATGTTTTTATTAATTTCATGCTCTGTAACGGTAGGAAGCACCGCAACAGGATACATAACATAGTCAGACTCACTGCCTTCTAAAACGTAGCCGCCTATAGGTTCAACACCGTAATCCGCTACAGCCGAGCAGAGGTTCGGATACTGCTCCTTTGTTACGTTAGTAAGCATAAACATAGCACGTCCGTCATTAGTTAAATAGTCCTTTATTTTTTGTGCCTCATCTGCCGAAATATCCTTTGTACCCGGTGTTACAAAAAGCACTGTACAGTCATCTGCAATTTCCTCTGTTACTAAGTCTACGGTTTTAATGTCGTAATTATTAAGCTTTAACTGCTGTGCAAAGGCATCAAAGGCACTATAGTCAATTTCACCGTGACCTGTTAAAAAGTAAATTGCTGAATTTTTTTCAGCTGTTACATACTGAATTGCACTTGTAATATTTTCTTCTATATTAAAGTCACCCGAATTATAGTAATCACTGTAGTTTATTACCCTGTACTTGTCACCGCTTTCAACAATTATACTGTTTTGGTCAACACTTATATCTTCTGTATTATATTTGTTGGCAAAATCAGGATAAAGGTATAAATCTCTGTTTTCAACAGTAATACTTCTGTCTGCAAGTCTGTACTGGTCAAGAACCTGTTCAGCTCTGCTTATAATAATATCACTGTTCTTTGTGCTGAAAAGTGTGTAAATATTTATATCCTCATCTGTATTTTTAAGAATTTCCTTAGTTTCGTCCGAAAGAGAAAATACACTGTCCTCTGTTAAGTCAAACTTATAGTCAAACTCGCCTATTACCAGATTGACTGCTATTAAAATTGCAATTACAACTAAGGTAACCGCAGTTGAATAAGTACCGTATTTAAACCTTTTATCATTAAATAGCTTTTTCATTTATCTGCCCTCCGCTTAGCTCCATCTTCTTTTTTCAATTACATTTACCGTAAGGTACAAAAAGGCTGATGCAAAGGTAATATAATAAACTACATCAGATAAACCGAATACACCAAGGTAAAAGTTCTGAAATCTGTTAAGAACAGAAAACCAACCAAGGACTCTTACAATAGCACTGTCAAAAAGAGAAGGCATAAGGTAATAGAAAACACCCATAATGCCATAGCAAATTATACCTATAAATACCGTGCCTGCTATATTTTTGATACTGCTGTAAAGTACAAGCAATATAACAAATATAATTGCCCCTACAAAAATAAGAGATGATATTCTTGTAATAGGTGCATTTACCGCAATATTATCAATCATAAGCAAAAGAAAAAGTGCCGCAAATGTACCTGCCGCTGCCACAATCTGATTATCAGTCAACACCGATATAAAAATACCTACGCTTATAAGACAGGCACCCATAAGGAAGTAGCCCACCGTAACACCTATCGTGCCTGCTACGTTAATTGTGCCGTAGGAGCTTAAAATAAACGGAAATACCATAGTAATTATAAGCCCTATAAGGAAAAGCATACTTGCGGCAAAAAACTTTCCGATAACAATATCAGTAACCTTTAAAGGTGCCGTATAGAGGAGCTGGTCTGTCTTTTGCCTTGCCTCCTCTGCAAAAAGACGCATGGTAAGCACAGGTATAAGTATAAGAAACATTATCATTGTGCCTATAAGTGTTTCGCTGTAGTCAGGACTTCCCGATGCTATATTCTGGGATACAAAAAAGTATCCTGTAATTAATACAAAAAAGCCTAAAAAGGCATAGCCTGTTAAGGTAGTAAAGTATGTCCTTAATTCTTTTTTAAGTATTGCAATCATTCTTCTTCCTCCTTAACCTCTTCAATATCCTCTGTTATTTCCTCAGGAGCTGTTTCTGCCTCTTGAACAGCCTCTGCTATTTCCTCGGAAGTTGTTTCTGCTTCATCTGTATTGTCTAAAGCCTCATTGCTATCCTGTGTAGGTTCATCAACAGGTAACGGGCTGTCATATTCACCGTTTATTACCTTAAGGAATACCTGTTCTAAGGTAAGTGCGGCAGACTTAAGCATTACCACCTCTATGCCTGCCTTTACAAGGTTGTTTACAAGGGTACCTCTTATATCTGCACCCTTTTCCCCTGTAACACGTAATTCAACACAATTTTCCTCATCGCAATAGGTTTTCTCAACAGCAATTACATTTTCTATTTTTTCAGCAACGGCAACAGCCTTTTCTTCATCGCCCTTAGCTCTTATAAGATAAGCGTTGCTTGCCGCATTTTCCTCTAAGTTTTCCGTAGTGTCGCTTGCAACAATTTTACCGTTATTTATAATCATAATCTTATCGCAAACCGCACTTACCTCACTTAAAATATGAGAGCTTAAAAGAATGGTATGCCTTTCGCCCAGCTTTTTTATAACCTGTCGCATTTCAATTATCTGCTGAGGGTCAAGACCGACTGTAGGCTCATCTAAAATAAGCACAGAGGGATAGCCTACCAGAGCCTGTGCAAGACCTACTCTCTGTCTGTAGCCCTTTGAAAGATTTTTAACTATTCTGTTTCTTACATGAGTTATGCCTACCGTTGCTGTTATATCATCAAGCATAGCTGCTCTTTTACTTTTCTTTACCTTTTTAATATCGCATACGAAATCCAGGTATTCATCAACCCTCATATCACCGTATACAGGTGGTACGTCAGGTAAATAGCCAAGCTGTTTTTTTGCCTCAACAGCATCATCCAGAATATCGTGTCCGTTTATTGTCACAGTACCCTCAGTCGCAGATATAAAGCCTGTCATCATATTCATTGTGGTAGTTTTACCTGCCCCGTTAGGTCCGAGGAAACCCCATATTTCACCGTCATTTACAGTAAAGCTGATATTATCAACAGCCTTATGCTGACCGTAAATTTTAGTTAAATTTTTAACCTCAATCAAAGCTAATGCCTCCTTTTTTGTTCTATTAAAAAACCTTACCTATTAATATACATCAATTTATAAATTTTAGCAACAATATAAAAATTAAGGTTTTATTAACCTAAAAAATGCTGTAACTGCTCCCCGATATATTAAGAGCCATTACAGCTGTTTTTAATAATCAATATTCTATAGGGTCCTCAATGCCGTTAAGCTTAAATGCCTTAATTCTGTCACGACAGGTGCCGCAGACACCGCAGGGCTTTTCCTTGCCCTCATAACAACTCCATGTAAGCTCATATGGAACTTTAAGCCTTAAGCCTTCCTTAACCACCTCTGCCTTTGTTTTGCCGATAAACGGTGCAACGACTTTAACGCTGTTTCCGCTGCCGATATAGATAGCGGAATTCATAGCATTATTAAATGCCTCACTGCAATCGGGATAGGCATTACCTGCAGCATCATCTGAATGAGCACCGTAATAGATTTCACCGCAGCCTTTTGATATGGCTACAGCCGCTCCGCTTGAAAGAAAAAGCCCGTTCCTGAAAGGCACATAGGTTGATACAGGTGTGCCATTTGTATTTTTAAGCTGTTTTGCATAATCCTCATGAGGTATTTCCTCATTTGAGCCTTGCAAAAGGGAGCAATTACTCCACTCAAACATTTTTGACAAATCAAGGGACAGCTTTTCAACTCCGTAGTAATTTGCAATTTTATCTGCTGCCTCTATTTCCTTAATATGCTTTTGCCCGTAGCTTACAGAAAGGGCAATGACATTTTCCCTACCATACTTATCTACGGCAAGAGCAAGGCAGGTTGTGCTGTCCAGTCCGCCTGAAAATAAAACCAAAGCTTTCATTTTTACTCACCTTTTATATTAAGAGCCTTATATACATCTCTTTTACCTATGCCTCTGTCCTTTGCAACCTGCTTCATGGCGGTTTTGCCGTCAAGACCCTGTGTTAAGTATTTTTCATAATGCTGTTCTATGCTCATTTGTTCAAAGCCTGCAATTTCCTCATCTCTAAGCTCCTTAGGGTCTTTACCGCTTATTACAAGTACAAATTCGCCCTTAGGCTCATTTCCCTTAAAGTAATTGCAAAGCTCATTAAGAGTTCCCCTGTTTACTGTTTCATGCTTTTTGGTAAGCTCTCTTACAGCGGCACCGTAACGGTCGCCCATCTGCTCACAAAGCTGTTCAAGTGTATTTACAAGATGATGAGGTGCCTCATATAAAACAACTGTCCTTGTTTCATTTACAAGACGGTCTATTATCTCCCTACGCTGTTTTTTTGCCGAGGGTAAAAAGCCCTCAAAAACATAGCTCCTTGTAGGAAGTCCGCTTAAAACAAGGGCAGTTATAACTGCCGTTGCACCCGGCACTACAGTAACAGGCACTCCCTCCTTATAGCACAGGGCAATTAAGTCCTCGCCGGGGTCAGATATGCCCGGCATACCTGCATCTGTAACCAAGGCTATATTTTTACCCTCCTTAAGCATGGAAATAAGCTTAGGACCTTTTAAGTCCTTATTATGCTCATGATAGCTTGTAAGAGGAGTTTTAATATCGTAATAATTAAGAAGCTTGACACTTTGCCTTGTATCCTCTGCGGCAATCAGGTCAGCCTCCTTTAAGGTACGCAATACACGCAGGGTTATATCCTCCATATTACCTATGGGTGTACCGCAGACAAATAATGTTCCTATCATAAAAACCTCAATTATAGTAAATATCCCTAACCTCAGCAGTATACTCTCCGTTTATAAGGTAGATAATAAGGGGTGGCTCTACCTTAAGCATAGGCTTACCGCCCTTTATAAATTCTATAAGTACTAAAGTAGGCTCTTTTTCCACATAAGGGTGAACAAAGCGTATTTTCTTAGGCTCAAGGTGATATGCCCTTGCATAGGTAAATATATCCGCAAGCCTTGAGGGACGGTGTACCATATATAGTCTGCCGCCTACCCTGAGCATTTTATCGGACATATTCAATACATCCTCCAGAGTACATAAAATTTCGTGCCTTGCTATAGCCTTAGGTGTATACTCATTGAGCAAGCCTCCGCCGTTTGGCATATAGGGCGGATTACAGGTAACAACATCAAAGCTTCCAAGCTTAAACATTTTATCAAGGTCCTTAATATCACCCTGCCGGATAAAGATACGGTCCTCAAGGTGGTTAAGCCTTATGCTTCGCTGTGCCATTTCGGCACTTTCCTCCTGAATTTCAACGCCCACAAAGCTGTCACCCTCTGTTTTTGCCTCCATAAGTATGGGTATAACACCCGTACCCGTACACATATCAAGTGCCACCTCGCCACGCTTCATTTTTGCAAAGCCCGCAAGAAGCACTGCATCCACACCAAAGCAAAACCTTTCAGGGTCCTGTATAAGCATATAGCCGTTTCTGTGCAAATCGTCTACTCTTTCGTTAGGATTAATATTTACTGTTGTCATTAGTCTATAATTTCCTTTAATTCCTCACTGGATATATTTTCTTCCTTATTACGACGTTTCCTTTTAACAATTCTTATTTCCTCGGGAGCATAATAGCCTACCTGTGGCTCCTTGTTAGGCTCAGGTCTTATAGCCGCCTTAATTGTACGCTTTAATACGCTTACGCTTAACACCTCGCCTTCTCCCTCATCTGTTGCAATAATATCCCCCTCTTTAGGCAGGTCCTTTATAAGCTCCTCATATACATCCTGCTCATATTTAAGACAGCACATAAGTCTGCCGCAAATACCTGAAATCTTAGTAGGGTTAAGGGACAAGTTCTGGTCCTTTGCCATTTTAATACTTACGGGATGAAAGTCGCTTAAAAAGGTAGCACAGCAAAGAGTTCTGCCGCAAACACCTATACCGTTAAGCATTTTAGCCTCATCTCTTATACCTATCTGCCTTAATTCTATCCTGACTCTGAATACTGCCGCAAGGTCCTTTACAAGCTCTCTGAAGTCCACCCTGCCGCTTGAGGTAAAGTAGAAAATAATTTTATTGCCGTCAAAGGTCTTTTCCACATCTACAAGCTTCATATCAAGGTTATGCTTTGCAATTTTTTCAAGACATATGTCAAAAGCCTCTTTTTCCTGAAGCTTATTTTGCTCATTCTTTTTGGTATCCTCTTCGGTTGCAATTCTGATTACCTTTTTTAAAGGCAACACAAGCTCCTTTTCATCTACCTGCTTTTGGGGTATTTCCACAAAGCCGTATTCAATACCCCTTGCGGTTTCCACAATAACAGGCTGACCTGTTTCATAATTATCCTCAGAGGGTTCAAAGTAATATATCTTACCCGCCTTTTTAAATCTGACTCCGACTACTGTATACATTTTATTTCTCCTTTAGCTTAAAGAACAGATTTTCAATTACCAGTTGAAAATCTCCTCGTTTCCTTATATTTTCCATAGCCCTTTCAATAAGCTCACAGCCTCTTATAAGACGCTTAGTACCTATAATTGAGCAAATTGTCTTTATATCCTTTTCCTTATCCTTCTGGATAAGTGTATTTACATTTCCCGTTTGGGAATACACAAGGCTATCTCTATACAAAAGATACATAATATCAAGGTAGGTATCAATATCCTCCTTATAGCTGTCCATTTCTGCCGTAAGCCTGTACAAGCCTATTAAATCTGTTTTAAGAAGGCTAATTGTTCTTGATATTACTTCGTTTCTGAGTGCGTTAAACTCCTCTGATGCGGCAAGCTCCATAGCCCTGCCTATACTGCCCCTTGAATATAAAGCCGCTACCCTTGCATCAGCCTCCCTAAGCCCCTGGCTGTTTACAATATATTTTGTAATTTCCTCTGTAGGGACTATCTGCATACTAAAGCGTTGACAACGAGAAAGAATAGTAACCAACAGCTTGTTATAGTTTTCCGCAAGCAATAGAAAGACTGCGTATTCGGGAGGCTCCTCCAAAGTTTTAAGAAAAGCATTTTGGGCAGCTATATTCATTGTATCTGCATTTTCAATTATAAAAACCTTATATCTGTTACGATATGGCTTAATATCAACGCTTTTATTAATAAGGTTTCTTATTGTATCAACTTTAATTTCTCTGTCGCCCTCATTTTTTCTCACATATATAATATCGGGATTATTACCGCTTTCAAAGGTCTGACAGCTTATGCATTTACCGCAGGGGGAAGTACCACCCTCCTCGCAGTTAAGAGCCTTGGCAAAGGTATTTGCCATTATACCCTTGCCCATACCCCTTGCACCGTCAAAAATATAGGCATGGCTTAACCTTTTATTTTCAATAGCAAGCTTAAGGCTTTTTATAATTCTTTCGTTTCCTATTATGTTATTAAAGCTATACATAGTTTTTACCATTCAAGCAGTTTTTCAATAAAAGAGCGAATTTCACTTTGAATTTCATCAGGGTTCTTTAAGGCATCCAGTATTTTAATACGCTCCTTATTACGTCTTGCAAGGCTTACATAACCGTCATAAACCCGTTGATGAAAGTTAAAATGCTCCGATTCAATTCTGTCAAGCTCTGCCTGTGCCTTTTTACGCTTTATACCATCCTCAGGCTTAAGGCGAAGAAGAAAGGTTATATCGGGCTCAAGCTCATCTACGGCATAGCGGTTAAGGTTACGTATACGACGCTCCCCCATTCCTCTTGCATAGCCTTGGTAAACAAGGCTTGAATCAACAAAACGGTCACAAATTACAACACCGCCGCCCTTAAGAGCAGGCAAAATCACCTGTTCTACAAGCTGTGCCCTTGCCGCCGCATAAAGCATTGCCTCTGTCATCTGGCACATTTCCGAGTTGTTTTTATCTATTATGATTTCTCTTATTTTTTCACCTATGGCTGTACCGCCGGGTTCTCTGACACAAACTACATTATATCCCTTTTGGTCCAAATATTCTTTAAGTTTATTTATTTGAGTGGTTTTGCCCGCTCCGTCAGTACCCTCCATAGTTATAAACAAGCCTGACACAAGCCCACCTCCCGTTAATCAAATTTAACTGCACGTATAATATTTTATCACATTTTATTTAAACAGGCAATAATTTATTATCTTTTAGGTAAGGTATGTCTTTAAGAAAAGTAAACATATTTATATAACACAAAACCCCGCCTTACGGCGGGGTAAATTTTAATAATAATAGTGCGAGTGTTCTTACAGAACTTAACGAAAAACATAGTAAAATCAAGGGTTTTAGCCAGTCAATAATCAGTAATAACCTCAAAATTAAATATTTTTTTGAAAAATGCTTTGATATTTGAAAAATCAGAGCATTTTTGGTTTGTCAAATACCATTTAGCAACTCTAAGTCTTTTTTTCGGCTATAGCATAAAATTTCTCAAATAATCAACCAAAAGAAATTGAATTTAAACGTAAGAACCTTGCTTAAAATGAAAACCAAAAATTCAAAGCAGCTCTGTCCCGCCTGCAAGACGGGGCAAAATACCTATCTGTTGCATAACCGGAATCCGTTTTACCCTTATCTTCATTGTCATAACGGAAAAACCTGTACGGAATATAAGCCTATAAAAAAATTCAGACGGAGAATGCGGCAATGATAACGGCAATCATAAGTTTTGCGGCAGACACCATATTTGGCGTGGCGGTTATGTGCGTATGTACCGTTGCCTGGCAAACAGATACAAAAAATAATTCAAAGTGAATGCATTGAAGTTAAAAATCTTGACGCTTTTTTCTTTGCCTTAAAACTTGGAAAGGAGGATTTTTGTATGGCGGTATTCAGAATTGAAAAGACGAGAGATTATACCGTAATGTCAAATTATCACTTAAAAGACAACGCATTCTCTTTAAAATCAAAAGGGTTGTTGTCTATGATGTTATCTTTGCCGGAATAATGGAGTTATACCACAAGAGGACTTGCGACGATATACAAAAAGGCGTTGACAGCATAGGAACGGCATTAAACGAATTGAAGCTACACAGATATATTATCTGCAACCGATTGCGTGATGATAAAGGCAAAATAACCGATACGGAATATGTGATATTTGAGAAACCGCAAATGCCTGATACGACATTATCGGGCACGGAACAATCATATATGGAAAACCCGTATACAGATAAACCGAATACGGCGGATCCGAGTACGGAAAACACCGCAAAATTAAATACTAATATATCAATAACTAATTAAAAAAATGATTAAATACTTATCCTGTCCTAATTGGTGGGATGATTTGCCTATGATTATATACTCATTCTTTGAGCAGAACGATTTTTCGGGCAAAACAATTATTCAGTTTAATACGCATAGCAGAAGCAGTTTTTCCGATACAATCAACACAATAAAGGATTTAGAAAAAGAAGCTCTGGTACTGGACGGACTTTCAATTTCAAGAAATCGTATCCAAGACGCAGAAAGCGAAATAATTGAATGGGTAACCAGTATAAAGAAATAATTTTCAGTAATTTTTTTAAATTTATATTGACACGACGTCAGAATAAGGGTATGATTTACATTGACACGATGTCAGAATCAGTGAAAGAGGTGTACCATGCCAAAGGGAACAAAAGAATTGACTTCCTCCCGACGGGAAGAAATCATCAATGCTTGCGAAAAACTATATCAAACCAAGACCTTTAAGGAAATTACCATTAAGGACATTGCAGAGGAAACAAGCTTTGCAAGGCCATCCATCTACAATTACTTTGAAACAAAGGAAGAAATATTTTTGTCGTTACTTTGCAGGGAGTATGTACTTTGGAACAAAGAATTGCAAGATATGTACCATAGCCATAAAACGATGACAAAGGATGAGTTTGCCTCTGCCGTTGCACATACCTTGGAGCATCGCACACAGCTTTTGCGACTCAAAGCAATGAATCGTTATTCTATGGAAAAGCATAGCCGCATTGAATATTTGGTACAGCACAGAAAAGCCGGAGCCGCCACGATGGATACAATCGGAAAATGTCTGAAAACATATTTTCCCGAAATGAACGACGGTGATGTACAAAGCTTTATATACAGCTTTTTCCCATTCCTTTACGGTATTTATCCTTATACAGAGGTAAGCGAAAATCAGCAGGCTGCAATCGAAGAAGCAGGTATCCCTTTTCAATATATGACCATTTACGAAATCACCTATAACTGCATTAGGCGATTATTGGGTATGTAAATTCAGAAAGCGTGATAACAATGGAGAAAACAGAATCACAAGTTGCCCGTCGGGAAAAACAGATATTTGCGGAAATGCCCGTACCAAAAGCGGTCGCCGCAATGGTTGTCCCAACGGTTATCAGTCAATTAATTACGGTTATCTACAACCTTGCGGATACTTGGTATGTAGGACTGGCAAACAATGCCGCGGCAGTTGCCGCAATTTCCCTTTGCTTGCCTGTTTATAACATTATAACAGCAATTGCAAATCTGTTCGGCATCGGCGGTGCAAGCTATATTGCAAGGGCATTGGGAGTAAACAATCAAGAAAAGGCAAAAAGAGCATTTGCACTTTCGGTAAAAGGAGCGTTTATTGTTTCACTTGCATATTCAATACTTTTAGCACTTATCGCAAAACCGTTTTTAATGACTATTGGCGGTGATACGGAAAACATAGGCTACGCTATACAGTATTTATGGGTTGTTTTGGTAATCGGCGGTTTGCCTACAGTGTTGTCGGCAGTATTTGCACACCTAATCAGAAGCACAGGCAAATCCAATATTGCAAGCATTGGCATTACTTTGGGTGCTGTACTTAATATGGTTCTTGATCCGCTTTTTATGTTTGTTATTTTACCAAAAGGAAATGAAGTTTTAGGTGCGGCTATTGCAACAGCAATTTCAAATGCGGTATCACTATGTTTTTTTGTCATATATGTTTTAAGAAACAGAAAAAACGGTATCTATTGTATTGTTTCGCCCAAAGAAAACGGAAATTCCGATATTACAAAGGATATTGTAAAGTGCGGAATACCGAGCTTTTCACTTTTGGCAGTCGGACAGGTGTCAAACTTTATATTAAATGGTATGATAGCTGGAATAGGTGCCAGTGCCGCCGTGGCAGGAATTGGTATAGTGCGAAAAATTGATGCCATTGCTTATGCAATAAATCAAGGTATTACGCAGGGAATGTTACCGATTGTTGCCTATTGCTACAGCTCAAAGCTCATAAAACGAATGAAGTCAGTTGTAGGATTTTCAACGCTGCTCACCCTTATTTTCTCACTTTTTTGTAGCAGCCTTTCCTATATTTTTGCTCCGCAGCTTATAGAGTTTTTCATCCGAGATAGCGAAACGGTGTATTACGGAACAGAGTTTTTACGAGTTCTTTGCATAGCGGTTGCAATTTATCCACTGTTATTTGTTATTATAGCGGTATTTCAGGCAGTTGGGCAAAGTATTCGCCCATTTATTCTGTCGTTGCTCAACAAAGGAACGATTGACATTATCTTGCTTTTTGTAATCAGAAGCTTGTTTCCAGCAGAAAAAATCCTTTGGGCAACACCTGTTTCTGCCGGATTAGCATTAATAGTGGGAATTATAGAAATTGTGCGGTTTTTCCGCACGGTAAAAATAAAATCTTAATAAGGTGGTTAAATATAAAAATATATTGATTTTATCGGCAAGTCCACGAAAGGACGGTAACTCTGACCTTTTGTGTGATGAATTTATGAAAGATGTAAAGGAAAATGGCAATAATGTAGAAAAAAACTATGTCCATGATAAGAAAATCGGCTATTGCAATGCTTGTTATGCGTACTAAAATACAGGTATATGTGCTATAAAGGACAATATGGCAGAGGTATTGCAGAAAATGATAGATGCTGATGTAATCGTTCTTGCAAGTCCCGCATATTTCTACTCTATTGATCACAATTAAAAGCTGTCATTGGCAGAACTGTTATAAGATGGCTCGACGTAAAAATTAAAGAATTTTACTACATAGCCACTTGTGCAGACGAGGAAAAGTCATCAATCGAAACAACTTTTGCGTGTTTCGGAGGTTATGCAGACTGCGTAGAGGGAACAAAAAAAATGGGCGTTATTTACAACACGGGAGTTTACGAAAAAGGAGCAGTAATAAATACCCCTGCTATTAAAGAAGCTTATGAAATGAGATGACGGTATAGCGTGATATTTATAGTGGGATAAATTATAATACAAATCCCGATATTAAATATTTTAACTGTTCGGGATATAATAAGGGTAATCGAAAAATCTGTAATTCTACCCATTACATACGAGTTGATTTTTTGGAAAAAGTTGTACTTGGTAAAATCAGGCGGCTTACAAAACTTGCGACACAATATGAAAGGGAACTTGCAAAAATTGTTATGGGACACTCTGTAAAGGCAGCCGAATAGCAAAGGCAGCAAAAACAAAATGAACTTCATTTCCTTATTGCAAGAGATAAAGAGCTTGACAATTTATTCGAGCATCTTTATGAGGATAATGTGAGCGGTAAAGCAAGTTAAAAAAGGCAATAAAAAACCGAGTGCATTACAAAACCTCTCCGGTTCCGCAAAAACAATCGGTATTGGTGCGGATGACAGGACTTGAACCTGCACGCCCTGAAGCATTAGAACCTAAATCTAACGTGTCTGCCAGTTCCACCACATCCGCACAGCATATGTATTTTAACATTTTAACTAAATAATGTCAACTACAAACTTTTGACAGCTTTTTTGCCATATAAGCAATAATAGGTTATACAAAAAGCTTCGGCAAAAATATTACAGCTCCCACTATTGCCGCTGTTATTGAAACAATTAGCACCGCACCTGCCGCAGTATCCTTTGCAAGCTTAGCCTTTGGGCTTTGCTCTGAAGTAACCATATCTACCACCGCTTCAACGGCAGTATTCATAAGCTCCGCCGAAATAACAAGACCTATGAGGATAATACAGGTTATCCACTCCCATTTGCTTATTTCAAGAACACAGCCTAAAATAATTACAGCCACGGCTATAAGTATATGTATCTTCATATTGCGTTGGGTTATTATTCCTGCCCATAACCCCTCAATGGCATATTTAAAGCTTTTGATTATATTAAGCATAAGTATCTCCTCTTTATAAATACTGTATTTTTATTATAGCATAGTTATAAATAAAAAACACCTCCGACTTTCAAAATCGGAGGTAATTTTTTTACTTTACTAAATTAATACTGAAAGCTTCTGTCTGAGGCGGAATACTTCTTGTCATAACAGGGCTGAACTCTGCCGTTATCTTATCTCCAACCTCTGCCTTTGTACCGTCACCCTCTGTACTTTCACTTACAACTAAGGCAACTAAGTCATAGCTATCCTTTTCATCTGTGCTTTCAACTACAAGGTACTCCTCTGTTTTTTCAATTACGCTACCTGTAATTGTAAGCTTTTCAACAGCCTTTGGTGCTTCCTTTACTACAATGGACTTTGGTACGTTTTGTGGTGGTAAACTTTGCATAACCGCATCGCCGTAAACTACCTCAAGCTCACTGCCCTCTGTAATATCCTCTTTCTTTAAAGTATTGCCCTCAGGGTCTGTAATTTTGGTATTTCCCTCGTCAATATGGAGAATAATTTCACCTGTTTTACTATCCTCAAAAACAAGTGAATATCCGCCGTCTGTTGTAATCTCCTTAACGGTACCCTCGCCCTTAACCTCGGTTGCTGTAATTACATCAACATCAGCACCGTTTATGCTTATGCTAAGGTTAAGGATATTTGCAAGAGTGTTTACCTCTGCAAGGGTTGTACCCTCACTGATTTTAACCTTACCATCAGTTAAAGGTGTTGAGTTTAAGGTGTACCCCTTCTCGGTAAAAGCAACAGTTATGGTTTCACCGTCCTTTGAAAGAGTAACGGTTTTGCTCTCTGCTATCCACTCAACCTTATAGCCTAAAGCCTCAGCTGTTGCTCTTAAAGGCACTAAAACCGCCTCGTCCTCTGCTAAGGTGCTTGCAATTTCCTTACCGTCAATATATAAACTACCCTTATCCTGTGCATATATGCCTGTTGTGCCGCCTAAAACAGCTACTGTCATTATTAATGCAAATACTTTTTTCTTCATTAAATTTTCTCCTTTCTTTTGCCTTTTCATATATACAGACGGAGAAATAATAAAAAAGTTCCCTTAAAAGTTGAATTTTTATAAAAAAAGTTTTACAATATAGAAAAGTATATATTGGAGGTATAAAAAATGATAACCGATAAAATGAAAAACCTTGTTAAAAACGGCTCTGCTATACGTGCTATGTTTGAAGAGGGTAAAATAATGAGGGAAAAGCTGGGCGATGAAAATGTATTTGATTTTTCTCTGGGCAACCCATCTATAGTTCCCCCCGCAAGTGTGAAGCAGGCAATTTATGATATACTGGAAAACGAGCCAGAAATGTTTGTTCACGGATATATGAATAACTCCGGCTATGAAGATGTACGTGATGCTACTGCAAGCTACCTTAACTCACAGTATGACACAAGCTTTACAAGAGATAATATAATAATGACCGTAGGTGCGGCAAGTGCCCTTAATATTGCCTTAAAGGTTACAATTAACCCCGGTGATGAGGTGCTTTTAATTGCTCCTTACTTCGGTGAGTACAACAACTACATAAGCAATTATGACGGTGTTCCTGTTGTATTAAGTCCTGACCTTGAAAGATTTTCAATTAACTTCAAGGAATTAGAGGAAAAAATCACTCCTAAAACAAAGCTTATGATTGTAAACACACCTAACAACCCTACAGGTGCAGTATACAGTGAAGAGGATTTAACAAGACTTGCAGATATACTCCTTAAAAAGCAGGAGGAATACGGCACAACTATCTATCTTATAAGTGATGAGCCTTACAGAGAAATTGCCTTTGACGGTCTTAAGGTGCCTTATCTTACTAAGTTCTACCCTAACACCTTTGTAGCTTACTCATATTCAAAAAGCCTTTCACTACCGGGCGAGCGTATAGGCTACCTTGTGGTTTCCTCTGAAATAGAGGACTTTAAGGACACAATAGATGCCCTTAACGTAGCTAACAGAATTTTAGGCTATGTAAACGCACCAAGCCTTATGCAAAGAGTTGCAGGCAGATGTGTAGGTCAGACATCTGACCTTTCGGTTTATGAAGAAAATAAAAATATCCTATATAAAGCCCTTACGGAATACGGCTATGATATTATTAAGCCAAAAGGTACCTTTTATATGTTTCCCAAGTGCCTTATTGAGGACGACAAGCAGTTCTGCAAGGATGCAAAGGATTACGGTCTTGTAATTGTACCCGGCTCTAACTTTGCCTGCCCGGGCTATTTCCGTATTGCATTCTGCGTTGATAAGGATATGGTTTTAAGGTCCTTACCTGCATTTAAACAGCTTGCTGATAGATACAAATAAATTTACTTATAAGCAAAAATAAGCCCGTCAATTATGACAGGCTTATTTTTATTTTATATAGCTACTCTTTATCTCTTTATCCGACACACTGTAAAGCCGTCCGTCTTTATAGAGTATTGTTTTTATTACCGTTTCCTGACTATATTGGTCCTTACTGTGGGTAATTGTATCTACAGGTGTAAATTCACCCTTTGTTAAGTCTATTTTATACACGCATACTCCCTGAGCTACAGGCTCACCCTTAAAGGTATCGGTTACATTTGTGGTTACCTCTGTTGTTTCCTCAACTGCAAGAGTAGTTTCCTCTGTCTGAGCTGAGCTATCGGCAAGGGTAGTAACCTCTGATACGGTGGTTACTTCTGTCTGCTCATGTGTGTAAAACTCAACAGGTAATGCAAGTATACCCTCATCTGTGTTTAAAAGAATATTATCAGCATCAATCTTACCGCCTGTACTTACCGTAAAGCTTTCCTGCTGGTTATTAATATCAGCTATATTCAACATAGCTACACTGCCGTCTGCCTTAATACAAATAAAGTTATCTGCATTTACATTCCTTACAGCAACTGCACCTGACGGTATATTAATTGTACCTATTTCCTTAGGAGTATCAGTTAAATCAACAGCATATACTGCCTTTTCAACATCATCGCTCACAAGATAGCCTCTGCTGCCTATAAATCTTGCACTTACCATATTCCCTTCAACAGGAATATCCTCAATAACGGATATTTCCTCCATTTTTTCATCTAATAAGGCAACCTGTACCTTGTCCTTATTTTCAGAGGCAACTCTTAATATGCCGTTATATTCATTAACACAAGCACTGTCAGGTATATTCATCTTCGTATAGGCAGCTGAGGCATAGCTTAAGCCCCCGTCACTTAATGAAAGCTTATACATTGATGTACCCTCAGAGGATTTTGCAGAAATATAAAGGCTTTCTCCCGTAATGCTGTAATTATCACCACAGCCCAATATTCTGTACACATTCAAGGCTCTTGCCATATCATTTATATTAAAAGCTAATATAGTAGTATATGCCTTATCTGCCATTTCGGGTACATAGCGTACATCAGAAAGGCTCTTTGTTTCGCCTATTGCTGTATTTGCACTGTCAAAGCAATCAGGTATATCATAGCTGTCTGCACTTTCTGCCTCTTGCTTTACAAAAAGATATACTATATTATCTTTTTTACAGGCAAGGGAATAATCACCCTCAGCACCTATTTCTCTTGTAAGCACAGGTGCTTTTTTATCCAAGGTATCATAGACAGATATTGTACAGCCTGTAAAGCTCTCATCCGCCCTTTGACCTACAACTGATACATAATTTCCGTTAATATAAATACCGTATATTTCTGTTAAAGGTAAGTCTGTCCTGCTTATAGTTACAGGCTTTTCACCTACAGTGACAATATTAAGAGCATTTTCTCTTATAAAATAGATATATTTTCCGTCTGTTCTTATATTGCCGGGGATATTGGTATTGCTTGAGTCAAAACCAAGAGTAGTTATAGGGCTTTCCTCCTTACCTATACCAACACCCTCACCTAAAGCATTGAATATATTTACTGCACCGCTGCCTAAAAGCTCTTCAAGCTTTTTTTGTTCATCAACGGAGGGCAGGTTATTAACCTGAGGTTCAACCTCTGCCATAAAGCCATTAAGCTCCTCTTCATCAAGCTTTAACTCTGTATTACTTAAAACTGCCATACCCTTATACACTGAAAGCTTCTTATTAAAGCCCTCTGCAAAGCCGTCAAGAGAAATATAGGCTGTGTCATTTTTAAACTTAATTTGACAGACAGAACTTAATTCCTCTTCACCCGATGCCGAAACAAGGGTGGTTACATTTTTTTGTCCGTCTATAACCAGAGCGTTGTTATCCAGCCTGATTGTAGCAGTCTGTCTATCCTCGTTACCGCTTACTACAGCTCCGTACGCTTGTTTAAAAAATTCAACAGGTACAAGAAAAGAATTATTTTCTATTATAGGTACACAAGCAGCATTTTCGTCGTTTACAAGCATTTGCTTTTGCTCCACAAGCATAACGGGACTTCTTTCATAAAGCACAACACACTCGCTTAAAATATCACTGTAGTGTACACTATCCTTCAGAGGCTCTGTTGTAACACGGCTTTTATCGCTTATTCGCATTTGTGCTACCAGTACAATAGCAAGCAGTACAAAATAAACTAAAATAATATTAATTATCAGCTTGTTCTTTTTCATAAATCTACCTCATTAGTGGAATAAGCTTATCCCACGGGTGTAGTATTGCTAGTAAATATACGGCGTTGGGTTGATGTGGCTGCCTCCTTGACGAATTTCAAAGTGCAGATGTACACCGGTTGAATAGCCTGTTGTACCCGCCTTTGAAATAACCTCTCCCTTTTTTACAGACTGACCTACACTTACCAACAAAGCATTATTATGTGCATACAGTGTAGAATATCCGCCGCCGTGGTCAATAATAACACATTTGCCGTAGCCTCCACGGTTACCTGCATAGATTACGGTACCGCTTGCTGAGGCAACAACATCTGTATTTAAGGTTGCTTTAAGGTCAACACCTGTATGGAATTCACTCCTACCGCTTATAGGTGAAGAACGATAGCCATAGCCTGAATTCGGTCTGTAGCCCGAATACCTTGGTACGGGATACATAAACTTACCTGAGGTTGCAGCGTAAACCTTACCTCTTGATGAGGAAAAACTGCTTGAGCTGCTTCTTGAGCTTGAGCTGTTTATAAGCTTTTGGATTTCGGCATCCTGCTTTTCCAAATCCTTTATTTGCTGTTCATAGGTGCTTATATCAGAGTTAAGCTCTTTTACTATACGGTTTTTTTCCGCTATACTTTCATTTAAGGCAGTTTTCTTAGCCTGCTGTTCTGCCTCTAAGCTTTCAAGGCTTTGCTTATCCTCTGTAATAGCCTTAACATTATTTGCAATTATAGTTTCATTTTTTTGATAATTTTCAAGCAAAGCATTATCGTACTCAATAAGAGCATTTACATACTCTACTCTTTTCAAGAAATCACTAAAGCCATCAGCCTCTAATAAAACGCTTAAATAAGAAGTTGTACCGTTTTCATACATAACCCTTACACGCTTTTTAAGGCTTTCGTACTGGTTTTCTCTGTCAAGGATAGCCTGCTTAAGCTCCTCCTGACTTACATTAAGTCTGTTTGTAGTTTCTGTCAGATCGTTAGTGATTACATCCAGCTCCCCCTGTACTCGGTTTAGCTGTGCATCAAGCTTTTCAAGCTCTGCAAGGGCATTTGTCTGCTCTGTTTTTGTTTCGCTCAGCTTATCCTTGGCAGTATCTATTCTATTTTGTATAGTGGAACGCTGTTGGGTGTAACCTCCGGTTTTTGCACCGTATACGCCTGTAACTGTAGTAGTAATAAGCATAATGCTTATTAAAGGTATAATAAATTTTTTTAACTTCAAAATAATTCACATCCTAATATAATTCTGAAAAAAACATTTTCTTATACGTTAAGGTGTTTTTCAAGAGAGCTGATACTACCTATTGAACCAAGTGCTATACCTATTAAAAGACCGATGGGTGCAATTACATAGAAAATATCAGACGCACTTTTAAGCTGTGCAAAAGAGGTAAGAAGCGGAATTCCGTTTATAAAGCCCGCTATACCGTCATAGCCCAGCCAACACACAATACAAGGTATAACAGCACCTATAAAACCGATTATAATACCCTCAATAACAAAGGGCCAACGTATAAACCAGTCTGTTGCACCGACATATTTCATAATGTTAATTTCATTTTTACGTATAAATACAGTAAGCTTAATGGTATTCATAATTATACCTACAGAAATTACGCAAAGTATTGCTATAAGCACAACACTGCAAATACGCACAATTATATTAATTGTAACAAGTGCCTCTGTAACTTCCTTTAAGTGGCTTATTTTTTCAATGCCCTTAAATTCATAGCCTACATCTCCTACACTAAGGGTTTCCTCTGTTGTAGCCTCTGTAATCAGCTCACCGTCACTTACTACGGCAGGTATTACGGCACCTGCTTCATTTGTAACGGGCTCTGTGGTTGCTTCTGTAACTGCCTCTGTTTCAGCCTCAGCTATTTCCTTGTTTATAGTATCTTCAAAGCTGAGCTGTATCTTTTCAAGCTCGTCTATAACTGCCGCCTGGTTAGCAACCGAATCTACCTTTATATCAAGGGAGCGTGGCAGAGGATTGTCCTCTCTCAGCCCCTCAAGGGCATCTGCACTAAACATAGTCTTAGCCTTGTCTAAGGCATCGTCCTTGGATAAATATTTAACCTCTGTTACATGAGGTATCTGCTTTATCTGATGCTCTACCTCAGCAATCAGACTTTCATCAGGATCTTCACCGAACATAACGGAAATACTTACGTTAGACTCAATCTGTTCAAGTACATAATCAATATTTACAGCTATACAAAGAGAAATAATTACTATAAAAATACAAGCACTTACTATTGCTATAGATGCAAGGCTCATAAGTCCGTTTTTAAATATACCCCGTACACCTTCGTTAAAGTGGTATCTTAAAGTCCTAAGCTTCATCGTCGTAACCGCCTTCCCTTACATCTCTGAGTACAACGCCCTTTTGCATTGTAATAACTCTTTTCTGCATACGGTCTACTATATCCCTTGCATGGGTAGCCATAACAACCGTTGTGCCTCTTGAATTAATATCGTTCAAAAGCTCCATAATTTCCCAAGCCGTTTCAGGGTCAAGGTTACCTGTAGGCTCGTCTGCAAGGAGAATAGGCGGCTTGTTTATAATTGCTCTTGCAAGGGCTACCCTCTGCTGTTCACCACCCGAAAGCTGGTTAGGGTACGCCTTAGCCTTTTTTGCCAAGCCTACAAGTGCAAGAACCTGAGGCACTGTCTTTCTTATAGCCTTTGGGCTTGCCTCAACTATCTGCATGGCAAAAGCAACATTTTCATAAACTGTCTTTGACGGCAAAAGCCTGAAGTCCTGGAAAACTACACCTACCTTACGTCTTAAATAAGGTATTTCCTTTCTTCTTAAGGTAGTAATATCCATATCATCTACAATAAGCGAGCCGCTTGTAGGGTCAACCTCCTTAAGCAGCATTTTAATAAAGGTGGATTTACCAGAGCCTGAGCTACCTACAACAAAGACAAACTCCCCCTTGTTTATGTTAAGGGATACATCCTTAAGAGCAACTGCACCGTTATCCTCATAAACCTTTGTTATGTGTTCAAGCGTAATCAAATCAATAACTTCCTTCCCATTTCTTTTGGTAAAGCTTTTCTTTATGCCCCATAAAGAAAAGGTTTTTATTGAGGGATTTTTATAAGGCTAC
>CATZZP010000025.1 GCA_958426775.1 uncultured Bacillota bacterium
CCCCGGTAGGTTATTTTTTCTTTTTTTATTGTCTACTTTATTGACTATAGTTCACGATATTATATAACCTAAAACCATTGTTTAAAAAGCTTTTTTAAATTACCTGTTCTCCATATAAAAATCACTTCATTTCTTCATTTTTTACAAAGTACTCAGGCAACTCCGGCTGATAGCTAAGCTGCACAGAAATCGAGCCTGCTCCAAGCTGTGCCAATACAAACACGGCATTACTTAAAAAAGATAACGCAAGATACAACATAATTTTCCCTCCTTTCATATTTTAAATATTTCTATTTAAAATTTTATTACAGCCTTCTGTTACAAGCATCAAAGCTACATCCAAACATATTGTGGCATATGCAAATATTGCATATGTCCTTGTTTTATATGCCAGAAAACAAACCACAAGCAATTCCAGCACCAATATAAGCTTTGAATATTTTTTGCCCCTTTTAAATGCTGATTTTATAACAGTATTGTTTTTTGAAACTACAGGTGCCCTAAAAAATACATATAAAAGCAAAAATGGGGCAGATGCAAAAATCCAGACAAAGGGATTTACCGCCACCTGTTCTATATATTTGCTTACCATAACAGTCAGAACAAAATACAAATTGCTTACTGCAAAACAGCCTCCGTAGGTTTTGCAATGATAACCGCCCGTAAAGGTCCTTAAAGGCATAAAAAACGCACAAAATATCAATGCATACCATATATTAAACAAAAAAATTGACAATAAGGTTATAGATACCGTACCAAACAAAGTTGAAAACAATATTTGAAATCCATATTCATATACTGCAAATAAATTTTTATCTATATATTTTTTGCTTAACAAGAAATTTGTCGCCTTATACGAAATTTTATTTAACATAAAAAACCTCATTTATATAATATCTACCATAAATATTACATAAATGAGGTTTAATTTCAACAGATTGTCCGCAAACGGTCGTTTAGTGTCCGCAATTTTTTTAAAACAGGCTGATTGTTAATGTAAATATACCATCAACACACTGCCAATCAACAAGACCCTTATATTTTTCAACAGCGGAAATTATGGAGCTTAATCCCCAACCATGATTTTCTCCTGTCTTTGTTGATTTAGGTATTTCCCTGCCGATTATATTCTTTGTAGGATTTTCTATTTTTATAATTATAATATTGCTGTTTTGTGTTATGCCTATGTATATGTATTTGTTATTTGCAATATCAGCATTTGCCTCAATTGCATTATCAAGAGCATTAGACAAAATTATACAAATATCCTGTACATCTATTTTGCCAATATCTGCTATTGAAAAATCGCCGTCTACGGTTATGCCCTTTGCCTCCGCCCGGTCTATTTTGTAATTTAAAATTATGTCCAGCTCCTCTATGCCCGTATAGGATATATTTCTAAAGCGTACATACCGGTTATTAAGCCCATAAATATATTTAAGTGCTTCCTCAGATTTATCACTTTTAATATATCCTTCTATAAGGCTTAAATGATGCTTAAAATCGTGATTATTTTTGGCATTTTTATAATAGTTCGCTTTTATGTTTTCTATATTATCAGAGAGCATTTTGTTTTTTATTTCAATCAGGCTGTACTCACGCTTTTCTCTCTCATATGCTGAAAACCTGTTAACGGCGTATACAATAAAGCCAAACAAAATAACCGCTCCAATCCACTCCACGGCAATGCTGACCCTCAGCATTTCATAGGAATTTGATAAGAAAGCACTTACCGCAACACTGTCAAAAATATAAACCAAAAGGGAAATAATAATTATAAACTTAGCCGACCTATCGTCAATATTAAGACGCTTAAGCTTATTTCTGATAAAAAAATACATTATTGTGGTAAAAAGCTTTATAGACAGTATAAAAATAATTCTGTCACTACCGGCAGATGTAACTGCTGCAACAGTTCTGTCAATATTGCCGAAATAAACACACCACAGGCTGAGAAACAAAAAGTCAATAAGGTGTACCGCTGTAAAGTAAACCATACATATTGCCACAATATTCAAAAACCTTTTGCCGGTTAAAAGCTTTACCAAAAGGCATGATGTTAACAAAGAGGTAATCAACGCAGTATAGGAAAAGGTAATATAGCTGTTAATTATAAGCACAAGCACTGTATTTAGCAAAGCTGTGAAAAAAGGAATATGCTTTTTAATATCAGGCTTAAAAACATCAAATAATATAAAATAACCTATTAAACCTTCAATATAGGTTGTTAATAATTCCGCCGTATATTCAATCATGACCGTTTCCCCCAATAATCAGTAACAGACCGCTTTATATCGGTAATTCTTCTTCTGCTTATATCCAATTTTGTGCCTTCCCTCATAACAACGGTAGTGTCATTAATTGAAACAATGTTGTTAATATTAACAATATAGCCTCTGTCTGAAAAAACAAACCTTTCATCATTCAGTGCATCAAAAACTTCCTTTAACGAAATCCTCTCTTTATGGTATTTTCCGTTTTTCATATAAAAAACCGCATTCTTTCCGTCTTTTTTAACATAATTTATATCATTGTACATTAAATTAATTATTTCATTTCTGTTTTTAAGTACATAATATTTAGGTCTTAAGCTTTTATATTTTTCTATTGCAGATATAACATACCTTTCAAAAAGAGTATCCAGTCTGTCCTTAGGCAAAAATCTGAATACTTCAAGCTCAAAGGAATTATACACATAAGCCTCATAGTTAGTAACAAAAATAATAATAGGCTTTTTCTCAGACATGGAATTTATCTGCTCAGCAGCTTTCATTCCCGTTACACCTTTCATTTCTATATCCAGCAAATATATGTCATAGTTCTTACAGCTTTTAAGTAAATCCTCTGCCCCGTTAAAAACAGAAATATATCCGTCTATATTATGTGTATTTAAAATTTCTGTAAGCCTTGAGTACAGCTTTTCTGCAAAAAATTGTTCATCATCGCAAATTGCAAATTTAATCATACCTGTCACCTTTACAGCCAAAATCTGTTATATTGCAATTATATCATATATTTTCAGGCTTTTCAATTTATACATTTTAATATACCTGATGCCTATAAAAAAAGAGAGGATTGCTCCTCCCTTTTTACAGCTTATTAGCCATATTTATAATAAGGCTGTCTAAATACTTTACACACTTAACTGCGTTATCCCAGTACTCCCTGGAGTTTATAACTCCCTCTTTTACAAGCCTTTCAACTGCCTCCTCATAGGTTTCAATTTTCATATTTTCACCTCCTAATTTGTTTTTAAAAGCATTCCACTGCTTAATATCGTTTACAAATGGTGCAGGACAAACCTTATGGGTTACATCATAGTGACGTAATACATTTTGGATTGGTACTTTGTATTGTTCCATAAGGGTATTTACAAACTCCACCCCATTATTAACAGTTGCCTCATCAAAATAATATGCTCCTTTGCTATCTCTGTGACTGCAAAGCTCAACACCTATGCTGTTATCATTTCTGCACTTTTTATGGTAGTAAACCTTAGCACCGCAATGCCATGCCGTATCACTATCCTCCACAGACTGACAAACCTCATTACTATCTACAAAATAATGTGCCGAAGCATTTCTGTTTTCCCCCGCAAAGTAGTTACAGTTACCCTTTGCGGTATCGCCGTTGTTTGCCGTATAATGTACTACAATATACTCTATTTTACCCTTTCTGCCCTTTGTATAGTTACTGCTGTGAGCTATTATTTTTTTCATTATCATTATCTCCCCTTGTTTTTAATATCTCTATTGCTCTTGTTACGGCTTCAGGCATAGGTACACCCATAAGCCCCATATTTTCAATCAGACTTATCAGCTCGTTCATTGAAAATCCGTAAATTATGCTTTCACGTATATAGCTGACGCCTGTTGCAAGCTCCAGCCTATAACCTATAAGCACAACACACAAAATTGCTCCTTTTCTGCATAAGCCCTTAAAGCCAACCTTGCTTTCCGCACCGCCGCTTTTGGTTTTAGGACTGTTTTTAAATACAACTGCAACTACCATACCTGTAATATAATCAACTGCCATAAGGCAGACAAGTAATTTTAACGCATTATCCCAGCCTCCGAACAGAACGGCACTTACACCGCCCCATAAGGCACATACCGTAATAAGCTTAGCCTTTATCATAATAACTCCCCCTTTTGTTTATATAGCTGTTGGTCCCTTTTAATATATTATTATCCTGCCTGATTTTTATCACCTCCACCCTCTGTATATCATATGAGAACTGACAAAAACTGACTGTCCCGAAGGCAAAAAAATCCCTCCGTATTGTTTTTACGGAGGGAAAAATTTTTATTATTCCTTTTCAAGCAATTCCACATAAAAGTTTTTAATATCACTTCTGCCTGATTTAGAAAAGGCAATTGCATCTCGGGGGTGCTGGTTTAAGCTGCCTGTCAGCATATAAGGTATATCATAGCCCCAGGTCATACCGCTTTCTCTTAAAGGGTTTACGTACTTTTCAATAAAGTCAAGGAGATATATAACCTTATACTTAGGGTTTTTAAGAAATCTTAAAAGAAGCTCTGAGCTACAGTTGCCTGCACCTCTGCCTAAGCCCCTTACGGAGGCATCAAGTATACTTACGCCGAGTCTTAAGGTTTCAATAGTATTAGCAAAGGCAAGCTGCTGATTATTATGTGCGTGAATACCTATCTGCTTATTATACTTATCACCCATTTCAAGGTACTTAGCCGCAATTTTTCTTATCTGCTCGGGAACTAAGGCACCGTAGCTGTCTACAATACAGACTCTGTCTACATTACTGTGACCTATAATCTCAAGAGCATCGTTTATATCGTTGTCGCTTGCATTAGAGATAGCCATAATATTAATAGAGGTTTCATAGCCCTTATTTTTGCAGTATTCAGCCATTTCAATAGCAGCAGGGATAGTATTGATATAGGTAGCAATTCTGAACATATCAATAGCACTGTCTGCCTTGTCAATTATATCTCGTTTATACTCCGTACGTCCTACATCAGCCATAACGGAAATTTTTAAATCGGTATCGTTATCGCCTACTATTGACCTTATGCTGTCCTCATCACAGAACTTCCACTTACCGAACTTGCTTTCATCAAACAAGTCCTTGGATGCCTTATAGCCTATCTCCATATAGTCGATACCGGAGGCTACATTTGCCTCATAAAGTTTTTTTACAAACTCATCACTAAAGAAAAAATCATTTACAAGACCGCCGTCGCGTATTGTACAATCAAGCACCCTTACATCGGGACGAAAGGATACTATATTACCTCTTTGTTCCATTTTAATCTCCTTTTATATAAAGGGACTGCTAAACAGTCCCTGATTTTACATATTGTTATTGTTGTTATTTTGTTTCTTGTTAAACTCCTGCTGGGGCTGCTGCATTTGTGAAAGCTCCTGCTGAGGAGCCTGTCCGAAGCCCTGCTGAGGATAGCCCTGCATCTGTTGTCCGTAGCCCTGCTGAGGATAGCCCTGCATCTGCTGTCCGTAACCGCCCTGCATTTGCTGAAAACCCTGCTGGGGCATTTGTCCGAACTGCTGTCCGCCCTGAGGTAAGCCCTGTGGCACACCCTGCTGTTGATATGCAGCCTGCTGAAAGCTGTTTTGGCTCATACCCTGCTGTTGCTGAGGCTGTGGAGAGCGATGGCTGTTCATACTCATAGTAAGCATAGACATACGCTTTTCCATATCCTCAATCTTAGCACTATAGGCATCAATCTTACGGCTAAGCTCTATATTTGCCTTTTGTAAGGAGTCAAGAACGCCCATTATCCACTTAATTTGTGCAGGGGTTACCTCCTGCTTGGGCTGATTAGCCTGTAACTCAGGCTCTGCTTCTGTGTTTTTGTCAAAAAGTCCCATAATAATTCCCCGTTCCTTATGCTTTTTTAATGAAATAATTATACCATAAGAGCAAAGAAAATAAGCACCCACGGGGCGGTTATTTTCTGCAACCCGGTATGAGCAATTTATAATTGCGAATAATAAGTATAATCTGCGGCGACAGCCACAAGGGAAACAGCCTTGCTGTTTCGGTACACATATTTATATGTGTACATTATACCATATCTAACATAAAATGTAAATTACAAATTAAAAAAGGTGTCCCTGAAAAAATAAGAACACCTTTTTATGCTTAATTTACTTAAATTTATTCCTCGTCCCAATTATGATAAACAGTCTTAACATCGTCATCATCATCAAGAAGGTCAAGTAAACGGTTCATTTTCTTAATATCATCGTCAGAGGTAAGCTTTGTATAGGTCTGAGGAATCATTGTAACCTCTGCCTCATCGGCAACAAAGCCTGCCGCCTCCAAAGCTTCACGTACAGCAGAAAAATCCTCGGGAGCTGTTATAATTTCAAAGCCCTCATCACTTTCCGTAATATCCTCTGCTCCTGCCTCAATAGCGGCCATTTCAAGCTCTTCTGCATTAATTTCCTTGTCCTCGTCCTTAGCTATCATAATCTGACCCTTTTCGTCAAACATAAAGCTGACACAGCCACTGTTACCCATATTTCCACCGCCCTTGGTAAAGGCACTTCTTACATTGGCTGCCGAACGGTTACGGTTATCAGTAAGCACCTCAACAATAACTGCAACACCGCTGGGACCGTAGCCCTCATAGGTAATTGCCTCATAGTTTACCGCATCAAGGTTACCTGCCGCCTTTTTAATACTGCGTTCAATAGTATCGTTAGGCATATTGTTTGACTTAGCCTTGGCAATAGCATCACGAAGCCTTGCATTGCTTGCAGGGTCAGGACCCCCTGCCTTAACTGCTACAGCTAATTCACGACCTATAACCGTAAATATTTTACCCTTTGCAGCATCGTTTTTTTCTTTCTTGTGCTTAATATTGGCGAACTTGGAATGTCCACTCATAAATTAAAACCTCCAATATACTTTTTTACATAGTCATCAGGCTTTATTCTATCACACAAAAGTACAAATTACAACGTTTTTTTAATGAAATATTCATTGAAAATTCATTGGCTTTTTATAAGTATATATGTTATAATATAAAAAGTAATGTGTATTTAAGGAGATTTATATGAATACCAGTATTTGCTTTATATCCCTGGGCTGTGATAAAAACCTTATAGACAGCGAAATTATGCTGGGTTTGATTGACAGCGAGGGCTATGTTATTACAGATGATGACGGTCAGGCTGATATTATTATTATAAACAGCTGCGGCTTTATTATGGAGGCTAACCAAGAGGCAATTGACAGGGTCCTTGATGCGGCAGAACGCAAAAAAGAGGGTACCTGTAAGGGCATTATTGTAACAGGCTGTATGGCACAGCGTTACAAGGAGGAAATTTTTGAGTCCCTGCCCGAGGTAGATGCAGTTGTAGGTACCTCCGAATTTGTAAATATCGGCTCTGTTATAAAAAGACTGACAGAGGGAGAAAAATATTTTCAGCTGATAGGCGACAAGGACAAAAAACTTGATGAAGAGGTCAGCTACAAGCGAATTATAACCACCTTAGGGGGCTTTGGTTACCTTAAAATTGCAGAGGGCTGTGACAGTAAATGTACCTACTGCACCATACCGAGCCTTAGGGGCAGGTATCGTTCACGTCAGCTTGAAAGCCTTGTTAAAGAGGCAACAATAATGGCAGAGCAGGGTGTAAGCGAGCTTATACTTATTGCCCAGGACACCTCTCTTTACGGTAAGGATTTATACGGTGAGCAAAGGCTTCACCTGCTTTTAAGGGAGCTTAGTAAAATTGAGGGCATTAAGTGGCTGCGTATTTTATACTGCTACCCTGAGCATATATATCCTGAGCTTGTTGAGGAAATGGCAACAAATCCAAAGGTGCTTCACTATGTAGATATGCCTATTCAGCATTCAGAGGATAAAATACTTAAGCTTATGGGCAGAAAAAGTACAAGAAATGAGCTTAAGGAGGTCATAGGCGGCTTAAGAGAGGCTATGCCCGATATTTGCATAAGGACAACCCTGATTGTAGGCTTCCCCGGCGAAACAGAGGAGGACTTTAAGGGGCTTTGTGACTTTATAGACGAAATAGGCTTTGACAGGCTGGGCGTATTTACCTACTCACGTGAAGAGGGTACTCCTGCCTATAAGCTGCCAAACCAGCTTGATGAGGAAATTAAAAAGCAGCGTAAGGATTATATTATGGAGCTTCAAAAAGGTATATCCGCAGAAATCTGCGAAAGCCTTGTAGGCACTACCCAAGAGGTTATAGTTGAGGGCAAGCTGGACGGTGAGGAAAATGTCTACTGTGGCAGAAGCTATCGTGATTGCTACGAAATAGACGGCTATGTATTTTTTGAAAGCCCGAACGAGCTTATAGCAGGTGATTACTATAAGGTTAAAATCACCTCTGCAAGCGATTATGACTTAATAGGAGAACTTACGGGGGAGGACTTATAATATGAATTTACCTAACAAACTGACTATATTAAGAGTAATAATGATACCTGTGTTTTTAGTTGTGCTTTTATGCCCCTTAGGCATTGACTCACAGCTTGCACGGTATATAGCAACGGCAATATTCTGTATTGCCTCTGCAACAGACGCACTTGACGGATATATTGCAAGAAAGTATAATCTTGTTACTAACTTCGGCAAGTTTATGGACCCCTTAGCGGACAAGCTCCTTGTCTGCTCTGCCATGATTGCTTTAATAGGTATGCCGGATGCCCATGTGGCACTCCCAAACTGGGTAGTTATAATTATTATAGCAAGAGAATTTATAATTACGGGCTTTCGTACCCTTGCGGCAGAGCAAAACGTGGTTATTGCAGCAAGCAAGTGGGGCAAGGCTAAGACCATAAGCCAGATGCTTATGCTTATTTTACTTTTGTTAAACTTCGGCGGCGTAATATTTACTTATACGGCAACTGCACTTCTCTGGCTTTCTGTAGTGCTTACAATTGTATCCGCCTTCGATTATATTATAAAAAACATAAGGGTTTTAAAGGAGTAATTTCCTTACCTTGAAAGGTGTGTATTTATGGGATTAAAAAAATTAATATGCCTTGCCTTTGCTTTTGTAATAACAGCCTCATCAACCGGTATTGTAAGAGCAGACAATCTTTTTGACAGCTCCGACAGCTCGGAAAACGCTGAACTTGCCAAAGAATATCTTTCTGAGGTAATCGACTTTATTACAAACAACTATATGGGTGAAGAGGTTACTACAGAGGAGCTTGTTGAAGCTGCCATAAACGGTATGGCACACTCTCTTGACGACTACAGCGAATACTATACTCAGGAGCAGTATGATAAACTTATGAAATCTATTTCAGGTACAATATATACAGCAGGTATTGACTTTGAAATAAATGAAAACAGGTATCCTGAGGTTACGGGCTTTCAGGAGAACTCTGCCGGTGCAGAAAGCGGCATAAATCTTGGTGATCTCATACTTAAAGTAAACGGAGAGGGTACGGCAGGCAAGGGCGTAAAGGAAATTGAAAATATGCTTACCCGCAGTTCCCGTGAGGTGCTTAATATAAGAATAAGGCATAATAAGCGTGAGGTGGACGTTAATGTTGTGCTTCGCCCCGTTAGTATTAAAACCGTTGAGGTTTCTGATCTCGAGGACCTTATTACCTTAAATCCCAGGTATGATAATGCCTCTATCGGCTACATAAAAATAAACCAAATAGCTGACAATACAGACAGTGAATTAAAGCGAGCCATAGACTCCTTAAAAAACCAAGGCAAAACAAAGCTTATACTGGACTTAAGAGGAAACACCGGAGGCTATGTTGAGCAGGCAATTCAGATTTGCCGCCAGCTTGTGCCTGCAGGCAGAATAATTTATACTAAGGACAAGGCAGGTCGTATTACCGAATATACCTCCTACTTAACCCAAAAGCCCTTTACCGAAATGGCAGTCCTGGTAGACGATATGACCGCCTCTGCCTCTGAAATTATTGCCTCTGCCATTCAAGACAGCGGAGCAGGCATAATAATAGGCAAAAAGACCTACGGCAAGGGTGTAATGCAGTCCATAGTTGATCTGTCTGAAATGGGTTATTTAAAAATCACTTCCTCTGAGTATTTTTCACGCTCGGGCAAAAAAATAAACAACGTAGGCGTTATCCCCGATATTGAAATAAGCGATGTACTGTTTGTATCCGAAGAGGATGATTATTCAAGCTCTAAGCTGAGAACAGCCCTTGAGCTGTTAGGCTATAATACGGTAGGTGAAAACAGAGTAAAGCGTAGCTTAGGCTCATTCCAGCGTAAATTAGGCTTGCCTGTAACCTATAAGCTTGATACTGCAACAATAAGCGCCCTTAACGAAAAAATATATTCCCTTACCAACAAAACCGACAGAACCCTTGTAGAAACATATGTTTATATTGTAGGCGAGGATGATACGTAAAAGTCTTATTGACAACAAAGCTTTTAAAGTTTATAATAATTAGGTTGTTTTGTGCGAAGAAAATTATTTTATGTGAGGTGTAAATATGCAGACAAAATACGTGTTTGTAACAGGCGGTGTAGTTTCCGGCTTAGGCAAAGGTATAACAGCCGCTTCCTTAGGTCGTTTGCTTAAGGCAAGAGGCTATAAGGTAACTATACAGAAGTTTGACCCGTATCTTAATGTTGACCCGGGTACAATGAGTCCCTTTCAGCATGGTGAGGTTTTTGTAACAGATGACGGTACGGAAACAGACCTTGACCTTGGTCACTATGAAAGATTTATTGATGAAAGCCTTACTGTAAACAGTAACATAACCACAGGTAAAATTTACTGGTCCGTGCTTAATAAGGAGCGTAAGGGCGAGTACTTAGGTGCAACTGTACAGGTTATACCTCATATTACAAATGTTATTAAAGAAAAGGTTTACCGTGCAGGTGAGGAAACAGGTGCTGATTTTGTTATAACGGAAATCGGCGGTACTGTAGGCGATATTGAAAGCGAGCCTTTTATTGAGGCTATAAGACAGGTTGCAGCCGATAAAGGAAAGGAAAATGTTGTATATATACACGTTACCCTTGTGCCATACCTTAAAATGTCAGGTGAATTAAAAACAAAGCCTACACAGCATTCTGTAAAACAACTTCTTTCAGTAGGTATTCAGCCTGATATAGTTGTTTGCCGTACTGAATATGCTTTAGACAGAGCCTCTGTTGATAAGCTTGCTCTTTTCTGTAATGTAGATAAGGATTGTGTAATACAAAACCTTGACTGTAGCTCCCTTTATGAAGTACCTCTTATGATGGAGGAGGAGCATTTAGCTCAGATAGTATGCCGTAAGCTTGGTAAGGAATGCGGTAAACCTGACCTTTCTGATTGGCTTGATGTAGTAGAAAAGGAAAAGAAGCTTAATAAGACAGTTGAAATTGCCCTTGTAGGCAAGTATGTTGAGCTTCACGACGCTTATCTTTCTATAGTAGAAAGCTTTAACCACGCAGGTATCCATGACGGTGCTCATGTTAAAATTCGCTGGGTAAATGCCGAAGAGGTTGAAAATAAAGGCTGTGATGCACTCTTAAAGGGTGTAAGCGGTGTTCTTGTGCCGGGAGGCTTCGGCTCAAGAGGTGTTGAGGGCAAGATACAGGCAGTTGAGTATGCAAGAGTGAATAAAATACCTTACTTGGGCATCTGCCTTGGTATGCACTGTACGGTAATTGAATTTGCACGTAATGTTTTAGGTCTTAAGGACGCTCATACATCAGAGATTGAGCCTAACACCCCATATCCTGTTATCGACCTTATGCCCGACCAGAAGAATATTGCAAACCTGGGCGGTACAATGCGTCTTGGTGCATATCCTTGCAACCTTGCAGAGGGTACACTCTCCAAGGAAGCATATGACTCTAACAGCATAAGCGAAAGACACAGACACCGCTACGAGTTTAACAATGACTACAGGGTAAGAATGCAGGAGGCAGGTCTTGTAATAGCAGGTACTTCACCTGACAGCAGACTTGTTGAAATTGTAGAGCTTAAGAAAGATATTCACCCTTGGTTTGTAGCTGTACAGTTCCACCCCGAATTTAAATCAAGACCTAACAGACCTCATCCTCTTTTCAGAGAGTTTGTTAAATCAGCTATGGAATACGCAAAATTATAATTTTCATTTTAGCTCTGTTAAGTTTTCTTGACAGAGCTAATTTATTATCAAGGAGGTAAATTATGGATAAAAAGCAAGTGCTTGTTTATATTGTAACCCTTATTTTCTCCGCCTTATTTATATTTTGGGGCTATAATTATAATACAAGAGAGTATAAGTTTTTATCGGGAGAACAGGCAGACAGTGTCTACAGCGGAAAGATAACCGAAATAGTAGGCATAGAGGAAATAGAGGATAACGACATTCTTCAGGGCAGTATTATTACCTTTAAATGCCTTTTAAATGACAGGGATATGAAGGGACAGACAGTAGTTGCAACCCAAACCCTTGACGACTACGACCAAATGCCTCAGCCACAGGTAAATGAGGGCGACAAAGTCCTTCTCTATAAATATGCTGAGGATAACTGGCAGTTTTCGGAATATATAAGGCTTGACCCCCTTATTGTGCTTTGCGGAATATTCTTTGTAATGGTGGTTATATTCGGAGGCAAAAAGGGCATTAATACCCTTGTATCCCTTATTGTAACCTGTCTTGCCATATTTGCAGTATTTGTACCTGCTGTTTTGTCAGGCTATAATATTTATTTCTGGTCAATCCTGATCTGTGCCTTTGTAAGCATAGTATCAATGCTTATTATAAACGGGCTGCATAAAAAGACCTTTGTTGCTGTATCGGGTAGCTTTTGCGGTATTATTACCTCTGCACTCCTGACCCTTTTAATGAACAAAATTCTTAAAATGACAGGTATGCTTGACGATACCTCACTTTATCTGTCTCTTTTAAATCCCGACAGACCTATTGACCTTAACGCAATAATATTTGCCACAATTGTAATCGGTGCCTTAGGTGCAGTTATGGATATTTCCATGGATATAGCAACCTCCCTTTATGAGATGTACTCAAAAAGTAAGCTATCACCTAAACAGCTTGTAAAAAGCGGCTTTGAAATAGGCAAGGATATGATGGGTACTATGACAACCACCCTTATTTTGGCATATATAGGCAGCTCCTTAGGTGTAACCGTTCTGCTTGTTGCCTACAATGCCTCCCTTACAGAGCTTTTAAATAAAGAAATGGTAATTAAGGAAATTTTGCAGTCTTTAGTAGGCTGTATCAGCATAATGATTTCCCTGCCCTTTACTACGGCAGTTGCCGCTCTTGTATACAGAGGTAAATACGACTGGCTTGATGAACTTGACGAAAATGAAATAGGTGATTTTGATTATAACTTAAATGAGGACAAAGAATAACCTCCCGTTTTTTCCCTTGTAAAGCCTATAGGTGTATTGTATAATTAAGATAATATTTGAGAAGGCTACTTATAAATAAGGAGGTTTTTATGTTTAACACTTTAGTATATAATGTAGATAATACTGAATTTCACTATAACTCACAAGGTGAGCTTACAGCCTGTTATTCAGACGAGGAATGTGTAAATATACCTGAGGAAATTTTAGGGGTAAAAATTAAAAGCATAGGCTTATCTGCTTTCTGCAAGCTTAATCAAACAAAGGAGGTTAATATACCTGACAGCGTAACAAGGCTTAAGAAGAAAGCTTTTTACGGTTGCGTTTCTTTGGAAAAGGTTAAGCTTTCGTCAAATTTACAGCATATAGGTAAAGAGATTTTCGGTCAATGTACAAGCCTGACCGAGGTAAGCTTAGCAGAGGATAACCCGTATTTCATCTTATCAGAGGGTATAATCTACAACAAAGAGCGGACACGGGTTATAACTGCACTGCCTTACTTTAAGGGAAGCTGTAATCTGCCTGATGAAGTTATTAAAATAAAGTCCCTTGCCTTTGAGGGCTGTGTGGGCTTAACGGAAATCAAATTGCCCGCAAAGCTTAATGATATAGGTAAATACGCCTTTGCAGACTGCAGCAATTTAAAAGAGATAAGTATTCCAAGCTCCCTTACCAAAATCAAGGAGGGTACCTTCAGCTATTGCACTGCCTTAAATAAGGTTGATTTACCAAGCTCAATCCGTACAATAGGTACACTTGCTTTTTCAGACTGCTACAGCCTAAAAACTATAGCCCTGTCTGAAAATGTTAAAAAAATTAAAGAGGGGGCATTCAGAGCAAGCGGTTTAACGGAAATAACTCTGCCTGAGGGACTTGTTAAAATTGAAAAAGAGGCTTTTATGGACTGTGAGGACTTAACTAAGGTTACCTTACCCGACTCAGTCAAGCTTATTGAATACAGCTCCTTTAAGGTACCCGATAAAAATAAGGTTATTTTCTACGCAAGAAAAGGCACCTATGGTGCTGAATGGGCAGAAAAAAACGGCTTTAAGGTTGAATATATCTGAAAAAAGCTCGCATTTGCGGGCTTTTTTACTGTAAAATTCCATACAAGACAAGTTGTTAAGCCTTATTTTCCTATGGGACTAAAGGCAAATATCTCATATTTTTAAACAAAAAAGAGTGCAGAATAATCCGCACCCTTTGTTTTGACTAAAATTGAATTACTTAAGAGTAACCTTAGCGCCAACCTCTTCAAGCTTAGCCTTGCAGTTCTCAGCATCGTCCTTAGAAACGCCTTCCTTAAGAACCTTAGGAGCACCGTCAACGATTTCCTTAGCTTCCTTAAGACCAAGACCTGTGATTTCACGAACAACCTTGATAACCTTAATCTTCTCAGCACCAACCTCTGTAAGCTCAACGTTGAACTCTGTCTTCTCCTCGCCTGCATCAGCAGCACCTGCAGCACCTGCAGCAACTACTACACCTGCAGCAGCAGAAACACCAAATTCTTCCTCAGCAGCCTTTACAAGGTCGTTAAGCTCTAAAACTGTAAGCTCTTTAACAGCTGCAATAATTTCTTCAATAGATAACTTAGCCATTTTTAATTTCCTCCGTTTAATAATTTTTAATAGTTTAAGTAGTTAATTTGACAATTAAGCCTCAGCAGCTTCGCCGTCTTTATCAGCGATAGCCTTAATAACACGAGCAAAGGTAGCCATAGGTGACTGGAAGCTTCCGAGGAGCTTTGAAAGAAGTACCTCTCTTGAAGGAATTTCTGCAACAGCAACCATACCCTTAGCATCGTAGCAAACACCATCGATAACGCCTGCCTTAAATTCAAGGTTCTTAGCGTTCTTCATAAACTTGCTCATAATACCTGCAGCAACTGTAGGATCCTCATAGCAGATAGCTATAGCACTCGGACCCTCAAAGTAGTCCTTAAGACCCTCAAACTGAGTACCCTGAACAGCAAAGTTCATCATAGTGTTCTTGTAAACCTTATAGTCAACACCTGCTTCTCTGAGCTGCTTACGAAGGGCTGTATCCTGCTCAACTGTAAGACCTCTTGCATCAACAAGTACTGCGGAAGTAGCCTTTTCAAGCTTTTCCTTAATTTCATTTACAACAACTTGCTTTTGTTCAATCTTAGCCAAAACTAACACCTCCTGTAATTAAGATAAGTAGCCGTATATCTTTATACATAGGTATAAAAAAACTCTCTGACCGTATGGACAGAGAGATAAATACAAATTAATTGTATCCTCGGCAGGTATTCACGTTACGCCTTAAAGGCACCTGCTGTCTACGGCACAAATAATATTATACATATTCAGACTTAACTTGTCAAGATTTTTTTTAGGAAATTATAAATTCTTTTAAACGATTTTCAACCTCTTCATCAGCATACAATTCAAAGTAGTAGCCGTTGTCACGGTTTTCGTTTACGGTAATTTCACAACTGTGGACAATACCCAGTAAAGCACCCTTGTCATAGGGAATAAGCACCTTTATGCTCTTTTTAAACTCCTTGGCTATTTCCTGTACCCTTTCTATAAGCTTGTCAACACCCATACCCTTTTTAGCGGATATAGGTATTTTATACCTTGCAATCTTATCTATAGGAAGGGGTAATTCAACAGGTAAATCTGTTTTGTTAAACACTGTTACAACAGGCTTATCCTCACACTTTAAATCCTTTAAGGTTGAATAAACAACCTTCATCTGTTCTTCCCTCACAGGGTTTGAGGCATCTACCACGTGAACCAGAATATCGGCATAGCTTACCTCCTCCAAGGTAGCTCTGAATGCCTTGATAAGACCATGGGGAAGCTTTTGTATAAAGCCTACCGTATCTGTAAAAAGCAAATCTATACCGCCCTCTGTTTCAATTCGCCTTGTGGTAGTGTCAAGAGTAGCAAAAAGCTTATCCTCCGCCAGAACTCCCGCACCCGTAATATGGTTCATAAGGGTTGACTTGCCTGCGTTGGTATAGCCTACCAGAGCCGCAACGGGAATTTTGCTTTTAAGTCGCTTTTCCCTCATAACCTCTCTGTGTCTTTCAATATCCTTTAATTCCCTGTTAAGCTCTGAAATTCTGTCGGCTATAATTCGTCTGTCTGTTTCAAGCTTTTTCTCACCCGGACCTCTTGTGCCTATACCGCCGCCCTGACGGCTGAGGCTTTTACCCTGTCCCGTAAGGTGAGTTAAGCTATATCTTAGCTGTGCCAGCTCAACCTGTACCTTACCCTCGGCAGAGCTTGCCCTTGAAGCAAATATATCCAAAATAAGCAGGGTTCTGTCCATAACCTTGGTATTTAAAATATTCTGCATATTTCTTATTTGAGCAGGTGTAAGCTCATCATCACAAATAATGCCCGTTGCCTCCTGCATTTCAATATATGCCTTAAGCTCCTCCAGCTTACCCTTACCTAAATAATGGGCTCTGTGTATACCCTCTCTACGCTGTATCATTCTGCCTACGGTAACAGCTCCTGCTGTCTGTGCAAGCTCCTCTAACTCATCAAGACAAGCCTCTGCCTCAAAGTCAGGGTTTTCCATATCAACAGCAACAAGTATAACTCTCTCTGCCTCTCTTTGAGTATTATATAATTCAGCCATATTTTTCACCTACCTTATCCTTTCACCAAGAGCAATAAGCTCCTTAAGTACATTCTTTTCCTTTTCTATTTTATAGGTCAAATAACCTCCGCCCTCACCTGCAGTAAACAGCAGTCTGTTATTATACTCACGTATCAGCTCCATAAGAGCTGCAGCATCAACCTTAGCATCAGCCTTAAAGGTTATAACTACAGTTCCGCCACGCTTCTGGGATACCTTAGTCGCCCCCTTTTTATGAAGCAATGCCTTAACATAGGCAATATCCAAAAGATTAGCTACCGACTGGGGCATTTCTCCGTAGCGGTCCTCCATTTCGTCCTGTACGTTGTAATAATCCTCCTTGGAGCTTATAGCAGAAATCTTTTTGTACATATCCAGCTTATGCTCCTCTATCTCTATATACTCTGTAGGGATAAAGGCATTTACATTAATCTCCATAAGGGTTTCAAAGGACTCAACAATTTCCTCACCCTTAAGCTCACGTACCGCCTCGTCTAAAAGCTTACAGTAAAGCTCATAGCCTATGCTGTCCATATGTCCGTGCTGTTCTGCTCCTAAGAGATTGCCTGCACCTCTTATCTCCAAATCACGCATGGCAATTCTGAAGCCTGAGCCAAACTCCGTAAACTCCTTAATTGTCTTAAGTCGCTTTTGAGATACCTCGGTTAAAACCATATCCCTTTGGTACATAAGGTAGGCAAAGCCTGTTCTTGTACTTCTGCCTACACGTCCTCTGAGCTGATAAAGCTGACTTAGACCCATTTTATCTGCGTCGGAAATAATAATGGTATTTACATTAGGTATATCAAGACCTGTTTCTATAATGGTAGTGCAAACAAGTACATCAATTTCCTTGTCCATAAAGTCCATCATTACATTTTCAAGCTCTTTTTCGCTCATCTGCCCGTGGGCAAAGGCAATATTTGCCTCCGGCACAAGCTGCTGCAGCTTATTTGTAGTATCTACTATATTAGCTACCCTGTTGTAGAGATAGTAAACCTGACCGCCTCTTGCCAGCTCTCTGTGGATTGCATCCTTTACAAACTCGGGATTGTACTCCATAACATAGGTCTGTATAGGCAGTCTGTCACTTGGCGGTTCTTCAAGTACGCTCATATCTCTTATACCTGTAAGGCTCATATGGAGTGTACGTGGTATAGGGGTAGCAGTTAAGGTAAGCACATTTACGTCTTTTTTAAGCTCCTTCAGCTTTTCCTTATGGGCAACACCAAAGCGTTGCTCCTCATCAACTATTACAAGACCTAAGTTTTTAAACCTCATATCCTTGCTTAAAAGTCTGTGAGTACCGATTACTATATCCACCATACCGCTTTCCAAGCCTTTTATGGTTTCCTTTTGCTGTTTAGGTGTACGAAAACGGCTAAGCATTTCCACCTTAACGGGATATTCCTCCATACGTGAGGCAAAGGTCTGATAGTGCTGTCTTGCTAAAATGGTGGTAGGCACAAGGTATGCAACCTGATAGCCCTCCTGAGCAGTTTTGAATGCCGCCCTGAGTGCCACCTCTGTCTTACCAAAGCCCACATCACCGCAGATAAGCCTATCCATAATCTTGCCCTGTTCCATATCAGCCTTAACATCGGCAATAGCATTTAACTGGTCCTCTGTTTCCTCGTAAGGAAATGCCTCCTCAAACTCTGTCTGCCATACGGTATCCTCAGAGTACATATGCCCTTTTGCACTTTGCCTCCTTGCATAAAGGTCAACCAAATCCTTGGCAAGTATCTTTGCCGCCGCCCTTGCCTTGGACTTTGCCTTTGCCCAGGCAGTACCGCCTATTTTACTAAGCTTAGGCTTAGCAGAATCTCCGCCTATATATTTTTGCAGTATATCAAGCTGATTTATTGCCACATACAGCACGTCCTCCCCCTGGAAGCCCAGTTTGATATAATCCTTGTTTACACCGTCTGTCAAAATCTGCTCGATACCTCGGAATACGCAGATGCCGTAGTTTTCGTGCACTACATAATCACCTATTTTAAGCTCTGCAAAGTTATTAATTGCAGTTTTATCATTTTTCTTTTTACGTCTGCGTTTTTTCTTTTCCTCAAGCTGCAGCTCCGTATCGGTTATAAGTGCAATTTTGTCCTCATAATATTCAAAGCCGTGCAAAAGACTGCCCTTTACAAGGTAGACAACGCCCTTTTCGGGTATCAGCCCATCAGTTTCCTCTCTGTATACGGCATTTATATTTCTTGCCTTAAGCTCGCCCTCAAGTCTTTCACATCTTGCTCTGCCGCCTGCAAGAAAAATAACCCTGTAGCCTACGGAGCACATATACTCTAAATCCTCAGTCAGAGAATCAATGTTATTTTTTGATATATAAGAGCTTTTTACCTTAAAATCAATTAATTCCTTGGGCGTAAAATCCTTTAAGGTGTGGATAAGTGCCGTCATAAGCACCTTTTGCCTTTTATCAAGCCTTGATAAAATATCCTGATAGGTATACACCATTTTAAGCTGTGAGGGCAACATATAGCCTGCATCAATTTTGTTTTCTATACTTTGGGTAAACTCGTTTAATACAAAGTCACTATGCTCCCTTACCCTTGAAGGCTCATCTATAAACACAAGGCAGTCCTTTGGCAGATAATCAAGGAGAGTTGCACACTCCTCGTAAAAATATTGAATATACTTGTCTACTCCCGAAAAGCTCTGCTGTTCCGTAAGTCTTTCAATTGCCTCTGATACAATCTCCTTTATACGGTCGGGTGCTTTTTTATAAGCCTTAAGCTCCGCTTTAAGAGCCTCAACTGCACGGCTTATATTCTCCTCACCGTAAACAAGCTCACGCATAGGATAAATCCTTACATTGTCCGTATTTTCAACAGACCTCTGACTTACTGCATCCAGTATACGTATTGAGTCAATTTCATCACCCCAGAACTCTATACGCACGGCATTGTCGCTTACTGTAGAAAACAGGTCCATTATACCGCCTCTTACGGCAAACTGTCCCTGTCCCTCTACCATATCACAACGCTCATAGCCCATAAACACAAGCTTTTTTTCAAGCTCATGCAAATCAACCGTATCTCCTACCTTAAGCTTTAAAATATAATCCTTAAAGATTTCAGGCATAACAAGTCTGTCAAACAACGCCTCTACACTTAAAACTGCGGTAAGGCTCTCGCCCTGTAACATTCTTGCTATAATTTCGAAGCGATTTTTTACAATTTCACCGCTTTTAACATCTGCACTGTAAAATATAATATCCTTTGAGGGATAATAGCATACCCTGTTTTTGAGAAAACAGCTTAAATCCTGATAAAGCTCCTTTGCCTTAAGCTCAGAGCCTGCAATTACAAGCTGGGACCTGTTTGTATCCTGACAAAGTCCGTATATTAAATGTGCCTTTTGTCCGTCGCAAACACCTGTTGCAAGGGTTGTATCCCCGCCGCCCTCTACAGCCTTTAAAAGCCTTTTATATTCTCTGTTTTCATTTAACAGTATTTTAAATAAATCCATTTTTCTCCTCCTTGGAGAAGCCTTATTGTGCAGGCTCTTGCTTACTTACCTTTTTGTTATATTTATTCATAGCCTCTTTAACGTCGCCGTCATTTTTAACTATGGACACAACCGCATCAGCCGCATCTGTTATGCCCTTTATAATATCAGGCATTTCCTCATTTGAAAACCGGCTTAATACATAGTCCTTTAAATCCCATTCATTAGGCTTTTCCCCTACACCTACTCTGACTCTTGTAAAATCATCGTAGCCAAGCTGGTACATAATATTTCTTAAGCCCTTCTGACCGCCGTCCGTACCCTTAGGTCTTACCCTGATGTAGCTAAGGGGCAGATTAATATCATCGCAGACTATTATAATATCCTGCTTGTCGCACTTATAAAAATTAACCGCCTCTCTTAAGCATTCACCGCTTAGGTTCATATAGGTAATGGGCTGTAAAAGCACAACCTTCTCAAAATCGATACGACCTTCACCCATAACGGCCTTAAACTTGCTTTTGTTCATATCAATATTATAGTCATAAGCCAGCTTTGCTATAACCTCAAAACCCACATTATGCCTTGTACCCTGATATTCCCTGCCGGGATTTCCTAGTCCTGCTATAATTTTCATTTTATGAGCCTCCCGATTGCAACAGTTTTAGGGGCGTTTTTTAAACGTCCCACCTTATATTCTCTATTTGCCTAGGGGTTATTATATCACAAACTATATTTTTTGGCAATATAAAAAGGACTTTCACGAGGAAAGCCCCTTAAAATGCTGATTAATTATTTCTACTGCTACTGCCTTTGCATTTGCCCCTGCAATACTTTGGGTTTCATCTCCTTGCATATGCACGGCAAAGTAAAGTTTATCGTCCTTATTTTCATAAAAGCCAACATACCATGCCAAGTTATCTATACCTGAACCTGTTTTGCCGTAAATCCCCTCTGTCTCGCTTTCCATTACCCCCTTTAAAAGCATAACCTGCTCCGATGTATAGTCGGTATTTCCCTCAAAAATATCATAAAGCACCTTTACCTGCTCCATAGGTGAAATTTCAAGAGATGAGCCAAGCCAGAAACCGCTTCTGTCAGGATTGTTTTTTGCATCTATACCCTCCCAGTTGCTTATATCACAGTTGCCGTAGCTAAGGCTGTTAAGTGCCTTTTGCATATTGTCCTGACCTATTGAATCAATAACCTGTCGGAAGTACCACACACAGGACGCCTGAAAAGCCTCCTTTAAATTAAGGTTGCCGTTCCATGCCTCAATTGGATATTTCTTGCCTGAATATACCATTGTAGTTTCCTCTGATTGCAGCACACCGCACCTTAGTCCCTCCAACACAGCTACTATTTTAAAGGTTGAATTAGGGGAATATCTTGTATTACACTCCTCTTCATTGTAAATGTAATAGCCCTCTGTAGGCTGATAGAAAACAGCACAGCCATCAACACCGTTAAAAATACTGCTGTAGTCTGTAAGCTTTTGTTCCTCATTTGATACATTGTTTTCAGATAATTCTTTATTATTCTCAACTACTGTTTTTGTTTCAATATTATCTGTAACTATTTCAGACTCCTGTCTGTTATTGGTTTGGCAGCCTGATGTTACAAGACAGATAAGCAAAATTGAAAATATTTTTTTCATTAAACACACTCCTTTCTTTAATATTACAGCTGTAGTATTTATCTATATATTACAACTGTAATATTAACTTGTCAAGTATGTTTTTAAAAAAATTTTTCTAATATATTTCGGGCTATTATTAATGCCTTGCCTCCGTCTGTACCGTTCCCACCTTCAATTCGACAGGAAAATCCGTATACCGTTCCGTTACTTTCATAAACTCCGTTAAACCAACCGTTTACGGTTTTTCCGTCAACCTGACCTGTACCCGTTTTACCGTAAAATCCGTTGCCAAGGTTAATTGAATTTATAACAGCCTTTATATTTTCCTCATTACAATTAAAAGAATTTGTATATAGCTGTGCATATAACCTTGCCTGCTCCATGGGAGATATTTTTAATGAACCTTCAAGCCAGTAGGTATTAAAGCTATTTACAATACTTCCGTTTCCGTATCCTATAGTCTTTAAAAAGCTTTCGGTATCCGCCCCTGCAAGCCTGCTGTCCAAGTCCGTAAAATACCAGTTTACGCTGTTTTCCATAGCAGTTTTTAAATTATGGTCCTTGTTCCATTCCTTAAAATAATAATTACTGCCATTCCAGCTTAGGGTATTGCTGTCTACTGAAATAATGCCTTTTTCCAAGGCATTTAAGGCAATAAAGGGCTTGTAGGTTGAATTAGGCGAAACCCTTTTACGGGCAGATTGTTCATTATATACCATATAGCTGTCAGTCTGTAAATTGTAAAGCACAAAGCACCCCTTGCCATCGTTAAAATATTCCGAAAGCTCAATATAGCTTAAATTGTCAATATCCCCCCTGTATTTGCTGTTTAAGCTGTAACCAAAGCTATTAACCGTAACTGCAGTTATTATCCCAAGGGTACATATAAGCACAAAAGCTCCCTTACTTAATTCAGCCGAAAAATTTTTACCCTCTGTAGACAGAGCTGTAATTCTGCTATGTATATCTCTTTTAGAGCCTAAAATACCGCTAACAAGCCAAAAACCGCCTTTGCCCGAAGCAAAATTTATTATAGTTTTTCCGTATTCCTTATAATCACCATCATAAGAGGCAGAGGTATTGTCGCAATATATTTCCATAGCCAACCTTAGCCTATTTAATGACACACGTATTAAAGGGTTAAACCAATATATAATCCTTAATGCACATATAATATAATTTTGAGCTATATCCTTATGTCTGTGATGAGTAAGCTCGTGGTAAAAAATATGCTTTAGGGTTTTATCATCAGCCTCTGTCAGATAAGAGGGTATAACAACCTTATGTCTTAATATACCAAAGGAAAAGGGGTATTTTATACTGTCCCCTGCATAAAGCTCTCCCCTGATACCTACTCTTTCACAGCAGGCAGTAAAGCAAGAGCTGTTAAATTTAACGCAAGCCTTAAGCCTGGATTTTATTACAACAAAGCCTATAGCAACGTATATTAATTCAAATATTACTCCTGTTATCCATATATAAAACCAAAGCCTGTATGAAGAAACCGAAGTATACAAATCCTTATACTCAATTGTCCCCATAGAGGGTGACATTTCTCCGTTTGATATTTGAGCTGAAATATGGGGTTTATAATCAAAATCAGGTACAAAATCAGGCACAATAGGCACAAGCAACAAAAAAATCAAGGTTAAATATATCAGATAACCGAAAAAGGGGGATATTTTTCTTCCCGCAAGCCTGCTTATTGTCAGCAAAGCCATACAATAAACAGAAATTATAATATTGACAATAATAAATCTGTCCATAGCTTATTCCTTCTCATCAAGAATTTTTTTAAGCTGTTCAAGCTCCTCCTTAGTTAACATATCGTTTTCAATAAAATTCATCACCATTTTATTTGCCGCACCACTGAAGAACTTGTTAATAAAGCTTTTACTCTGGGAACGAATATACTCGTCTTTGTTTACAAGAGAGGTATATACAAATACTCTTCCGTTCTTTGTATGGCTTATAACACCCTTTTTTTCAAGTCTTGAAATAAGGGTTTGAATAGTACGAACATTCCATTGGCTGTCAGATAAGGCACTGACAATATCATTAGTAGAGATAGGTGCATTCTCCCAAATTACCTTCATTACCTCAAGCTCAGCGTCAGTTATCTGAGGCATATTTGACATAAAACCACTCCTTATTATTACATTTGTAATATTATTATATTCCCTCAGGCTTAATTAGTCAACAAAAAAACTCCCGAGAAATCTCAGGAGTTTAAAAAAATCTATTTAAGCCTTAGCCGCTTTATTTTTCTTTACAACAGAAAAAATTGTTTCAACAACAACTGCTATGGAAAGAAGTATAAGTACACAAGATACAACAGGAATTGCAGGGTTCATTGTTGGGTCCTTAAGTATCCAACCCTGGTATATACCAAGAGCTAATGCCCAGTTTGACATAATAAACATAAATACGGCAGGGATAAAGGTTGCAAGCCATACCTTTGAGTCCTTTCTTGTGCTGTAAAGCCAGATTGTAACACCTATAAGAGCAAGAGCCGCAAGAAGCTGGTTAGATGCACCGAAGGTGTTCCAGAAAATCTTCCAAGCATACTGAATTTCACCCTCTGCATTTGCCTTAGTCTGGAAAATAAAGATAATAGGAATACCTACTGTAAGAACTGTACCTAAAATCTTACCCTTTGTATCTCTCCAGCCCGTAATCTCTTCAATAATATATCTGCCAAGACGTGTACATACATCAAGAGTATCATAAACAAAGGTGGTAAATGCCATAAGACCAAAGCTTATACCAAAGGATGCAGGTACACCTATAAGCTCCATAAAGCTACCGATACCGGAAGCATAAATAAAGTTAGGAGCTTTTTTAACTGTTTCATCATCTGCTGCTAAAATCATAACACAAACAATAGAAATAACGGCAACCATACCTTCAAGAAGCATTGCACCGTAGCCAATAGGCTTTGCGTCAGTTTCCTTATAAAGCTGTTTACTTGTAGTACCTGAGGATACCAAAGCATGGAAGCCCGAGCAGGCACCGCATGCTATAGTTATAAACAAAATAGGGAATAAGCTGTTTGTAGGTGATGGATTATCAGGCAACTTAAATGCAGGAAATTGAATTTCATAACCGCCGAATACTACACCGATAGCCGCAACTATAAGGGCAATATAGAGGAAGTAACCACCCAAAGCACCTCTTGGCTGAAGTAAAAGCCACATAGGCATAACAGCCGCAATAAGACAGTATGCAAGTATAAGCACACCCCAAACCTTCTGAGCCATTACAGGGTCAGAAACAGGTAGCTCAACAGGCATATACTTACCTGCCCAGATAGCAAGACCTACAAGAGGAATAAAGATAAGAACCACAATACCCTCTTTAACCTTAGCAAACTTAATAAGTAAGCCCATAATAATAGGTAAAATAAGGTACATAATAGAGGAGCTTGCTATAGCCGCACCTGCAACCTGCTCGCCGTTTTCAAGAGTAACAATACCCTGGAATGAGGTAGCGGTTGTATCTGTAAAAGCTACTATAACATATACAATAGTAATCCAGATAAATGCCATAAATAAGCCCCAGGCTCTCGGCGAAACGTAATCTCTTACAACCTCAGAAATTGACTTTGCCTTATGTCTGATAGAGGCAACAAGGGTACCCATATCATGTACACCGCCTACAAATATTGAGCCGATAAGAACCCAAACCAAGGCAGGCACCCAACCAAAGAGTATAGCCGCCTGAATAGGTCCCGTAATAGGACCTGCCGCGGCAATAGCCGAGAAATGCTGACCTAAAAGCATACCCTTTTTAGCAGGCACATAGTCCACACCGTCGTTCATTTCCTGTGACGGTACAGGATTATTGTCGTCAAGTTGAAAAACTGTTTTGGTAAGAAATCTACCGTATGTAAGATAGCCTATACCTAAAAATAAGGCACATCCTACAACAATAAGTAATACCATGAGAATAACCTCCTTTAATTGTTTAACCGAATGATATGCATACCTTGTGTAACATACCTGTTTATTTATCTTAATTATAATTCCATTATCTATATGCAAAAAAACGGAAAAATATCCTTCTAAGATAAAACTCGGTTATTTTTTTTGATTATATCAAATACTTAAAACCATTACAACGTGAAAAACTAACTAAATTTTTGCGAATTATTTATTAAAATTTTAACTGCAAAGTACATAGCCTGTATAACCACTACACTCCTAAATCTTCAATACTTCTTAATATGCCTAAATTTAAAAAAGCAGATATAATGTTTTTTTGACAGAGCTGTATCACAAGCTCACAAAATATAATATTTAATGGCATGCTTAAAAAAATATTGCAAATCATTAACAGAATTACGGGGTTGTACATATTATAGATTAAACCGAAAAGAAAGGAGGCGATAATATGAATACAGATGTTAGATCAAAAGACTGGGATGAGCAAAAGCATGTACATGAAGTAACCGGCAGTACGGCAGTGTTTGATGAATGCGGCGAAGAATGTCACAATCATCGCTTCTGCACCGTATCAGGGGAAGCTAAGAAAAAAGGTAACAGCCATGTGCATGAAATTAAGTTCCGCACCGATTTCTCCGATGGTCATTACCATGAATTCTGCGGCGAATCCTCAACTGCCATCGATGTAGGTAACGGCAAGCATGTGCACTTTGCAAGTGCTTATACTGATTGCGAAGACGGTCACAGACACAAATTCCAGGTTGCATCATTAATTGACAGTCCAACTGACTTTAAATGCAATTAATTAGTTACAAGCGTCCCCATAATAAGGGACGCTTTACATATAAATGAACTTCTCGACTTATCAATGTTTTTTAAAGCCTCCCAACATCCCTTTCAAATTAAGCCCAAAACTCTTATAAATCTATTCTGACCTTACTTCCTCACTTTTTATCAAATTACGACACATTCAAATTATTTATATTCAAATATATCTGAAAATTCCGTAACTATGCTTTACATCAGCAATAAGTAATATATAAAACCCTCTTTTACTTCACCCTGTCTTGACCTTAATACCGTTGTGCCATCATTTACTCAAATATAATAATTATAATTATTAACCATATTTAATTATGCATTTACCTTCCTAAATATTTAGTACATTTGCCTTAAAAAAATCAAAAAAAGACTTCCCATAAGAGAAGTCTTTTAAAGGCGACACCCAGATTCGAACTGGGGATCAGGGAGTTGCAGTCCCATGCCTTAGCCACTTGGCTATGTCGCCGTATTTATTACTGTCAGCATTATTATATGCTGAAATATAATAAAAATGCTTCTTTATAATAAGAAGCAGATGACCCGTGGGGGAATCGAACCCCCGTTTTAGCCGTGAGAGGGCCACGTCTTAACCGCTTGACCAACGGGCCATAGAAAGCTCCCCGAGTAGGATTCGAACCTACGACCCTCCGGTTAACAGCCGGATGCTCTACCGCTGAGCTATCGAGGATTATTTGTAATACAAGCTACATTTTAGCATACAAATTAAATAAAGTCAATATTTAATTAAGTATACTTTTGTACCTTTAAAACTGATTACGTACCGCAAAGACATGCGGACACCGCAGG
>CATZZP010000026.1 GCA_958426775.1 uncultured Bacillota bacterium
CCGTCGCAGATTGCCCGTATTCTGAAAGAGGATAAAGTCATAACGCCGACTATCCATTTTCAACAGACAGGCAGAGCGACAAGAAACACGCCGCCGGATAATCTTTATGATTGGGATAATAAAACGGTAGCGGGGATTTTAGAGCGTCCAGAGTATCAAGGGCATACGGTAAACTTCAAGACCTACAAACAGTCCTACAAGAGCAAGAAAACCTGTTACAATCCAGAGGAAAAATGGCTTGTGTTTGAAAACACCCACGAAGCAATCATTGACGCTGACACATGGGCGCGGGTACAGGAATTACGCAAGAACAAACGCCGTCCGACAAGGACAGGCAAGACGAATATGTTTTCCGGTATTGTGCGCTGTGCCGACTGCGGCGAAAAGCTGTATTACTGCACAAGCAAGAACTTTGAAGCGCGGCAAGACCATTTCGTATGCTCTACTTCAAGGCTCAAAGGAAAAGAGGTTTGCTCAACGCATTTTATCCGCGCGGTCGTACTGGAACAGGGCGTGCTTGCTCACATGAGATGGACGATTGCCTGTGTCGCTAACCATGAAGAACAATTCCATAAAGCTATGGGCGCGAAGCAGAAAGCCGAAGCGAAAAAGGAACTTGCGGCGAAGCGGCGACAACTGACGCAAGGAGAACGCCGGATTGAAGAACTTGACCGATTATTCAAGCGTATCTACGAGGACAACGCCAACGGGAAATTATCTGACAGCAGATTTCAAATGCTCTCCAACGACTACGAACAGGAGCAGGAAGAACTGCGTGAAAAGCTGTTGCGATTGAATGAAGAAATTACCGAACAGGAAGAACAATCCGAGAACATTGATAGGTTCATCAGCAAAGTACGGAAATATCTTGACTTGGACGAGCTGACGCCCGCTGTGCTGAATGACATGGTAAAGGCGGTGTATGTTCACGCGCCGGATAAGTCAAAGGGGCATAGGAAACAGCAGATTGACATTTCCTATGACCTTGTGGAAATACTCCCCGCGTCTTTACTGAATGACCTACATAACAGAGAAACGTCGTAGCCCGCAAGCTACGCCGTTTCCCGAAAACATTTCTAATACTGTCTTATGGGTGCCGCCCTTTATGCAATCCCTTTTTTGTAACTGCATATTAAAAGGAGGGAACTATGAATAACTTACAGCTTGAGGCTGCAACAAAAAATATGAGGGAGTGGTTGGCTCACCCAAGTGAATTAGGCAAACCTCCATATAAAATCGAGTTTACGAAAACCTTTGAAATGGATAATATGACCTACTACATATTTTAATATAAAAAAAGTTTGTTGGGTAAGTGGCTTCTTGGTGTCAGCGGAGGGTATGAAGGGGAGGAGCTTACTCCTTGCGGGCATACCTTCAGCGAAATGGAGCTGTACAATGAGGCAGCTGCCATTGATGATGCTGAGGCTGTAGTTAAAAATATAAAGGAGTATTGGAAAAATCAAGGAAATCAGGCTGAAGAGGAAAATAAAAAAAGCGGCTTTTTAGGCTTTGTGCTTTTGTCGGAAAATAATTGGGATAAGGACCGGTTTTTTAGGGACTTAAAAGAGGAATGGGACATTTCCGTTGATGAGGTTCCCAAGGCTAAAGACCAAATTACAGTGTTTTCCATAGATGGAGTTATGGCAACTGTCGGTTTAATTCCTCAACCCATACCTGATGATGAGGCTGTGGAATGTGCAAAAACCAACTATATGTGGAATGAAGCAGTGGACACTGCCAAGGCACATAAAGCTCATCTTATAGTGGCTGTTTTAGGAGGCAATTACAAAAACGACAAAAGTGCTTATGACCTTGGTAAATTACACGTAAAGCTTGTTTCAGCCTGTTGCAGGCAAGCTTTTGCAACGGGGGTATATGCAAACGGTACGGTCTATGAACCTAAAATTTATCGGAGCTTTGCCGATATGATGAAGGAGGGCAATCTCCCTTTATTCAACTGGGTATGGATAGGGATGTATGAAGATAAAAATGGAGTAAGCTGTTATACTATCGGTATGGAAGTATTCGGCAAAAATGAAATGGAAGTGCTTAACGCTAAGACAAAAAGGTCTGAAGTATACAACTTTATGGTTAATATGATAGCCTATGTTCTTGAAAATGATGTAACTCTGAAGAATGGTGAAACCATAGGTTTTTCTCCTACGGATAAGCATGCCATTACCTTTGGTAAAGGGGTTGCAATGACGGATATAAATACCCTGAAAATTAAATATTAATAAGTTATAAGCCTGAAGTCGGTAAAATTTTTTGCCGACTTTTTTCTGCTTAGTTTACAGCTTTTGCCTTGTCGTAAAGGGTAGAAAACTGTTGACAACCAAGGGTGTATATGATAAACTTTGAATAAGAATGGGAAAGAATGTTTCTCCGATAATTGCCTTTGAATTTACCGTAGCTCGGTTTTTTCTTTAATGCAACCGATGTTCTGTTCCCTCGGAATATCGGTTTTTTATTTTTACATTGGAGAATATCTTTTTTATAACAGCAGGCTTGCCTGCAAACATACTATAGTAAAGGAGATTTAGTTATGATTTATTCAGCGGAAGTAACAAATATGTGCCCTGTTGCTAAGGGAGCTTATCATGGCCCTGCACCTATCCCTGAGGAGGGCAAGTGGGTACAGGCTAAGGAAATTAAGGATATTTCAGGTCTTACACACGGTATCGGCTGGTGTGCACCACAGCAAGGTGCCTGTAAGCTTACCCTCAATGTAAAGGACGGTATCATTGAGGAAGCACTTGTTGAAACTATCGGTTGCAGCGGTATGACTCACTCTGCGGCTATGGCATCTGAAATCCTTATCGGTAAGACTATTTTAGAGGCTCTTAATACTGACCTTGTATGTGATGCTATTAATACAGCTATGAGAGAGCTTTTCCTTCAGATTGTATATGGTAGAACACAGACTGCTTTCTCAGAGAACGGTCTTCCTATCGGTGCAGGTCTTGAGGACCTGGGTAAGGGTCTTAGAAGCCAGGTTGGTACAATGTTTGCTACAAAGGCTAAGGGTCCAAGATACCTTGAAATGGCTGAAGGCTATGTTACAAGAACAGCTCTTGACGAAAACGACCAGATTATCGGTTACGAGTTTATCCATCTGGGTAAGATGATGGACTTCATTAAAAAGGGTGATTCTCCTGCTGATGCTTTGGAGAAGGCTAAGGGTCACTACGGACGTTTTGAAAACGCCGCTAAGTACATCGACCCAAGAAAAGAATAAGGAGGATTGACTACAATGGCATTATTTGAAAGTTATGAAAGAAGAATAGATAAAATCAACGCTTGTCTTGCTCAGTACGGTATCAGCTCTGTTGAGGAATGTGCTGAAATCTGTAAGTCAGCAGGTGTTGAGGCTTATGATATTTGTAAGAGTGTACAGCCTATTGCTTTTGAGAATGCGGCTTGGGCTTATACAGTAGGTGCGGCTATTGCTATTAAGAAGGGCTGTAAGTCAGCTCAGGATGCCGCTGCTGCAATCGGTATCGGTTTACAGGCTTTCTGTATCCCAGGCTCTGTTGCTGAGGACAGAAAGGTTGGTTTAGGTCACGGTAACCTTGCATCTATGCTTTTGAGTGAGGACAGCAAGTGTTTTGCATTCCTTGCAGGTCACGAGTCATTTGCGGCTGCTGAGGGTGCTATCGGTATTGCAAGAAACGCTAACAAGGCTCGTAAGACTCCTTTAAAGGTTATCCTTAACGGTCTTGGTAAGGATGCGGCTCAGATTATTTCAAGAATTAACGGCTTTACCTATGTTCAGACTAAGTTTGACTACTATACAGGCGACCTTGAGGTTGTTCAGAAGATTGCTTACTCTGACGGTGAGAGAGCTGCCGTAGAGTGCTACGGTGCTGATGATGTTCGTGAGGGTGTTGCTATTATGCACCTTAACGGTGTTGATGTATCTATTACAGGTAACTCAACTAACCCTACAAGATTTCAGCATCCTGTTGCAGGCACATATAAGAAGGAATGTATCGAAATGGGTAAAAAGTACTTCTCTGTTGCATCAGGCGGTGGTACAGGTCGTACACTTCACCCTGATAATATGGCGGCAGGTCCTGCTTCCTACGGTATGACAGATACTATGGGTCGTATGCACTCTGATGCTCAGTTTGCAGGATCTTCTTCCGTACCTGCTCACGTTGAAATGATGGGCTTTATGGGTATGGGCAATAACCCAATGGTAGGTGCTACGGTTGCTGTAGCAGTTGCTATTGAGGAAGCGGCTAAGAACGGTAAGTTCTGATATAATTTATAAGCTTAAGGAGTAGTTCAATTTGGACTACTCCTATTTTTAGGTGTTTTACCGATAAGAGGGTAAATATGATGAATGTAAAAAGTATTACGGATAAATACATTATTGCAGATTAATAATATGTGTAACTTGTCCTTTATTTCTGATTATATATTTTTGGTTTTTAACTGTTTTTTTAAATTGTTATAAAAAAATTTTGTTAAAAACAGCCTTTGAAATCTGTCTCTTAAATTGATATAATGTAACTACAACGTGTAGCTTTAATGCGTAATTCCGGTTGCGTAAGGGCTGCACTTTTTTATTTAAGGAAAGGAGAAGATAATGGAAAATTCAAATCAGTTTTTAGGTAAAGAGCCGATAGGTAAATTGATGAAGCAATATTCAATCCCTTGTATTATTTCGCTTTTAGTAGGTGCTTTGTACAATATTGTAGACCAGATATTTATTGCAAATGCAGATTATCTGGGCTCTTACGGAAACGCGGCAAATACTGTGGTCTTTCCTTTAACAGTTGTTGCCCTGGCATTGGCTGTAATGATTGGTGACGGTTGCTGTGCCTTTGTAAGCATCAGCTTAGGAGGGGGAAATAAACTTGCGGCTAAGAGAAGTGTAGGCAACGCTGTTGTTATTAGCTTAGGGGTAAGCATAATTTTAACTGCAATTTACCTGTTTTTTCAGACAGAAATTATAGCTATGTTCGGCGGTACTGTTAATCAGGAAACCTTTGAATATTCTAAGGAATACTTTTTTTATATAAGCCTTGGTATTCCCTTTTATATTTTCGGTCAGGCTATGAACCCCATTATTCGTGCAGACGGCAGCCCCAAGTTTGCAATGGTATCTACTCTTGCTGGAGCAATAGCGAACATTATACTTGACCCTGTTTTTATATTTACCTTTAAGTGGGGAATGATGGGGGCGGCTGTAGCAACTGTAATAGGACAGGTTATAACTGCGGCTTTAGCGGTCTGGTATATTTTACATATGAAGATAATCAAGCCGTCAAGGAGAGATTTCCGTATTGATTGTAAAATCTGCGGCAGAACTCTTTTGATGGGAATTACAAGCTTCCTTTCTCAAATATCACTTGTTGCGGCTATGGCGGCCATTAACAATATGCTCAGAAAATACGGTGCTGTTGATGAAATATTCTCTCAGCCTCAGTATGCTCAGATTCCTATGGCTGTTGTAGGTATAGTAATGAAGTTCTTTCAGATTATAATATCCATTGTAGTCGGTATGGCGGCAGGTTGTATTCCTATTGTCGGCTTTAATATCGGTGCAGGTGAAAAATTACGTGTCAGGAAGCTTTTTACAAGACTGTTGGCAGCAGAGGCGTTAGTGGGTGTTGCAGGCTTTGTGCTTGCAGTATTTTTCCCTGATTATCTTATTTCTATTTTCGGTGCGGCAAATGAAAGTGAATATTACACATGGTTTGCAGTTAAAGCTTTCAGAGTGTATCTGTGTCTGATTGTTCCAGCTTGTATCAATAAGGCGTGCTTTATTTTCTTACAGGCTATGGGTAAGGCGGCAGAGTCTACGGCACTTTCAATGATAAGAGAGGTAGTGTTTGGTGTAGGCTTTGCTTTAGTTTTGCCTGTGTTTTTCGGAATTGACGGTGTTCTTATGTCTATGCCTGTATCGGATTTTTTAACCTTTCTTGTGGCTTTGGTGCTTATATTCAAAACCTATGGTGAGCTGAAAGTAAAAAAACAAAACGGTGCTTAAAAATGCACCGTTTTTTGCGTTAAGGTAATAAATAACCCTTTTCAACACTTTCATCAAGTATATTATTTAAAAATTCCACAAGCTTAGGGTGACCGTAGTTTACAAGCCGATAGCCTCTTTCAAGTACATCTGCCTTGTGGACCTTATGCTCAAGCCACATTTTACCCTTTGTAAGGTAGTTAAGCATAATAGGCTGCAGGCGGTCAAGTCCGTTGGCAAATTTAGCTTCCTTAGTCTGGCAGGCATCAAACTCCTCCCACAAGGCTCTCAGCTCTGCACCCCGTTCACCTAAAAGGGAGTATATTTTATCGGCAGCCTTTTTCTCTCTGTCTGCCTTTGTTTTATTACCCTCTACATCATAAAGATAAGTATCACCTGCATAAATTTCAACTAAATCGTGGATAAGTACCATTTTAAGGACTTTGAGCATATCTGTACCGGGGTTGGCATATTCCTCCAGCACAATAGCATACATACATAAGTGCCAGCTATGCTCTGCATCGTTTTCATGACGACTGCTGTCCCATAAAAGGGACTGCCTGAATACGTTTTTCATTTTGTCAATTTCAACAAGAAACTCCATTTGCCTTTTAAGCTTGTCCATTTCTGATTGCCTCCAAAATTTTATTTGGAAAGGATTTCCTCTGCTGTTTTAGCTACATTTTCGGCAGTAAAGCCGTAGTAGTCAAAAAGCTTTGCATAAGGTGCAGACTTACCGAACTCTGTCATACCGATAATCTTACCCTCAATGCCTACATATCTGTACCAGCTCTGGTCAGAGCTTGCCTCAACGGCAATTCTCTTTGTAACAGAGGCAGGTAATACGCTTTCCTTATATTCTGCAGTCTGCTCCTCAAACAGCTCAACACAAGGCATACTTACAATCCTTGCACCTATACCCTTTGCCTTTAAAAGGTCGTAAGCATCATATGCAATGCCTACCTCTGAGCCTGTTGCAATAATGATTACATCAACCTTTTCGCTATCTCTTACAATATAACCGCCCTTAAGAGCCTGTCTGCCGTCAATGTGAAGGTTTTTGGTTTTCTGCCTTGTATATGCCATAAGTGTAGGCATATCTTTTCTTGTAAGTGCAGTATACCAGGCTGCTGCTGTTTCGTTAGTGTCACAGGGTCTGAATACAAGGCAGTTAGGTGTACTTCTGAATGAAGCAAGCTGTTCAACAGGCTGATGTGTAGGACCGTCCTCGCCTACACCTATACTGTCATGAGTAAATATATTAATAAGGGGTAAATTTGAAATTGCCGATACTCTGAGTGCAGGCTTAACATAGTCGCTGAACACAAAGAAGGTTGCAATATAAGGTCTTATACCGCCGTGTAAAAGCATACCGTTGCCGATAGCTGTCATAGCAAGCTCTCTTATACCAAAGTGGATATTTGAGCCTGTAGGATTTTCTTTGGTAAAATAATCTCTGCCCTCCATAATGGACTTGTTTGAAGGTGCTAAATCTGCTGAACCGCCGAAAAGGTTAGGCATAATTTCCGCAGCCTTATTTAAAATTTTTGAGGAGGAATCACGGGTTGCACATTCCTCGTCATTATTCCAGAAGGAGTCATCATCAGCAAGTGCCAAAGCAAAGTCGTCCTTTATCCATGACTCTAATTCAGCAGCTAAGTCAGGATAAGCCTTTTTATAGTCGGCATAGAGTTTGTCCCACTGAGCTTTTTCAGCTTCAAGGTCAGTGGTGATTTTTGACATTTCAGCCTTAACCTCATCAGGTACAAAAAAGCTTTCTTCATAATTCCAGCCTAAGTTTTTCTTGGTTGCCGCAACCTCCTCCTCACCTAAAGGAGCACCGTGTGAGGCATTAGAGCCTGCCTTATTAGGTGAGCCGTAGCCGATAACTGTTTTAATTTCAATAAGTGACGGCTTGTTGATTTCAGCCTTAGCTTCGTCAATAGCCCTGCCGATAGCCTCAAGGTCGTTTCCGTCCTCAACGTAAAGAGTCTGCCAGCCCATAGCTTGAAATCTTGCCTTAACGTCCTCGGTAAAGGCGAGGTTTGTATCGCCCTCAATAGTGATATTGTTTGAATCGTATAGAACAATAACCTTGCCAAGACCCAAAGAACCTGCCAGTGATGCCGCTTCGTAGGAGATACCCTCCATAATACAGCCGTCACCGCAAAGGGCAAAGGAATAGTGGTCGATTATATTAAAGCCCTCTTTGTTAAATTTAGAGGCAAGGTGCTTTTCAGCTATAGCCATACCGACAGCATTGGCAAAGCCCTGACCTAAAGGACCTGTACTTGCATCTACACCGGGGGTGTGACCTGCCTCGGGATGACCGGGAGTAATTGAACCGAGTTGTCTGAAGCTTTTAATATCCTCAATAGTTACTCCGTAGCCGAATAAGTGTAAAAGTGAATATAAAAGCATTGAGCCGTGACCAGCCGAAAGGACAAATCTGTCTCTGTTAAACCAATCGGGGTTTTTAGGGCTGTGCTTCATTTTTTTGCTCCAAAGCTCAAATGCCATAGGTGCTGCACCCATAGTAATACCGGGGTGACCTGACTTTGCCTTTTCTATAGCCTCTGCACTAAGTATACGTATACAGTTAATACTAAGCTGCTGTGGATTTGCCATTATATGAATCCTCCTTGAACCAATTGAACATTTACATACAAAATTAAGTATACACCAAAAATCAACAACTTACAAGCATTATATAAGGTAAAGAAAAAGTTTTTAATATTTTAAACAAATTTTCAAATAATATCTTTCCTTTTTTATAATTTATGGTATAATTAATGTAACAACACAAAAAAGAATGTATAAGTTATCGGAGGTGTTTTTTATGTATGTAAGAGAAAAAATGACTACTAACCCTATCTGCGTTGAGCCTGATTATTCAGTATCAAAGGCTTTTATGATGATGACGGAAAGCAAGCATTCTCAATTGCCTGTTGTAGATAATGACAATAAGCTTATCGGTCTTGTAACGGAAAAGCTCCTTGCAGAGGTAAATCCCTCAAAGGCAACCTCTTTAAGTGTGTACGAAATAAATTACCTTTTAAGTAAGACAAAGGTTAAGGATATTATGAAAACGGGTATTTTCAGTATTAACCAGAATGCCCTTATTGAAGATGCCGCACTTATAATGAAGGAAAACAGAATAGGTTCTTTGCCTGTAGTTGATGATAACAACTATCTTGTGGGCATTGTTACACGTGTAGATATTTTTAAGGCATTTATTGATATTTTAGGCGTTAAGGCAACAGGCACACGCATTGGTATCAAGGTTAAGGATGATATAGGCATAATTGCAGATATTACAGGCATAATTAAAAAGCACAATATTGATATACGTAACATCAGTAACTTTAACGAAAACGGTCATTTAGAGCTTATTATAAAGGTACGTTCTCTTGAAACCGATGATTTGGTTAAGGAATTAAAGGATGCGGGATATGAAATAATTTCTGTTACCAAGCAAAATTGATATTTAGTTTTTAAGAGCTTTCGGGCGGTAGTCCGAAGGCTTTTTTTGATTAAATACAATTTATATTTAACTCTTTTAAACTTGTACGTATTAATTTTGACGAAAAAATAAGAGGTAAAATAAGTTATTTGTTGATATTGCACAAAAAAATGAATAAAAACAACTTTAAATCAAGGTTTTAAAGTTAAAATAAACAAATTCAAAAACGGAAGTGGGCATAATATCTAAAAAAATGCACGATGTTTTGGCAAAATGCTTATTTACAAATTGTGGAAAATAATATACATTAATTTCATTGTGGTTAGATATTGGGGAGTATCAAAGCACAAAATCGTGTTCCGGTAGGAAAATTAAAAAGACTTAAGGAGGTCAAAAAAATGAAAAAGCTTAGGCTTAGGAAACCGATTTCACTTGCACTTAGTCTTATGCTGACAGTAGTAAGCAGCATAGGTGTAATGTCCGTACCTACAATGGCGGCAGGTACTACACCTGAAGACGGACAGATTTACTACATTAAAAACAAGCACAGCGGAAAGTACTTACAGGTTGAGAATGACTCAGATGCTGACGGTGCAAACGTGTGTCAGGCAACAGGTACAGGCTCACTTGGTCAAAAGTGGATTATTAATGAAAACAGCGATGGTTCGGTAAGACTTAAATCTGCCGTTGATATGACAGGCGGTGTTGCACTGGATATTCCTAACGGTGTAGGTGATAACCTTGTTAATGTACAGGTTTGGAGTTCAAACGGTCTTACACCTCAAAACTTTAAACTCGAAAGTAACGGCGACGGCTCTTATGCTATTACAACTGCGGCATCAGGATATGCAAGATGCCTTGATGTACTTAACTGGAGCACGGAGTCGGGTGCTAATGTAATACAGTATGACTGCTTTATGGCAGACAATCAGCTTTGGTATTTTGAAGAAGCAAGCTGGCCGGGTTCAAGCTCAGGTTCAAGCTCAAGTTCAGATTCAGGTTCAAGCTCTGATTCATCAAGCTCATCTTCAACCAGCTGGAATATGGGCAACAGCTCATTTAAGAATTTAGGTACAATTTCATCAAATGTTACCGTTGACGGTCTTACACTTAAGGCTAACTCATCAAAGACTATGCAGGTTAAGGCTGAGAATGTTACAGTTGACGGCACAGATTACGGTTACTGCCTTGCACTTGGCGGTGGTGGCTCAACAAGCTACAGGTCAGTGTCAGCAAGCGTTTCAGGTACATCTACAGTGAAGGTTACAGCTCGTTCAAGCGGTTCTTCCACAAGAACTCTTAACATAGCCGATGCTAACGGTAATGTGCTTGGCACTATTTCCTGCGGCAGCAGTGCAGCTTTAGGCTCTGTTACGGTAAACTACACAGGTGACCTTTACATTTACTCAGCAGGCAGCGGTATCAACATCTATAAGGTACAGATTGATACAAAGGGCGGTACTGTAGAAACAACTACAGAGGCTACAACAAAGGCAACTACTACAGAAACAACTACAAAGGCTACATCTTCAGCTCAGTCAAAGAGCTGGAACATGGGTAACACCAACTTCAAGAACTTAGGTGATATTACATCTAATGTAACAGTTGATGGTCTTAAGCTTATTGCAACATCAGCTAAGCCTATGAGTGTTAAGGCTGAAAATGCAACAGTAAACGGCATAAGCTACAGCTATGCACTTGCACTTGGCGGCGGCGGTTCAACAAGCTACAGAGCAGTTGCTCTTGACATCAGCGGCACAACAAATATTAAAATTACTGCACGTTCAAGCGGTACTTCTACAAGAACACTTAACGTAGCAGATGCAAGCGGTAATATTCTCGGTACAATCTCATGCGGTTCAACTGCAGCACTTGGTAATGTAGCAACTACCTACAGCGGTACAGTTTATATTTACTCAGCAGGCAGCGGTATTAACATTTACAAGGTGCAGATTGATACAACAGGTTCTCTGCCGGGTGGTTCAAGCTCACAGACTACTACAGCTGCAGAGGCTACAACAGAGGCTACAACAAAGGCTACTACAACTACAACTCAGAAGCAGGATACAAGCGACGGTACTAAGGTATCAAGTTACAGTGCACTTCAGAGTGCAGTTAGTAACTTAGCTTCAACAGGCGGTACAATCTACGTAGATGCAGGTGAATTAAGCTGTAGCTCACAGCTTAAGCTTAACAGCACAAAGGGCAAGACAATCCAGATTATTGGTGTTCAGCAGAGTGATGGCACATATCCTGTGCTTAACTTCAAGGCGATGCGTGATGATGCGATTGGTACAGCACCGGGTTCACTTTCTTCAAGCGGTGACAGTGATGTAGGTGTAAGAATTACAGGCTCAAACTACGTTCTTAAGAACCTTATTATTGAAAAGGCGGGCGATAACGGTATCCAAATTAAGGGTACAAGTGCTAACAACAATGTAGTTGAAAATTGTATTGTAAGATATAACAACGATGCAGGTCTTCAGATTACAGGCGGTGCAAGCTATAACGAAATCCGTTTTGTATATAGCTACAGAAACTGTGATGTATATTCACTTGGCGGTAATGCAGACGGTTTTGCTCCAAAGCTTAATGCAGGTACAGGCAACTCTTTCTATGGCTGTTATGCTTGGGATAACTCTGATGACGGTTGGGATTCATACGACAAGTCAGATGGTTATACAGAGGACTTAAGCTATGAGGAATGTGCATGCTGGAACAATGGTAATCCTGATGTATTCACAGGTGCTTATGACTTTGAAGAGGGTAACTCACTTGATACAGACTTATTCCTTGTAGAGCTTATTTGCAAGCAGAGCTCAAGCTTCGCTTCTAACTATAATAGTGGCAAGCTTAGCCTTCCTTCAGGTAACTTCTTAAAGACAAGTGCAGGTACAATCAGTCTTTCAAGCTGGACAGGAAGCAACTATGACGGTAACCCTAACGGCTTCAAATTTGGTTCTGCATATACACAGTCAAGCTCTGTAAGAACAGTAAAGAACTGTCTTTCATTCGAACATGGTAAGAAGGGCTTTGATAACAATAACAGCGGTTGCAAGGGTTCATTTACAAACTGTGTATCATTTGACAACGGCTACAACTATTATTTACCAACATATTCATTAAGTAAGTGGTCAAATATCGTTGGTTTCAGCGGCAATTCAAATGATAAACTTCCAAGCGGCTACAGTGCAACAACTCCTAGCTCATCAACCCAGTCTTCTATCAGAAGCAAGGTTGAGAGTACAAGAAAGAGCATTGTTAATAATTGTGCTAACGATATAATACCAGGTGAGGTTTACTTCGATATTTATTAATTGAAAATTTAATATAAGGGGCTGTTATTTGACAGCTCCTTTATTTATGGTATAATAATGTATATATAAATATGTGTACCGAAACAGCAAGGCTGTTTCACTGAGGCTGTCGCCACAAATTATACATATTATTCGCAATTAAAAATTGCTCATACCAAGTCGCAGAAAATAACTGCCCTGCGGGTGCTTATTTTCTATGCTCCTTTGGTATAATGTACACAAGTAAACTTGTGTACCGAAATAGCAAGGCTGTTTCACTGTGGCTGTCGCCACAGATTATACTCATTATTCGCAATTAAAAATTGCTCATACCAAGTCGCAGAAAATAATCGCCCCAGGGGTGCCTATTTTCTATGCTCCTTTGGTATAATCTTTTTAGTAAAATATACGTATAATAATATATAAGTATAATAAGGAGGGGTAGAATGGAATTGTTAAAACAAATTAAATGGAATGTAATTTTTGTATCTGCTGTGGTGGCTTTGTTAGGACTTATTATTTTGCTTAACCCTACAGCTGCGGCACTTTCAATCTGCTCTCTTATCGGCTGGTTTCTTATAATAAGCGGAGCTTTGACTCTTGCGTCATATTTTATAATAGGCAAAAGTAATTTTGTGCTGATTATGGGGCTTATTCAGCTTATTCCCGGAGTATATATCGTGCTTAAGCCTGAAATATTGGTAAACTTTATAAGTCTGTTTCTGGGCATTATTATACTTGTATATGGCTTTGCTTGCTTAAGAGAGGGAGCAGAGTACAGAGAAATGGGCTATCCTCATTGGTGGGTAAATCTGATAGTAGGCTTTATTACACTTGCCATGGGTACTCTTGTAATAGTAAACCCTTTTGATACAGGGGCGGCAATAATGATGTTTGCAGGTGCATCTATGGTGATTCATGGGGTAATAAATATTATTTCTGTTATGATTATCGTAAAGGACATTAAAAAGATGTGATCAATTTTTCTAAGATAACTTTTTTAATAGAGTTCAGATAAATCCTATAGCCAGTTTTATAATTCTAAGAAATGGTGCGATCTGAAAATCGCACCGTTTTTTATGCAAAAAAACATACATAAGGTTATATTTTAAGTTCAAAACTAAAGTTCTTAAAAAATTTTAAAATGAAATTACATCCAATCTGATTTGCAACACGGAATATGCGGAAGGTAATTAAAAACTGCCTGCAACAGAAGTCGAATACATAAAATATGTAACAAGCTGATTACAGTAAGCTTTTTTGAGAGGTCAAGTAAAAAAATTTTCTTTAGAAATACGTGTTATGGAATAATAAAAAAGTTTGTTGTCAATTAAAGTCCTTTTTATTGGACTTAAACAATGTCATAATATAATTAATAAGTAACGTAAAGCAAAGTCCTACAAAGCAGGGCGAAAGGTGGAAATTATGGCTGAATTTATAACAATTATTATTTTTATAGTAATTTATGGGATTGGAAAAGCAAGATTGGAAAATCAAGTAAATAATTATGATATGTCAAAGGTATCATGTGGTAAAATGGCTATGGATGCAGGTAAAAGTTATACAGAGATTAAAAGAAATCTTGTAGCAGGTAAATATTATAAGGACGATCAGTGGAAATATTAATATGAATTTAAAAGGTGAAAGCTATTAACTAAGCTATCAGAAAAAATGGTTCTTTGTTCTCCCATAAGGTCGACAAAGAACCATTTTAAATTACTTTATAAGTAAGGAATGACCTGTCATTTCCTTAGGCTGTGGTAAATCCATCATATCAAGGAGAGTTGGGGCAATATCACAAAGCTTGCCATCCTCCATAAGACCCTTAGCCTTTGGACAGTTAACAAGTACAAAGGGTACAGGGTTGGTGGTGTGTGCGGTGAATGGCTTACCTGTAGAGTAGTCTACAAGCTGGTCGCTGTTGCCGTGGTCAGCACAGATAAACATCTGACCGTCAACCTTAATAAGGGCGTCAACAACCTTGCCTACACAGTCGTCAATAGCTTCTATAGCCTTTACAGCCGCCTCAACAACACCTGTATGTCCTACCATATCAGGGTTGGCATAGTTAATAATGATAAGGTCTGCCTTTTTATTTTCAATAGCGTCAATAAGCTTTTCAGTAACGCCGTAAGCACTCATCTCAGGCTTTAAGTCATAGGTAGGAACCTCCTTAGGAGAAGGTACAAGGATACGCTCCTCGCCGGGATTAGGCTCTTCAACGCCACCGTTAAAGAAGAAGGTAACGTGAGCGTATTTTTCTGTTTCGGCAATTCTGAGCTGCTTTAAGCCAAGGCTTGAAATATATTCGCCTAAGGTGTTTTCAGGTATTGAATCAACAAAGGCTACTTCCTTGTTGCCGATTGTTTCATCATAGTCCGTAAAGCATACAAACTTAACGGGCAAAAAGCCCTTAACACGGTTGAAGCCGCTAAAGTCCTCGTCACAGAAGGCACGTGTAATCTGTCTTGCTCTGTCGGGACGGAAGTTATAGAAAATAATAGAGTCATTTTCGTTTATAGTGCCTACAGGAGTGCCGTTTTCGGTAATTACGGTAGGTACAACAAACTCATCGTTTACACCCTCGGCATAGCTTGCTTCCATACAAGCCTCGGCACTTACTGCTGTGTTGCCCTCGCCTGCTACCATAGCGTTGTAAGCCTTTTCAAGTCTGTCCCAGTTTTTATCTCTGTCCATTGCGTAGTAACGACCTGAGATGGTTGCAACCTTACCAACACCAATTTCCTGCATCTTAGCTTCAATGTCCTTAAGGAAGCTTGCACCTGAGGTAGGTGGTGTATCACGGCCGTCAAGGAAGGCGTGAAGATAAACCTTATCAAGTCCCTTGTCCTTAGCAAGTTTTAAAAGTGCATAAATGTGAGTAATATGGCTGTGGACACCGCCTGTGGATAAAAGGCCGAAAAGGTGAAGTGCAGAGTTATTTGCCTTGCAGTTTTCCACAGCATTAAGGAGTGCCTTGTTTTCATAAAAATCACCGTCCTCAATAGACTTAGTGATTTTTGTAAGGTTCTGGTACATAATTCTGCCGGCACCCATATTTAAGTGTCCTACCTCGGAGTTACCCATCTGACCGTCAGGTAAGCCTACGGCAAGACCGCTTGCATAGCCCTTTACAAAGGGATAAGTGCTGAAAATCTTGTCAAGGTTAGGTGTTTGTGCCAGCTTAATGGCATTACCTTCTGTCTTGTCATTAAGACCGAAGCCGTCTAAAATCATTAAAACAGTTAATTTCTTATCCATTTAAAAATCTCCTATTTATTTACAGCCAACAATCTTGGCAAAGTCCTCCTTTAAGCTGCTGCCGCCTACAAGACCGCCGTCAATATCCTTCATGGCAAAAAGCTCGGCACAGTTTTTACCTGTAACAGAACCGCCGTAAAGGATACGGATTGAGTTTGCGGTTTCGTGGTCGTAGATTTCTGCAAGAACCTGACGGATAGCATGGCAAACCTCCTGAGCCTGTTCAGGTGAGGCTGACATACCCGTTCCTATTGCCCATACAGGCTCATAGGCAAATATTGTCTTGCTGACATCCTCAAAGGAAACGTTCTTAAGTGCTCTTTTAATCTGAGCACGTATTTGCTCTATAATAATGTTGTTTTTTCTTGTTTCAAGGTCCTCTCCTACACAAACGATAGGGGTAAGGTCGTGATTGATAGCCTGAAAAATCTTCTGGTTTACGGTATGGTCGGTTTCGTTAAAATAGGCACGTCTTTCGGAGTGACCGATAATAACGTACTGACAGCCTATTTCTCTAAGCATAGGTGCGGAAATTTCGCCTGTATACGGACCAAAATCCTCAAAGTGAACATTTTGAGCACCTAACATAATGTATGTACCCTCAAGAGCTTCAGCTACAGGTATCAGGTCTACAAAAGGCACACAAAATACCACATCCACATCATCGGTATTAACCTTTTCTTTTAAAAGCTCCACAAGCTCTAAAGCCTCTTTGGGAGTTTTGTTCATTTTCCAGTTAGCTACAACAATTCTTTTACGCATAAAGCCACACCCTCTCTGTTTAATAAGGGTGCGACACCTTAATGGCAGTCACACCCTATATAAATTATATTACTTATCCTGAACGGCTACTACACCGGGAAGCTCCTTACCTTCAAGGAATTCAAGAGAAGCACCGCCACCTGTTGAAATGTGGCTCATCTTATCGCCGAAGCCCATCTGATTTACAGCTGCGGCACTGTCGCCGCCACCGATAATTGTAGTTGCATCTGTAAGGTCTGCAAGAGCCTGAGCAACTGCCTTTGTACCCTCTGCATATTCAGGTATTTCAAATACACCCATAGGACCGTTCCAAACAACAGTCTTAGCATCCTTAACAGCGTTTGCATAAAGCTCTCTTGTCTTTTCGCCGATGTCAAAGCCTTCTTCATCAGCAGGGATTTCGTGAGAGCTTACTGTGTGATGAGGCTTGCCTGAGCCAAACTCCTTAGCAACAACCGTATCAATAGGTAAAAGAAGCTTAACGCCCTTTTCTTCAGCCTTTTTAATCATCTCAAGAGCGTAGTCCATCTTGTCTGCCTCAAGAATACTCTTACCGATTTCATAGCCCTGTGCCTTAAAGAAGGTATAAGCCATACCACCGCCGATAATAAGAGTATCAACCTTATCAAGAAGGTTGTTGATAACGTTAATCTTGTCGGATACCTTTGCACCGCCTAAGATAGCAACGAAAGGACGAACAGGATTGTTTACGGCATTGCCTAAGTAGGTAATTTCCTTATCCATAAGGTAACCTACAGCTGACTCGGCAACATACTTTGTAACACCTACAGTTGAGCAGTGAGCTCTGTGTGATGAACCGAAAGCATCGTTTACATAAACATCAGCAAGAGAAGCAAGCTCCTGACTGAAGCTATCCTCGTTCTTAGTTTCTTCCTTACGGAAACGAGTGTTCTGAAGAAGAACAACATCGCCGTCCTTCATATCTGCAACTGCTGCCTTAGCATTGTCGCCTACAACAGTATCATCAGCTGCAAATACAACCTCCTGACCCAGCTTTTCGCTAAGACGAACAGCTACTGGTGCAAGTGAAAATTCAGCACTTGGCTCCTTTGGCTTGCCCAGGTGTGAGCAAAGGATAACCTTGCCGCCGTCGGCAATAAGCTTCTTAATAGTAGGAAGTGCTGCTACGATACGATTTTCGTCAGTAATAACACCGTCCTGAAGAGGCACGTTAAAGTCACATCTTACAAGGACTCTTTTGCCTTTTACGTTTAAATCGTCTACTGATTTTTTGTTAAGCATTTTAAATCTCCTTTCAATAAGGATAAAGCAGTGCTTTATCCGAGGGGTAAGTTATATAAAAGACCGACAGGCTTGCCTGTCAGGTATTTTCTTATACACCGTTAAATTATACCATAAAATCGGAAAATTTACCTTATGCTATTTTAACAATTTTTAATAATAAATATTCACATTGTTTATGCAAATTAACGGGTATTTATAAAATTGTTTTGTGCATAAAAAAGGCTGAAGTAAGTTCATTTACTACAGCCTTTTTTAGTATTATGCCTGATTGTGTCTTATAACAACCTCAGCAACGTTAAGTGCGTGGTCTGCAACTCTTTCAAGGTTAGTAAGTACATCCAGGTACACAACACCTACCTTAGGGTTGCATTCCCTGTTTGTAAGCCTTTGTATATGCTCATTACGCATTCTTTCTTCAAGGTTGTCAACCCTTTCCTCTTCGCTTATTACCTTTTCGGCAAGCTCAATGCTCTGGTTTGAAAGGGCCTCAACGGAATTTGACACACATTTTATTGTTTCACTGAAGATTTTTTCAAGCTCGGTTTTTGCCTTGTCGGAAAAGTGCATGCTTTCACTTCTCATATACTGGGCAGACTCAACAATGTTTTCAGCATGGTCACTTATACGCTCCATATCAATTACAGTATGGAAAAGTGAGGTAATATGCTCATTCTGCTTTTCTGTAAGGTCACTGTTACAAAGCTTAACCATATAATTTGTAATGGATTTTGAAACAGTGTCTATTACCTTTTCTTTTTCAAGAACCTTATTAATTAAAGCATTATCCTGAGTTGTAAGAGCTTTTGCAGCTGTTTCAAAGTTTTCCTTTGACATTTCGCCAAGGCGTACAATTTCCTTTACACAGTTTTCAAGGGCAATACTAGGCGTACCAAGTATACGCTCATCAAGATGAATAAGTTCGGTATCGTCCTTTGCGGTAGGTGTAAGGTTGGTAAGCTTTTCAGCTGCTTTAACAAGAAAACCGCTGAAGGGATAAAGTAAAATTGTGTTAATTATATTAACTGCAGTGTGGATAATACTTATCTCCGTACTTGTAACCATTGCCTTACCTGCGGCAGGGTTAATAAATGTAAAGAACAGTACTGCCGCAAGGCTTATTACAACTGCACCTATTACGTTAAAGAGTAAGTGAATGTAAGCTGTAGCCTTAGCATTTTTTGTTGTACCGATACTTGAGAGTATAGCAGTTGCACAGGTACCGATATTCTCACCCATTACAATATATATAGCTGCATCCCAGCGTACAAGACCTACAATAGCAAGACCCTGAAGGATTGCAACCGATGCAGAGGAGCTTTGTATAATTGCTGTAACTACTGCACCTACAAGTACACCTAAAATAGGGTTAGCACCAAAGGTTGACATTGCTTCGGCAAAAGCGGGCAAATCCTTTAAAGGCTCAAGACCGTCGGACATCATTGTTATACCCACAAATAAAAGACCGAAGCCGGCTATTGTTTCACCTATAAGGTTTGTAGTATCCTTTTTGCTGAAAAGCTGCATAAATGCACCGATAGCGATTGCTATTGGGGCAAACATATCAGGCTTTAAAAAGCTTGCCCATTCTAATGAGGATACAATCCAGCTTGTCATTGTGGTACCGATGTTAGCACCCATAATAACGCCTACGGTCTGGGTAATATCCATAATACCTGCATTAACAAAGCCTACAACCATAACGGTGGTGGCTGAAGAGCTTTGTATAATTGCCGTTACAACTGCACCGAGAATTACACCCATAAACTGGTTTTTGGTAAGTATTTCCAGTATGTGCTTAAGTTTGTTGCCTGCACATTTTTGCAGACCGGCCGCCATAATGTTCATACCGTAAAGGAATAAACCAAGACCGCCGACTACTGCGATAAACATAGATGCGTAGTCCATTTTGTTTTGTCCTCCTGATATTAAGAGATTATTAAAGTTTTTTTACATAACACTGACATTTTACCACATAAAATTTTACAAATTCAAGACCTAAACTTTACAAAAAATAAGTGTAAAATGCCCTAAACCTTGAAAATAGTGGAAAAATATTAAAATTAATGATGGTTTTATACGATAAGAGGCGACATTTTATCCGTTAAATTGTTTAATATATACAAAATATCCAAATGTAAAATCTAAGTAAAATCTTATAAGGGAAAGAGATTAAGTACTATAAACGGGACTTTAAATGTTCTTTTAAAAGTGTTATAATACTTGCTGTAAAAAACACTGTTAAGCTTGTATAAAATAACAGCTTTTATAATAAATTCAATATTGTATAAGTCCGATAAATAGGACTTTAAAAGGAGTTTTATATATGTATATTATTGATTACCATATGCACACAAATTATTCATCTGACAGTGATGCACCTATGGAGGAAATGATTAAGTCAGCTATTAATATGGGCTGTAATGAAATTGCCGTAACCGACCATGTTGACTTTGACCCAAGGTATGATTTTACGGATTATAATGAATATATGCCTGTGATTTTTGACCTTGCGGAAAAGTATAAGGATAGGCTTAAAATTGTTTTCGGTGTGGAAATCGGTCTTGAAAGCCTATGGGCAGATAAAATAAATAAAATAACAGAGGACTTTCCTTTTGATTTTATTATAGGCTCATCCCATGCAGTTTGCACTAAAGATATTTACTTTGACCAAAAGGAGTTTTTCGGAGGCAAAACTAAGGAAGAGGCTTACGGAATTTATTTTGATGAAATGCTGAAAAATATTAAGGTTTGCAAGGATTTTTGTGTTTACGGACATCTTGATTTTATTTCAAGATACGGTATGTACCGGGATAACAGCCTTAGCTATAAGGATTTTGCAGATAAGATTGACGCAGTTTTGCTTGCTCTTATTGAAAGGGGCAAGGGTATTGAAATTAACACCTCGGGCTTTCGCTACGGCATAAATACTGCCTATCCCTCAATAGATATACTTAAAAGGTATAAGGAGCTTGGCGGAGAGATAATTACAATAGGCTCTGATGCTCATTTTACAAAGCATGTTGCCGACCACAGTAAATTTGCCTACGACCTGCTTCAGGAGGCAGGCTTTAACCATATAACCGTATTCAGAGAAAGAAAGCCTCAATTTATAAAGCTGTAAAATAAAGCTCGAACTGAAAATGTTCGAGCTTCAGACTGTCAAAAAACTCGTGTTGAATTG
>CATZZP010000027.1 GCA_958426775.1 uncultured Bacillota bacterium
AACTGCAAGAAATGCAAGCATTTCTTGCAAGGCTGTCGCTTTATCGACAGCCAGAAGCTCGAACTGAAAATGTTCGAGCTTATTAATATCAAGCATTTATATAGTCTTTTAAGGCATTAATCATAGCTGTCATTTCTTCTTTAGTGCCCATTGTGATACGAAGATACTGATTTATCCTTGGCTTGTTGAAATAGCGTATATAAATGCTTTTGGATTTAAGATATTCAAAAATATCCTTTGCATTATAGTTTGGATGGGTTGAAAAAATAAAGTTTGCACTGCTTTCAAGGGTTTTAAAGCCCAGCTTATCAAGCTCGCTTACTGTGTAGGCTCTGTTTTCTATAATAGCAGAGGTACATTTTTTAAAGTATTCGGTGTCCAGGGCAGATGCCGTAGCTATTGCTTGAGAAAGGGTGTTAAGAGTGTAGCTGTTAAAGCTGTTTTTAACTGCCTCCATAGCATTTACAAGGTCATTTTGCATAGCACCGTAGCCTACTCTTATGCCTGCCAGGTTACGGCTTTTTGAATAGGTCTGGATAACCGCAAGGTTATCATACTTATGTATAAGATTAATTGCAGACTCACCGCCGAAGTCAATATATGCCTCATCTACAATTACAATTGAGTCCTGATTATGAGCTACAATATCCTCAATATCACTAAGTGACATAAATATACCTGTAGGTGCATTAGGGTTTGTAATTACAATACCGCCGTTTGGTCTGAAATAGTCCTCCTTGCGTATTTTAAAGTTCTCATCAAGGGGGATTGTTTCAAAAGGAATATTGTATAAATTACACCATACAGGGTAAAATGAATAGGTTACATCAGGGAAAAGCACAGGCTTGTCTGAATTAAAGAAGGTCATAAAGGCAAGTGCCAATACCTCGTCAGAGCCGTTGCCTAAAAAAAGCTCGTTTTCTTTAACAGGATAGCTTTTTGTTAATGCAGACTTTAATTCCGGGCATACAAAGCTGGGATACTTTCTTAAACTGTCGGTATCAATAGCACTTATAGCTTCTATTGCCTTTGGTGACGGCGGAAAGGGACTTTCGTTTGTATTAAGCTTTATTATATTGCTCTCCCGAGGCTGTTCACCCGGTACGTATGGCTCTATATTACGTAAATTATTTTTCCAACTCATTTTATTCACCTCAAAAAATATTTAACACAATTATATCACCATGAACCCTGCCTTACAAGTAATTTTTTGCTGCCTTGACAGCTTAAGGTGCAGATGTTAGAATTAGCTACATTACAGGAGGTATTAATATGATACAGGACATACAACCCCATAAGTATTACGTTGGCTTTGAAAAATGTACACCTACTAATGAAGATATTTTGCTTATTTTTAAAGGAAATACTCTTTTGGTCAGAGAGGGTGACGGGCGTACATGGTTTCCTGCCGTAGGCGAGCTTGAAGTACAGGGCGAGCCTGAATTTTTGTTTAGAATGGACGATACTAACCTTTTTATGGTTGAAGCAGAGGAAAATACCGGGTTTGAGGGTTGGCGTTTTGAAGGTGCGGAGTATTTCAGAACGGTTTTTCCTAAATGGAAGGCCTTTGCAGGAGCAACAGCCTTGCAGTTTCATCGTTGGTACAGGGAAAATAAGTTTTGCTCCCGTTGCGGAGGGAAAATGGAAAGAGGTGCAAGTGAGCGTTCACTTGTTTGCAGTAGCTGCGGCAAAACAGTTTACCCTAATATATCACCCTGCGTTATTGTAGCTCTTACAGACGGAGATAAGCTGCTTTTAACAAGGTACAGCTCAAAGCACAGCACATATAAACGCTACGCCCTTGTAGCAGGCTATACAGAGGTAGGGGAAACCTTTGAGGATACCGTAAGACGTGAGGTTATGGAGGAGGTAGGCTTAAAGGCTGTTAATATAACCTATTATAAAAATCAGCCATGGTCCTTTTCAGATACAATTTTGACGGGTTTTTTTGCAGAGGTTGAGGGTAGCAGAGAAATTATAAGAGATGAGGAGGAGCTTGCGGAGGCAGTGTGGCTAAAAAGAGAGGATATACCTGAAATCACCTCCGATATAAGCCTTACAAATGAAATGATTGAGCTTTTCAGAACAGGAAAGTGGAAATATCCCGAAAAATAAATGAAAGCCCTATGTATGCAAATGTACACATAGGGCTTTTTTATTATTCAGTATAATATATGTCAATATTAGGTCGTCTGTAATAGGCAAACTCAGGTGAGCTTATACATACACCCCTTGGTGAGGTGCAGTGCAGCCACATCATTTTTCCGTCCTTATTTTTGCCTATGTACATACCTACGTGGTTTATCATAGGCTCTGAGGGGTCGCATAAAAAGCCCAAATCACCGGGCAAAAGCTCTTCCTCTGTAATTGGGTTGGAGTTTTCAAACTGCTCTCTTGTATTATTGCCTATCTTATAGCCTAAGGCAGTATTATATGCCCAGTTTACAAAGCCTGAGCAGTCAAGACCGTAAGGCACAAGGACCTCTGTACCCTCAGCATTAGCATATCGCGGATCTTCATCATCACTGAAGGCTGTTTCAGCTATAAAGCTGCCGCCTGATACAACCACGTCCTGTCCCCACAGCTTATTCCAGCCCTTGTTATAGGTCTTGCCGCCCCAGAAATAAGGTACGGCATCTATAAGACAGGAGCCTGTGTTAAGCACGGTAAGTCTTGCAGGGTCAGTATCATCTGATATATCGGCATATTTTTTTAGTATCAAAGCACTGTCGGTAACCACAATATCCTTTGGAGTATAGACCTTGCCAGCCTTTGGTACAAAATTCGTATCGGCAAACCTGAGTGATGCTTCTGTGTAGCTCTCCTCAAGTATTTTACTGATTTTTTGGTATATAAGCACCTTTCTGTATTGTGGATTTTCAAGCTTTTCAATATGGTCATATACAACCTGCTGTACAGGGGTCAGCCCTTCTTGTGAGGGCTTTTGCTCTATCTCCTGAGCCATTGTATCAAAGCTTGCTGTATTTAAAAACAGTATCATACCCGTACATAGGATAAAGCTTAATATACCATATATTACGGTAAGTGATTTATTTTTTTGCAAAACAATTCCTCCGATAAACCTATTTATAATGCAAATATTAATTATAATACTTTTTGTGCCTGTTGTAAAGGGCTTTTCCTAAAAAAAGTGCCAAACATACAAATTGCTTGGCACTTGTAATTAAGCACTTACAGGCATTGAACTTGTAAGTATTTCTTCAGCAGAGCGTTTATCGGTATCCAAGGCTAAAATAATTTCGGTCAGAATAATCTGCTTTGTTGTACCTAAAAGCTTTTTTTCGGCACTGGACAGACTGCGTACACGCTCACGGAGAATTAAGGTTTTAAATACACCTATTATCTGAAACAAATCTCCGCTTTTTAAAATGTTCATATTGTCCTTGTAACGCTGGGTCCAGTTGCTTGACATTTTTAAAGGCTCTGATTTATTGATTGCATTAATTACCGCGTCCCTTGTGTTAATGGGACGTAAACCCAAAGCATCGGATTTGGCGGCGGAAACAGTTATCTTTAAGTTTCCTACAGGTATATCCATTACGTAATAGAAAGCTAAAGTGCCGTTGCTTGGTCGGTCCTCAACGGCCTCTATAACGCCTGCACCGTACAGTGGGTACACAATCTTATCGCCTACATTAAACACCTTAATTTCCTCCTTTCGCAAATTTACCAACATAACATACATAGTATAGCATTTTTTTTGAAAAAACTATAGGGTATTAATTAACAATAATTTTTCCCGCCTTTTAATTAAAATATACAAAAGCTTAAGAATTATTAGACAATTTACACAATTTAAGTCAGTCTTGTATATTAAATTACATAAAAGCCTTGTAATATGGTGACGGAGTGATGTAAAATAAAGCTGTATTATGTATAAGGGAGTGGTTTTATGAAAATGAAGGAAAGAGTGGACCGAGTATTGCACCTCCTTGATGAAAATTATCCTACGGAGGATAAATGTTATCTGAATTATAACAGTGACTGGCAGCTTTTAATTGCTACTATGCTCAGTGCTCAGTGTACTGACGACAGAGTGAATATTGTAACAAAGGATTTGTTTAAAAAGTATACAAGCATTGACGACTTTGCAGAGGCTGAATTAGCTGAGCTTGAACAGGACATAAGGTCAACCGGCTTTTACCGTAACAAGGCAAAGAATATTATAGGTGCTATGCAGGGCTTAAGGGATAAGTACAATTACATTATGCCATCTGATATTGAGGAGCTTACCTCTCTGCCGGGGGTAGGCAGAAAGACAGCCAATGTAGTGCGTACCCATATTTTCCATATACCCAGTATAGTGGTAGACACCCATGTAAGCCGTATCAGCAGAAAGCTTGGATTTACTGAAAGTGAGGATCCTGTAAAGATTGAATTTGAGCTTATGAAGCTTTTTCCAAAGGACCACTGGGGCAGATACAATACCCAGGTTATTGCTCACGGCAGAAAAATCTGTAAGGCGAGAAAGCCCGACTGCGACAACTGTTGCCTTAGTCCCTGCTGTAAGGAATACGCAAAAAAGCCATAACTTACCGCTGTACAAAATTTGTCGGTTTTGGTATACTGTAGACAGGAAAAGAAATGGAGTGTTAAGCTATGAAGGAGTTTAAGGAAATTACCCTTGTTAAAAAGGAAGTAGCTAAGGTTATATGTAATGGTTGCGGCAAAGAGCTTGACAGACATGTGGATTATTTAAGTGTGTGTAAAAGCTGGGGCTATGGTACTGATTATGACGGAAAGGTTCATAGCTTTGACCTTTGCGATGAATGCTATAAAAAAATTATAGATAAGTTTGTAATACCACCTACCGATGAGCAATAGGCTTATCGGTTTTTTTGTTTTTATTGGAACTTTTTTCTTAAAATTACGTCTAAATAAATATAAAACAAAAAAGGGAGGTTTTTATATGAAGGTAAGGCTTATTTGCGGTATAATTATATTAATGGGGCTTTGCGGCTGCGGAACGGCTTCGTTGAGTGAAACTAAAGAGGTACAGAAAACACCGCCTGCAACAGTATCCTACAGGGAAGAGGATGAGTTTGCCTACAATATAAATGCACAGTTTAATCAGAATGAGAACTATGTATTTTCTCCCTACAGCTTAAAATCTGCTCTTGCAATGTTGGCAAACGGTGCAGGCGGTACCAACAGGGAGGAAATTTTAAAGGCTTTAGGCTATAACTCCGTTGAGGAATTAAATGACCGAATGAGGGCATTAAACAGTATATATAATCAAGAGGCGGAATTAAAGCTTACAAGTGCCAACTCAATTTGGGTAAACAAAGAAATGCCTGAGCTTTTAAAGGACTTTACAAACAGCCTTAAAGCTAACTACAATGCAGACAGTGAAAGGGTAACGGCAGCAGAGGCAGGCCCTGCAATAAAAAAATGGGTAGAGGATAAAAGCAATGGTATGCAAAAGGACTTTGCCGTAGAGGTAGAGGATGATTTTGCCCTTGTTCTTGTTAATACTACATACTTAAAGTCGGAATGGGCAAAGGAGTTTGAAAAGGAAAATACCCGAAAGGCAGAGTTTAACAACAGTGACGGCACTATATCAAATATAGACTTTATGAATAATAAGGACAGCTATTCGGCATATCAGGACGACAAAACCTCAATAATAAGGCTTGACTATAAGGACAGCACAGAAAACAGGGACTTAGCCTTTTATGCTGTTATGACAGAGGATAATATAAATGTTGAGGAGTACCTTAACAAGCTTAGCTCGCAGGAGGTAATGCTTTCCATACCTAAGTTTAAGGGTAAATTTAATGTGGAGCTAAATCAAATGCTTAAAAATTTCGGCATAAAGGAAATGTTTGACCCTAAAAATGCTGATTTTACCAATATGACTGAGGAAGAAAACAATTTTTATGTTTCAAGGGTTATTCAGGATACAGTATTTGATGTAGATGAAAAGGGTACAGAGGCGGCAAGCACAACGGCAGTAGTTATGGAAAATTGCGTTGAGTCTGTTGAGGACTATATAACAATGACCTTTGATAAGCCCTTTACTTATATAATCAGGGACAATACAAGCGGAGAAATTTTATTTATGGGCAGATTTGCCAAAGGTTGAAAAGGAGTGAAGCAATATGAAAAAAAGACTTATTTTAGGACTACTTGCATTTATGACAATGGGTGGCACAACAGCTGTATATGCAGATGATGCGTCCTACCTGCCCCTAAGGACAACTATGGAGAATATAGGTTATAAGGTAGAGTGGAACGGTGCTGATAAATCCATTAAAGTAACAGGGGAAAAAGGTAGCTTTACCTTTAAACCGGACAACAATATGGTTTATGACGGCAATGGCAGGGGCTATAAACTGTACAGCCCCGTCAAGCTTGAAAACGGTACTGCCTATGTAGGAACAGATACCCTTGAAAAGCTTGGTATATCAGTTGAAAATAATAAGGACTTTGGCTACAGGTTAAATTCACAGTTTAATCAGAATGAAAACTATGTATTTTCGCCCTACAGTCTGAAAGCTGCCCTTGCTATGGTGGCAAACGGTGCAAAGGGTGATACACAGCAGGAAATTTTAAAGGCTTTGGACTACTCCTCAATTAATGAGTTGAATGCCCATATGAAAAACTTAACTAAGGTCTATAATCAGGACGATGTTTTAAAGCTAAGCAGTGCAAATTCGCTTTGGACAAATAATGCCTTACCTCCTATATCAAGTGAGTTTACTGAAAGCATAAAGGAAAACTTCAACGGTGAAAGCAGGGCAGTATCTGTTGCGGAGGCAAGCTCTGAAATACAAAAATGGGTTGCGGAAAAAAGCAACGGTATGCAAAAGGATTTTAAAATGTCTGTAGATGACAGCTTTGCCCTTGCTCTTGTAAACACTACATATTTAAAGGCGGAGTGGGTAAATGAATTTGACAGTAACAATACATATAAAGAGGAATTTACGGGCAGTGACGGCAAAAAGACAAATATAGAGTTTATGCACGATACGGCAACCTACACAGCCTATAAAGACGATAAGGTTTCGCTGGTTAAGCTTAACTACAAGGACAAGGGGGACGGCAGGGCTTTAGCCTTCTATGCCGTAATTGCACCCGAAAACACAGATTTTGAGGAATATATGGAAAAGGCAGAGCTGCAGAAGGTAAAACTTTCCCTGCCCAAGTTCAAGGGAAAAACCAACATTACCTTAAATGATACCCTAAAAAATATGGGCATCAATCTTGTTTTTACCACGGAGGCGGATTTAAGCGGTATTTCAGGTGAAAAGGGTGACCTGCTTGTAACCTCTGTTGTACAGGATACGGTAATTGATGTAGATGAAAAGGGTACAGAGGCATCAAGCACAACGGCGGTAATGGTGGGAGCTACTTCCTATAACCCTACAGAGCCTGTTGAAATAAGCTTTAACGAGCCTTTTACCTACTTTATCAAGGACGAGGCAAATGATGAAATACTTTTTATGGGTAGGTTTGCAAAGGGCGAATAAATCAAGCATCTATTACAGAGGATGAAATTCATTCTCTGTAATTTTTTATGTTTTAAAAAATTGTTAAGGTACAATAGAGCATTGACACTTTAACAAAACATTTGTATTTTTTGTAGTATATTGTTGACAATTTAATATACATACTGTATTATATTAATATATTTATAATACTTAATATTATTTGGCAAACTTATCGAAAGATAAGGACGCAAAGTCTACGGTCTAAAGTTAGCATAGACTATGATTGCATAACCGCATTTAATTATCATTTATGATAGTTATCTGCGGTTTTTTTAGTGTATATGGTGCAATCTGTAATGAGGATAGCATCTTATTATACAATACATATTACCACAAAAAAACAAGGGAGGGGATAATGAACCAAAATAGGCAACTGTAACAGTGGATAGAAACTAAAAACAAAAAAGGGAGGATAATTATGAAACTAAAAAAAGGATTAAGCATACTTATGATGGAAGTTATTCTTTCATCAAGTTTACCGGTTAATGTCTTAGCTGACAATTTAGGGGACATAAATAATATATCAGCTGAAGATGTTACAACAAGCGGAAGTGCAATATCTGTGTTAAGTAATAATATTGATGTTAACTTCAACATAACAGGTCAATGGGATGGTGGTTTTAACGGAGAAATCATCATAACTAATCTTACTGATAAGGTTATTGAAAACTGGGAGATACAAATGGAATTTCCACACGAAATTATAAACATTTGGAATGCTTCTATTGTATCTCACGAAGATTTGATATACACCATTAAAAATCCCGGTGACAATAATAATGTCAACATTCCTGTAAATGGAAGCGTTGCTTTTGGCTTTAGTGGTATATACGAAGGAGAAATGGTTGCACCTTCAAATATAGAATTGATAGATAACAAGGATAATGCAGAGGACAAATATTATTCTGTAGACTATTCGCTACTAAGTAATTGGAGTAGTGGATATACAGCACAAATAACCATCACAAACAAAACGGATAAGCCAATGGAAGGTTGGCATTTAAGTTTTGATTATGACAGAAAAATCGATAGTATATGGAATGCTGTTATTGAATTGAATGAAGAAAATCATTATGACATATCTAATGTGGGTTATAATTCTGTAATTCCGGCAAACGGAAGCATTACCTTTGGATTTATGGGTAATGGTGGAAGCTTAGATGATGAGCCTTATAATTACACATTTATTCTTACCAATACAACCGGTGTTGTTAATACACCTGAAATCATTGTGAATGAAGATGATTTGGGCAATTATAAAACGGTTTCGGACAATTACATAATTTCGAATGAAATAACAAGTGTAAGCGGCGAGTTAAAAAATAAAAAGGGAACCAAAGAATTCTATTATATTATATCATCACGTAGTGGTGAGAAGATAGAACAAAAAAGCATAGATATAAACTCAGAGTGGACTATAGATGATATAGATTTAAAAAATAAAACTATTGCTATTGTGGGAATCACAAAAGACGATACAGTCATTATGAAAATGGTTATGTATATTGATCCCGAATATGATTATAAGGATAATGATAATGATGGTCTTGTAAATATATTTGAAGACAGCTATAATACAGATAAAGAAAATGTGGATACGGATGGCGATGGCTTAACGGATGGATATGAAGTGTGGGTTTTAAACACATCACCTATCTTAAATGATACAGATGTTGATGGTATTTCAGATGCTGACGAAGATAGTGATGAGGATGGTCTTAATAATCTTGATGAATGTAACAGAACAACATCTTCATTATTAGCAGATACTGATAACGATACCATTAGTGACGGTGATGAAGTAAATAAATATGGTACAGACCCTCTTAATGCTGATACAGATGGAGATACACTCAATGATAATGATGAAATAAAATTTACATATGATGAAAGTCAGCTTGGTGAAACTTCCGAAGATGACATCACTATTATGTGGTATGATAAAGCTAATAACAAATATGTTCTTTTAGATGAAAGTGTTATTGATAAGGAAAACAACACAGTAAGTTATACCACTACACATTTTTCAACATATTTGTTAGTGGATAGAAAAGTTTGGCTCGATGCATGGAGAAGAGATTCTTATTCAACATACGAACCTACTTATTATGATGTAGCTTTTGTTTTGGACGTTTCCGGAAGTATGGGCGGTTCTCGAATAGAAAAAGCAAAAACAGCTATAAGTACATTTATAAATGCTTTTTCAAGCAATGACAGAGGTGCATTAATAACTTTTAATAATAACTCGTATTTAAATGTAGAATTAACTTATGATAATGATATTTTATTAAATACAGTGGAAAAAACATATGCGCGAGGCGGTACAGATACAAATAAGGGCTTGTATACAGGACTTACGGAATTAAAAAATAAAAGAATTGATTCAGACCGTAAACAAATGGTTATTATGATTTGTGACGGAGACGTAAATTATGTGCAAAGTACGGTCGATATTGCTAAAAATAATAGTATAGCCGTGTATACCATTAATGTTGTCAATTTAAGCAATGGGCTTTTGGAGAGGATAGCATCGGAAACTAATGGCGAATACTATTATGCAGCAACTTCAAGCGAACTTGGTGATGTGTTAGATGACATACAAAGCACTACTATAGTTTCAGATGACAGAGATCATGACGGTCTTAAAGATAGTTGGGAAACAGAAGGAATGCAAATACCTAATGGTACAATAATTAAAACTAACCCTGATAATCCTGATTGTGATGGAGATGGTATGAACGATAGAGATGAAATGGGGATGTATGATGAGGAATATGATTACTTCCCTAATTATCATTCTAATCCTAATGATACAGATGATGATGGATGTGATGATTTACATGACTTATGGGCAAAAACAACTGCAAGAAACTGCGATTTATTTCAAGTAGTAGACGATTATAATTATGTACCGGATTACGCAAAAAAAAACTGAGGAGAAAAAGGAAAGTAACGATAGTTTTGCAACAAAACCGGAAATCAAAGATGAATTAATAGATGTGTACGTTAAAATACTTGCATTTACAACAGTTCTTAATGGTGGAGATATAATAGAAACTGATATAGATTTATATTCGACAGTATTTCCTTATACACAGACTATTAAAATGATTGTTCCCGATAGCAGCAATAACTTAAGACATTTTTTAAACTGTTCAGGTGAAGAGGTTCAAATGAATGTTAAAGACTTGTTATCTTGGAGTACATATGCAAGAAATAGATATGATGATTATATTTTAAAATTGATGCAATATGCTGAAGATACAATAAAAATCGGAGATAACCTAATAATAGCTAACAGAGATTTGGATACTAATGGTGATGGTGAACCGGATGGACTTATAGCTTATTCAAAGCCGAGTTTAAGTAATAATAATTCAAATTTGAGTGATGTGTTATATTATAGCGACGGAGTAATTGATATCTTTTTGGATATAAATTGGTTTAGTGGATACGGTGAGTGTAATTCGTACTTGGTGGGGAATATTAGTCGAACTTCTGAAGAATGGTATGAAGGCTCAAGCAAATATATGGTTTTCGATATGTATGATTGGTTAGAGGATAGCACAGCAACATTAGTTAAAGGGGTAATACCAACTGACGGAGAACTTCACAAGCTGCACGAAGCAGGTTTGGCACGAGAATTTTATCAATCAGGTACATACACAGATACGCTTAATTGGTACAGACAGAGATTAATATACTAATAGGGGGTATAAGATGGAACAGAAAAAGCGTAAGCGAATTGATGTTTTTTTGAGGTTAATACGAGTTTTTTTTGTTGGGGTAGTAGTATTATGGATTTTTATATCTTTTGTTAGGGGATTAATTATGTATGGAACTGTTGCACCTATGGAACTGAATACCAAGGAAAAAGTCAGTTATATAACCGGAGAGTTTCACGTAAATAATACAAATAATATAGGCTCTTATACAGTATCGTTTAACAATGGCATTATGACATTAATATTGAATGATGTAAATGATATATGTGAATTATGTTTTGAAAATCTTGCTAACTATGGAATAACGGAAACGGACTATCATGAAATAGTTGATACAGACTTTGATGAACATAGTCAGGTTCGTTCCAAGGCTGCACTGGAAGAATATGATGGAACGTGGCCTGAAAAGTATCATAAAGGGGTGGATTTTGAAACGGAAATAGATTCTCAGCATTATTACATAATAGTATATGAGGAGGATTCCCGTTTGTATTGCGAGGTAAGTAAAGGATGGGATTATGATGTTTATGGAAAATTGAAATCCATGAATTGAAAGTTTCACAACAGACAAATGTTCAATAAGAAGTTTATAAGGTCAGAGATTAAATAATCCTATTTAACAAAAAGAATTTCTAGGGGACAAGACAGGGGGCGGAGGTCTGTATTGGATTTAATAAGAGGCAAAACTATAATTTTGTATTACACAGTCAACGCTTAAAGACGGGGTTTGTATCCGTTAATCGTTTCCAATTGAAATCTCTCTAATCACATCAGCCGCTGTTCGTAATTGTTCGGTGGCTGATGTTTTTTTGATTCTTTATCAAGCGTGACAGGGGACAGCTTACAATTTTTTATATCTCAGGGGGGTGTGAAATTTTTTCTGTAGTATACATAAACCGTGTTTTGAAAACTTTGTAACAGTAATTTTTTTATATTTAAAAAAAAATATAGACAAACGGAAATCTATGTATTATAATGATTGTGATTACGAAACAGCGAAGAAGTTAAGCGGATGCAGGTTAATTGCTAAAAAGGAAATTAATCGGTGTTTTCGGTATCTTCTTAGGCTGTTTTTTTAAAGTAATTAAAGTTGCTTTTGCAAAATCTGGCTAACGGAGGTAGAAATGAATAAGCTTATACAGTTCAAAAATATTGTTAAGGAATTTGACGGGCAAATAGCTTTAAAGGGTATAAACCTTGATATTTATGAAAATGAGTTTGTCACCCTGTTAGGTCCCAGCGGCTGCGGTAAAACAACCCTGCTCAGGATACTGGGCGGATTTTTGGAGCAAACCGAGGGCAAGATACTCTTTGATGGTGAGGATATAAGCACACTTCCGCCATATAAGAGGGAGCTGAATACGGTTTTCCAAAAGTATGCGTTATTTCCGCATCTTAATGTATACGACAATATCGCCTTTGGTTTAAAGCTTAAAAAAGAGCCGAAGGATATAATCGAACAAAAGGTTATGCGTATGCTTAAGCTTGTAGGCTTGGAGGACTATGGCAAAAGACGGGTAAGTGAAATGTCGGGCGGTCAGCAGCAAAGAGTTGCTATAGCAAGAGCCTTGGTAAATGAACCGAAGGTGCTTTTGCTTGATGAACCCTTAGGTGCATTAGACCTGAAGCTTCGTAAGGAGATGCAGAGGGAACTTAAAAAGATACAAAAGGAGGTAGGCATTACCTTCATCTTTGTAACCCATGACCAGGAAGAGGCTCTTACCATGTCCGACAAAATAGTGGTTATGAAGGCGGGAGAAATACAGCAGATAGGCTCTCCCACAGATATATATAACGAGCCTGTAAATCGCTATGTAGCAAACTTTATAGGTGAAAGCAATATTATTGATGGTATAATGCGACAGGACTACAAGGTAGCCTTTGACGGCAAGGTTTTTGATTGTGTGGACTTTGGCTTTAATGAGGATGAAAAGGTGGATGTTGTTATTCGTCCCGAGGATATTGATATTGTACCTGTAGAGGAGGGCAAGCTCCCGGGAAAGGTTAAGTCGGTGTTATTCAAGGGCGTTCATTACGAAACCATAGTAGAAACAAGGGCGGGTACAAGCATCACCGTAGAAATGAAGGTGGACGATGTAGAGCCTGTAAAAAATCAGGAAGCGGACGAGTCCATTACCGCAAATGATTTTTATCTTGATATAAGTGATGTTGAAGAGGAGCTTACAAGGGCGGACATTATAGCAAGAGCAAATGCTCAGGCGTGGACAACCTCTGATGAAAATGAGATGATCTCAATAACAAAGGTAGAGTATGACATTAAGCCTCAAAAGGGAAATTACGATGTTACCTTTACTACATCTGCAGGTACAACAAAGACCGTACAGGCTATGGTAGCAGATGAAAATAAGGTTGAGGCTACCGAGTATGACGAAATTATTTATGCGGTTAATATATATAAGGACATAGACGATATTAAGGAGAGTATTGCTCTTGAAACTGACCTTAAAACATGGGCAAACGCACAGGCGTGGACAAAGGACCAGTCAGAAAGCCTTGATATAACCGAGGTTGAGTATAACTTTGACCCTGAAAATATTGAGCCGGGTATATACTCAATTACCTTTAAAACAATGGGTGTTCAGTATAAAATAGATACAACGGATAAATTTGAGGTGGGCGACAGAGTAGGTCTTACCTTTGGTCCTGATGACATACATATTATGAAGAGGGGGTCGGATTGATGAAAAGCTTTCGTTCAATGACATACCCTTACATTATATGGTCTGTTGTAATGATAGTATTGCCTATGCTTATGATACTGATGTATGCCTTTACCAAGGAGGGCAACTCTGTTACAAGCATACTTTTTACCTTTGATAACTTCCTTTACTTTTTTGAGGACGGAGTTTTTACTGAGGTTTTGAAGCGTTCACTGTGGATAGCGGTTATTACAACGGTTATCTGTATACTTATAGGCTACCCTACAGCCTATATTATAGCTAAGATGAAGCCACGCTCACAGGTGGTTGCGGTGCTTTTAATAACCCTGCCCACCTGGATAAATATGCTTGTTCGTACCTACGCATGGAGAGGTATACTTGATAAAAGCGGGCTTATTAACAGCATTTTGGGCTTAATGGGTATAGAACCTATAAAAATGCTTGAAACTTCCTTTGCGGTGGTTTTAGGTATGGTATATAACTTTGTACCCTTTATGATTTTACAGATATATACAGCCTTAAGTAAGATGGATGAAAGCTATCTGGAAGCGGCAAGCGACTTAGGTGCAAACAAGGTACAGGCATTTTTAAAGGTAACCCTGCCCTTGTCCGTGCCAGGCGTAATAAGCGGTATTACTCTGGTATTTCTGCCTGCTGTGTCAAGCTTCTTTATACCTAAGCTGTTAGGCGGCGGTCAGTACGTGCTTATAGGTAACGTAATAGAAAACCAGTTCCTTACTACGGGTAAATGGGGCTTCGGCAGTGCCATATCCCTTATAATGTCGGTTATAATTATAGCTGCTATGTATGTGGCAAGGCGAATAGATAAGCGTATAAGTGCTTCGGGAGGTGGAGATAATTGAAAAAGTCAAGGCATATTTTCTCCAAACTGCTCTTTGGGGCAATGATGGTGTTTTTCTATTTACCGATAGTTTATACGGTTATATTTTCCTTTAACAGCACCAAATCCCTAAGTAAGTTTGGAGGCTTTTCTCTGCAGTGGTATGAAAAGCTCTTTAAAAACTCCGATATGATGGATTCCCTTTTCAATACGGTTGTTATAGCGGTGCTTGCAACAATAATATCTACCGTGGTAGGCACAATAACCGCAATAGGCTTGTCAAAATCCAATAAAATATTAAGGGTGATAGTAGAGCAGATAAATGACCTGCCTGTTATGAACCCTGATATTGTAACTGCAATAGGGCTTTTAATGTTTTTTAGCTCCCTTTCTATAGAAAAGGGCTTTTTAACCCTGCTTTTAGCCCACATTATGTTTTGTATACCCTTTGTAATACTGAGCGTATCGCCTAAGCTTCGCTCCCTTGACCCAAACATTCTGGATGCGGCACTGGATTTAGGCTGTACACCGACCCAGGCACTTATGAAGGTTATAGTACCTCAAATTACTTCGGGCATAATGGCAGGTGCTTTAATAGCCTTTACCATGAGCTTTGATGATTTTATTATATCTTATTTTGTAACAGGCAACGGCGTAAACAATATATCTATTATGATTTACACTATGTCAAAGAGAGTAAATCCCACAATAAATGCGGTATCTACATTAATAATAGGGGTAATTACTGTCGGTCTTCTGGCAGTAAATATAATTCCTGTACTCAGGGATAAAAAAATAAACAATAAGGAGATTAACAAATGAAAAAATTAATTGCGGCAACACTTGCTGCTGTTATGCTTACAGGCTGCAGCGGCGGAACTTCGGGGGAAAGTACGGCTCAAAATGCAGAGGAGAAGTACGGTTCAACTACACTTAAGTTTTTCAACTGGGGTGAGTACATCGGCGAGGAGGTAATCTCTAACTTTGAGGCGGAGTACGGAGTTGACGTTATTTCGGAGTACTTTGACTCCAACGAGGCTATGTACACCAAGCTACAGGCGGGAGATGTATATGATGTGCTTGTACCCTCTGACTATATGATTGAAAGGTTAATGAATGAGGATATGCTTCAGCCTATTGACAAGAGCATTGTAACTAACCTTGGCAATATTACAGACGGTTGTAAAAACCTTGAGTATGACCCTGACAATACCTATAGCGTACCATACTTCTGGGGTACTGTAGGCCTTGTTTACAACAAAAACAACGTAGAACTTACAGAGCTTGAGGAAAAGGGCTACAATATTCTTCTTGATGAAAAGTATAAGGGAAATATATATATTTATGACTCTGAAAGAGATGCCTTTATGGTAGCCTTAAAGGCATTAGGCTATTCTATGAATACCGAAAACGAGCAGGAGATAGACGAGGCTTACAAATGGTTACAGCAGGTAAATTCCACAATGGAGCCGTCCTATGTAACAGACGAGGTTATCGACTCAATGGTAAACGGCAATAAGGATATTGCGGTAGTTTACAGCGGTGATGCGGCTTACATTCTTTCACAGAATGAGGATATGGGCTACTTTACACCAAACGAGGGTACAAACCTTTGGAGCGATGCTATGGTTATACCTAAAAATGCGGAAAATCCAAAGCTTGCAAATGAGTTTATTAATTATATTTTAACCTATGATGCATCCTATGACAATTCCTCAACCGTAGGATACGCTTCCTCAAACGATGAGGTTTTAAAGGAAATGTCCCAGGAGGGCGGAGAGTATTTTGAAAATGAGGCTTATCTTCCGAGAATAGGCTATGAAAAGGATGAAATTTTCCACGATAATGAGGTTTTAAGAGTTAAGCTTTCCGAGCTTTGGGCAAAGGTTAAGGCTGAATAAGAAATTTACCCCCATTTTTGGGGGTATTTTTGTGTTTAAAAATATGCTATAATTAAGTATAAATTATAATGAAAGGGGAAATTAATATGAATTTCAGAGTGGGCTTAGGCTATGATGTACACAGGCTTACAGAGGATAGAGAGCTTATATTGGGAGGCGTTAAAATACCTTACGAAAAGGGTCTTTTAGGACATTCCGATGCAGACGTGCTTGTCCATGCCGTAATGGACGCACTTTTAGGTGCCTGCAAGCTGGGTGATATAGGTCAGCATTTTCCCGATACAGACCCAAGGTATAAGGACATTTCAAGTATAACTCTCCTTAAGCACGTAGGCGGACTTTTAGAGAAAAAGGGCTATAAGGCAGTTAATATTGACTCAATTATTGTGGCACAGCGACCTAAAATGATGCCTCATATACCTGAAATGGAAAAAAATATTTCAGCCGCACTTAATATACCTGTTGATGCTGTTAATGTAAAGGCTACCACAGAGGAGGGCTTAGGCTTTACGGGTATGGGTGAGGGTATAGCCTCAAAGGCAGTTTGTATGGTGCAAAGAGTATAATTGTATACTGATATAATTTAAAGAAATAATAATTTATATGTACAAGTTTCATAAAGAGATTTTGACAATTTTAACGAAAACGCTTGATTTTTTTGTTGTAAAATTGACAAAATCTCTTTTTTGGGTAAAAAAATAATTAAAATGATAAAAAAACAACTATCTTTTGACGTTTTTTATGCTAATCTACAAAAATGATTAAATTTGGTTAAATTACCATTAATTTCCTTGAACAATAAATACAAAAATGTTAGTATTGTATTATTGATAATATATAAAACTATGTGGGAGGCGATTATAAAAAGGGTTATAACAAAAGGATTGGATGTCATCCTGAACAAGCTTGGGATTTTAATAGGATTTATTAAATTTATTTAAAGGAGGAATAATTATGAACAATTTTAAAAGAGCTTTAAGCTCTGTGTTGGCATTTGTTATGCTTTGCTCATGTGTAATGATTGCTAATGTCAGTACTGTAATGGCGGCGGATTATGTAGACCGAGCTACTGTTACAGTTAGCTCTGATGGGAAAAATAAAACATGGGACTATTCTAAAGCTGCAAATTTGTCCTTGGAAGTTGGCGATACTGTAGATGGTATTGTAGTTGGTGCTTCAGGAACATATACTGATAGGACAAAGATAAATAGTAATGCACTTAATGTGAGGGCAACAGGTATTATCAAGGTACCTGTACCTGAAAACAGTACAGGTACAATCAGCGTTGTGTGTACCGGTAATGCGACTGACAGATTATTAACTCTTGAGGATGATACATCTCTTACTATTCCTATGTCAAAAAGCGGAAATAGTGTATCTTTTACTACAAGCCACAGTAACGATGGTTATCTTTCATTAGAAAGTAATGGTGATTATAAGATAGCATCTTTAACTGTTACACTTACAAGTGACCATACCTTTGGTGCAGTTACAACCTATACAATTACTGGTGCTTGTACAGGTCTTGAGGCAGGTACAACATTCAACTTAACCAACGGCACAACCACATATACAGCTACAGTTAATGATGACGGAACAGGTTATACCGTAACTTCAACTACAGGCGTTGATACTACGGGTACATATACAGCATCTTTAAATAATTACAGTGTTACATATGCTGACAGTGCAACAGGTATAACAATAAGCGGCTCAGATACTACATTTACTGCAACTCCAAGTATTGCATTTGCACAATTATCATTAGGTAATTTGTCAGAAGGCACTTACGGTGGTACTGTAATAAATAATGGTTTACCTAATTTTGAAATTGCTTCAACCAATGGAGTTGGTGAAATATCAGGTACTCATTACAGAATCAGAGGTACTATGAGGTTTAAACTGGCACAGGAAGCTACAGTTGTAATTAATGCCAGGTGTGCTTCAAGTACATCAGGAAGAAGCGTAACCATGTCCTTAACAGATGAAAGCGGTACAGCACAGTCTATCAGTTATGGAGAAACTTCAGCTACTTCAGTTACATTAGAGGCCGGCGGTGCATTAACAGATTATACATTATCACTTCCTGCCGGAACATATACACTTACTGCTGATTCTTCCAATACATCTTTGCAGATTGCAAGTATTACCGTAACTAAAGCAACTACAGAGTCTACTACAGAAACAACTACCGAGGCTGCCACAGAAGCAACTACCGAGGCTCAGTCCGGTATTACATATCCCGGCGGTAATGTAATATATGGTAGTTATACAAGTCTCATAACAGCTCTTACAGAGGATAATGGTTTCTATGTAAACAACTGTAGCACAATAGAAAAGAGAGAAGTAACTCTCTATTCTGAGTTAGATACCACTAATAATCCTGATAAGAATTCCTACATCTCATTTAACTTAGCTGATACAGCTACTATGAGCTTTATAGTAGGTAATAAAGATATAGCAATTTATAATTCTGATAATACAATAAAAGAAACTTTGGGAACAGGTTCTGCAACAGTAACCTTAAATGCCGGAAGCTATTATGTTAAGTCGGCTTCAACAAATGAAAGTGGTTCTAAAATTAAAATTGATTCAAGCACCAACTTTGTAGTTGCAAAAGACGGAGAAATATATTATACAGTAACCTTCAATGCTACTGTAGACGGAACAACAGTAAATGATTGGGCTGGTTTAAAGGAAACTCTCGGAAATGCTCCTATTGTTACGGTCAATGGTGCCGCATTTACTGTTTCTGAGAATGATAGTGGTGTAGGCTATGTAAGTGTACCGGCTAACGCAGCTCTTAAGGTAAATTATACTCACGGCAATTACAGTATGACAGCTATAGATACAACAATTACCGGAGATACAACAATAACTCTTGTATTTACAACGCAAACATCATCGGATAAGCCTCAATATGAAGGAGAGGTAGATACTGATGGTTACTATGTTGGCTATGCTGAGGTATCCGGTGCAAAGGGTACATATGATACTATTCAGGCTGCAGTTGATGCTGTAGAATTAGCCGGTGGTAATGCAACAATCTATATAGCTGACGGTCGTTATGAAGAAGAAGTTGTAGTAGAGGGTAATGGTTGAACTATAGTCAATAAAGTAGACAATAAAAAAAGAAAAAATAACCTACCGGG
>CATZZP010000028.1 GCA_958426775.1 uncultured Bacillota bacterium
AGCAGCTGTTGAAACTGCTACGCTGAAAAAAGTCTAACTTTTTGGGGTCACATCAAAACTAACCGTCTTTTATTATGCCTTAATTATTATGAGTTTACGCGACCAAGGTACTCTCCTGTACGAGTATCAATCTTAATAATCTCACCAATGTTAATGAATAACGGTACATTTACCTGTGCACCTGTTTCAACAGTAGCAGGCTTTGTTGCACCTGTAGCTGTATCACCCTTGAAGCCCGGCTCTGTATCTGTAACCTCAAGCTCTACAAAAGTAGGAGGCTCAATACCGAAAATGTTGCCGTTGTAGCTAAGAATTTTAACAACCTCATTTTCCTTAACGAACTTAAGCTTATCACCTACATCATTTGCACTAAGTGCAATCTGGTCATAGGTTTCAACATCCATAAAGTTGTAAAGGTCACCATCCTGATAAAGATACTGCATATCCTTACGATCGATAAATGCCTTAGGCATCTTCTCTGTAGGACGGAAGGTCTTTTCAACCACTGCACCTGTTACAACATTTTTAATTTTTGTTCTTACGAAAGCTGCACCTTTACCGGGCTTAACATGCTGAAATTCAAGTATTTCATAAACATCGCCCTCATATTCCATAGTAACACCGTTTCTAAATTCACCGGCAGAAATCATATTCTGTATCCTCCTTGCATATGTTAAAAGTCATATATGCTCTATTTTACTTCATAATTCAATATATTTCAAGCCTTTTTTCAACTATTGCTGATATTTTTTTCTATTTTATCCTTAACTGCCATTAAACCAAGGCAATAGCCATATGAACCCATACCGCAAATCTGCCCTGCACAAACAGGGGCAGTTACGCTTGTATGCCTGAATTCCTCTCTTTTATGAATGTTTGACATATGAACCTCAATAACAGGTAAATTGATTGAAGATATTGCATCTCTTATTGCATAGCTGTAATGAGTAAAAGCTCCCGGGTTAATAACAATACCGTCTATACCCTCATAATAGCAGTCCTGTAAGTAATCTATTATTTCACCCTCGTGGTTAGACTGAAAAAAGCTTAATTCAATACCACCCATAACAGCAGCATACTCCTTTATAAGCTCCTCAATATCTGCCCAGGTTTCACTACCGTAAACGCCTCTTTCTCTTATGCCTGTAAAATTAATGTTTGGTCCGTTTATTATACTTATTTTCATATTTAGTATACTCCTTTTTAATTATATTAAGCGTATCCTCCAAATTAAGCTCTGATACATCAATTATTATATCAGCATATTTATTGTACACAGGTTCTCTTTGTGTCAAAAGCTCTTTTATTTTGCCAAGCTTATCCTCACACATTAAAAGAGGTCTTGTATTATCATTACGCAGGTTATAAGCAATTGTCTCAGGCTTTGACTTAAGGTAGATAACAACTCCGCCTTTTTTTAAGTTGTTCATATTATCCTCATTTTTAATTACACCGCCGCCTGTTGCGATTATTTTACATTTAGGCTGACTAAACCTTTCACATAGCTCCTTTTCCATGCTTCGGAAATAAGGCTCACCTTTTTGTGCAAAAATTTCGTTTATTGTCATACCCTCTCTTTTTTCAATAAAGTCATCCATATCAATAAATTCCCACTTCATTCTTAAGGAGAGTCTTTTGCCTACGCTTGTTTTTCCGCTACCCATAAAGCCTATAAGCACTATGTTTCTCATTAATTTCATTTTGTGCAGCTCCCTAAATAATATTTAGTTAAAGAAGAACGCAGTTGTTCTCTGAAAGTATCGTCAAGCTTTTCATCATACCAGATTTCTCTTGCCGCTACAGCCTGATAAATAAGCATATCAAAGCCGTTAATTGTTTTGACGCCTTGTGATGCCGCCTCTTTTAAAAGTCTTGTTTCCCAAGGTGAATAAATTGCATCAAATACGGTTTCTACCTTTTTAGCTTTATAAAAATTAATATCCTCAACAGGGGTTTTATCTATATTATCACCAAAGCCAAGGGTTGTTGCATTCAGTATAATATCACACTTTTCTATTAAACCTATGTCCTTTATTTCAAGAGCAGTTATATCCACTGTATAATACTTCTTAATATGCTCTGAAAGCTGATTTGCCTTTTCCAAAGTCCTGTTTGCTATGTAAACCTTACTTGCACCCTTTGCCGCCGCCATAGCTACACAAGCATTTGCCGCACCGCCTGCACCAAGTACCAGAACAATTTTATTCTCAACAGTAACATGATTACCTAAAAGGGCATAGTAAACGCCTATCATATCTGTATTGTATCCTACATAGCCTTTTTCGGTATATTTTATTGTATTTACTGCACCTACCGCCTCTGCTGTTTTATCTAAACCACAAAGATAGGGCATAATGGCCTTTTTATGAGGCACTGTTACATTAAGTCCGCCTATACCAAGCTCATACGCACCTACAATTGCTTTTTCAAGTCCCTCCGTCTTTACACGAAAGGCAGTATACACTAAATCAGTATTCTGCATTTTAGCCATTGTATTGTGTATAACAGGGCTAAAGGTATGCTCTATAGGGTCACCTATAACAGCAAACACCTTTGTTAAGCCGTTTATGCTATCAACTGTTTCCACCCTTATTCATCTCCCTTTTTAAATACATATTTACTATAACCCGTTCAATACCGCGTTTTGGTTTAGTTATCCATTCGTCCTTAGGACTAACCTGCTTAATAAGCACAGAATAAATACCATATCTGTTACCGCACCATACATCGGTGAAAATCTGGTCACCTGCTATAAGACAGCTGTTCTTATCTACTCCAAGCTTATCAATAAGTCTTTTTAGACCGCCTATACCAGGTTTACCTGCTCTGTATACATAAGGTATGTCCATACTTTTACAAAAAACCCTGCTTCTCTCCTCCCTGCTGTTAGAGAGAACGCTTATCAGTATACCGTTTTCCCTAAGAGAATTAAAATATTCTCTCAGCTTTTCATCAGGCTCTTTTATCCAATAAGGCACAAGGGTATTGTCTATATCAAAGATAACCGTATTTATGCCCAACTCCTTTAGCATTTGAGGAGTAAGCTCATAAACAGAGTTGAGATATTTTTTAGGAAATAAAAATTCAAACATAATATAAATCCTCTTTACAATTTCGGGTTTATGATGTACAGTTATGATAACATAAATTTGACTTATTTTCAATACCAAAGGATTTTTAATATGGACGCACCATTATATAACAGAATAAAGGAGCTTACAGGCTCGCAAACCTATCCTCTGCATATGCCCGGGCATAAGAGAAATTTGAATTTTATTGAGGACACTCTCCTTAACCTTGATGTAACGGAAATTGACGGTACGGATAATATGCACCATCCCCGAGAGGTTATTTTACAGGCTGAGGAAAAGCTTGCTGAATTAAACAGCTGTGATAAAGCTCTGTTTTTAGTAAACGGCGGCTCAAGCGGTATTCTCACTGCAATTTTAGGTACTGTAGGGGAAGGAGATAAAATTATTGTAGGCAGAAACGCTCACAAAAGCGTACATAACGGACTTGTGCTTTCAGGTGCTACGCCTGTTTATGTTTATCCCGAAGTTTTAAGCTCTGCAATTTTAGGCGGTATAACACCCGATAACTTAAATCAGGCATTTAAAGCTTATCCCGATACTAAGGCTGTAATTGTAACCTCTCCTACCTATGAGGGCTTTACCTGTGATATAAAAGCTCTTGCTGAAATTGCACACAAAAACAATGCAATACTTATTGTAGATGAAACCCACGGAGCTCACTTTCCCTTTTCAAAAAGCTTTCCTCAAAGTGCCATGGAGGCAGGGGCAGATATTTCAATTAACAGCTGGCATAAAACACTGCCCTGCCCTAATCAGAGTGCAGTTATTAATTTAAAGCTTAAAAGGCTTGACCTTAGCAGACTTACGGAGGCATACTCCATGGTACAAACCACAAGTCCTTCATATATAATGATGTCAATTATGGATAAGGTACGTGGGGTTTTAACGGAAAACAGACAAATATTTGATGAATATATTGACAGTCTCCGTAAAGCAAGGGATATGCTAAAAAATCTTAAGGGCTTAAGACTCATTGACAACAGCACCTTTAGCTCTGAAAGCACGGTTGACTATGACATATCCAAATTAGTTATTTTAACGGGTAAAAATTTCAGCGGTAAAGCACTTGCACAAATTCTTTTAAAGGAATATAATATACAGATAGAACTGGCTGCTCCGGATTATATTATTGCTATGACAAGCGTAGCTGATACCGCCCTAGGGCTTTTCGGCTTTGCTAAAGCAATATGTGAAATTGATAAGGGCTTACCTTATTTTGAACCCTCTGTTACGGTTAAATGCAACGCTGATATTAACTGCCCTGTAAGCAGCCCGCGAAAGGCATTTTATGCCAAAACAAAATATACAAGCCTTGAAAGTTCTGTAGGTTTTGTTGCAGGCGAGTGTATAACTCCCTTCCCTCCTGATATTCCTTTAATATTAACAGGAGAGAAAATAACCAAAGAGCATCTGGAGCAAATTAAAATTTATCGTAAGCTGGGCATTACCCTGTTAGGCGGACAAAACGGCAAAATAAAAATAATTGAGGAAAATTAAAATGAACAGCAACCAAATATTAGACAATATTAATTCACTTACCGTATATAAAAATATAACACAGGATAAAATAGTAGGACTTCTGCGTGAGGTGCTGACGGCAGAGGATAACTATGAGCCTATGTCAAGGCTTGTTACCCTGCTTATGGAGGAGGCGGAGAAAAAAGGCTTCAGCGGTAATCTTTTCCGTAATTATATAATTCATCTTTTATTATCTGATGAAAATACATTTACTCTATACTGTGAAAATAATGTTAATGTAAAAGACCGCTCTATTTATCGTATGGCTGAGGCAGATATTAATGCAATAATGAGTGTTGCTGATATTGACCTGCATCAGCTGCCTGACTCACGCTTTCTTGAAAAGGCGATTAACGAAGTGCTTAATTATACACCTGTCAGCACTTTAAGCAACGAGGACAATTACAGGGATATAACCATTGATAAGGTAATTAAATTCCATAACAAATCAGGCTGTGGTGATATTTCCATATATCGCTCCTTCCGATATGATGATATTACAAAAAGCCTTAAGGGTATATCACACCCTGACCCTATTACCTTTGATGATTTAATCGGATATGAGGCTCAAACCTCACAGCTTATTGAAAACACAGAGGCATTTATTAAGGGCTACAACGCAAATAATGTATTGCTTGTAGGTGCAAGAGGTACAGGCAAGTCTTCCTCTGTAAAAGCTCTTGTAAACCGCTATTTTGATGAGGGCTTAAGACTGCTTGAAATAACTAAGGAGCAAATTGCCGATCTTCCTGATATTTTAAAGCTTTTGCGTCCCAGAGGCAGATACTTTATTATATTTATTGATGATTTATCCTTTGATGAGGGCGAAATACAGTACAAATATATGAAGTCCCTCCTTGAGGGCGGTGCAGAGGGAAAGCCTGACAATGTGTTATTCTATGCAACAAGCAACCGCCGTCACTTAATACAGGAAAAATGGTCAGACCGAGCTTCAGGCTCTGATGATGCAGAAATACACAAAACAGATACCCTTAACGAAAAGCTTTCTCTTGCAGACCGTTTTGGTATCACTATTACATACCCTAAGCCAACACCGAGGGAATATATTAATATTGTAACGGGTATAGCTAAAAGAAAGGGTCTTGAGGTTGATGCCGAAACACTTAAGCAGGAGGCTCTTAAGTGGGAGCTTAACCAGAAGGGTATGTCAGGTCGTACAGCCAAGCAGTTCATTAACAATATGCTTTGGCAGACAGGTAATAATAAACAGAGTTAAGCACAGTGAACATTTTTACTTGCTGTTATTGAACAAATATGCTACATTTAATTAAAGGGGGTGTGTTTTATGTTTAATAACCTTAATATTCCCTTAACTGCAAGCGATGTTATTTATTGTGCCATTGCCGCACTATGTATAACATTAATTATACGTAATTTTATACGTATGAACCGCTTTATTAAATCAGCTCATTTATCTGTATCAGGCAATAATGATATTAAATCGGCTTTAGATAGATGCTATGCTATTTTTCCGTTGGAAAAATTTAATTTTCACGGTCAAACCTTCAGGCGAGGCATGAAAATTAAAATAACTACCCTTCAAAACAAGATTTTTGAGGGTGAGTTAATCGGCTTTAATACAAAAAATATGGTTTGTATAATGACTTCAAAGCTGATTGTAGCACATGAGCTAAATAACATTCGTGAAATTGTACTGATTGACGAAAAAACATAAGGGTTGTTTATACAACCCTTTTTTACTACATACGGGAGGTATTTTATGAAATATGTAATAGGTATTGATTTAGGAACAGGTGGTGTTAAAACCCTTTTACTGTCAGAAAAAGGAGAAATCTGTGCTGATACCACTGTCAGCTACTCTCCTGATTTGCCTAAGCCCGGCTACAGCGAGCAGGACCCTGCTGTTTGGTGGGATGCTGTTAAAAAGGCTATTTCGGAGCTTATTTCCAAATTTCCCCGGGCTAAGGGTAATATAGCCGCCCTTTCCTGTTCAGGTCAGATGCACAGCTCTGTTTTTCTTGATAAAAAGGGAGATGTTATCCGAAAAGCTATACTTTGGAACGATACAAGAACAACTAAACAGACAAAGGATATTTATAGCACCCTGGGACTTGACACCTTACTTGAAAGCGTATCAAATCTTGCCCTTGAGGGCTTTACTCTGCCCAAGCTTTTGTGGCTCAAGGACAATGAGCCTGAAAATTACAACAAGGTACACAAGCTTATTATGCCAAAGGACTACATAAACTATAGGCTGACAGGCATTATTGCCACTGAAAAATCAGACGGTGCAGGCACTCTGATGTATGATGTAAAAAACAGCTGTTGGTCTGAAAAGGTATTATCTTCCCTTAATATTAATAAGACTATATTACCTGAGGTGCTTAATTCAACTGATATTGTAGGCACTGTTAATGGCGAATTATGTGACCTTTTGGGTGAAAACACTCTTGTTATTGCAGGAGGTGCCGACAACAGCTGTGCTGCTGTCGGCAGCGGTATGGCACACTATGGACAGGGTGTAATTTCAATAGGCACAAGCGGTACCGTAATCGGCTGTCTTAATGAGCTTAAATGCAAGGTTACAGGTGCCGTACATTTATTTAACTACTCTGTACCTGATACCATGTATGCTATGGGCTGTATGCTAAGTGCAGGAGAGTCTCTTAACTGGCTTAAGCGTACCCTTTTTGACACAACACCTTTCTCTCAGCTTGATGCCCTTGCGGAAAAGTCACCTGCAGGCAGTAACGGTGTTATATTTTTACCTTATCTTTTCGGTGAGCGTACTCCCCACAATGACCCTGATGCAAGAGGTATATTTTTCGGCTTATCAGGTGCAAGTAATCAGGGAGATATTATACGCAGTGTACTTGAGGGTGTTGCCTTTGGTATAAGAGATATGTATGAAAAGGTAGCTGATTTTGCTGAGATTGATGAATTTACAATAACCGGAGGAGGGGCAAAAAGCCCTCTCTGGGGGCAGATAGTTGCTGATGTACTTAATAAACCCCTTAAAATAAACAGCATTTCGGAGGGACCCTCTCTTGGTGCCGCTTTCCTCGCCTTAACAGGCAGCGGTATATGGAACAGCCTTGAAGAATTGCAAAATGCCGTATTAAAATGCGAAAGAGTTATCACTCCTTCGGAAAATGCTAAGCTTTATAACAGCTACTACAGCATTTATAAAAAGCTCTACCTTGCCAACAAGGATATTTTTACAGAACTAAGCAATCTTAATAGGTAATATAAAAAGCTCTTTATCAGCCTGCAAAACTGACAAAGAGCTTTATTATTTTATTATGAATTTGAGCTTAATAAATACGGTCTTTCAAAGGTAAAGGTAAGCATATCATAATTTCTTGCATTATCCTCTACATCTTTTTCCGCTGATAAAATACCAAGCTTAGCCTGTTTAACCTGATACTCTGTAGCCATACCAGAGTTATACATTGTTACAACAGAATTATAGTCTGATTTAGCCTGCTCCACAGCTCTTAATAAGGTTTTGTTATTCTCCTCAAGCTGTTTGATATTGTTATATGCAGCTCTGATATTTGTTTCTAAGGTATCTTTACCGTCCTCTAAATCTCTTTTTGCAGTATTTAACTCATTTCTTACACCAATTTCACTTTCACTGTCATAAGCGGCATTGGTTCTTTCCTTATATTCTGCAAGAGTTACGGTATTCTTTAAGGTCTTTATGCTGGGGTCTGTTTCTCTCTTGGAGTCAACATAGGTTTCAAGGCTTACATCCTTTAAAGCATCAAAGGTAACCTCTGACTCAACATAAATGTCCTGATTAGCATCTAAACCGAGAAGGTTATTAAGTGACTGCTTTTGGTTTTCTAAATTAAGCTTAAGTACCTGAAGGTTACTTTCATTTTCAAGCTGGTTTGTCTTAGCTGTTTCAAGGTTGTAGTCGCTTTCATAACCAAGCTTGTTTTTAAGCTCAAGGTTTGAAATATTTTCCTGTCCAAGCTTAACACTTGATTCAAGTAATTCAATCTGAGATTGAGTTGACTTGATATTGTTTATGTAGCTCTTTAAAGCAAGCTCAACACCGTCTGAAACCATCTCTTCATTAACTTCAACCATAGACTTTTGAATTTCTACATTTTTGATGTTACGAGCAACCTCAATAGTACTTTCAATATTCTCCTGCATAGAAAGCTGTGCTGCAAGAATTTCATCTGTTTCCTGCTCTAAATCAAAAAGGTTACTGTTAATCTGGCTTTGCTGTTGGTCAAGAGACCAGATTAAATCACCTAAGTCCTCTCTCATTTCATCTAAATAATCAACAGAATCTTCAATATTTTTAAGAGATGAGCTTTTATCAAGAGCCATTTCAAGGGCTTCCTCGTAAGTAATTACCATAGTATCATCAGTAATATCAGGCGTAATATCAAGGAGAGTATACTTTTCATTGCCTGTATTAATTGAAATACGGTTCTTCTCCTGTGACCATTCAATTTCATAGCCTAAGGCATCACTTACAAATCTGACAGGTACGTAAATACTTCCCTCTAAGTTTACACATTTTGTGGGAAGCTTAACATTTACATCATTAACATAAGCACGGTTTGTGTCCACATAAAGAGTAATTGTTTTATCGTCCTTCTTAGCTGTTACGCATCTCTTAGCACTATCCCAGCTAACATCAGCACCAAGAATTTCAAATACATCTCTCATGCCTAAAAGGTTGTAGCCGTTACTGTTAATAACAGTGCCTGTGTTTGCTTCAACCAATCCGTCTACCTCAATGCTGACTTCCTCCGCCATAGCAGGCACGGCACTGAACGCAATAGTAGAAGCTAAAAATAAAGCTGTTAATCGTTTTTTCATAATATCATCCTTTTTGCAATTTAATTTTAGTATAAAACAATTATACTATAAAACTTTTTTTATTTCAAGTGCTTTAAGCATTCCTTAATATAAACGTCATTTTTTAAAAAAAGTTTTCTGATTTTTATATTTTTTTCATTACAAAAGGCTGTATAAAGACAATGCCCATACAGCCTTATTTATTTCACTTACCCTAATTAAAAGCCTAAATCCTCACCTACAATTATAAGCTTAATTCTGCCCTTTGGCTTACATTTGCGAGTTATTGTTATATAACTGCAAATACTCTCATCACTAAGGCAGTCCATACAGCTACCCACTTTATTGCATGGTGTATCTGTATTAAACCTTGCAGCATTAATGGGAGAAGCTATGTTTCTCGCTCTTGAAAGAGCAATTTCCTCTGTAAGCTCAAGCTTATTTGCACCTACAACAAGCAATACGTTATCGGGACCATACATCATAGCCGCCACACGATTACCTGTACCGTCAATATTAATTATCTCACCGTTTAAGGACACAGCATTTGCACTGCACAGGTACCAGTCGCAATAAAAGGCTTTTCTGTACATTTCCTTTCTTTCATCGGCATCCTTAGCCAATGTTCTGTCCAAAGCATTATAGTTACCTGATTTAAGAGCGTCAATAAGTCCTATTTCATCCAGAGTTACAGAGCCGCCCCATGTAACAGAGGCTTCCTCGGAAATAAGAGAAAGTGCCTTTTCTAAAGCAGACTTTTTGTCCTCACAGTACCATGCCTGAAATCCTCGCTTATTAAGAGCTTCAACAGCTCTGTTGCAAATTGTTCCGTAATATTGCTGTTTAGGTGTCATAACCATCCCTCCTATTACTTTTTAAGAGAAATCATATGTCTTGTAAGGTCCTCAAGCTCATCAGCTTCACGGATAAGTACAACCTCACCGTTTTCACGGATAAGCACCTCTGCAGGTCTTAATCTGTTATTATAGTTTGATGCCATAGCGTAGCCATATGCACCTGCATCAAGTAAGCCGATTGTATCGCCTTTGCTGATTACAGGAAGCTCTCTGTCCTTAGCAAGAATGTCACCGCTTTCGCAGATATTACCTACAACGGTAACAAGCTCTGTTTTTTCAGCATCATTATAAACCTCAATATCATGGTGTGAATCGTACATAACAGGTCTTTGAAGCACATTAAATCCGATGTCTGTACCTGCAAACTTATGCACATTATTCTGCTTTGTAGCATGAACCGTACCTAAAAGTACACAACACTCAGCTGAAATATATCTGCCCGGCTCAATCTTAAATTCAATTTCCTTACCGTATTCAGCTGCAAAATCCTTCATAACCTTAGATAATTTAACACCTAAGTCCTTAATATCAAGTCTTGGCTGATCATTAAGCTTTTCATAAGGAATACCAAAGCCACCGCCAAGGTCAACAAATTCAATATCATCAAACTGCTTGACAATTTCAAGGATAGCTTTAACACCCTCAATATACTTGTCGCCCTCCATAAATAAGGAACCGATATGCTGATTTATACCTACAAGCTTAAGGTCATACTTCTTTAAAATCTCCTTAAACTCAGGAATATATTCGGGATTGATAGCAAACTTAGTTTTCTTACCGCCTGTAACAACCTTTTCATGGTGACCTGCACCTACACCGCTGTTAAATCTTGCGGCAACCTTACCGCCCGGGTTAAGCTGACCGTACTGTTCAAGCTGTGAAAGTGAGTCTACACTCATTATAATATTGCGGTCGATAGCAAACTGCATTTCTTCCTTAGAAACATTGTTGCTGATATAAAAAATATCCTCGCTCTTAAAACCTGCCTTAAGCTCTACATAAATCTCACCGGGACTCATTGCATCTACATGAAGTCCCTCTTCGTTTACTATTTCAAGAAAAGCAAGGTTGCTGTTAGCCTTTGCCGAATAATTTACTACAAACTTCGGATAGTCAACAAGGTTCTTCATTTCACGGCATCTTTCTCTTAAAATACGCTCGTTGTAAACGTAAAGAGGACTGCCGAACTTTGCCGTTAAATCAGCAGGATTATTGCCCTGAAAAAAGTTTACACTGTCTGTTACCTTAGTATTGATTTTTGCCATTTCTCTTAAATCCTTTCATATATAGTTTAATTATATATTGCTATATAATTTTTTTACATTTTCAATTTTAGCACACATATTCATAAGAATAAGGTCTGCTAAAGTTATTGCTGTCATAGCCTCAACTACAACAACAGCTCTTGCCACCACAATAGGGTCATGTCTGCCTGTAATTGAAATTTCAATATCCTCATTACGATTATTAACCGTAATCTGAGGCTGTGCTATAGAAGGAGTAGGCTTGAACGCTGCTCTGAATACAAGCTTGTCCCCATCTGACATACCACCTAACACACCACCTGAATTATTGGTATATTTTCTAACCTTATTGTCAAACATATAGAAGTTGTCATTGTTATCGGAGCCGTACATTTGTGCCGCCTCAAAGCCTGCACCGAATTCAACACCCTTGACTGCACCTATGGACATAACAGCCCTTGCAAGCAGAGCATCCAGTTTATCAAAAACAGGCTCACCTATACCCGGCTTAAGTCCTGTCACCTGACATTCTACAACACCGCCTACACTGTCCCTGTTTTGAATTGCCTCATCAAGGAGCTTTTCTGCCTTCACCGCAGCCTCCTTATCAGGCATACAAAGCTGATTATTAAACCTTTCATCAAGGTCAAGCATATTCTCATCAACCTTAACATTATTGATTGCAAGAATATAGGCATCAATATTAATACCTATTTCCTTTAAGAGCTTTCTTGCTACAGCACCTGCGGCAACTCTGCCTGCCGTTTCTCTGCCTGAGGAACGACCGCCTCCTCTGTAGTCTCTGAAGCCATACTTGCTTTCAAAGCCAAAATCAGCATGACCGGGGCGAAAAACATTACTGATTGACGAATAATCCTTTGAGCGTTGGTCCTCATTGAATATTGCCAAGGATATAGGTGTACCTGTGGTTTTACCTTCAAAAACACCTGATAATATTTCTACCTTATCACTTTCACTGCGTTTTGTGGTGTATTTACCGCTACCCGGCTTGCGTCTGTCCAAATCACGCTGTATATCCTCACTATCCAAAGGTATGCCTGCCGGACAGCCGTCAATTACTACACCTATGCCTCTGCCATGGCTTTCTCCCCAGGTACTTATTTTAAAAATGCTTCCTAAAACAGAGCCTGACACATTATCACCTTCATTATGTTATTCATTATTATCTTGCAAATAAATCTGCAATATAGTATAATTAAATAGCAAATGCCGCTATTTAATGTATTGTAACATTTTTTTCTCTTTTTTACAACAAATTTTTTAACTTTATTTATTATACGGAACAAAACCAAGGAGAAATTATGGATAAATTTAAGGAAAAGTTCAAAACAACGCAAATACTGGTTTTAGGTTTTATTTTAATTATATTTTTAGGAGGTGTTATTTTAAGCTTGCCTGTTTCCTCTAAAGACAATACCTTTACACCCTTTCTGGACTGTCTGTTTACGGCAACCTCCGCAACCTGTGTAACAGGACTTGTGGTAGTACCTACGGCTGAGCATTGGTCAATTTTCGGTCAAATAGTAATACTGCTTTTAATTCAAGTAGGAGGACTGGGCTTTATAACTGTTATGATGACCGCCCTGATACTTGCCGGTAAGAAAATAACCTTAAAGGAACGACTTGTAATACAGGAAAGCTTTAGTCTTTCTCAACACAGCGGATTAGTACGCTTTATTAAGTTTTTAGTAAAATTTACACTATTAATAGAGCTTACGGGGGCATTTGTTCTGACACTGAGATTTTTGCCTGATTATGGCTTGGTTGAGGCTGTGGGTATGGGTATATTTCACTCTGTATCCGCATTTTGTAATGCAGGCTTTGATATAATAGGCACCTCAAGCATGATACCTTATGCAGAGGATGTAACGGTTAATTTAACAATTATGCTGCTTGTTGTAATGGGCGGTTTGGGTTTTCCCGTATGGCTTGAGCTTATACGTCTTTCAAAGGGCTTTAAAAACAAGGAATTTACTTTTAAACAATGGGTAAAAAAGATTTCTCTGCACTCCAAGCTGGCACTCACTTCAACCGTTATACTCATATTTTCCGGAGCTTTAATCACATTTTTAATTGAGTATAACAATTCCGCTACGATGGGTGAGTACTCTTTAAAGGGTAAGATACTGGCTTCTTTCTTTCACTCTGTTGTTTTACGTACAGCGGGCTTTGTTTCTATGGATTACGGCGGACTTACCGGTGCGTCAAAGTTTATATCCATAATACTTATGATGATAGGTGGCTCACCCTGCGGTACAGCAGGCGGTATTAAAACAATACCCATTGCGGTTATTATAATTGCAATTATTTCCCTTATTAAGGATAATGACAGTATGCAAGCCTTTAATCGCAGCATATCCTTTAAAATACTGCAAAAGAGCCTTGCGGTTGTAATGTTAATGCTTTCCATACTGTCTTTGGCTACAATCGCCCTCTGCTTAACGGAGGTAAATATGCCTGCAAATTTTGAGGTTGTAGACCTTATGTTTGAAGTTGCCTCTGCACTTGGTACAGTAGGCAGTACGGTAGGTGTAACCCCTCATTTGTCATCTATAGGTAAAATAATTATCATTACCTGTATGTTTATAGGAAGAGTAGGTCCCATAACCACTGCAATTTCCTTTATGACATCAAATAAAAACAAAAACAAAATTCATTATCCCGGCGAGGATGTCCTTGTGGGTTAAGGAGGATTTATTTATGAAAAACAAAAAACAATTTGCAGTTTTAGGTCTTGGCAGATTTGGTGAGGCTATAGTAAAAACACTGGTTGAAAACGGATATGACGTACTTTGTTGTGATAAAAATGCCGAACTTGTTAACCAAATAGCCACTTACGCTACCGATGCGGTTCAAGCTGATATTTCAGATGAGGGCGCCTTAAGGGAGATGGGGCTGAGTAACTGCGATGTGGTGATTATTGCAACGGGAGAAAGCCTTGAAGCTACCGTTATGGCAACTATGGCAGCTAAGGAAATGGGTGTTGAAACAGTAATTGCAAAGGCTAAAGATGTTAAGCAAAGCAATGTTCTTTACAAGGTAGGAGCAGATAAGGTTGTATTGCCTGAGGAGGATATAGGAAGACGCTTGGCTACAAGCCTTATTACCTCTAATATACTGGACTTTATCAGTTTTTCCGACAGCTATGGCATTGTAGAGGTTGCTCCCAAGGCTCAATGGGTAGGAAAATCCCTTGTGGGTGCAGATATTCGTGCCAACACAGGTCTTAACGTTGTTGCCATAAAAAGAGGTAAAGAGGTTCTTGTATCACCCTCACCAAACGAAGTAATTAATAAGGACGATATACTTGTAATTATCGGCAGCAGTGACAAAATACAAAAATACAACTAAGGACTTTTTTATATGAAGTATTTGGAAAGCATTAATAACAAAGCAATAAAGCAGACAATTGCTCTTGCAAGCAAAAAGGAAAGAGATAAAACAGGCTTATTTGTATTAGAAGGAGAGCGTCTTGTATCTGAAATAAATAACATGGATTTAATCGAATATGTTATTGTATCGGAGAGTTACAAGGGAGAGTATCCGCCTACAAACAAGATATGCCTTACAAGTGATAGCCTTTTTGAAAAGCTGTCTGATACGGTTAATCCACAGGGAATAATTGCCGTATGTCATAAGCTCAAATACAAATATGAGAATGCCTTTAATGTAAATAATCCATTTTTTGTTGTTTTGGAAAATTTACAGGACCCCGGCAATCTCGGTACAATAATCCGTACTGCCGATGCCGCGGGAGCAAACGGTATTTTTATTAATAAAGGCTCTGTTGACCTTTATAACCCAAAGGTAGTCAGGTCAACCATGGGTTCAATTTTTCATCTGCCTATATATACAGGTATAGACTTACCTGTTCTTTTAGATGATTGCAGAAATAATAAAATACAAACTCTTGCCGCACACTTAGGCGGAACAAGAACACCGTATATGGCTGATCTAACCGGACCTACCGCCATACTTGTAGGCAACGAGGGTTCAGGACTGACACCCGAAACAGCTACAATGGCAGATGAGTTAGTAAGAATACCTATGCCCGGTAAAGCAGAATCAATGAATGCCTCTATTGCGGCAGGCATACTTATATATGAAACCGTAAGGCAACGTATCGGAGGTCAAAAAATATGAAAAGAATAAGCTGGGACGAGTATTTTATGAATATGGCCGAGCTTGCAAGCAGAAGGTCAACCTGCTTAAGACGACAGGTGGGTGCTGTAATAGTAAAAGATAATCAGATACTTGCAACAGGCTATAACGGAGCACCTAAGGGAGTGCCTAACTGCTGTGATATGGACGAATGCCTGAGGGAAAAGCTACATATACCAAGCGGACAAAGACATGAGCTTTGCAGAGCCGTACATGCTGAAAACAACGCCATAACGCAATGTGCCGTAAACGGAGTGTCATGTAAGGGCGGCATAATGTATGTTACGGCAAGCCCATGTAATATGTGCCTTAAACAGATAATTAATGCAGGCATTGTAAAGATAATAGCTAAGGAAGTTTATCCTGACGAAATGAGCAGGGAAATGCTTAAACAAAGCGGTATTGAATTTGTGCTTTACAATCCCGATAATAAGTAATAACAGTCTGCCTTAAAACAGAGGCAGGCTTTTTTTATAGCTTCAATTATAACAAAATCCTATAAATATACATTTCTTTTAAAAATTTTACTTCAGTTTAAAAATACATTTTATAAAAATTTACAAATTTCTGTGTTTATCTCCCAAAAATCATTTAAACAAAGCTATTCCGTTATAAATAATACCTTTAAAAACAATTTACAAATATATAACCTACTCTTGATAGATACTCCTTTTTGAAAATGCTTTAATTAATACCGAGTTTAAATTAATGTTTTAAATATTTGAAAGGAGTTATTATGCTACAATTAATAAACATAAAAAAATCCTATAATAATGTGCCTGTTTTAAAGGGGATTAATATCAGCATAGAGAAAGGCGAAATAGTGTCTATTTTAGGTCCATCAGGTTGCGGAAAAACTACGCTGCTTAACCTTATTTTAGGTCTTACGGACACTGACAGCGGCAAAATTATTTATAACGGCAATGACATTACAAATGTACCTATGGAAAAACGCGGTTTCAATATTGTTTTTCAGGACTATGCCTTATTTCCTAACCTTAACGTATATAAAAACATAACCTACGGGCTTACAAATTCTCCTAATATTTCAACCAAAGAGGAGGTAGAGAGCCTTATAGATTTACTGGGCTTAAAGCCTCATCTTGAAAAAAGCATTGACCAGCTTTCAGGCGGACAAAAGCAAAGAGTAGCCCTTGCAAGAACCATGGTAATGAAGCCCGGGATTTTGCTTTTAGATGAACCCTTAAGTGCTCTTGACGGCGTAATTAAAGAGTCTATAAAAGAAAAAATAAAGGAGATTGCAAAAGCCTACCATTTAACAACCATTATAGTTACCCATGACCCTGAGGAGGCTCTTACCCTTTCCGATAAGGTGCTTATTATAAATGACGGGCAGATTTCACAGTACGGAGCACCATTTGAAATTATAAATACGCCAAATAATGCCTTTATTAAGGAATTTATATTAAATCAATTAGAAATTAAGCGTAACAATATTTTTGCTCTTTTTAACAGCAGTATTATAGCAGAAACAAGGGTATAAGTTATGTTAGTCAGAAAAGAAAAAGAAATTAAGACTATTTATTTTTTTATTATACTTATTTTTATACTATTTTTGGCAATACCTATTATTAGGCTGCTTACAGAAAGCTTTTTCCTAAAAGACGGTATAGGTTTATCCAATTACCTTGAGGTTTTTGCTCAGAAAAACTTCGGCAAAATAATTTTAAACAGTGTAGGTATCTCCTTACTGGCTGCCATTATCTCTACTATACTGGCTTTTTTTCTTGCATACAGTATTCAATATTCAAATATTCCTAAAGCTTATAAAAGGCTTATTCGTCTTTTGGCTGTATTGCCTATGCTTTTACCTACAATTACATATGGTTTTGCAATTATATATTCTTTTGGCAAGCAAGGACTTATAACAAAAATAATAGGTACTCAAATATTTGAAATTTACGGCTTTGGAGGCTTATTGTACGGCTACGTTGTCTATACTTTGCCTATCTCATTTATGCTTATTTTAAATACAATGACATATATAGACAAAAAATTTTCCGTAGTATCAAGAGTTATGGGAGATAACTCCTTTAAAACCTTTGTACAAACATTATTTCTGCCTCTTTTAGGTACTCTTGCCTCCTCTGTTGTACAGTGTTTTTTCTTATGCTTTACAGATTATGGTATACCTGCTTCAATAGGCGGTAGATTTGATGTTGTTGCATCCCTTTTATACAACAAAATGCTGGGCAGCATACCTGACTTTCAGCAGGGTGCTGTTGTTGCAATGCTAATGCTTATACCATCAATTATAAGCATATCTCTGTTACATTATCTGGAACGTTACAATATAAGATATAACAAAATTTCAGACATAGAAATCAAAAAAAATAAGCTTCGTGACAGTATTTGCTTTATAGGTTCGGCTTTTATACTCCTTTGTATGCTTTCAATTTTTTTAGTAATAGCCCTTATTCCCTTTGTTGAGGAATGGCCTTATGAGATACATTTTACCTTAGAGCATTTAAATTCTGTTTTAGCTGACAACACGCTTACGGCAGTATGTAAAAACTCTCTTTTTGTAGCTGTACTTACAGCAGTTACAGGCACAATAATCACATATGGTGCCGCCCTTGCAAGTGCAAGAAGTAATATAAATAAAAGACTGAAAAGAATAATTGACAGTCTTTCCCTCATTACAAACACCGTACCCGGTATGGTAATAGGTATAGCATATATGCTTATATTTTCAGGTACACCGCTTCAAAACACATTTATCGTTATAATTTTTTGTAACATTGTACACTTTTTTTCAACACCTTATCTTATGTTGAAAAATTCTTTGAGCAAATTAAACCGTTCTTGGGAAACAACTGCGGCACTTATGGGGGATAACTGGTTTAATACTCTCATACGTATAGTTACCCCCAATATGCGTTCAACCCTTTTGGAAGTTTTCAGCTACTTCTTTGTAAACGCTATGGTTACGGTAAGTGCGGTAATATTTATTGCAGGCACAAAAACAATGGTGCTGACAACAAAAATTAAGGAACTACAGTATTACAATAAATTTAATGAAGTTTTTGTATTATCATTGTTTATCCTTGCAGTCAATCTATTAATAAAAGGCTTGCTTGGATTAATTATAAAAAAGTTAAACAATAAGGAGAACTAAAAATGAAGAAAAAAACTATTGCAATTTTTTTGACAGGTGTTATGTCTATGTCGGCTGTAACAGGTTGTAACAGCACAACTGCGGATACTCAACAAGATACAGCTTCTGTCGATAATCAACCTTCATCAGATGAGCAGGTTATTATTTACTCAAATGCCGATGATGAGGCTATTGAGGCTATGAAAACAACCCTTGACTCTAACGGTTATGCAGATAAGTATATTTTCCAGACCTTCGGTACATCGGAGCTGGGCGGCAAAGTACTTGCAGAGGGTACAAATATTGAGGCTGATATGGTTACTTTAAGCACCTTCTATATTGACAGTGCACAGGAACAGCAAAATATGTTTCAGGACCTGAGCTTCGAGCATAAGCTTCTTGACGGCTCTGAGAAATCATATTGCTCACCTATTACCTCACAGGAGGGTTCAATAATTATAAACACTCAGATGCTTGCAGAAAATAATTTACCTGCACCTACCTGCTTAAAGGATTTAACAAAGCCTGAATATAAAGATATGATTTCCGTTACAGACGTACAAAGCTCATCAACTGCATGGCTTTTAATACAGGCACTTGTAAGCGAGTATGGCGAAGAGGGAGCAAAAGAGGTTCTTACCGCAATTTATCAAAATGCAGGTCCTCACATTGAAAGCTCCGGTTCCGGTCCTCTTAAAAAAGCACGTGCAGGGGAGGTTGCTGTAGGCTTTGGTCTTCGTCAGCAGGCTGTTGCAGATAAAGCTGACGGGCTTCCTATTGATTATGTTGACCCTACAGAAGGCAATTTTTCTTTAACCGAGTCTGTTGCTATAGTT
>CATZZP010000029.1 GCA_958426775.1 uncultured Bacillota bacterium
AAGAAGCCTTCATCAGGCGATAGCAGCAGTGGTTCATCATCAGGCGGTGGCGGCGGTTCAAGCCATAAGGCATCAGGCACTGCTGAGGCTACTACAGAAGCTACTACCGATGAGGATACCGAAGTAACTACAGCTGAGGCTAAGAGCTTTGTAACACCTAGCGGTGTTGTAATTACTCCTCCTGTAAGCACAGGTATCAAGGCTAACTTTACTGATATTGCAAGCCGTCCATGGGCAGTTGAGTCTATCAACAAGCTTGCATCAGCAGGTATTGTAAACGGTGTAAGTGCTGATAAGTTTGCTCCTGATGCATACAGCAAGAGAGCTGACTTTATCGTAATGCTTGTTAAGACCTTTGGTCTTACAGGTCCTGCATCTGATAACTTTGATGATGTAGATTCAAGCAAGTATTATGCAGATGCTCTTGCAATTGCTAAGGAGGCAGGTATTGCTACAGGCTACGGCGACGGCAACTTCGGTCCTGAAAATACAATTACAAGACAGGATATGATGGTGCTTGTTGCTAAGTCACTTGAATATGCAGGTATTGAGCTTGACACAGATACAGCTGTTCTTGACAGCTTTGCTGACAATGCTCAGATTGCCGACTATGCTAAGCCATATGTAGCAGCACTTGTAAATGCAGGTCTTGCAAGCGGTACAGACAACGGTATTGAGCCTTTAGCACTTATTACGAGAGCTCAGATGAGCGTACTTGTAGCTAATGTTTATGACGTTGTTTTAGAGGCGGCAGAGGCATATGCTGCAGCAGAAGAAGCTACTGAAGAAACAACTGAGGAGGTTTCAGAAGAAGAGTCTGAAGAAACAACAGAAGATGTTTCAGAAGAAGAGTCTGAAGAAACAACAGAAGAAGTAACTGATGCTGAATAATTAAAACATTTAAGGGCTTTATCCATTAAGGGTAAAGCCCTTTTTTGTATAAAATGGACTTACAATAATATATCTTACCCTGTCATAAACCAATTAAGGTTTATAATTATTGCCCATACACTTAATTTGTGTTAAAATAATAATGTTAATATTATTAAACAGGGAGGTAATTAATATGAAAAGGAAATCTATATTTGCCCTTACAAGCACTGCAGTTATAGCATTTACAACTGCTATGTCTGTATGGGCTGATGATAAGAGTGCGGTTATTTTTTACACCAATGATGCTCATTGTAATATTGACGGTGAGCTTGGGTATCCTGCATTGTCTGCTTTAAAACAAGTAGAGCTTGATGTGGGGAATAAGGTTGTACTTGTAGATGCAGGTGATGCAGTACAGGGAGCACCTGTCGGTTCTCTTTCTGACGGAGAATACATTGTGGATATTATGAATTATGTTGGCTATGATATGGCAATACCCGGTAACCATGAATTTGATTATGGTATGGACCAACTTATGAAGCTGGCAGATATGGCTGACTATCCGTATATTTGTGAAAATCTTGTATCCCTTGAGGATAATAAAACAGTTTTTGAGCCTTATTATATGACAGAGTTTGGAGATACAACCCTTGCTTTTGTAGGGGTCTGTACGCCTTTTACATATACAAGCTCTACACCGGCATATTTCCAAAACGATAAGGGTGAATACATTTATAGCTTTAACGGTGGTGATGCCTTTTATAATTCTGTACAGAATGCCATAGACAGTGCTAAGGCTGACGGTGCAGATATGGTAATTGCCGTTACCCACCTTGGAGTTGGTGAGGCTCTTTCACCATATACCTCAACAGAAATGATTGAAAATGTATCAGGTCTTGATGCAGTTATTGACGGGCACTCACATTCTGTTATTGAAGAGCAAATCTGTAAGGATAAAGACGGTGAAGATGTTGTTCTAACCTCAACAGGCTCTAAGTTTGAAAATATAGGCAGAATGGAGATTACACCGGAGGGCGAAATTGATACCTACCTTGTCAGCAGTATAGATCTAAGCATAGCAGAGGAATCTGTAAAAGAGGCATATAATAAAACCTCTGCTTATATAGAAAGTATTAAGGCAAGCTACAATGAGAAGCTTGAACAGGTGGTTGCTAAAACAGAGGTAGACCTTACTACCTTAGACCCTGATATAGTACCAACGGAGCATGTGTCAAACCGCCGTATAAGGTCAGGAGAAACTAACTTAGGTGACTTCTGTGCCGATGCTTATCGTATTTTAACTGATGCAGATATTGCCTTTGTAAACGGTGGCGGTATTCGTGCAGATATTAAAGCCGGTGACGTAACCTACGGCGATATTATTAATGTTCATCCTTTCGGTAACCTTATTTGTACCTCAAAGGTTACAGGACAGCAGATTAAGGACGCTCTTGAACTGGGTGCTATGGATTATCCGGGGGAAAGCGGAGGCTTTATACAGGTATCGGGCTTAACCTATGAGATTGATTCATCTGTGCCTTCTTCGGTTGTACTTGACGAGTACGGCGGATTTTCTGAAGTAGAAGGTGAATACAGAGTAAAAAATATTATGGTTGGTTCAGAGCCTCTTGACCTTAATAAATCCTACATACTTGCAGGTCACAACTATATGCTTAAACAGCAGGGCAGTGGTTTTACCATGTTCTCATCTGAGGATATAGTAAAGGACGAAATTTATGTTGACAGTGAAATACTTATCAGATACGCTTCGGAAGTTCTCGGCGGTGTTATCGGTGAGGGTTATGAAAATCCTCAGGGAAGCGGACGTATAATAATTGACGGTGAGGGCAAGACATCAGAGGATACAACTACAGAGGCTGTAACAGAAAGGGGTTCGGGTAGCTCAAGCTCAAAGGCAGAGGTAACTACAGAAGCTGCTACGGAAGACACTACAGAAGTTAAAGACGATGCTCTTAAGGTTAAGGTAACTATAGGCAGTAAGTCAGTTATAATAAATGATAACTCTTTTGCCATAGATATTGCACCTTATATACAAAACACAAGTAGCTCTGCTATGGTACCTTTAAGATTTACATCTCTTGCTGTCAGCGGCGGTAATGTTGAAAATGCAGACAGCTCCGAAAATGTTATTTGGGATGCAAATACAAAAACTGCAACAATTAACGCAAACGGCAAGGCTGTAAGCTTTACTGCAGGCAGTAATCAGATGATTGTAGACGGTGAAAGTATAACAATGGAAAATAACGTGGTTGCAGAAATTACTGAGGGCAGAATGTTTATACCTTTCAGAGCCTTAGGTGCTGCACTTGATGTTGATGTGGATTGGGATGCAGATACCAAAACGGCAATTTATAATTAAAAATAATATTCAGTAAATTAATAAGGGAGAGTGTTTATACGGCACTCTCCTTTTTTTGATTTATATCCTTGAAATTTTAACAAAAATATGTTGGTCTTTTTGTTAAAATGTGATATAATTTAAATTGTACAGCTTTGTCTGTAATAAAGGAGTGAATTTAATAATGGAAGATAAAAAGAAATGCCCTGTAGGCGGTAAAGGTATAGGCGGTCAGGCAGTTATTGAGGGTGTTATGATGATGGGTAAAACCATGTATGCACTTGCTGTAAGAACACCTGACAGCACTATTGCTGTTGAAAAGGTGCCTATAAAGCCTGTAGCAAAAAAATATCCCTTTTTGGCATGGCCTCTTATAAGAGGAGTAGTATCCTTTGTAAACAGTATGGTTATTGGTATGAAGGTTATTTCACGCTCTGCTGAAATGGCAGGTCTTGATGATATTCAGGCAGAGGAGGACGACAGTAAGTTTGATAAATGGCTTATTGAAAAGTTCGGAGATAAGCTATCAGACTATATTATTTACTTTAGTGTTGTAATTGCAATTATTTTTTCTGTTGCCATATTTATGGTGCTGCCTACATTTATAGGCGGATTTTTAAGCGATTTTGCGGGTATTCATGCAAGGCTGAGGGGTGGAGTTGAAGGCATTGTGAGAATTTTAATTTTTGTTGCCTATATTCTGCTTGTGGCTCAAATGAAGGATATTAAGCGTGTATTTATGTATCATGGTGCAGAGCATAAAACCATAAACTGCTTTGAAAGTGATGAGGAGCTGACTGTTGAGAATGTACGTAAGCATACAAGATTACACAAGCGTTGCGGAACAAGCTTTCTTGTGTTTGTTATGCTTGTAAGCCTTGTTGTTTTCTTTTTTATCAACACAAAGGTTTTGTATTTAAGAGTAATTTCAAGAGTATTGCTTGTACCTGTAATTGCAGGTATTTCCTATGAAATTATAAAGTGGGCAGGCAGACATGATAATTTTCTTGTTAAAATTGTAAGTGCCCCGGGTCTTGCATTACAGCTTATTACAACCAGCGAGCCTGATGATGAAATGCTTGAGGTTGCAATTAAATCCCTTCAAGCTGTTTTAGAGGATGAGCCTGAAGAGGAAAAGAAATGACAATAGCAACTCTTTTATGTGAGCTTAAGGAAAAACTTAAGGCTAAAGGGATTGAAAGCTACAGAATAGACAGCGAGCTTATTGTAATGAATGCTACAGGCTGTACCAGAGTTCAGCTTATAACCAAAGAAGATATGCCCTTAAGTGAGGAACAGCTTGCCGTTGCCTACAATATGCTTAAAAGACGTATGAGCTTTGAACCTATGCAGTATATCTTAGGTAGCTGTGAGTTTATGGATATGAATTTTCAGCTTAATGCAGACACTCTTATACCAAGAGGTGACACAGAGTGTCTTGTAGAACGTGTCCTTGAGCATATTAATCGGACAGGTGCAAAAACAGTTCTTGATATAGGCACAGGCAGCGGTGCAATTATAGTAAGCCTTGCTGCCCTAGGGGAAATAGAGGGTGTGGCAGTTGATATTTCACAAAATGCCCTTGATATGGCAGAAAATAATGCAAAAATAAATTCTGTTGCAAATAAAATTACCTTTATTAAAAGTGATTTGTTTGAAAATGTTAAAGGAAAATTTGATATTATAGTGAGCAATCCACCCTATATCGAAACTGATGTTATCAAAACCTTAGAAAGTCAGGTTAAGGACTTTGAACCCGTGAGAGCCTTAGACGGTGGTATTGATGGTCTGGATTTTTACAGAGCTATTGTTGAAAAAGCACCGCATTTTCTTAATCCCAAAGGTTATATTGCCTTTGAAATAGGCTATAATCAAGGTGAGAGTGTTAAGGCTCTTTTAGAAAATAAGGGCTTTATAAATGTAACCGTAGGCAAGGATTTAGCAGGGCTTGACAGAACTGTAGCAGGACAGTTAAAATAAAAAACAGAGAGAGAGGTTTAATTATGTTTGACAGACTTGAAGATATTGAAAAACGATATGTTTATTTGTCTGACAAGGTAAATGACCCCGAAGTTATTGCGGATAATGAAAAATGGCGTAATCTTGTAAAGGAACAAAGCGAGCTTACACCTATAGTTGAAAAATATAAAGAGTATTTAGAATGTGATAAGGCAGTTTCAGAGGCAAAAGCTATGCTCGAGGAAAACCTTGAGGATGACTTTAAGGCTCTTGTTAAGGAGGAGTTTGCAGAGTCTTCAAAAAAGCTTGAAGAAATAAAGGAGGAGCTTAAGATACTCCTTTTGCCGAAGGATCCTAACGATGAAAAAAATGTTATTGTGGAAATTCGCGGCGGTGCAGGCGGTGATGAGGCAAATATTTTTGCAGGTGATTTATTCAGAATGTACTCACGCTATGCAGAGCGTATAGGCTGGAAAATAGAAATTATGAACACTAACGAAAGTGAAATGGGTGGCTTTAGAGAAATATCCTTTATGGTAAAGGGCAAGGGTGCCTATTCCCGCTTGAAGTATGAAAGCGGTGTACACCGTGTACAGAGAATACCTGCTACAGAGTCAGGCGGCAGAATACACACCTCAACAGCAACCGTTGCTGTTATGCCCGAGGTAGAGGCTGTTGATGTTAAGCTTGACATGAATGATTGTAAGTTTGATGTGTTCAGAGCAAGCGGTAACGGCGGTCAGTGTGTAAATACAACAGATTCTGCCGTAAGACTTACTCATATTCCTACAGGCATTGTTATCTCCTGTCAGGACGAAAAAAGCCAGCTAAGGAATAAGGAAAAGGCATTAAAGGTTCTTATGAGCAAGCTCTATGATATGGAGCAGGAAAGACAGCATGCAGAAATCTCTGCCGAGCGTAAAAGTCAGATAGGCAGAGGTAATCGTAACGAAAGAATACGTACCTATAACTATCCTCAGGGACGTGTTACAGACCATAGAATAGGACTTACCCTCTATAAGCTGGATTCAATTATAGACGGTGATTTAGATGAGCTGACAGATGCAATTATTACAACTGAACGTGCCGAAAGATTAAAAGAAGGTAACGAGGCCGTATAAAATATAAATTAAAGGAGGGCAACTAAAATGAAAATTAACAGAGAGGAATTTAAAACCCAACTTATTGACAACGTAAGAAAGCTATCCAGAAAGAAAATTGATACTGCTACCCCGGACCAGCTTTATGATGCACTTGTATTCACCCTTCGTGACTATGTTACAGATAAATGGTTAAAGACTCATGAGGTTTATGATGAAACAGGTGTAAAGATTGTCTGTTATCTTTCCATGGAATTCCTTATGGGACGTTTCCTTGGTAATGCTATACTTAATATGACTATGGTTGAGGATATTAAGGCTGTTCTTGAGGAGCTTGATATAGACTATAATCTCCTCGAAAATACAGAGCATGACCCGGGTCTTGGTAATGGCGGCTTAGGCAGACTTGCAGCCTGCTTCCTTGATAGTCTTTCAAGTCTTGAATTACCTGCTTACGGCTGTGGTATCAGATACCACTACGGTATTTTTGAACAGCGGATTAACGAAAAGGGTGAACAGGTTGAAATGCCTGATAACTGGCTTGAAAACGGAGATATGTGGGGAGTTAGACGCCCCGAATATGAGGTTGAGGTTAAGTTTGGCGGTAATGTAAGGGCAGTAAAGCAGGAGGACGGTCAGTATAACTTTATACAGGAAAACTATAAGTCTGTAATTGCCGTTCCTTATGACTATCCTGTTATCGGCTATAACAACAACACAGTAAATACTCTTCGTCTTTGGGATGCAGAGGCAAAAAACAGATTTGACCTTGATAAGTTCAACAGAGGTGAGCATACTAAGGCGGTAGAGGAGGAAATCCTTGCTAAAAACCTTACAGACGTGCTTTATCCTGCTGATGATAACTATGCAGGTAAGGAGCTTAGACTTCGCCAGCAGTACTTCTTTGTATCTGCAACTCTCCAGAGCGTTATAGCCAAGTATAAGTATAAGTTTGGTAATGACTTATCTAAATTGCCTGAAAAGTATGCATTCCAGCTTAACGATACTCACCCAAGTATTGCAGTTGCAGAACTTATGCGTATCCTTATTGATGAGAATGGTATGTCATGGGACGAGGCTTGGGAAATTACTAAAAAATGTTGTGCATATACAAATCATACTATTATGAGTGAGGCTCTTGAAAAGTGGCCTATAGACCTTTTCTCAAGACTTTTACCACGTATCTATATGATAGTTGAGGAAATTAACAGACGTTTCTGCGAATACCTTATTAACAAGTATAATGCAGGTCCCGATAAAATCAGAAAAATGGCGGTTATTGCAGACGGTCAGATAAGAATGGCACACCTTGCTATTGTAGGCAGCCACTCTGTAAACGGTGTTGCGGCACTTCATACAGAAATTCTTAAAAATCAGGAGCTTAAAGACTTCTACGAGGTTTTTCCTGAACGCTTTAACAACAAAACAAACGGTATAACCCAGAGAAGATGGTTAGGTCATGCCAACCCAAGGCTTGCAAAGCTTATTACACAAACCATAGGTGATAAATGGTATACAGACCTTTCAGAGCTTAAAAAGCTTGAGGCTTATGTTGATGATGATAGCTTTGTTGAAAAGTTTATTGCCGTTAAGAAGGAAAATAAAAAGGACTTAGCTGCTTATTTTAAGGTTAATATGGGCATAGACATTAATCCTGATTCAATTTATGATATTCAGGTTAAGAGATTACATGAATATAAGCGTCAGCTTCTTAATATCCTTCATGTATTAAGCCTTTATAATAAGCTTAAGCTTAACCCTGATTTAGATATAATGCCACGCACCTTTATTTTTGGTGCCAAGGCGGCGGCAGGCTATCGCAGAGCTAAGCTTATTATACGACTTATTAATTCAGTTGCAGACCTTATTAATAATGATGAAACCATTAATGGCAAGATAAAGGTTATTTTTGCCGAAAACTACAGAGTAACTCTTGCTGAAAAGCTTATTCCGGCAGCTGATATAAGTGAACAGATTTCAACAGCAAGTAAAGAGGCATCAGGCACAGGTAATATGAAGTTTATGCTTAACGGTGCATTGACTATGGGTACTCTTGACGGTGCTAATGTTGAAATTAAGGAAGAGGTAGGCGATGATAATATCTTTATCTTTGGTATGACAGCATCTGAGGTAATAGATGAATATGCAAGGAATACCTATAACCCATGGGATATTTACAATATGAATGCTGATGTAAGGGCTGTAATGAATATGCTTATTAACGGCACACTTGATGAAAATACAGACAGGTACAGAGAAATTTATGATTCTCTTCTTAACGGCTGGGGCGGCAGTCGTGCCGATGAGTATTTTGTGCTCAAGGATTTTGAGGCATATTCCAAGGCACAGGAAGAGGCCGATAAGGCATATAAGGACACTAAGAAGTGGGCTAAAAAGGCTATTATCAATGTTGCAAACAGCGGCAAATTCTCCAGTGACAGAACTATCCGTGAGTATGCTGATGAAATTTGGAATTTAAAGCCTGTTCATATTGATATGTAATACAAAATTAAAGGACTGTATACTGATTACAGTCCTTTGTTGCGTAAAAAGGGTGGATACTGTAATATATCCACCCTAAATTTTTACTTAGAAAGCAATTCTATACCCTTATTAAGCCTTTTAATGCTCTCCTCCTTGCCTAATAACTCAGCTAATTCACTTGCACCGCAGGGGGAGGTAGGCTTGCCTGAAAGTGCAGTACGCACAGGCCAAAGCATTTGTCCGTTTTTAATACCCATTTCCTGTATAAGTGAAAGAAGTGCATTATAAATTGACTCGTTTGTCCATTCTGTAAGTCCTTCTAAAACAGGGACAGCCTTTTTAAGGTTTTCAAGGCTCATTTCCTCTGTAGTTTTCATTTTTTTGTGTACATACATTGAGGTATCGTATTCAGGTAAGGTATCCACAAAGTCAACCATATCTGCAATTTCCTTAAAGGTACCAATACGTGTCTGTACATAGGAAGCCAGCTTTTTAAGGTCTATACCTTCTGTTTTAACAGCAGACTTAAGCTCAGGCTCTGCCTTTTCATAGAAAGCATCAAAATCCATTTTCTTAATATACTCACCATTCATCCAAGTAAGCTTAACGGGGTCAAATATAGCAGGTGACTTGGAAAGACCCTTTATATCAAATATTTTTATAAGCTCATCAAGGGTAAATATTTCCTGATTAACAGATGGGGACCAGCCTAAAAGTGCAATATAATTTATAATTGCCTCAGGAAGATAGCCCTTTTCAATTAAATCCTGGAAAGAGGCGTCACCGTTACGTTTGGAAAGCTTATGGTGCTGGTCCTTCATAACAGCAGGCAAATGAATATAGGTAGGTATTTCCCAACCGAATGCCTCATAAAGCAGGTTATATTTAGGTGTTGAGGAAAGATACTCAGCACCTCTTACAACGTGGGTAATATTCATAATATGGTCATCAATAACATTTGCAAAGTTATAGGTAGGATAACCGTCTGATTTAATTAAAATCTGGTCCTCCATTTCGGAGTTTTCAACAGTAATATCACCGTAAACTTCATCATGGAAGGTAGTTGAACCATCACGTATTTTCTGACGAATAACGTAAGGAGTACCTGTATCAAGCTTAGCTTTAATTTCGTCATCGGAAAGTGAAAGACAGTGACGGTCATATTTTACAATTTGCTCATGCTCGCCTGTTTCGGTTTTAAGGCTGTCAAGACGCTCCTTAGTACAAAAGCAGTAGTAAGCCTCACCCTTTTCAATAAGTTCCAGAGCATATTTAAGATAGTCGTTTTTTCTTTCGCTTTGTATATAAGGACCGTAAGGACCGCCTATATCGGGACCCTCATCATAGGTTATACCTGAAAGCTTTAAGGTGTTGTAAATTATATCAGTAGCACCCTCTACAAAACGTTCTTGGTCTGTATCCTCAATACGAAGTATAAACTTACCGCCACCGGACTTAGCAATAAGAAATTCATAAAGGGCAGTACGTAAGTTGCCTATGTGCATATAGCCTGTAGGGCTTGGTGCAAAACGTGTTCTAATCATTATATTTAGTTCCTTTCAGTATTAATTTTCGTTATAAACAGTATAGCTGTATATAGCTCTCTGTAACTGTTGCAGAGAAACGGTTAAATCATCTACAATATAGCCTTTGGACTGAATTGCACCGCCCTCTCTGTATACCTCTGATATTTTATTAGAGTTTTCCAGGTTAGTAGAATTTACGGCATAGGTAAGCATTGCATTTGCTATGTAAGCCTTTTGAAGAGGTGTTTCGCAGTTATTTATATTTTCCGTATAAGTATCCAAATAACTCTGCTGAACCTCATTTATACCAAACTCCTCCATTTTTTGGTTACAGCTTTCAACAGCAGTATCAACTGCGGCTAAAAGCTCAGCCTCTGAGTTTACCTGACGGATATTAATGTATGTAAAGTATGCAATATTGCTTATTACAACGGCAATAAGTGCAATTATAAGCACTGCCAGGGCAATTTTAAAAGTATTGCCTTTGAATTTGTTAATATTTTTTTTACTCATTTAATTTAAAAACTCCTTTAATTATATTATTTGAAGCTGTAAAAGCTTGTCATATAAAAGATCTGCAAGTATTGTGCTGCCGCTGTCTGATAATCTTTTACCGTTTAATATAAAGGACGGAGGAACGCTGCCCTCTCTTAAAGCCTTTGCATCATTAGTGGTAATTTTAACCTCATAGTCGTTAAATACGGTAGTTGTTAAATATTTTCTGAGATTAATGTAATGGTTTTTGAACTCTTTGTTAAGAGCCTCCTCATAGGGTGCAAGGGTGGCTTCATTACCGGTAACAGAGCCGACAATGATATATTTTTCGTTGCCTACAAAGGTAATCATCTTTTTATACATACTCACAAGCTCTTCAGGGGTATATTCAGTACAGTCACCACCAAAGAAATATATAGCAGTATAATCCTTTATATTTGTCATAGAGTTTGTAACAACGGTTGTAGGCTGAACAACCTTGATTTCCTTTCCTGCCTTACTGCGTGTAAAGCAAAGCTTACCTCTCACATACTCTATATTACCCTCAACTCCTGCTATTGCACACGGGTTAAGACCGGAATTAAGCTTGTCCTGTAAGATAAGCTTTACGCCTAAAGTACTTTTAAGGCTTATTTCTACGGGGGTAGTTGATGCGGGTATTGTAAATGGCTCTGCCTGCATAGGTATTCCACCCTGCTTTGCAGCTATAACAGATACATTATCACCTTCAAGACCTGAGGAAAAAACACCGTTAATGTTAGATGATGTTTCCAAAATCAATTCTGATAATCTGTAAGTATAAAAGCTTGTGCTGTTTGCACTGTTATCAGAAAAGGAGTCACCCCAGCAAATAATAGACTTGCTGTAGTCAAAGGGGACAATTTCATTTGTATTATTCTCGTTAGCAGCGGGATTAAGGTTTTTTTGGTCAAGATATTTACTGTTAAGGGTGTCCGTTTTTAATTGATACTGATTTTCTGCATCTGACAGAACGGTTTTATGGGCTATTATATAGCCTATCAGTATCACAAAAAGAATAATAAGTACTATAACTATATGATGGGTTATAATTTCCGAACGGTTTTGTATAAAAAAAATATTTTTTTCGTTAGGCATATGAGAGGAGAAAGATTTGTCCTCTGTATTATGTTTTTTATTCTTCAAGGCGACACCTCCGCTTATTGCTGATACAAATAAAAATCCATATTTAGTTTATAATAATATTAAAAAAATGTCAATAAATTAGTGAATTAATTGTTTAAAAATAAACGGGCTTGTGTTAAAATATTATTATACATATTATAATCCTGAAAATAGGAGGAATTACTATGCCCGATAAAAAAGTAATACTTGTTGTAGATGACTCTATTTCCAATTTAAAAAATGCTGAAGAGGTCTTAAAGGATAAGTATACACTTGCATTGGTTAAGTCAGGCAAAATGGCATTGGACTATCTTGCCTCAAACACCCCGGACCTTATATTACTTGATGTTATTATGCCTGATATGAACGGGTTTGAAACTATAATTCAGATTAAAAGCAACCCTAAAACTGAGAAAATACCTGTTATTTTTCTTACAGTTGATGCTAATGTTGAAACGGAAAAAGAGGGCTTTAAGTTAGGTGCTTTGGACTTTATACGTAAACCCTTTGTGCCTGAAATTATGATTTATCGTATTGAGGCTATACTTGAACTTGATAACCTTAGGAAAAAGCTTGAGGCACAGGTTAATAAAAAGACAAGACAGCTTGAAATTGCAACACTTCAGGTTATTTCCTGTGTTGCAGATATTATAGATAATAAAAATATATATACTAAAGGTCATTCTATACGTGTTGCAGGCTATGCAGAGGAAATTGCAAAACGTTTAGGCTATTCTGATGAGGATATTTATAATATTTATTATATTTCACTTCTTCATGATGTGGGCAAGCTTGTGGAGTCTTATGAAGAGCTTTCTAAGTATGAGGAAGAGCTTGATTATGAGGAGAGGAAAATTATGTATAAGCACTGTATCGCAGGTGCGGATTTACTTAAGGAATTTACTGTAATTGAAAATATTGCAGACGGTGCAAAATATCATCATGAGAGATATGACGGCAAGGGTAATTTAAGCGGATTAAAGGGTAAGGATATTCCCGAGGTTGCAAGGATAATAGCGGTTGCTAATGCCTATGATAATATGAAGTCTTTTAAAAGCTACAGAAAACCTCTTACAGACGAAGAAACTAAAAAACTGTTCTTAAAAGAAAAGGGCGGCAGCTTTGACCCTAAAATTGCTGATATTGTTATCGGTATGCTGGATGAGGGCTATGTGCTTAATAGTGTGCTTAACAGCTATGAAACGGATATTACTCAGTTCGGTAATGCCATTTTACATAAGGTAATTACTGAATACACTGATGAGATTAAGGTAGAGGCACAAAAGGATTCCCTTACAGGCTTATGGGACAGAAAGTACACTGAGTCTGCCGTAAACGAATATCTGGAGCGAGAGGGCGGTAAGGGTGTAATGTTTATGCTTGATATGGACAATTTTAAGCAGGTTAATGACCGCTTTGGACATATTAAGGGCGACGATGTACTTATTAAATTTGCTGAAATTATAGCTCAAAATACCGCTGAGGAGGATATACTTTGTCGTATAGGCGGCGATGAGTTCATTATTTTCAGCAAGGGTAGTATTGCTGAGGTAAATCCGGGGGCTAAAGCAAACAAAATTATAAAGGCAATAAAGGATAATATTGTGCTGTCAGGTTTTGAAATTTCTGTATCAATAGGCATTGCTGTAGCACCTAATGACGGCAATAGTTTTACTGAGCTTTACGGTAATTCAGACAAGGCACTTTACTATGTTAAGCAAAACGGTAAGGGCGGTGCTCACTTCTTCAGTGATGTTGACTGTGATGAGTCGGGTTCAAATGATACTGTAGCAGACCTTATGTTCATTAAAAATATGTTTGAAGAAAGAGATACAGACAAGGGTGTCTTAAAAGTAGAGTATGGTAATTTCAAAAACATATATCACTTTATTGAAAGATGTATTTCAAGAACACAGCAGAATGTAGAGCTTATACTTTTTACTATGGCGGATTCCCATGGCGAAATGCCTGATGTACTTTCTCTTAAAAAGGCAAATGACATATTCAGTAAGGCTGTTTGTGAAAACGTAAGACGCGGTGATGTATTTACAAGCTTTTCAAGCAGTCAGTACGTAGTAATACTTATGAATGTAAACTTAAACTTTGGTGAGGTTGTTGCTGAACGTATTAAAAAAAGCTTTTATGCTGCAAAAGGTGACTTACCTGTTGAGCTGCACTATGATGTACAGCCTATAGATGTAAAATAAGCTTGGAGTGATACCCATGACTGAGTGGAAAGATTTTATAGTAACCCACAAAAAATTTCTAAAAACTATGGGTGGACTGTTTGTTGTATTTGTTGTTTTTGAAATTTTCAGTCTGATTTTTGTAGGAAAGCTTACTGTTGACGGGTATAATAACGGCTATTATACGTATTTATATTCTGAAAAAGACAGGATTAATCAAATGCTTGAAAATGGTATAAATGGTGATGAAATATTAAATAATTCCATTTATCATTCGAGTGAAGCTGTGTACTGCATAGTAAGCAGTACAGGAGATATAATGGCTCATACATATAATATATCTTCAGAAGAGCTTTCAACAACTATATCAGATGAGGAGCTTTTATCAAAGGCATATAATTTTGCGGAGGATATTTTCTGTATTTCACATAGTCTGGACGGAACAAAAGGTCAGCTTTATATTTTAAAGATAAAACCTGATGTTTGTTTATTGTCTTTCGTACCTGATAAGGTTATTTACGGTGGCTTTTGGATATACCTTGCTGTAAGTGTTTTGGTGTTGACCTTGGTATATATTCGCTTGTTTGCTTTAAGCTATAATTTTTATAAAAACAAGCTTAAAGCAGAAGAGGCTTCAAGCATTAAAAGCAGCTTTATTGCAAATATGAGCCATGAAATACGTACCCCTATGAATGCTGTTCTGGGTATGAGTGATATTTTGCTAAGGCGTGATTTACCTGTGCAAATTCGTAACGATGTATCTGTTATACATAATGCGGCAGTAGTGCTTATGTCACTTATTAACGATATTCTTGATTTTTCAAAAATTGAATCGGGCAAGTTTGAAATCATTCAGGATGAATATAATTTTCCAGAGCTTATGAGTGAGGTACTAAACGTTATTGCAGTAAGATTGAGTGATAAAAATGTTAATCTCCTTACAGAGGTTAATCCCAGTGTGCCGGCTAAGCTTATAGGTGACGATGTCAGAATAAGACAGATTTTTATTAATCTGTTGAGTAATGCAGTTAAATATACCAATGAGGGCTATATCCATTTAAAGGTGGATTGGAGCTTTATTGAAAACGGAGAAACAACTATCAGTATCAGTGTTAAGGATACGGGCATAGGTATTAAGGAAAATGATTTGCAGATGCTTTTCAGTGATTTCACAAGAGTTGATGCAAAGAAAACAAGACGTGTTACGGGTACGGGCTTAGGTCTTGCCATAAGTAAAAGGCTTGCTTTGGAAATGGGCGGAGATATTAAGGTTGAAAGCGAGTACGGAAAAGGCTCCTGCTTTACTTTTACCTTTAAAAACAGGGTTAAGGATTATGAGGCAACCTCTGCTATAGAAAAGAGGGATAATACCTATATTCTTATTTATGATGAGGACGAGGTTATACTGGATAATTTAAGAGCAATATTAAAGTCTTTGGATTTAAAATATTTTGCTTGTGATAATGTAAATAAAATCAGCAGATACTCTGAGGCAAACTTAGTTCTGTTCAGAAAGAGGTATTATAATACCTTATCAAAGGCAGGGGCTTTTAAGTCAAATCCTAACAAGCTTGTACTTATGGAAATAGGTGAATTTCTTAATGATAATATGGACGATGTAAGACAGGTATATTTACCCCTTGTATCTCTTCAGCTACCTAACCTTATAAATAATATTGAAGCAGATAAGAACAACAGGGAGGGAGAACATAATATTGAGCTTCTGCCTACCTATAGTGCAAACGTACTTATTGTAGATGATAATATTACTAACTTAGCGGTAGCTAAAGGGCTTATGTCCCAGTATAAAATGACAATTGATACTGCTACAGGTGGTAGAGAGGCAATAGAAAAGGTTAAGCAAAATAATTATGATTTGGTTTTTATGGACTATATGATGCCCGATATTGACGGAGCAGAAACGACCTCAATTATTCGTGGCTTAGAGGGTGCTAAGTATAAAAATCTACCTATTATAGCTCTAACAGCAAATATTGAAAGCAGTACAAGAAATCGGTTGCTAAAGGAAGGCTTTAACGACTGTATTTCAAAGCCTATACAGATTAAAAGGCTTGAGGCTGTTTTTGAAAGATTTTTAAACGATAAGGCAACCGTTGTACAAAGAGCCATACAGGCAACAGGCAAGCTAAGCTTAAAGCAGAGAACAGCAGAGGAGTATATTGATATTTCCGCCGGTATACAACAGTCAGGCGGTCAGGAAGCAACCTATATGAGCATACTCAGCACCTATCTGGAGGATATGAGTAAGCGAAAGAGTGAGCTTATTAATATAATTACAAAGGGAAACATAGAGCTTTTTACAATTTATGTCCATGCAATAAAGGGAGCATCGGCAGGAGTTAGGGCAGACAGACTCTCAGAGCTTGCAGCAGAGCTTGAAAAGCTGGGTAAGGCAAGACAAATGGATAAAATAAATGATAAGCTTAATGAGTTTTTTACAGAAATGGAAAATGTAATTAAATTCTCTAAGTATTATGTTGACAAGTATAATAATGAAACAGAAAAAAGGGCTAAGCCGCACTTGAGAAATGTACCAAAAGATAACTTTTTAAAGCTTATTCAGTATGCCGGAGAATTTAATATGGTAAAAATTGAAAAGGTGCTTTTTGAACTTTCGTCTTATAGCTATGATGACTTTAGTGAGGATGATTTAAAACAGTTTAAAAAAGCCGCAGGTGATTATGATTATGAGTTGCTTTCAAGCCTTGCTAAAAAACATTTGTAGCTGTAAAGGATTGCTGAACCTTATATATTATATTTCGGTATTCATACTAAGCTAAAAAGGCTGTCGGTTT
>CATZZP010000030.1 GCA_958426775.1 uncultured Bacillota bacterium
CTGATAGGAGAATGATTTAAAATGAACAAATATGGTATAATTATGGCCGGCGGTGGGGGTACTCGTTTTTGGCCCTTATCAAGGCAGAAAATGCCTAAACAGCTTCTTAACCTTAGTGGTAAAGAAATTATGATAAACGAAACTATAGACAGAATAGGTAATGTTATTGATAAAAATAATATTTTTATTGTCACAAATGTTTGCCAATGGAAACCTATGGCAGAAATAACAAGTGGAAGAATTGACCCTAAAAAAATTCTTTCGGAGCCTGCGGCAAGGAACACGGCAGCTTGTATTGGTTATGCAGCTATTGAAATTATAAAAAAATACGGCGATGGCGTAATGTGTGTTTTTCCTGCTGACCATTATATAAGGGACGAAACAGTCTTTAGCGAAATTCTGAATGAGGCCATAAGTATAGCTGAAAACGAAGATAAGCTTATTACAATAGGTATCACACCTACTTTTCCTTCAACAGGCTATGGATATATTAAATTTAATAAAAATGAAAAGGCTATTGCCAAAAAGGTTGAATGTTTTGTCGAAAAACCTGATTTGGACAAGGCAAAGGAATATATTGCCGATGGGAACTATGTATGGAATAGTGGTATGTTTATTTGGAGAGCTTCTGTTATTTTAAACAAATTCAAGGAATTGTTACCTGATGTTTATGAGGGTATTGAAAAAATAGGCACAGCATTAGGGACAGAAAAAGAGGAAGACGTTATTGATGAAGTATATCCTGATATACCTAAAATTTCTATTGATTATGGTATTATGGAAACGGCTGATAATGTTGTTGTAATTGAAGGTGAGTTTGGTTGGAATGATGTTGGTAGCTGGGATACATTAGGCGTAATGTATAGTGAGGATTCACAATGCAATGTTTCAAAAGGTGAAAATATATTAATAGATACCAAAAATTCTGTTATCTTTTCAGATAAAAGGCTTATTGCGACGATAGGACTTGACAACATTGTTATAGTAGAAACGGAAGATGCAATTTTAGTATGTGATAAAAATAGGGCTCAGGATGTAAAGAAGGTTGTTGACATACTGAATGAAAAAAAACTTAATCGGTATTTATAATACCGTAGCAACAAAACATTCTGTATAAATATAATAAATTCGCAAAATTAAGGGATGTGTGTGACACGATGAAATGTATATTACTGGCAGGAGGCTTTGGTGGAAGCCTTTGGCCGCTATCCAGAAAAGATTATCCTATACAGTTTGCTGAAATATGTGATGGCAGATCCGCTTTCCAGGAGAATATTGCACGTCATTTGCCTTACTGTGATGAATTTTATATTTTCACAAATTATAAATACGAATATATTGTCAGAGGGCAACTTAATATTTTTCAGATGCTTAAATACAAGCTTTTTCTTGAAGAAGAGGCTGTCAATACCACTTTGCCTGTTATTCTTGGGCTTATGTATGCAAAAAATGAAAATGTTCTTGTACTGGGTTGCAGTTCGATATATAGCGGAGATGGTTTCAGGGAAAGCTTTGCTGAAGGTATCAAAGCTGTGTCAAACAGCCCATGTGTTATGTTTGGAATGCCTGTGGAAGCCTATGACGAAAATATAGGATACATAAACTATAATAAAGATAATGTTAATATGTTTTTGGAAAAGCCTGATAAAGAAAAGATTTGCGAATTATTTAAAAAGGGCAGTTGGATGGCTAATACAGGTAAATATCTGATAAATACCATAAGATTTTTAAACTTAATAAAAATGGATTTTTCTGATATTTATAATAATGTAAATAAAGTATATACAGAATGCAGAACCGAAGATGATAAAATAATTATTCCTGTAGGATATAAAACGGATATATTGAATTTAAGTTTTGAAAAAAATATTTTAAGCAGTTTAAAAAACACTAAGGTTATAGGTCTAAAAAATGTAGAGTGTAGTGTTATAAATAATTGGCGATCTGTTGAAAAGGTGATTAGAGAAGAGGCACGTACTGATATTGTAAAACAAAATTGCGATAATGTTACCGTTATAAATAATGCTGAAAATAAGCTTGTTGTTGCTAATGGTATAAAAAACACCATTATAGTGAATACGGATGATGCAATTTATATCGAGGGTGAATCAACTGTTTCTGATGTTAAAACCTTTTTTGTTAATCACGAAGATGAGTATAGAGAGTATATATATGACAATAACTTTAAGTATCGGAGTTGGGGCAAATATACTGTTATAAGAAAAAGTGCCGGTTACGTAGTTAAGGAAGTAATACTATATCCCGGCAGAGAAATGAATCTCCACAAACATGAGCATAGAAGTGAACATTGGGCTGTTGTTGAAGGCACTGCTGAAATAACAATAGATGATGAGGTTGCTTTGTATAAAGAAAATACTAGTATTTTTGTGCCTAAAGGGTCTTATCATAAAATAGCAAATAATACGGAAAGAAATGTAGTTATAATAGAAATCGAGATAGGCGAAAATATAACTGAAAGCGATATTGTTTCTCGAAACTATGTAGCTAAAAAATCAGATAAATTTGAAATAATGAAAATGAAGCCTATTTTTAAGGATTATATATGGGGAGGTACTCGGCTTAGAGATAAATTCGGTAAGAGTTGTGATTGGAGTGTTATTGCTGAAAGCTGGGAATTATCTACTCATAAAAGTGGCAGCTCTATTATTGATAGCGGTAGATTTAAGGGAATGCAATTTTCAGATTTCATAAATGAATTTGGTGATAAGGTTGTAGGTTGGAAGTGTAAGGCTTTTAGCAGTTTTCCTATACTTATTAAATTTATAGACTCAAAAAAGCCTCTTTCCATACAGGTTCATCCCAATGATGAATTTGCTATGAAAAATGAAAACGAATATGGAAAAAACGAAATGTGGTATATAGTAGATTGCGATGAAAAAGCTTTTATATACTGTGGATTTAACAGAGATATAAGTGTTGAGGAATTTAATGAAAGATTAAAAAACAAGACTCTTACTCAGGTTTTAAATAAAATTCCGGTAAAAAAAGGAGAAACTTATTTCATTCCGGCGGGTACTGTCCATGCAATTTGCGAGGGTATGCTTATATGTGAGGTTCAGCAGAATTCAAATTCTACATATCGTATTTATGATTATGACAGAAAGGATAAAGATGGAAATTCAAGAGAACTGCACATAGATAAAGCATTGCAAGTTATCAATTTTAATAAGTATGTACCTTATCAAAATGAAACTGCTCAGGTTGTGGATATGGTAAAAAATATATGCTCGTGTAAATATTTTGATGTTTCAATAGCGGATATACAGGGGGAAAGGGAATTTTATGTGGATGCGTCTTCTTTTTACGGTATTGTAGTTATAGAGGGACAGGGGTTTATTTCTGACAATAACATAGAAATTACCTTTAAGAAAGGCGATACAATGTTTGTACCTGCAGCATCGGGTAGTATAGGGATTTTTGGTCATTGTAAAGTTATAATTGCACATATATAATATGTAATTTTAGGAGTGTAATGTAAAACGATTTTGGCTTTAGCCAAAGATTGCACAAGCCTATAATTGATGTGTAATAAATGGTTGTTTATCAACTGCAGTGGACGACAAAACATAAATTTTGAGGCGGTATAGATTTTCTGAATCTATGCCGCCTTTTTACGTCAAAAGAGAATATTGTGTCTAAGTATAATTTCTGTGATGGGCAACAAGAGAATTGAAGGTCATTGACGGAAGCAGAAGTCCTGAATATCCTGATGATGTAATGGTGGTATTGATTTATGGAGAAAATCAGCCTCAAGTTTGTTGGGTTCGCCGTGAAGAGCTTGGTAAGGGTCCCATAAAAGGGGTATTATTTAATGAAGCAAACGCAGATTTCAAAGTTCATTTTGGGGATATGGTTGAGTTCGAAGTCATGAAAAATGATAATAGGCTGATGTATGTTGCCGTAATTAAATAGAAATATAAAGTTTGTAATTTTGCAGTATATATTAAAGTGTTTTATATGAATAAAAAACAAAAAGAAAACATTGTTTATTTCCGCTCAGAATCTGCTATACCAATTACTTTACCCTATATGGGACGTGGACAGTCTTGACTGGAAGGAATACGGTGTTCAGGAAGAAATAAAGCGAGTTCTTGAGCATAAGGCATTAGGCAACGGCTCAATTATTCTTTTTCACAATGATGCAAAATACACGCCTGACGCTCTTGATGCAATTATCAAGGGCTTAAAGGAAAAGGGCTATGAGATAGTGCCTATAAGTGAGTTGATTTACAAAGAGGATTATTATTTAAACCATGAGGGCAGGCAAATAAAAAAGTCCGGTGAATAAAAGAAAAGGTTATCTGTAACAGATATTTATATATCTTAAGCAGATAACCTTTTTATTATACAAAACTCTCAAAGAAGATGCACTTCGGGGGAATTGAACCCCCGACCTTTCGGTTCGGAGCCGAACGCTCTATCCACTGAGCTAGAAGTGCCTATCCTGTTTAGGAGTACGGTTTACAATATACACACCAAGGCTTACAAGTACAAGTGCCGCAAGGGTGTTTATATTTAAAAATTCGTCACCCAGGAATATACCTGATAGAATTACGCCGAAGACAGGGTTTAAAAAGCAATAAACTGATATTTTACCTACAGGGTTATACTTTAAAAGCTGTGCCCATACAGCAAAGGCAACAGATGATAAAAGAGCTAGATAGAGTAAAATTGCAAAGGCAGAAAGGCTGACAATGCTTAATCTTCCGCCAAAGCAAATGCCTATAATAATAAGTACAATACCGCCTATACCAAGATTAAAGCCTGTTATCATAACCGAGTCGGAGTTTTTTGTAATAAACTTAGTTATAACCGAGCCAAGGGCAAAGCAAAAGGCTGCAATAAGTATAAAGCCGTCACCCATAAGCTTAAAGCTCATATCAATACTGCCGCCGCCTAAACAGCAAAGCACCACGCCTGCAAAGCCTAAAGCACAGCCTGTAACCTTAGTAAAATTAAGTCTGTCGGAGGCAAAGCAGAAGTGAGCAAGTATAACCGCAAAAAAATTGCCTATAGAGTTAAGGATAGAGCCTTTTACTCCCGTAAGGTAAATTAAGCTTATATAAAAGAAAATATACTGTATTGTAGTTTGTACAAGAGCAAGAGGGATTATGCCCTTAAGCTCCTTTTTGTTAGGCAAAACAAGCCTTTTATGAGTAACTGCATTAAATATTGTAACAAAAAAACCTGCCATTGTAAAGCGTATTCCTGCAAAAAGCATTTTAGAGGCTATATCCTCAGAGGGAATATTAAAAAGCTCATAGCCGATTTTAATAGCAGGGAAAGCACTGCCCCAAAGGAAGGTAGCGATTATTGCACAAATAAAAATATTTACGGGCTTAGTAAAAAAAGCCTTGCTTTTGTTATTTTCCATAATACATTCCTTTAACCTTTAACCAAACAAAAGGGGCATTCGCAAACCGATGCCCCCAAATATTAAAATTAATTATTATTAAGCCTGTACAAGATGTACTGCAAAGCCTGCAACCTCGTCCTTAAGATAGATAGCAGTTGTTTTGCCGTTCTTAACTGATGCAGAGTCCATATCAAACTCAACACCCTTAATCTCGCTAAGGTAACGGATAGCTCTGTCTACGCTGTTAGTCTTGATAGCAATGTGACCGTTAGCACCCTTGAACATCTGCTTTCTAACCTCGATACCCTTACCTGCAAATACAGCAGAGCTGTGGTCATCATATTCAAAGCCGAAGATGTCGCAGAAGGTCTTAGCAGCCTTAGCAGCAACCTCAGCATTCTCTGTATTGATACCAACATGAGCAAACTCAAAGCCAAGCATAGTTTCAACAGCTTCCTTACAGAGTGCTGTAATCTTATCAAACTCGTTGTTCTTGATAAGTGAGCTGCTAACCATCCAGCTACCGCCACAGCAGATAATCTTCTCATATGCAAGATAGCTGTTAAGGTTCTTAGCGTTAATACCGCCTGTAGGCATAAACTTAACATTTGTGTAAGGACCGCACATAGCCTTAATCATAGGAAGACCGCCGGCAGCCTCAGCAGGGAAGAACTTAATAACCTCAAGACCGCATTCGATAGCCTGCTCAACATCACTTGGACGTGAAGTACCCGGAGTGATAAGGTAGCCCTTTTCGTTACAGTATTCAACAACCTTTCTGTTAAAGCCCGGAGACACAAGGAACTTAGAGCCTGCAGCAATAGCCTTGTCAGCTTGCTCACAAGTAAGTACTGTACCTGCACCTACGATAAGCTCAGGTACTTCAGCGGACATTCTCTTGATAGCCTCTTCAGCCTCAGCTGTTCTGAAGGTAACCTCAGCACAAGGAATACCACCTGCAACAAGTGCCTTAGCAAGAGGAACAGCCTTTTCAACATCGTCAATAACTACTACCGGTACAATACCGATATTACTTAACTTTTGTAATACTTCATTCATTGGGATAAATACCACCTTTCATTTTGTGTGCAAAGCATAGCTTGCTTATTCTTATTTTACCACCGGTACATTTATAAGTCAACAAGTGTATTTATACAATTTAATTGTTAAAATTAATTAAAATTTTTACAAAATATCAAATTGCAAATTTGTGTAGAATGTTATATAATATACACGTAAATATTTTTGTTTTTTTGCAAAGGAGATTAATTATGGACGATGTACGTAAAAGACCTGTCGGCAAGCTTGGTCTTATCGGTATGAAGGGCTGTGAGGAAATTACCGATAAGATTGACAAATATTTGCTTGAATGGGCAAAGGAACGTAACCTTGACCCCGACATTACTACCTTTAAGATTGCCTATCAATGCCCACGCTTTAGCTCAGGTGAGGCAAAGGCGGTTATTACGGAGTCGGTAAGAGGCTTTGACGTATTTATTGTATGCGATGTATTTAACTACGGCGTTACCTTTAAAATGTACGGTATGGAAGTACCTATGAGTCCTGATGACCATTATGCCGATCTTAAAAGACTTATTGCAGCTATAGGGGGTAAGGCAAGGAGAATTACCGTTATTATGCCTATGCTTTATGAGTCAAGACAGCATAAGAGAAATGCAAGAGAGTCCCTTGACTGTGCCATTGCACTTCAAGAGCTTAATAATATGGGTGTAGACAATATAATTACCTTTGATGCTCACGACCCACGTGTGCAGAATGCTATACCCCTTAGCGGATTTGAAAATGTTCAGCCTTTTTACCAGATGATAAAGGCACTTGTAAATAATGTACCTGATATTGAGTTTGACAAGCATAAGCTTATGATGGTATCACCTGATGAGGGCGGTATGTCAAGAAGTATTTACTACGCTTCTGTGTTAGAACTGGAAATGGGTATGTTCTATAAGAGAAGAGATTATTCTGTTGTAATTAACGGTCACAATCCTATTATCAGCCATGACTTTCTAGGTGACAGCGTAGAGGGAATGGACGTTATTATTGTAGATGATATGATTTCCTCGGGCGAGTCCCTTATTGACGTTAGCCGTAAGCTCAAGGAGAGAGGTGCTAAGCGTATCTTTGCATTTATCAGCTTTTCTCTTTTTGTTGACGGTCTTGAAAAGTTTGACAAGGCTTATGAAGAGGGATATTTTGAAAAAATATTCTCAACTAATATGGTTTACGCAAGACCTGAGCTTATTGCAAGAGAGTGGTTTGTACAGGCTGATATGAGCAAGTATATATCACTTATTATCGATACCCTTTATTGGAATAAGACAATGGCAGACCTTCTTGACCCTGTAAACAGAATTAAGAAGTTCCTTGCTAACAAGGGCAAACTGCCTAAGCATTAATAACTTTAACTGACCCCACCTTAAAAAGTGGGGTTTTTTTAATTTTTCTGCATATAATTATATAAATATTTTTGGAGTTAATTATGAGGGATAGGGTTATAATTTTAGCTTGTGCCGTTACCTGTATTATGGTAGGATTTATATGCTTTTGCATACTCAATAACAGTGTAGCAGCCGCTTCAGCAGATGAGAACGGTGTCAGTCTGCCTGTTATTATGTACCACAATATATCGGAAAAAAGACATCTATGGGGCGAATACAATGTAAGTCCCGAGGTGGTGGAAAATGATATAAAATACCTTAAGGAAAAGGGATATACAACAGTGAGCTGTGCTCAGGTTATAGCTTATTGTAAGGGTGAAGGTGAGTTGCCTGAAAAGCCTGTTATGCTTACTGTAGATGACGGCTTTGAAAGCTTTTATGCCTATATGTACCCTCTTTTGAAGAAGTATGGCTGTAAGGCAGTTATATCCCCTATGGGTAACTGTATTGATGCCTTTTCAGAGCAGGAGGACCATAACCTGGATTATTCCTATTTAACCTGGGAGGAGCTTAAGGAAATGTGCGACAGCGGACTTGTTGAAATAGGTAATCATACCTACGATATGCACAGCGATAACAAGGACAGAATAGGCTGTGGCAGAAAGAAAGGAGAAAGCTACGAGAGCTACAAATCTGCATTAAATGAGGATATAGGTACAATGCAGGAAAAAATTAAGCAGTTTACTGCAAGGGAGTGTGTCATTTTTACCTATCCTTACGGTAAAATTTCGGAGGGTTCAAAGGAAATTTTAGAGGAAATGGGCTTTAAAATAATATTAACCTGTAACGGCAAGGTAAACAGCCTTAATATAGGAGGGGAGGGTGCAATTACCTTGGGACGCTTTAACCGACCCAGCGGAAAGACCTCTTATGAGTTTTTTAAAAAAATACTGGAATAATAAAAGACTGCCGAAGCAGTCTTAAATTAAACAGAAATACCTTAGTAAAAATACAGTTATAAATATGGTTAAAATAGATAGAAGACTTGTCCAAACCACAAGCTGTCGAGCAAGCTCGCCGTTACAGTCCATTGACTCTGCCATAATTGCGGAGGATACTGCCACAGGTGAGCCAAAAAGGGCGATAAGTGATGGATAACAGCTTGAGTCAACCTCCATAATGCCTGCTCTTGCAAGTATAACAAGCAAGCCTATTGCACTTAAGGGAGCAATAACCAGACGCCAGATTGAGCCGTAAGCAATATCCTTTGCAAGGGAGCGTACAGCTGAAAAAGTAAACTGACCGCCTAAAACGATAAGGGCAAGCGGTGAAGCTATACTGCCTACGCTGTCGATTGCCTTATATAATGAAGGAATATTGTTTTTTATTGTAAAAACAGGCTCCCCGTTACTGTTCAGCGGCAACAGGTTTCTTATTACAAGGCAGAGCAGGGCAATAGATACACCTATAATAAGGGGATTTTTAATAACGGATATTAAAATGCCCTTAGGTGTAGGAGAATTAGTCTTGCTATTACCGAAAATTGAAAGCACAATAACCGCAAGCACATTAAAAAGCGGTATGCTAAAGGCAGAAAGCACGGCGGCAATAGCAACAGCATCACTGCCTCCGATAGAATCTGCAAGGGTAAGACCTATAATTGCAAAGTTGGAGCGAAAGGCACACTGTATCAGTACGCCTCTTTTGCCGCTTTCTTTGGTATATATAAGGGTTACAAAATAGCTGGCAAAGAAAATTGCCAGTATAAGCAGAGTACAGTAAATTACTATGCTCCAGTTTACCTTTGAAAAGCTCTCTATATTATAGACATTATAAAATAAGTAGACGGGAATACATACATTAAATACAAACTTATTTGCAAGCTTTAAAAAGTTGTCATCATAAAAGTTGATTTTTCTAAGCCAGTAGCCTAGGACGATGACAAATATTATAGGCAAAACGGAATTTGCCGCAAAAATTAAAGTATCCATTATAAAAGTCCTTTCTGAATGAGATTTTTATAGTATAACAGCTTTTGCTGCTGAATGCAATATTAATAAAAAGTTGAAATTTAAAATAAAATTGGTTATAATATCAATTTAGAATGAATTTCGGGAGTAAGGCTATGGATACCAAAAATGATTTTTCCAAGGGCAGTATTATAGTTCATATGGCAAGGCTTGCCATACCTATGACTATTGCTCAAATGATTAATATTTTGTATAACATAATTGATAGGGTTTTTATCGGATATATACCTAATGACGCCACAAATGCGTTGACGGGTTTGGGTATTGCATTTCCTGTTTGTACAATTACAATAGCTTTCGCCAATTTGGTGGGTGCGGGAGGCGGACCTTTTTTCTCAATAGAAAGAGGTAAAGGTGATAATAATGAGGCAGAATGTATTTTAGGCAATTCCTTTTTACTTCTTTTGATTATAGGTGTACTTTTGAGTTTTGCCATAGGTGCCTTTAAAGAGCCTCTTTTATATCTTTTTGGTGCAAGTGAGGCTACCTTTAAATATGCCGATGATTATGTTTCAATATATTTAGTAGGTACGGTTTTTGTGATGCTGAGCCTTGGTCTTAACTTTTTTATAAATGCCCAGGGCTTTGCCAAAACAGGTATGGCAACTGTAGCAATAGGTGCAATATGCAATATAATCCTTGACCCCATATTTATTTTTAAGCTGGATATGGGGGTTAAGGGGGCGGCTTATGCAACGATTATATCTCAATTTGCTTCTGCAATATGGACTCTTGCCTTTTTAACAGGCAAAAAAACAGAGCTGAGAATAAGGCTTAAGGCTATGAAGCTAAAGTCCTCAAGAGTAAAAAAAATCCTTGCTCTTGGCTTGTCAGGTTTTACAATGCAGATTACAAACGGACTTGTGCAGATTTTGTGTAATAAAACTCTGTCTGTTTACGGCGGTGATATTTATATTGCTGCCATAACTATTATTAATTCTGTCAGAGAGGTAGCAACTCTGGGCTTGTCCGGTGTGGGCAATGGCTCACAGCCTATTATTAGCTTCAACTATGGGGCATCAAGATATGACAGGGTGAAGAAAACCATAATAATGATGGTTACGGGATTGTTTGCGTATACTATGGTTGCGTGGATATTGATAATGGTATTTCCAAATCAGATTATACAATGCTTTAACAGAGATACGGAGCTTTTGCCTGTAGCTGTTAAGTCCATGCACATTTACTTTTTCGGCTTTTTTATGATGGCATTTCAGTTTTCGGGGCAAACTGTTTTCCAGTCATTAGGCAGGTCAAAATACGCTGTTTTCTTTTCCTTTTTAAGAAAGGTATTTATCGTAGTACCTCTCACATTGCTTTTACCTATGATAGACAGTATAGGTGTTTACGGTGTTTTTCTTGCTGAGCCTATTTCAAACTTCATAGGCGGTCTGGCATGTGTACTGACAATGTATTTTACTGTATACAGAAAATTATAAAGGACTGTCGATTGTGTCGACAGCCCTTTGTTTTATGAGTTTATTACAGCCTCTGCCATTTTAAGTAGGGTTTCTTCTCCTACTAAATCAGGCATAGCAAGTATAGAGTAGTTTATACCGTTTTCTTCCCAGGAAATGGATTCGGAATACTTTTCTTCTATTTCTTCAGAGCCGTAGGCTAAATTTAAAGTGCCTTCATCTATCAGCCTTTGGTCCTCAGGAGTTTTTTCGTAATCTACAGGCACAAATTTGTTATACATCTTTGTGTAATATACATTAATACCGTTAATTTGTGCGGTTGCTTCTCTTTCCTCATTAAATTCATAGGTCAGGGTGTTGGTAAAAAGAGTAATGCGTGTATTATCCTTTTTATATTCAAAGGAAATATCCTTACCCTCCTCCAGCACATTGTGATTTTCGTCAGAACTGCCGATTGTGCCGGGCTGTGCAGATACAAGGGTAAAGCCTGCCATTTCCTGAGGGAATTTAGGTGTATAATTTACAGCCTTTTCTACTTCCTGCAAGGTAGGTGCGTGGTCTATTATATCGGTTGAGCTTGAATTGCTGAATTGATAGGCGGCATAGCGGCTTGCGGCAATTATTCCCGTACTCATCAATGCTGTGACAGCCGCAAAGCAAATAACAAGCTTTTTAATATTTGTGCTTTTTTTCATATTACTGTCTCCTTTCATTTGACTCAATAAGTTGTTATATATTCTTTCTGAAGGCTGATAATCCTTTGTAATTTCCTTTAAAGCTTCCTTAATTTTATTATCCATAATAATCCTCCCTTTTTAATACTTTAGATAATTCCTGTCTTGCTCTGTATAAACGGGATTTTACCGTACCCTCAAGAGTGCCTGTAGCCTTGGCTATTTCCTTGATAGGCATATCATTAAAGTAAAACAGCACAATAATTGTACGCATTTTGGTATCGAGCCGGGCAATAGCATTGTAAAGCTCCGTATAAATTTCCTCTGCTTTGCTTTCTGCAGTAAAGCATTCTTCTAAGGGAAGAGTTTTTCTGTCCCTGTTACACATTTTCCAGGCAATGCGGGTAAGTGTGCGATAAAAATAAGAGGGGAATGCCTTTGGATTTTTTAGCTTTGGTAAAGTGCTGTAGCATTTAATAAAGGTTTCCTGTACAATGTCCTCTGCTGTATGTACGTTACCGCATATAAGTAAGGCTGTTCGGTAAGCCTTAGGAGCATACATATTATATAGCTGAGTAAATGCCTCTGTATTACCCATAATTATTTCGGGTATAAGGTTTTCCTCTTCCATATTATTATCTGCCTCCTTTTGTTGTTTTGATGTACATCTGTTTATAAGAGCCTCTAAAATGAAAAAAGGTTCAAAAAAAGAGTAGAAAAAAACTACTCTTTTTTAGCTATATTAATTATGGTATCTACGGCAGTCAGCATTGATTCAACACAAATATATTCATAGGGACCGTGGAAGTTATGACCGCCTGTAAAAATATTAGGACAAGGCAAACCCATATAAGTAAGCCTAGCACCGTCTGTACCGCCTCTTATGGGTTCAATCTTAGGTTCGGCACCTGCTTTTTTAATTGCTTCAACAGCTCTGCTTACAATAGGGTTATTATCCTTTAAAATTTCAGCCATATTAAGATATTCGTCATACAAATTAAGGGTGATGGTATTATCCCCGTATTTAGCGTTCATATCAAATACTATTTGTTTAATAAGGCTTTTACGTTCTTCAAAGCTATCTTTAAAGAAATCCCTTATTATATAGTCAAGGTGAGCCTTTTCAACATTACCGCTGATTTTAGTTAAGTGGAAAAAGCCCTCATAGCCCTCTGTCATAGCAGGTATTTCATTCTGAGGTAAGGCGGAGGCAATTTCCGAAGCAATTAAGGCGGCATTAACCATTACTCCTTTAGCATCGCCCGGGTGTACACTTTTGCCGGTAATGTCAATTTTAGCTCTTGCCGCATTAAAGTTTTCATAGCTTATCTCACCGATAACACCACCGTCAATGGTGTAAGCAAAATCACAGCCAAAGGCAGCCACATCAAAATGGTCTGCACCTGCTCCGATTTCTTCATCGGGAGTAAAGCATATACCGATTTTGCCATGCTTTACTTCAGGGTGGTCAATAAAATACTTAACGGCGGTTATAATCTCTGAAATGCCTGCTTTATCATCAGCACCTAAAAGGGTTGTGCCGTCTGAAGTAATAAGAGTTTTTCCTATATAATTGTTTAAGGAGGTAAATTCCTCGGGTGATAAGGTGATACCCTTAAGTTTAATATCCTCTCCGTTATATTTTTCTATTACATTAGGCTTTATTCCGTAGCCACTGCAATCGGGACTTGTATCCATGTGTGCAATAAAGCCTATAGCCGAGGCATTTTCTGTATTAGCAGGCAAAGAGGCATAAACATAGCTGTACTTATCTACCTTTATATCCTCAATACCTAATTCCGATAATCTGCCTGCAAGCATTTCTGCAAACAAAGACTGTACTTCGGTTGATGGATTTTCCTCTGAGTCGGGATTTGATGTAGTTTCTACACTTACAAGCTCCTTAAAAAGCTCAATTATATATTCTTTCATAATTATATCTCCTTAAAATTTATTATTGATATTTTACCACAAAGGGGACATAATTACTATAGAAAAGTAAGTTTAAAAAGACTTTTGATATTTTTTTAATTTTTTGAAAAAAGTTATTGACATTTGATTAAAAGTATAGTATCATAATTTTTGTCGCTGATATAGCGGGAAATATGCAGAGGTGTCCGAGTGGTTTAAGGAGCTGGTCTTGAAAACCAGTGACTCCGCAAGGGGCCGTGGGTTCGAATCCCACCCTCTGCGTATATTTTTTTGCCAAAATACAGAAAAATGAGAGCATTTGGAGAAGTACCCAAGTGGTTGAAGGGGCTCCCCTGGAAAGGGAGTAGGTCGTGAAAGCGGCGCGAGGGTTCAAATCCCTCTTTCTCCGTTCAAGTTTTATTATTTGTGTCAAAAAATGTTGACAAATAGATAAAACTATGATAATACACTTTCTGTTGCGGTCTACGGACTTAGGCAAAACAAAAATCTTTTAAAAAAGTTCTTGACAAAGCAAATAAGCTGTGCTAAACTAATGA
>CATZZP010000031.1 GCA_958426775.1 uncultured Bacillota bacterium
AAAAACTGACCTCCCATTCGTTAGATTTTTGGTCTAACTATTGGGGGTCAGTTCATTTTTAACCGCCTTTTATTTTTGGAAAAATTCCAGTATCTTAAATGTAATTTCCGTATCCTCGTTGTCAGGAGAAGCACTGTATTCTATTCCGCACAACTCGGGATATAACATTGTCCACCAACAGCTTGTGTTTACATCAGTCTTGTTAGGACTGATATAAGTGCTGTTAGGTAAAGCAAGGCACAGCATAAGTGTAACAAGAAATATTCTCAAATTAATCAAGTATATCACATCCTTTTATTAAAGTATCCCCGTTGTTATGTAAAATATTCATATATTTTAATGCTACTTTATGAATATTTTATAATTTTAACAAATATCTGTACTTATAAGTTAAAATATGATATAATTATTAAAAAATATAAACAAGAAAGGAATGAGTTTATGAAGAAAAAAGGTATAGCGGCTTTATTAGCTACAATTATGCTGGTATCATCATTTACGGTGCCTACTTTTGCTCGTTATGATGTTGAGGGTAGCAATTATACCTTCAAGGACACAACAGACCTTGAGATTGATTATGACGACGGCAATGGAAATGTAGTTCTTACATGGCCTGCTACCGATACAGAGGGTAATTTAATTAAGGACAACCCTCTTAAGGCAGAAGGACAGATACAATCTAACGGAAATCCTACAAGAGGCTGGACAAACCCTACTAACGGTATGATTATCCAATATGACGGTTGGTTGCCTGACGGTACACATAACAAGGTAACAAATGATAATAAGCCTGAGCATAATGTAATCATGGGTCTTGTAGATACACCTACTGAATATCCTGTATATATTAAGGACCCTAAGGCGGCAGATGTAACTACTACGGAAGACGCGGTTAAAGTTGCTTACATTGATACAACGGTTGTTGCTACGGGCTTTGCAACAGCGTATCAAATTCAGTATTCTCTTGATGGTACAACATGGATAGAGGATCAGATTGTTTCCACAATTAACCATGGAAAGAAGCTGACACGTGCTAAAGCTGACGGAACACTTGCAGATGATAATAAAAATACCTTCTTCTTGGAAGATCAGCTCACCGTACCTCTTGCTAAGCTGGGTGAAATGGAGCCTGAAACAAAGTATTACATACGTATAAGAGCATTTGATGCAAGCAAGCCTGCCAGTAGAAATACTCCATACAGAGTATATACAGGCGAGTTTGTAACCCCTGCTCAAGAAAAGTTGACGCCTGCTTTTGCAACTGTAGAGGGTGGCGGTACCTATTCCCAAGGCGGACGCGGCGGTGATGTGTATGTGGTTACAAACCTTACCGACAGCGTATCCGACCCACAGCCCGGCTCCTTACGTTACGGTCTTTTAAGAATGGACAGATCTGATGGCAATAAGCTTGCACCACGTACTATTGTTTTTAATGTGGGCGGTACAATTAATATTGATGAAAATGCGTCTAAGTCTGAACGCAGAATGAATATTACAAGCAATACAACTATTTTGGGTCAAACAGCACCGGGTGAAGGTATTACAATAGCAGGTTCATCTATGAAGTTTACAGGTGAAAATATTATTGTAAGATATATGCACTTCCGTTTGGGTGACGGATATGATCTTGATGCGGCTACTGCTACAGGTAAATATATTGTAATTGACCATTGCTCATTTGGCTGGGGTGTAGATGAAGTATTTTCCGCTAAGGAAATCCTTAACTCAAGTATTCAGTACAATATTATTTCATCAGGACTTGCAGTACCTGCTAAAAATGCCGAAAAGAACAGTGATGCCGAAGTTGCTGCAGGTGAGTCCGAAGCAAAGCATGGTATGGGTTCAATTATTAATGGTTATGAGGTGAGCTATACCCATAATCTTTGGGCACATAACGGTACAAGAAATCCACGTTTTGAGGGTGGCTTTGAATATGAAGGTATTCGTTATGAAAATAAAATTGACTATGCTAACAATGTAATTTATAACTGGGGTCACAATTCAACCTATGGTGGTGAAAGAGGTAAGGGTCAGATGAACTTTGTTGGTAACTACTATAAGCCGGGTCCTGAAACCCTTGAAAAGGTTAAATACCAGTTATTTGATTGTGACGTCAGTGGAGAATATATAGGTTCTTACTATATAGCTGACAATGTTCTTACTTCCAGTGAAGCGGTTACCTCTGATAATACCCTTGGCTTTGTAGGGGATGGATATAATCAGCTTACTTCACCTGTTGAGCTTCAGGTACCTTATACTGCCACATCTGCTCAGGAGGCTTATATGGAGGTATTGAATAATGCAGGTGCAAGCTACTTCAGAGACCCTCATGACCAAAGACTTGTAAATGAGGTTATAAGCGGTAAGGGCGGATTTATAAACAGTGATGAAGAGGCAGGCGGTGCAAACAAGGAGGTATTTACCTCTACCTATATAGATTCCGACAATGACGGCTTGCCTGATGATTATGAAACAGCTAACGGTCTTAATCCGTCTGATGCTTCAGACTCAGCAGATATAATTCAGGATGAAACAAGTATATATAATGGCTACTCAAATATCGAGGTTTATGCAGGTAATCTTGTAGAGGATTGGGGTAACAGCACCGCAACTATAGAGCCATACTATCCACATGCAGAAATTATAAGCATTACAGATGAAAACAATACTGATATTATGGCTAAGTCAGGAAACACAACCCTTGTTGCAGGCAAAACCTATACAATATCCTTCTCCGAGCCTGTAACAGGTGATATTTTATTAAATGATATAACTGTAGCGACTGCTAACAGTAATGGTACTGTTACAATAACCCCTGACCGGATGGGTGTATATAACTTATCATGTCTTATGAATGCTGCTGATCGCAGAGCATATACTTATGCAGTACCCGTAACAGTTGTAAATGGCGAAGGCAATTTAGACGGCTTTACATCAACTGACATAGGTTCAGTAGGTGCAAAGGGTGCAGATAACCTTGATGTAACAACAGGTACTCTTATTTCACAAGGTGCAGGACGTATAGGTAGAACAAATACATCAAGCACTCAAAATCCTGATGCATTCCATTATAATTATAAGCTTGTTCAGGGTGACTTTGAATTTACGGCTAAAATAGATAATCTTGCTAAGATAGACTATTTACAGAAGTCAGGTATTATGGCAAGAGCAAGCCTTGACCCTGGTGCAGAGTTTTATATGGCAGCTCTCACTTATATTAAGGGTGAGGACTATGCCGGTGCTACCGATGTTACAGGCGAAACCGTTAAGGCTAAGAATATTATGGCTGTTACCAGGACAATACAGGGCAATACAGTAGCACAAAGAAAATTTATGGGCATACCTACTGTCAGAGACGGAGAAACACCAAACAGTGGCTACGGTCGTTTAACAAGGGTAGGTAATACAATTACAATTTCAGCATCTCTTGACGGACAGACATGGTATGAGCTCTTTACTTGGGAAACGAGCTTGCCTGAAGTATGCTACATAGGCTTTGCTACTTCTGCCGCACAGGATACAAGCGAAAAGGTGCGTTACAATGTAACAGCTTTCAGTGACATTACAATAAATGCAACAGATGTTAATACTGTCTTGGGTGATGCAGACTGTAACGGTATTGTAAGTGCCGAGGATGCGGCTTTAGTACACCAGTATGTTCTTGACAGGAATGGCACAAACATTACAGCACAGGGTATTTTAAATGCTTTAGTTGTAGATAATAGCTCAATTACTGCAACTAATTGCTCTCACATTCTCAGCAAGGCATTGGATAATAATTATAAATTCCCTGTTGAGGTACAATAATTAAACTTAAAGGCTTCGGGTTTTACCCGAGGCCTTTTTTAGTACAAATTTTCTAAAATGATGAAAAAGTGAGAAAAAATAAGATTGAGTTAGATTTAAAGAGATTTAAAGAGAAAATACGTTTTAATTAGCACTCAACAAGCTTGATGGCTAACAAAAATGATGTTATACTTCATTTGTAAATAAAAAAGTGATAATTAAGCAAAAACTATAGCAGAAAATCTACGGGAGGTATGTATTATGTTATGTGATAAATGTAAATCAAATCAGGCAACTGTCCATATCAGACAAAATATTAACGGTAATGTCAGAGAATATGATTTATGCGATAAATGTGCCGCTGCCTCCGACTTACTTAACGAAACTAATTTGTCCTTTGACAATTTGTTTGAGGGCTTTTTAAACGGAATGGGTCAGGGCGGTATGCTTTACGGAACAAACAAGGGTACAGATATTTGCAGTATATGCGGAGCTACCTACGATGATTTTGTGAACGGCGGTAAGCTGGGCTGTCCTGATTGCTATGATACATTCAGAAATAGGATAAAAGGTGTGCTTAAAAATATTCAGGGCAGTACAAGACACACAGGCAAGGGCAGTGATGAGGCAAGACGTATTAAAACCCAAACGGCACCCAAGGAGTTGACTCAGGAGGAAAAACTTAAGAACGACCTTGAGCTTGCTATTAAAAATGAAGAATATGAAAAAGCAGCGGAACTGAGAGATAAAATAAGGGAGCTTAAGGGAAAGGAGAGTTGATTATATGACAAAATGGTATGAGGATAAGGCACTTGATTCAAATGTTGTGCTTTCAAGCCGTGTCAGACTTGCAAGAAATATCAAGGGCTTCCCCTTTTCGGCTAAACTGACTGTTGAGCAGGCAAATAAGCTTATAGCTCAGGTTAAGGACTCGGTTATAAATGACAGAACACCTTTAGGAGGAGCTTTTAAGTATATTTCAATGGTTGATACAGATAAAAATGAAAAGCTTGCTATGCTGGAAAATCATATTATCAGCCCCGAGTTATTGCAAAAGAAAATGCCTTGCGGTGTACTTGTAAATGAGGATAACTCGCTTAATATACTTATTAATGAGGAGGACCATATAAGAATACAGGCAATTTGTCCCGGCTACAATATAGATAAGGCATGGGAGGAGGCTGACCGCATAGACAGCCTAATAGGTGAAAGTGTAAAATATGCCTATGACAATGAGTTTGGCTATTTGACCGCCTGTGTTACAAATACGGGTACAGGATTGAGAGCTTCATTTATGCTACACCTGCCTATGCTTGAGAGTAACGGTAAAATTCCACAGCTTGTTTCCAATGTAAGCAAGTTTGGTATGACAATAAGAGGTATATACGGAGAGGGTACCAAGCCTTTGGGTTCAATTTACCAGATTTCAAATCAGATTACCTTAGGCAAAAGTGAAACGGAAATTATGGAATCCCTTAAAAATATAACCTCTCAGATTATTGAAAAGGAGAATGCTTTAAGAGAACAGGTGCTTAAAAATCAGCGTATTGAGGTTGAAGATGTTTGCTACAGAGCGTTGGGTGCTTTAAAATATTGTGTAAAAATAAGCTCTGCAGAGGCTCTTGACTTATTATCTAAGGTCAGACTGGGTATGATATGCGGTCTTATTGATAATAAGCTTTGCAAAACTAACATTTACAATGCAATGATGAGTGTACAGGGAGGAAATCTCCAAAGCCGTATAGGACATAGTGCAAATGAACAGGAAAGAGATACTCAGAGAGCTAAGTATTTAAGAGAAATTTTTGTATAAAAAGGAGGAAAAAATTATGGCTGCTAACTTTACAAAAAAAGCCTATGAGGTTTTGCAAAATGCTATAATGAGTGCAAGCAAGCTGGGTCATAACTATGTAGGTACAGAACATATATTGTTAGGGCTTACCCACGTAAATGACTCTGTTGCGGGAAAAGCACTTGAAATGCAGGGTGTAACAGAGGATTTGGTAAAAAATAAAATTATTGAAATGGTAGGGGAGGGTGTATCAGCTACTAAATTAACTGAAAATGACCTTACCCCAAGAACAAAAAAGACTATACAAAAGTGTTATGACGTAGCTCACTCAATGGGAACAAACTATATCGGTACAGAGCATATATTAATTGCTCTTATCTCTGAAAATGATGTGTTAAGCGGACAAAGCTACGCAGTAAGGATACTTTCAGATTTAGGAGTAAATCCTCAGAAGCTTATAGACGATATTATGGAAATGCTTGGTGAGGGTAGTGATGAGGCAACGGGTGCTATGCCTATAGGCAAGGGCGGAAAGTCTGCAAGAGGCAATCAAAATACACCTACTTTAAACCAATATGGCAGAGATTTTACCGCAATGGCACAGGAGAACAAGTTTGACCCTGTTGTAGGCAGAGATAAAGAAATAGAGCGTGTTATACAGATATTAAGCAGACGTACAAAAAACAATCCTTGTCTTACAGGTGACCCGGGTGTGGGTAAAACAGCTATTGTAGAAGGACTTGCACAAAAGATTGCCTCAGGCGATGTACCTGAAATTCTTAAAAATAAGAGGGTAGTAAGTCTTGATTTATCATCTCTTGTTGCAGGCAGTAAGTACAGGGGCGAATTTGAGGAAAGAATTAAAAAGGTACTTGATGAAGTAAGGGCTGTAGGTAATGTAATACTGTTTATTGATGAATTGCATACAATTATAGGTGCAGGCGGTTCAGAGGGTGCTATTGATGCCTCAAATATTTTAAAGCCATCTCTTGCAAGAGGTGAAATTCAGATAATAGGTGCAACTACTCTTAATGAATATCGTAAGTACATTGAAAAGGACGGTGCGCTTGAAAGACGTTTCCAGCCTGTAAGGGTTGATGAACCAAGTGAAGAGGATGCAGTTAAAATGCTTAAATGCTTAAGAGATAAGTATGAGGCACATCACAGTGTTAAAATTACCGACTCTGCAATTACAGCTGCTGTTAAGCTTTCAGCAAGATATATAACCGACAGATTTTTACCCGATAAGGCAATTGATGCACTTGATGAAGCAGCATCTAAGGTAAGGCTAAGCACCTTTACAGCTCCCCCTTCAATTAAAGAGCTGGAGGATAAGCTTGCTGCACTTGAAAGCGAAAAAGAGGCGGCAATCAAGACAGAGCAGTACGAAAGAGCAGGTGAAATCAAGCGTAATCAGGATGAAATCAGAAAACAGCTTGATGAAGCTAAGCAGGAGTGGAAGAACAAAAACGCTGACAATGCTCAGGTAGTAACCGAAAATGATATTGCTGATATTATTTCAAGCTGGACAGGTGTGCCTGTAAAGAGATTGCAGGAGGAGGAAAGTGAAAGACTCAGAAATATGGAGGAAATACTCCATAAGAGAGTTATAGGTCAGGAGGAAGCAGTAAAAGCTGTTTCAAAGGCAATAAGACGAGGCAGGGTAGGTCTTAAAGACCCTAAGCGTCCGATAGGCTCATTCCTTTTCTTAGGACCTACAGGTGTAGGTAAAACAGAGCTTTCCAAGGCACTTTCAGAGGTTCTTTTCGGTGATGAGGATGCTATGATAAGGGTTGATATGAGCGAATACATGGAAAAGCACAGCGTGTCAAAAATTATAGGCTCACCTCCGGGATATGTAGGCTATGATGAGGGTGGTCAGCTTTCTGAAAAGATAAGGAGAAAGCCATATTGCGTAGTTCTTTTTGATGAAATTGAAAAGGCTCATCCTGATGTATTCAATATTCTTTTGCAGGTTCTTGATGACGGTCATATTACCGATGCACAGGGAAGAAGGGTGGATTTTAAGAATACGGTTATTATTATGACCTCAAATGCAGGTGCAAGAAATATTATTGACAGCTCTAAAAAGCTTGGCTTTGTAAACGATGAAGCTGATAGCGGCGAAAAAACTTATGAGGATATGAAAAAGGGTGTAATGGAGGATATTAAAAATGTATTCCGCCCTGAATTTCTTAATCGAATTGATGATATAATCGTATTCCATAGCCTTAATAAGGATGAAATAAGAAGTATTGCTTGAACTATAGTCAATAAAGTAGACAATAAAAAAAGAAAAAATAACCTACCGGGG
>CATZZP010000032.1 GCA_958426775.1 uncultured Bacillota bacterium
TAATTTTAAATGTTCCGAGACGGAGCGTGAATTTTTTTCAAAAATTCCCTTACGTTGTTGTTTTTAGGTCAAATATATTTGTATATACTATTTGCGGGTGTGGTTCAATGGTAGAACATCAGCCTTCCAAGCTGAGGACGTGGGTTCGATTCCCATCACCCGCTTTTCTATTGCCTCTCACAAATGTGGGAGGCTTTTTGTTTAAAAAAGAACTACTCTTTTAAGGGATAATTTTTATTTTATTTTGCATAAAAAAGCACTTGCCTAAATCGACAAGTGCCAAGCTTTTACTTTGCTACAAACATTGTACCTATTTTTTTGCCCTCTAAAATATCAAACAGGATTGCAGGGTTTGAACCCTGTGCAACTACCATATCAATACCACGCTTATTGAGTAATTCTGCCGCCTGTACCTTAGTTGCCATACCGCCTGTACCTAAAGAGGAGGAGGAACCTCCTGCAATTTTGTAAATAGACGGACCTATTTCCGTAACGGTATCTATAATCTGAGCGTCAGGGTTTTTGTTAGGGTCCTCAGTGTAAAGCCCGTCTATATCTGAAAGAATAATAAGGGCATCACTGTCTATTAAATCCGATACATAGGCGGAAAGGGTGTCGTTATCACTAAATTCATTAAGCTCCTCAGTTGCTACCGTATCGTTTTCATTCACAATAGGTATAACCTTCAGTTCAAAAAGTCTGTCTATAGTGTTACGTGCGTTTCTTTTCTTATAAGCACTTTCAAATACACCCTTGGTAAGCAAAATCTGTGCAAGCTTTTGGTTGTACTCACCGAAGCAACGCTCATAAATCTGCATAAGCAGAGCCTGTCCTACGGCAGAGGATGCCTGCTTGCCTATAATATCTCTCGGTCTTTCGGGTAAGCCCAGCTTATCTGCACCTACCGCAATAGCACCTGATGAAACCAAAAGTACATCTATCCCCTTGTTGCGTAAATCTGATATTACCCAAGCGAGCTTATCAACCTGACGCAGGTTGATTTTACCGTTTTCGTAGGTTAATGAGGTAGAGCCTATTTTTATAACTAAACGCTTATAGTCCTTAATACGTTGTCTGTATTGCATTGTTTTCAACTCACATTCGTAAATTTTTTATTATTGTAGCAAAAATTAACTTAAATTTCAAGCATAAATAAAAGGGGCTGTTGCATAAAGCCCCTTTTGTCATATGTAATTTATTTTTCTTCATCTCTAAGCTGTACAAAGCATACGCCGTAGTCGCTTAAAGGCTCCTGCTGAACGATACTGCCGTGATGATTTTCCTGAACGCCGTATTTCCAACGCTCCTTTTTATCACGGTATTTAAGGTTGCCAAGCTCAATGTTGGTAAGAAACTCAAACATATCCATAAGACTCTTACCGCCCATAAGCTTTTTGTACCAAAAGCCTTCAACAAACCAGTCATTAGAGGGATTAACGTTAGTACGCTTGCCTGTTAAACCGTCAATCTTAGCAAAAACCTGCTTTTTCTGGTTAAGGTAAAACTCAGAGCCGTCTATTAATCTTATTAAAATATACTTTGCCATAAATCACACATCCTTCCTTTAAACCTTGTGGGGGAATGATGTATACATCCTCCGTTTAGATACATTATAGCATATTTATGAAAATAAATAAATTGAATTTTTAACAAAATTAAAAATTGTTTAAAGTTTACAAATATTGACATTAAGACAAATTGTTTTTATGGGTAATACACAAAAACAAGCACTGTTAATCAATAACAATCTCATTTATTGCTTCGTCAGAAAGGTCCTGAACAGGTACTAAGGTAAGACCTGTGTTAAATTTGATGATTGCTGTCTTTGTTTCGGCATCCCAGCTGACTTCGGCACCTATAGCCTCGCTTACGGCTCTTAAAGGTAACATAAAGCGTGAGTCAATAATCTGCTGTGGTACCTCAGGTGTTACTGTCTGACCGTTTGCTGTAAAGTAGGTGTTGCCCATAGTCATTGATACTACGGAGTTACCTCTTGTAAGGGTTGCTGTCTTTGTTACTGCATCATATTCAACAGTATAGCCTATTTCCTCAAATACACCTCTTACAGGGACAAGGGTACGACCCTCTACAATAACTGCCTGTGCGTCAATAACCTTGTCGTTTACCATTACCTGTGCTGCTGTTGCAGGTACTGACATCATAACTACTGCTAATGCTGTTGCTAAAAATCTTTTCATTTCTTATCTCCCTTTCGTATTTTTCTTTTGGCACTTTCCTCTATAACGGATATTACCTTTTCAACACCCTTGGATTGAGAAGAGTTATCCATTGCGGAAATGTATGCTTTTCTGTTATTATATAACGAATTTATTTCCTTTGCAAGGGTTTTAGCATTCAGCTCCTCCTCCTGTAAAACCACGGCAAAGCCCTGCTCCTTAAAGGATTTTGCATTAAGTATCTGGTCGCCTCTGCTTTCTGCCTTAGAAAGAGGTATTAAAAGCATCGGCTTTTTAAGTGCTAAAAATTCGCATATGGAATTTGAACCTGCTCGTGAAATTATCATATCTGCCATTGCAAATATGTCCTTTAGCTCCTTTGAGATATACTCAAATTGTTTGTAACCCTTATAGGTGATTTCTCTGTTAATATTGCCCTTGCCGCAAAGGTGGACTATATTGTATTTTTCTGTAAGCTCAGGCAAAATATCCCTTAAGGCATTGTTTATCTTAACAGAACCCTGAGAGCCGCCCATTACAAGAATAACAGGCTTATTGTCCTCAAAGCCGCACATTTTAAGCCCTGCCTGTTTATCTCCCTTAAACAGCTCTGACCTTATGGGTGTGCCTGTAACTATACCCTTGTTATCCTTAATATATTTCATAGCTTCCGGAAAGGTTACGCAAATTTTATCCGCAAAGGGCATTGCAAGCTTGTTAGCAAGCCCGGGGGTAATATCGGATTCGTGAGCTACAACAGGCACATTACATAAAAATCCGCCTATTGCAACAGGTACGGATACAAAGCCGCCCTTGGAAAATATAATATCGGGCTTTTCCTTACGTATAACAGAAACAGCGTCACCTAAGCCCTTAACCACACGAAACATATCTCCTGCATTTTTTGTTATGGTTTTAAGCTTTGTGCTTCGCCTTATCTTGCCTGAGCTTATGCCGTAGTATTTAATACCGCAGGCTTCTACAAGTCCCTTTTCCATACCGTTTTTACTTCCGATATATACTGCCTCATATCCTGCGGCTTTAAGTGCAGGCAGCAGGGCAAGGTTAGGGGTAACGTGTCCTGCCGTACCTCCCCCTGTTAAAATTATTTTCTTCATTATAAACACTCCAATTAAGTTAGTTATATATATTTTATTACAGTTCAGCCCTAAAGTCCATAAAAATTTGTGTATTTGACAGTATAACGGTTTTGTGGTATCTTAAAAGCAGAAAATATATAAGAGGTGACATTAATGCTTAAATTTACTAAAATGACAGGCTGTGGAAATGATTATGTATATATTAACTGCTTTGAGGAAAAGGTGGATAACCCCTCTGAGCTTTCAAAGAGAGTAAGCGACAGACACTTCGGTATCGGTTCTGACGGTCTTGTGCTTATCTGCCCAAGTGAAATTGCCGATTGCCGTATGCGTATGTTCAACCCTGACGGCAGTGAGTCTGAAATGTGCGGTAATGCTATCCGTTGCGTAGGTAAGTATGTACACGACAGAGGCATTATCAATAAAACTACTATTACGGTTGAAACTCTTGCGGGTATTAAGATTTTGGAGCTTCACTTAAATGACAAGGGAGAAACTGAAACTCTTACTGTTGATATGGGTGAGCCTATTTTAACTCCTGCTGAAATTCCCGTAAAGGCAGAGGGTACACCTGTAACAGGCTTAAGCCTTACTGCTCACGATAAGACTATGGATTTTACCTGTGTATCAATGGGTAATCCTCATGCAGTTACCTTTATAGACACTCCTGTAAGGGACTTTGACGTTGAAAAGTACGGTTCTGTTTTGGAGGTTGACGACCACTTCCCACGTAAGGCAAATATTGAGTTTGCCGAAAGGGTAGACGACAGTCATCTTAAAATGCGTGTATGGGAAAGAGGTACAGGTGAAACCTGGGCTTGCGGTACAGGCACATGTGCAACTGTAGTTGCCTCTAATATAGTAGGCGTTTGTAAGAGAGGTCCTGTAGATGTAGAGCTTTTAGGCGGTACTCTTACTATAGATTGGAGCGAAAAGGACGGTCATGTTTATATGACAGGTCCTGCAACCTTTGTGTTTGACGGTGTACTTTTTGATTAAAATGGATAAAAAGCTGTTTCTTTTAATGTATAACTTTACGGCAGAGAGAAAGCTTGTTAAGAAAGGGGTTTTGTGTCTTGCAAAGCTTTCCAAAGGCTTTTTCTTTGTGGTTTACGGCTTAGGTGCCTTGTTCCTTTTAACAGAGGCACCCATGACCGCAGTAAAATTTTTGCTTATTCCTTTTTTTGTGCTGTGCTATAACAGCTTTTTAAGAAAAACTATCGGCAGAGTCCGTCCTTTTGCAGAATTTCAGCTTGAGCCTCTTCTTGCTCATGAGGAAAACGGCTCTTGTCCAAGCAATCATGCGGCATCTGCTATGGTTATTGCCTTAGCCTTCTGGCTTATCAGTCCCTATATCAGCCTTTGCCTTGCGGTTCTTGCTGTTTTTACGGGGCTGTCCAGGGTCTGTGCAGGGGTTCATTATCCCTTTGATGTGTTTTTGGGATGGCTTATAGGCGGTATAACGGGTATTTTGGGTTTTATTATTTTGTAATGGAGGTAGCCTTGTGTTTTTGTTTTTTCTCTCCTTTAATGATGCAAACATTCAAAGCTTAATAGAAAAGGCAAAAAAAGGTGATGAGGGTGCATTTTGTAGCCTTGTGCGTGACTTGGAGCCTTATGTGTATAACCTTGCTCTGCGTCTTATGAACGGTAACCGTCAGGATGCAGAGGATATGGCACAGGAGGCTTTTTTGCGTGTCTATAAGGCTCTCCCGGGGTATAAGGAAAACTCCTCTCTTAAAACATGGACACTTCATATATGCAAGAATGTGTGCCTTGATGAAATACGTAAAAGAAAGGTAAGAATAAATCCTGTGGATGATATTCCCGAAACCAAGGCAGATACAACTGATGTTCAGGAGGAAATTATTTCAGCCGAAAGGCGGAAAAATCTTATTAAAGCAATTAACAGCCTTGATGAAAGAGCAAAGCTCCTTATAGTAATGAGGGATATTAACGGTCTTAGCTATGATGAAATAGGACAGGCTCTGTATATGAATATAGGTACGGTTAAGTCCTCTCTTAACAGAGCCAGAAAAAGATTACGTAAAATTTTAACGGAACAAAATTTGAATTAGTACGTCTATAATAGTGAAAGGTGGTGAGGTAATGAGCTGTATAGATATTAAAAGCAGATTGGACCAGTATATAACAGATGAGCTTGATAAGGATACTGCCCAAGAGGTCAGGGAGCATTTAATTGAATGTGCCGACTGTAGGGCAGACTATGAGGCACTTAAGGCTTTAAAGGCTGAATTAAAGGCTCTTGCCGAGCCTGTCCCCGATGATTTTGAAGAAGGTCTTATACAGAAAATACAAAAAAGCAAAAGGGTATCCCCTTTTAATGTTAATAAGTTTGCCGTAAGTGCCGTAGCAGCAGTTGTGCTTATTTGTGTAATAGGTGTAGGTATCGGCACAAGTTATAATCAGGGTTTAGATAATAAAATTGATATTTTAAAAAATGAGGAAGCTTCTGCCGATGTTGCGGAAAACACCAAGGAGCTGACACAGGCAACAGAAGAGCCTGTAAATGAAACGAACGAATATGAGATTGGGGCAGAGGAAACTACCTTATCCTTGCCGCAGGTAGCTGTGGCAGGGGAGGATTATGCCTTTGCAGTGGAAGCAAATACGGTTGAGGCTGAAGAAGCTGCTGATGCGGTTGAAGAAACTCCTGTAGTTACCGAAGCTGATGACTCAGAGGGAAGTAAGTTCGATACAGCAAATAATACGGTAGAAAGTGATACCTCTGATGCAATAAAAAGTAAGGTAAAGGAAAGCACCTCTGATGCAGATAATGAGGCAGAGGACAGTGTGCCTGTATCAGGCAGCGGTGCCGCCGCTCAGGCTGATGCAGACGTGTATGAAATAGAACAGGTTGATGAAGCAGCTCTTGAAACGGAAGTGGTTGAACCCTCTATGCCAAAAATAAGCGGTGCTACGGTTGAAAGGTCTGCGACTGCCGTTGAATATGATGCAATCGTATATATAAGCGGAGAAAGTCTTGCACACATAACAAGCAAGCTTTATACTATTGAGGGTACAACAATTATTGACCAAAATCAAAAGGGTATATCTGCAAGAATAACATCTGTTTCCTATACAAAGCTTAAATATGAGCTTAGGGATTATATTACGGGAGAGGAAAAGTCGGTTGATGACTCAAATTCTATGGATTATACAGTAAGCTTTCAGGTAAAATGAAAAAATTTCAAAAAAGTGCTTGACATTTTTATATTTTCCATAGTATAATAATCAAGCACTTGTTAAGGAGTAGTACTCAAGTGGCTGAAGAGGCTCCCCTGCTAAGGGAGTAGGTCGTGAAAGCGGCGCGAGAGTTCAAATCTCTCCTACTCCGTTTGGCTGTCAACTCAGTTGACAGCTTTTTTTTTAAAAAATCCAACTTGTAAAAAAGAGCATAAATTTTTGTAAAAAGTTGTTGACATAGCTCATAAGTTGTGATAATATAATTTTTGCTCTGCTAAGTGAGCAAAAAACAAATAAAAAAATCTTTTAAAAAAGTTCTTGACAAAGCAAATAAGCTGTGCTAAACTAATGA
>CATZZP010000033.1 GCA_958426775.1 uncultured Bacillota bacterium
ACATGGCAATAGCCTATTATAACCAAGGCTACAGCTGTTCCTGCTGTATAATAAAGGGAGCAGAAAAGCTATACGGTATATCGGCAAAAGATACTCAAAGAGCCTTAAGCGGCATAAATAACGGCTTCGGTATAGGCATAATGTGCAGTGTACCTATAAGCTGTATTATGGTTTTAGGTCTGCTTTACAAGGACGAAAATACACTGAAGCAAAAAAGGCTGGAGTTTTTACTTGCCTTTAAAAAAACTTATAAAAGCTTTAATTGCAGTGAAATACAAAGCAAAATATACAGCTGTGAAGAGGTTATAAGAAAAGGCTGTGACATTCTTGAAAATCTGACAGAAAATTAAAGGGACAATAATATTTGGTGTAATAAAAATTGCACCAAATATTTTTATGTATAGCCCTTATATAAAAAGCGATGTAAATTTAATGATAAATTTACACCGCTTAGCTTATTTTTCATATACAGACAAGCTGAATAAAATTATACTCAGCTTTTTTCGTTAATTATTTTTTCAACCTTCTTTTTTATTCTTTGCAAGGCATTATCAATGCTTTTTTCGTCCTTATTTACCTTTTGTGCTATTTCCGAGTAGCTTTTACCCCTTAAGTAAAGAGAAAGCACTCGCCTTTCAAGAGGGCTTAAGGCAACACCTATACGTCCCTCTATTGTATTTTTTTCCTCACTGTCTATAACCATAGCCTCAGGATTTGAGCTTATTAAGTCATAACTTAAAAGCTCAATATATGTACACTCATCGTTTTCATCATAAACCGGGCGGTTTAAGGAAACATAGGAGTTAAGGGGAATATGTTTCTGTCTGCCTGCCGTTTTTATGGCAGTTATAATCTGACGCTGAACACAAAGCTCTGCAAAGGAATAAAAATTAACCTGCTTATCCTTATTAAAGTCACGTATAGCCTTATAAAAGCCAATCATTCCCTCCTGAATTACATCCTCTCTGTCTGCACCCATCATAAAGTAACTACGGGTTTTGCTTCGCACAAGTCCCTTATATTTTTCAATAAGGTATTCAAGGGCAAGCTTATCATCACTGTGTATAAGCTCTACAATCTGTTCATCAGTTAAGGATTGATATTTTTCATAGTAATTTTTTTCAAATTCTGACAATTACTTTTTCCTCCTAAGCTCTTCAAGCCACGCAGCCGCCTTAGGGTCAAGATTATCAAAAAGCATATTTTTCTTAACAGGCTTGCTTGCCTCAATATGCTCCTTAATTTCTCTGTTGACCGCCTCAATCTCCGCTTTTAAATCCTTTGCAGAAATACGCACGGCACCTCTGCCTATAATTATGACCTGCTCTAAGTAATCAGAGGTCGCTACTCTGACCTTATTATACTTTGATAAGGCAGTTGCCGTTTTCTCAATATAGTTATCGGCAGTTTCCGCCTCCTTGGTATAAACTACATAAATATTATCCTCTTTCTCTACGCTACCCTTATTGCCCTTAACAAGGTAGGCGTCAAAAACAAGTATAATATTAAAGCCCTTGGCTCCCTGATAATTTTTAAGTATGCCGATAAGCTTATCTCTTGCTAAATCAAGGCTGTCATCAGCTATTTTTTTTAGCTCGTCCCATGCAAAAATTATATTGTAGCCATCTACAAGCAAATATTCATTTACCATATGCTACCCCCTTAAAAATGCCTGCGTCTTGCTACCTCATACATAATAAGTCCTGCTGAAACAGAGGCATTTAAGGACGAAATCTTACCATACATGGGTATACCCACTGTAAAATCACATTTTTCCTTTACAAGTCGGCTTACACCCTTGCCCTCGTTACCTATTACTATAGCAATTGCACCGTTTAAGGGTGCCTTGAAGTAAGGCTCGCCGTTCATATCGGCACAGGCTACCCAGATGTTTTCCTTTTGTAATTCCTCAATAGCTCTTGTTATGTTAGTTACCTTTGCTACAGGTACATATTCTGCCGCACCTGCAGAGGTTTTGCTTACAATAGCATTTACACCTACAGCCCTGTGCTTAGGTATAATAACACCATGAGCACCTGCCGCATCAGCAGTACGAATAACAGCACCTAAATTATGAGGGTCTGTAATTTCATCTAAGATGATTATAAAAGGCTCCTCACCCTTATTACGTGCCTTTTCTATAATATCACTTACCTCACAATATTCGTAGGCAGGACAAAGAGCAATAACGCCCTGAGGATTATTGCTTGAGGACATAAACTCAAGCTTGGTCTTATCAACCTCCTGTACAAGTATCCCCTTTTCTCTTGCCTTAGCTACAATAACCTTAAGAGTACCCTCAACCTCACCCTTTTTAACAAAAAGCTTGTCAATGGGCTTATCGTGATTAAGTGCCTCCATAACAGCATTTCTGCCCTCTAAGCGAAGGCTGTCCTCAAATTTTTCAAACCCTGATTTGGGTGTTCTTTCTTCTCTTTTATTATTAGGTCTGTTATTAGGTTTTTTATCTGATTTCTTCATTAGCTTACCTCATTTTCTTTAATGCAAAGGCAAAACAGCTCATTTATCCTTTCATTTTTACCTGATAAATAAAGATAGCCGAAAAGTGCCTCAATGCCTGTTGCACGTCTGTAGTCAGTAATACTTTGATTTTTCGCCGCTGTATGACTTTTGGCATTTCTGCCTCGTCTGTAAACAGCCTCCTCCTCCTCTGTAAGTGCATCTTTTATTTTATCATATACAGAAGATTGAGCCGCCGCATTTACTATTGCCCTGGCCTTTTTATTAAGCACATTTACAGGGGCATTACCCAAGCTTACTATATACTGCCTTACAAGCACCTCATAAACCGCATCGCCTATATAAGCAAGCACCAGAGGTGAATACTCCTTGGGGTTTGTAATTCTATCTATACCTGTTATATCAAACATATTACATCACCGACCAACGTACACCTGCTCTTGTATCTTCAATTAAAATACCCATTTGTGTCAACTGCTCTCTGATTTGGTCAGCTCTTGCAAAGTCCTTGTTTTTCTTAGCGGCAGTACGCTCTGCAATAAGAGCCTCTATCTTTTCAACATCAACCTCTGCCTTTTTCTCTGTAAGAACAATACCGAGAATATCACAAAGTGATTTAAACTCCTTTTCAACTGACTCAACAAAATCTCTTGAGGATGTTTCGTTTACGTTGGAGTTAGCAAACTTTACAAGGTCAAATATAGCCGTAATAGCATTAGCTGTGTTGAAATCATCATCCATAGCGTTTTCAAACTGAACTCTAAAACCGTCACAATCAGCTATAAGCTCCTTTTCCGCCTCTGTTAATTCACCGCTTGTGTTTTCACGTAAAAATTCCAGCTTCTTTGCACAAGCCTTAATTCTGTCAAGGCCGTTGCCTGCAGCCTGCATAAGTTCTCTTGAAAAGTTAATCGGGCTTCTGTAGTGACCGCTTAAAATAAAAAATCTCACAACATCATAAGGCACCTCTGCCACAATATCTCTGAGGGTAAAGAAATTACCCTTTGATTTACTCATTTTTTCGTTGTTTACATTAATAAAGCCGTTATGCATCCAATACTTGGCAAAAGGTGCATCATTAGCTGCCTCACTTTGAGCAATTTCATTTTCATGATGAGGGAAAATAAGGTCCTCTCCTCCTGCGTGAATATCTATTGTATCGCCTAAATACTTCTTTGCCATTACAGAACATTCTATATGCCAACCGGGACGACCCTCACCCCAGGGTGACTGCCATGCAGGTTCACCGGGCTTTTTAGGCTTCCAAAGCACAAAGTCCATAGGACTTTTCTTACTGTTATCAACTTCAATTCTGGCACCTGCCTCAAGCTCGTCTATATTTTTACCTGAAAGCTTGCCGTAGTCCTTAAAGGACTTGGTGTCATAGAACACACTGCCGTTTACCTCGTAGGCATGCCCCTTTTCAATAAGAGTTTTTATCATTTCAATAATTTCGGGCATTTCCTCTGTTACCTTTGGATTTTTGGTGGCAGGCTCTACATTAAGACCTTCTGCATCCTTTAAAGCCTCTGCAATGTAACGCTCTGAAATAACCTTGGCGTCAACTCCCTCTTTGATTGCCTTATTAATTATTTTATCATCTACATCGGTAAAATTCTGTACATAGTTTACCTCAAGTCCCTTGTACTCCATATATCTGCGTATGGTATCAAAAATAACATAAGGTCTTGCGTTGCCTATATGGATATAGTCATAGACGGTAGGTCCGCATACGTACATTTTGACCTTGCCCTCCTCCATAGGTATAAATTCTTCCTTTTGTCTTGTTAAGGTATTATAAAGCTTCATTCTTTTTTCTCCTCATTTAATTTATTTAGCTCTGCTTCAAGCTGACTTATTTTTACTCTAAGCTTACAGATTTCCATTTCAACAGGGTCAGGTAATCTAAGCTGGTCTAGGTTTTCAGACGGGCTGTCATACAGAGTACTGCGTTTAACTGCTCTGCCCGGAATACCTACAACAGTTGAGTCCTCAGGCACATCTTTTAGTACTACAGAGCCTGCACCTATCTTTGAGTTGGCACCTATTTTAATAGGACCTAATACCTTTGCACCTGAGCCTACCATAACATTATCGCCTATAGTAGGATGACGTTTGCCTACGTCTTTTCCCGTACCGCCTAGGGTTACGCCCTGATATATAGTTACGTTATTGCCTATTTCACAGGTTTCACCTATTACAACACCCATACCGTGGTCAATAAATAGTCCTTCGCCTATGGTTGCACCCGGGTGAATTTCAATACCCGTAAGAAGCCTTGCTATCTGTGAAATAAGTCTTGCTATAAAGAACAGCTTCCATTTATAAAGCACATGGGCAGGACGATAAAATAAAAGTGCCCAAAAGCTGGAATACAGCAACACTTCAATGCCGCTTTTTATAGCAGGGTCTTTTCGCCTGATAGTTTTAAAATCGCTTATAATTTTCATTTCTACATCTCCGATTATAACTGAATTTAAGCTACGGGTCAATAAAAAAGCCTCATCTCTGTGCTAGAGACGAGGCTGCCGTGGTTCCACTCTAATTAGAATATAAAAATTCTCTCTTAAGCCCTTAACGCAGGCAAAACGTACAAGGCTACCTCCCCTTAAGGACTCACCCTGTCAACTCGGGAATGCACTTCACCTAAACTTAAGGTAAGGTACTCACAGCAAATATACCTCTCTCTGAACCTTTTGTTTTAAGCTACTCTTTCCGTCAAAGTCTTTTCATATACATTATATGATAACCTTTATTTATGTTACTGTCAACCTTTTTTCAGAAAATGATTATCGTAATATTTTACCTGTACAGTATAAATTACAATATGGCTTTATGCAAAAAGCATATAATAAAATTTCACAAAATCGATATATTTTAAATATAAAAAGCCCTGTAAAACAGAGCTTTTTTGCATTTGATGAGCTACCCGGGGCTCGAACCCGGGACCCCTTGATTAAAAGTCAAGTGCTCTAGCCAACTGAGCTAGTAGCCCATATATTATTTACACAAGGCTAAGCCCTTGTAATAAAAAGGGTGGATAATGGGATTCGAACCCATGGCCTCCAGAGCCACAATCTGGCGCGCTAACCAACTGCGCTATACCCACCATAACATAAAAAATGTGCCAGACAGGATTCGAACCTGCGACCCACGGCTTAGAAGGCCGTTGCTCTATCCAGCTGAGCTACTGGCACATAGGACTGGGATATTTCCCCTTAATATACAAATAACCGAAAGACTGCTTTCGGCTAAAACTGCTTAGATACCTTAGCAGTAAAATCGGGGTGACAGGATTCGAACCTGCGACCTCCTGATCCCAAATCAGGCGCGCTAGCCAAGCTACGCTACACCCCGTTATGTATTTGACATTAAGCCAAGTTTTTTAATTGAATTCGGCATTCCCGCACCGCAAAGAGATGCAGACACCGTAGGTGGCTTTTGCGTTAGCAAAAGTGCTGACCTTGCTTTCTCGGGCGGGACCGCCCGACATAAGAAACAACCTTTGCGTTGCAACTACCTATTATAAAAATTGAATTCGGCACTCACTTACTTTCCCGGGCGGTCACCCACCAAGTATCATCAGCCGTTCAGGTCTTAACCGTCGTGTTCGGTATGGGAACGGGTGTTTCCCCTGAACGCATCAGCACCGAAAATATTTAAATGACCCGTACGAGAATCGAACTCGTGTCTCAGCCGTGAAAGGGCCGTGTCTTAACCTCTTGACCAACGGGCCGTATATGAGCTAAAAAGCAATCAATTACCTCGCAGAGAGAATTTTTGCAAATTAAAAGCTCTTTGGGAAAGCTCCCCGAGTAGGATTCGAACCTACGACCCTCCGGTTAACAGCCGGATGCTCTACCGCTGAGCTATCGAGGATTATTGTTCTGCAAAAAGCAGAATAATGACTCTCAAAAGCCTAAATTATCAGGCACTTACATATATTAACACAATACATACAATATTGCAAGTGTTTTTTACATATTTTGTACCTTCAAAACTGAATCGGCACCGCAAAGAGATGCGGTCGCCGCAGGCG